>JANQDZ010000075.1 GCA_028278645.1 Longimicrobiales bacterium | reverse complement strand
CCCGAACAGGGCGTGAAGTTCATCAGCTATGCCGTCTGGTGGATCCGACAGGCCATTCTGGCGTCGTTGGCCAACCACGGACGGGCGGTTCGTGTGCCGCTGAACCGGGCCTCGGATCTGGCGAGGATCTTCCGGGAAAAGGAGCGGCTCAAGCAGGAGCTCCGCCGGGAGCCCACGGCCGAGGAGTTGAGCGTCGCCACCGATCTGACCCCCGAGCTGGTGGAGTCCCTCCAGACCCTCAACGCGGCCGAGATTCGGCTGGATGCGCCCATCGGCGACAGCGAGGACTCTCAACTGGTGGAGCGGTTCATCACCGAGGAGGCCTCGGAGCCTGAGCTGGAAGTGGAAAGCCGCCTTCTGGGTGAGGCGATCAGCGAGGCTCTGGAGATTCTGGAGCCCCGGGACGCCAAGGTACTTCGCCTCTACTTCGGTCTCGAAGGAGAGCGGGAGCATACCCTGGAGGAGATCGGCAACATGCTTGGCGTGACCCGGGAGCGGATTCGTCAGCTTCGGGACCGTGCCCTGCGCCGTTTGCGGGAGGGGAACAAAGGGGCGGCCCTGGAGTCTTTCGCCGCCTGATGCGCCCCACCTCGCCGCCCGAGGGGTGGCTGAGTTCAACCGCCTTCTGGAACCCCAACAGACCGGGGTCGCCGGAAGGCGGTTTTTTTTATCGGTGTCTCCTTCGTCATCGGAAGTCCGCCGGTAATCGGAAGTCCGCCGGTAATCGGAAGTCCGCCGGTCGGCGGGAACCCGGCCTATGAAGGGCACGGTCTTCGGGACCCAGGGCGGGGTTTATTCCATCCACCTCGACTCCGGTGAAGTCATGGATGCCTCTCTCCGCGGTCGGCTGAAACAGGAGGCCAGGACGGGGGACAGAGTGGTGATCGGGGACCGAGTGGAAATCGCGACCCGTAGGGACGGCACCGCCACCATCGAAGCCGTGGACTCTCGCCGGTCCCAGATCGTCAGGAAGGGACTGGGGGGGCGACGGCCAAAGGTTGTTGCGGCCAATGTGGATCGACTCGTGGTGGTGGCATCGGCAACCCGGCCCGAGCCGCGGCAGACCCTCTTGGATCGCCTCCTGGTGATTGGCGAAGCAGACGACCTGGACCCGGTCCTGGTCATGAACAAAATCGATTTGGTGGAAACCCCTCCTTCGGCCCCGTGCCCGGAACAGGAAGGGGAGGAGGCGGTCCACTCGCGGCTAATCCGCCTGTATCGCGGGATCGGATACTCCGTGTACGAAACCAGCGCCCTCACAGGGGATGGAATGCCGGAGCTGGAGTCGGTTCTTTGCTCTGGAACGTCTGCTCTGATCGGTCCGTCGGGTGTTGGGAAGTCAACTCTGCTGAATGCCGTCCAACCGGGTCTGGGGCTGAAGACGGGCGAGTTGAGCCACAAAAAGGGACGTGGTCGGCATACCACCGTATCCGCCCGTATGATTCCCTTGGATTGTGGGGGGCTCGTGGCCGACACTCCTGGATTCTCCGACGTCGGCGTCTGGGGCGTGGATCAACGGGAGTTGGAAGGCTGTTTCCCCGACTTCCATCCCTTCAGGGGTGAGTGCCAATTCCGAGGCTGTACGCACCTGCATGAACCGAACTGCGGGGTCCAGGCGGCTCTGAACAGATCCGAGGTCGACGGAGCTCGGTTCGAAAGTTACCGGGGTATGGTTCAGGAAGGGCCGGGGCCGTCGCCCGGTTCCCCGCAAGGATCCTGAAAAGCCAGGACCCAGCTTCTACCCGCTCTTTCGAGAGCCGCCCACCATCTTGATTCGGCTCCGAAGATCTCGAGAAGGAGCTCCTCCTCCCCGTCCCCGTCCCAGTCCATCTTGGAAAAGTATCGGGGTGCGCCTTTTCCTCCGTCTCCCACCCGGCGGTACCAGGTGTACGTCCGGTTAAACCGGTTTCCTTGAGGCTCACCCAGAACCAATAAGGAGTAGGAAGGATCTGGTGCAGGGCCTACGCCCAGCTGGTCCTGGAACAGGAAGGTGCCGATGATGGATGGCGGATCGGCCGATGAGTGCTGAAATGCCTGCAAATCGAACCGGATGTTCTGGAGTCCGACGTTGGGCCACTGCCCGCCCACCTCGTTCAGGGCTTCCCCTCCGAGATTCTGAATCGCGGTGCGATGCGGGCGCTCCACTAAGAAGGTCTGAAAACCCCCATAGGGATGCTCCTGGCCTAATTCCTCCTCCAGGGCCAGGAAGCGGTCCGACGCGGCCGCGCTGGGGATCAGCTCGATGGACCCGACGGCTTGGGCCCTGGGGGAGCAGTACTCGGACGTGGTCCCTTGGGACGCAGACACGGTGAGTGTCCCGACCCGACCCCCCTGCTGGAACAAGGTTAGCCTCTGGCCCGGCATCAACCGCTCTTCCAGGATTTGCTCCGCCAGCCGGGACCCTGCGTCCCCTCCCGGGAGGGGCTCGAGGCCGCCGTCCGTTAGCTCGGCCACCGGGACAACCGTGACGGAGTCGCCCTGCCGAGTCCCGGCATAAAGCAGGGGGCCATATCGAAACCGCATTGGGCCGGTATCGAGCCCGGCTCCCGCCACCCCACCTTCGGCACTCAGGCTGTCCCTGGGTGGGCCCTCCAGGCTAACGCTCATCCCGCCGAATGACACGTTGTCGCAGCCAAAAGCGGCGGTTACAATCCCAACCATTCCAAACCAGCGGGGTAGTCTCCTTTTCATATTTCAAAGCTAGGGCTCCGCCGGGGCGGAGGCAAAACCCAGGAGACTCATGGTCAGCGAAGAAAAATTCCGGTGGGTTATGGGCCATTTTGCCACAGGGGTGACAGTGGTGGCCTCCCGAGCTCCCGACGGCGACCCCGTCGGATTGACGGTGAATGCCTTCACCTCCGTTTCGTTGGATCCACCCTTGGTTCTGGTCTGCTTACACAAGAATGCTGACGGCCACGATTCCATACTCCAGGCAGGGCACTTCGGGGTGAGCTTTCTGGCGGAACCTCAAGAGGACCTGGCTCTCACCTTCTCCCAGGCGGATCCCCACGACCGGTTCCCGGGGTTGCAGGTAAAGGATGGTTCTCTGGGCAGTCCCCTCCTGGAAGGCGCTCTGGGTTGGATGGAGTGCAAGATCGTGGACGTTCATCCCGGGGGAGATCACTCCATTGTGGTGGGAGAGGTCGAGACTTGTGAAGCCAGGGACGGGGATCCTCTGATCTTTTTCCGCGGGAACCTGTCCGGGATCGGTTCATGAACGGCTCCCGCCGCTGGCTTGTGGCTGTGCCTCCACTCCTGGCAGGTTTGGCGGCGGCTGTGGCGCTGGAGGTTTCCACGGGGCTCCTCCTATATACCGATGAGGGCCTGCTTCCGGCACTGACTCTGATCTTGACCATCGAAGTCGGAGCTCTCGGCTTGGGGTTGATGAGCGCTCCACTCCCGGTGGGGGGCGGGGCAGTGGAACAGATCCGGCGGCGGTGGATGTTCTCCCTTGTGACCTTCGCATTGGCGTCGGCCTTTGGGGCCACCCTGAACTTCTCCGAGAACCTCCAAGGGACTGCCCTGGGCCAGGGGATCGGCCTGGGGTTTCTTGGCGCCCTGCCTCTCTTCTCGCTGGGGACTCTCTTGGGTGCGATGGGCCGTCCGGATGATCTTGGCCGGGTCCCATCGACGTCGGTGGGTCCTACGGCCGTTTTGGGGGCAGCCTTGGGATTCCTCATGGCGGGAACGGTGCTCCTGCCCAACGGCGCGCCCCACACCCTGTACCTCTTTTGTTTGGTGATCCTCTCGGGAGGGGCTCTTCTGCAGGGTTGGGTCTTGGACGCCCGCGTGACGGTGGATCCCCTCGGCACCGTGGTGGCCGGAGGCGTGACTCTTCGGGTGGAGAGGCGGATGGTGGGGAGCCCCAGAACGGAGATGAATCTCCTATTTGCCGGGGACATCGTTCGGGGTGCCGAAGGATCTGGGGGGGAGGCTGGGAGAGCGTGGGAGGCGGCCCTCTTGGAGGGGCTGGCTCGGGTTGGGATCCAACCGGAGTCGATCCTTTATCTGGGGGGAGGGAGCGGGACGTTGGCCCGGCTCTTCTCTCAGCGGTTCCCCCACGCCGGGATCAGGGTGGTGGAGAGGAGAGAGGAGCTGATTACTCTGGCCCGAACCCACTTCCATCAGTGGGATGGCTGGGACCAGCTCGACCTTCAAATCAGACCTCCTCTGGAAGCGGTCCGGGAAGATCCCGAGGGATTCTCCGTCGTCGTGGTCGACTGCGGAGTTCTCCCGGCTCTGGCTGGAATGCCGGCCCTCGGGGACATGGAGTGGCGGGCCTTGAAGGAGACGCTGGCGCCGGGGGCGGTGCTGATCCTTGGAGGACTCGGGTATAATGGAGGGGACCCAGAGGTCGGAACCCGGGATGCCGTGGAGCATCTCGCGATCCAGGCGAGAGAGTGGTTCGCGGGTGTGTCCGTTTTTCGAAAGGGCCGGGGGGAAACCGATACGGAGCTTCTCCAGGGTGTGAGCGAGAGCTCCCGGTTCCTGATCCTCCTCTCTGCGGACGAGACTCCGGCCTGGCCTTCCACTTTTGGGGGGTATTCTCTCGTTCCGAGGGGAGGGGCGTGAGCCCATGCTTCTCGTCCACTTCTCCGATCTGCACCTCGGCCATCGGGCCTATGAGAGGGCGGAGCGTGGGAAGAACGTTCGGGAGAGGGACGTATCGGAGGCCTTCCAGAGGGCGGTTCATGAGGTCGTCCAGCTGAGGCCGGACCTGGTTCTCTTGGTGGGTGACATTTTTGATCGGCCCGATCCGTCTCCCGGCGCCTTGGTGGCTTTGGCTCAGGGCCTGGAAACCCTCCGAAGTGCCATACCGTCGACGCAGATCTTCATGGTCGCAGGAGCTCGGGATACCCCCAGGCCCATGACCGATCCGGGGGCGTTGGCGGCTCTGGATCCCTTTCCGAACGTGGAGGCGGTGACGGGCCGAGCCCGGTCCGTGTTCCTCCGGGACCTCCAAACCCACCTCTTCCTCGTACCACACAGTGCGGTGGTGCGGCGACCCTACCCCGAGCTTCGGACCCATCCTGAGGCGAAGTGGAATCTCCTACTGGCTTACGCCGGGGTGGCCACCGGTGCGGGGCCGGGCTTATCGCTGGATCCCCAGCCGTGGGATTACGTGGCCCTGGGCTATCTCCACCAACACCAGCAGGTGGCGCCGAGGGTGTTCTATCCCGGCTCCTTGGAGCGGGTGGGCCCGGAGCCGTGGCGAGAGGCAGCCCAGGAGAAGGGGTTTCTTTCCTTCGATCTGGAGTCGGGCACATCCCGATTCCACCCCATCCCCGGGCGGGCTGTAGTGGCCCTGGCTCCGATCCGGGTCCCACAGGGGGAATCGGAGAAGCTGCCCGGGAAAGTCCGAGAGGTCCTGGGGGAGGTGCCCGGAGGAATTGACGGTAAGATCGTTCGCTTGCGCATCGAGGGATTGTCTCCGGAGGAGGTGAAGAGAGAAGACAAGGGGCTCTTCGCTGAGCTGCGGGACCAGGCCCTGCATCTGGCCATCGAGGTGGATGATTTCCAGAACCTCGCCGACAACAACCCGCTTCCCCTCGTCACCAGGGACCGTGGCTTCGCGCTCAGAGTTCTTCGAGACCGGGTGAAGGAGATGGGGGTGGAAGTGCAGGGCTTGGGGGCCACGCTGGAAGAGTTCACCAAAGAGTCCACCCATTCCACGGATCCCGGTGGATTGGAGGAGGAACTCCTTATCCAGGAGTTCCACGGGTCGGAGCTTCCCTTCCTGGGTGAGGTCAGCATGGAGGCTAAAGAGGGGCTCCTGGCATGGATGGGTGGGGACGGCAGGACTCTCCAGGCGTTCGCCAACACTCTCCTGTGGGGGGTGGGGATCACTCCCGACCTTCCCGGCGGCGCCGAAGGTGACGAAGAGGACAAAGCCGCCATCGCCCTTCGCCTCGGAGGAATCAGGGAAGCGAGCTTCTGGCGAAGGAGTGGCCTGGCCGAGCGGGACGCCCGGGTGCATGGCCGGGCAGACTCCTCGCAGCAATGGGGGCTGCCAGCCAAGGGCATGGCGTTGGCTTGGTGTGGTATCGGCGGGGACTCTCCGGAGTCCGTCCTGGACGGAGGGGAAACCCTCCTCGCTGCGGCACGGGGAGTGGAAGAGCTGACGGATCTCCTGGAATCCCTCTCGGAGCGGTATCCAGGGTTGAAGCGGGATCGGGACCTGGGTGACCTGTCGGCCAGGGACTACGGGCGCCTGATGCTGGAGTCGGAGCTGGCCGACTTAAAAGCTCAACTACGGGCGCTGGAAGACGTGCCGACTCTGGTTTCGGACCTCGAGGCCGAGCTGATGAACCTCCGAGCCGACATCGCCGAGACCGGAGGCGACCTGGGTGCCGAAACCATGGAGTGGCATCGGGAGCGTCAAGATGCGGAAACCCACCTTCAAGCCTACCGAGATCGGGGGCGAGAGCTTCGGGATCGGATCAGGAAGCTCGAAGAGCTGGGGCCAGACAGCCCGTGTCCGACCTGCGGGCGGCACCTGGCGGAACACTTTCAGGAGGTGTTGGAAGAGCTCCGAGACGAGTGGGAGGCTCTGGTCCAGGACGGCCAGTGGTGGCGCCGACGATGGGAACAGCTCGAAGAGAAACCTCAAAGTCTTATCGACCTGGAGGGCCAGTCCCATCTCTTCAATGCCCAGTTCGAAGATTGCGCCGAACGTCTGGAACGGGCCCGGTCTTCTCTCAGGGAGCTGGACGAGCTGAGGGATCGTGAGAGGGAGGTCCAGGACCGGTTGGAGCTCCTCCTTCAGGAAGCGAACGCGTCGGGGGCGACGGAAGAGGAGCTGGCGGCGTTCAAAGACGATCCGGCGGAGATCCCGGAAACCCCGCCCCTGGCCCGGCACTTGTTCGACCTGGCTCGGAACCTCCGAGGAGAGATCGGGTCGGAGTGCCGAACCCGCCTTCTGAACCGGGCCGGCCGGCGACTGAACCGCCTCACGGGTGGACGGATACTCGGGCTGGGTGGGGAGAACGAGGACCGATCGGTGGGTTTGGTGGACGGGGGTGGTTCGGCGGGGGTAGAGGCCGACGAGGATCGGGCCGCGGCCGTGGTCGCGCTACGGATGGCGCTGGTGGAGCTCCTGGCGGAGGACTGGAACCCCATCGGGTCTTTTGTCTTGGGAGACCCCTTTGACCGGATGGGTGGGGAGGATCAGCTCCGGGCCCTGAGCTTGTTGCGAAGGGTGCTTTCCCGGATCCCGCAGGTTCTTCTCCTGACCAGGGGGCCCGTGGTTGAACGGGCCCCGGAGTTCTTCGACGGTCTCTACGACTTCCGCGGGCACCCGGAGAAAGGTCGGGCCTTCCTGAAATCCCTTCCGGCCGGTGTGGGACTCCTAAGAGTCAGGTAATCTCAGCCGCCCCCACTCTTCAGCTCTATCGAGCTCGAAGTCGGCCTTTTCCTGATTACCCTCCAACAGCGCCCACTCGTAGAGCGCGTAGTGCACCCACGCGTAATAACTCGGGATCCCCATGACGGCTCTCCACGGCCACCGGGGCCACTCGTCGGGAAGGCCGCTTCGGTGCATGAACACCTCGGTCGAGAGCAGGTCCGTCCGGTGGTGGTCCACGTAGGTTCCTGTCACGCCGCTGAAGGCGGTGAGCGGAAGCTCCGTGACGTTCTCCATGCTGGTCGCATCGGGCAGGGTGTCATGGAGCTTATAAGCCAGCCCCTGCCGAATGAGGTACGGCGTGAGGCCCAGATAGCTCGCGGCGTTCCCACTCGACGCGAAGTACACCGGCCGGTCACCGAGAGAAGCGCTAATGATGGCGAGAGCGAACCGTTGCCATGGCTCGACGTACGAGCCTCCGGGGATACGGGCCGCCAGGCCAGGTCCCAGTTGGACGGTCTGATCTTCCATCACGGGCAAGAGGGTTTGGGACGTCTGTTGAATGGTGACGTCGTCCAGCTGGAGGATGGATCGGGTCGGGATCCGAACCGGTCCCTCCATGACCAACGGCACCTTTCCGGCTGTCTGGACCGCGTCAGCTCCCTGGGGCCCTACGTACTCGGCTCCTGGAGAGCCCTCGGGAGAATAGGGTCTCTGGCAGATGATCCTGGTGGGATCGTCCGCAGGATCCACGCCTTCCTGACACGGGCTGGTGAGCCCCCTCAGCTGGAAAGCGTACCAGTCGATGTTCAGATACGATGTGACGATGACCGTCACGTCCTGCCGGATTCCCTCCACCTCCTGTAGGTACCACAGGGGGAAGGTGTCATTGTCTCCGTTCGTGAAAAGCACGCCGTAAGGCTCGACGCTCATGAGGAGGTTGTAGGCCCAGTCTCTGGCAGAATAATCCCCGGTACGGCTGGCCCACGGCCAGTTCAACACCAGGGGTATGGCCGCGATCAGGAGAACGGGACGAGCCTTTCGCATCCCATCGGCGACTCCCTTACCCAAGCGTCGCCAGAGAGCCACGATGCCGACCCCGGCCCAAAGCCCCCAGAGCGAAAAGCTGACGATGAAGAAGTAGTCCCGCTCCCTCACCTCGTGTGCTGAGAGGTCACCCAGAGGGTCCTGAATGGAATACCCGTACTTGAAGTTCAGGTAGAAGATCAACGCCAAAGAGAGGGTTCCGAACAGCGTCAGGATGTACCACCAGCTGAAACGGTCCTTTCGGAAGTGTTCCAGCGCCCCGTAGACGCCCAGGCCGGTGAAGAGAAGCGTGAACGGAAGGCGGGCGAAGGAAAACAGGACCTGGGTTCCCTGAAGGGCTCTGGCCCACTGCCAGTCGAAATACTGGATGTAGTTCGTGATCTGAAGGTGGAGCGGGGCCAGCCGGGGGACCAGGGGAGGCTTCACGTACTGTTTTCGGCTCAGTGCGTCGGACAGGTTCTCACATCCGTTGAGGCCAGCGACCTTCTGCTCCAAGCCGAAGGTGAGCAGGCTAACAAGGGCCCCCGTGAGGGATTCACACGTGGGTGACGCCTCGTTGATCACCGGATCCAGGGCAGCCCTGAGGGGCAGATAAAGGTGGATGGACAACCCCAGGAATGTGGCTATCACCGCGGCGAGGTAGAGCTTCCAGTTCAGCAGCGTTTTTGGGTGAACCAGCAGGATGAAGATCCCCAGGGCGGGCGCCGCCAAAAACGCCATCAGATGGTTTCCCACCGACAGGGCCAGGATGAACACCATGAGGATGAGAAGGTTGTCATCCTTCCCCTTCCCGAGGTTTTCCCTCCAGTGGAAGGCCAGCCATGTGAGAAGGGCGATGGTGAAGAGCGATACGGTGTAGACCTTCTCGTTGACGTTCGACTGGTTCCAGACGGTGAAGGCGGTGGCGCTGACCACAACGGCGACAAAAGCTCCCGCCAACTGGAAGCGCCGATCGTCCGTGAAGTACCGGAGGACGTGGTGGATGACCAGGAACCAGAACCCGTGGGCCAGGGCGCTCATGGTGGTGGAGAACAGGTTGATCTTCACCGCTACCGAAAGACCCAGGGGAGCCAGGAGGATGTCCCAGGCCCGTGCCAGAACGACGAAGAGCGGGTTGCCTGGGGGATGAGGAATCCCCAACAGGTGGGCTGTGGCGATGTACTCGCTGGTATCCCAGAATGCCGTGGTGGGAGCCAGTGTGACGATGTAGAGGAGGGCAACCATACCGGTAGCTGCCAGAGCCCACAGGTAGGGTGGTTTCACTGCACTCTGATCGCCGAGGTCGGCGGTGGTCTCCGCCATTCTTTACTCCTTCGTGAGCAGGAGGCTTCCCCACGCGTCTACTTCCAACAGCCAGCCCGGAGGTAGCCAGGTGGTGGACGAGTATTCCAAGACGATAGCGGGGCCCGCGATGGTATGGCCGTGCATCAGGTCTTTGCGCCATACTCTCCCCACTTCGATCTCGTTCCCGTCGAAGTATGCGGTGCTCTTCTCCACGGGAGGGTTGCCTTCCGCTTTCTGTAGGGGAGAGGGGGAGAGTGGAAGTGGCGGTGCTTCGGCGACGGCCCTGAGGGTCACCGCTTCAACCGGTGCTTCAGGCCTGGAATAGCCGTACCGTTCCTCGTGAGCCAGGTGGAACGCCTCTACCCATCCCTCCCACGTTACCCGGAGCTCGAAGCTCTGGCCTTGGTAGCGAGCGTCCAGCCAATGCCGAACGGCGAGGCTCTCCGGGTCGTTGCCTTCGCTCACCATCTCCTCGACGGCCTGGGACTCCAGGGCCTCGAAGGCTTCCGCCAACCTGGATTCCTGCTCCGGCTCCGAGGACGAGATCAAAAGGGTCCGGGAGACCTCTCTGGTGGGTGGGGCGGCCAGCATTCCGTAGGCGGAAAGGAGACCGGGGTCCGGTGGTACCAAGGCCCTGGGTGCCCCCAGCCGATCGGCCAACTCCGCAACGTGTAGGGCTCCTGCGCCCCCGAAAGCCACTATGACAAAGTCCGCGGGATCAAACCCCCGCTCCACGGAGGTGACCCGCAAGGCTCTCTCCATGGCCGTATTCGCTACCGAGAGGATTCCTTCCGCGGCGTCTTCGGGGGTTTTGGACAACTTCCCGGCCAAGTCCTCAAGCGGCCCAGAAATAATGGACCGATCCAGCTCACCTTCTCCACCCAGGAACGCCTCGGTGGGTAAGCGCCTGAGCCAGACGTGTGCGTCGGTGACGGTGAGCTCCCGGCCTCCCTGCCCGTAGGCGATCGGTCCGGGATCCGCGCCGGCGCTCTCGGGACCCACTCGGAGGGCTCCACCTGCGTCCACTCTCGCCAGGGATCCACCACCGGCGCCCACCGTATGGATGTCGATGACCGGGACAGCCACTGGCTGACCGGCGATCTCAAACTCCCGGGTGTGGAGGGGTCGCCCTGGGCAAAGGGACACGTCGGTGGACGTGCCCCCCATGTCGAATGTGACGATCTGGTCGAACCCGGCCCTCCGAGCCCAGTCCAGGGCTCCCACGACCCCTCCCGCCGGGCCGGATAGGACCGTATGGACCGGTTCCCGGATGGCCCGCTCCACCGGCACGGCCCCGCCGTTGGAGGCCATGATATGGACCGGCTCGGCACCGCTCTCCTGGTCGAGTCTTCCCAGGTATCGGGACATGATGGGGGAAACGTAGGCGTTCACAGCGGTGGTGGAGGTCCGCTCGTACTCACGGTACTCGGGGAGGAGCCGAGAGGAGACCGACAGAGGTAGTCCCAGCTCCTGGAGAGCTTTCGCCACCGCCTCTTCGTGTTTTGGGTTGGCGTAGGAGTGGAGGAGGACCACCGCCAGAGAGTCCGCATCGCTGACTCGCGCCGTGAGTCCAAGGAGCTCCTCTGCGTCCAGTGGCTGGATCTCCTGCCCCTCGGGACCCAATCGGCCTCCGATGCCGACACGGTCCTCCCGAGCAACCAGGGGAGGGGGGCGGTGTCCCACCAACGCGTACAGCTGAGGCCGGTTCTGGCGCCCGATCTCCAGGACGTCTTCGAAACCCCGGTTGGTTACGAGGAGCACTCGCGCGCCGTTGCGCTCTAGGAGGCCGTTGGTCGCCACGGTGGAACCGTGTAACAACCGGTGCCCGGTTTCCCCCTTCAGGAGTTGGGCGGAACCCGCCAGGACGGCGTCTGCAGGGTCTTTGGGCGTGGATGGGACTTTTAGCGTAGTGAGGACGCCTGATGCCAGGAGGAGGAGGTCCGTAAAAGTCCCTCCGGTGTCCACGGCCAGGATTGCAGTTGACGGATGATCGGTGCCCGAGGACATTCAGTCTCGCTCCATTCGGGACTCTTCCCCTTTGAATAGACGCAGAGCGTACCCCGCTACCATCCGATTCATGCGACTGTTTCCGTCCTTCCCAGAGTTTCTGAACCTGGCTCGCGACGCCGGGGTGGTTCCCGTCTGGCGCGAATTCCTCTTCGACACCGATACCGCCGTCACGGCCTACGAAAAGCTGTACCGCTCGCCCTTCGGCTTCCTCCTGGAGTCGGTGGTCGGGGGAGAACAATGGGCCCGATACTCCTTCTTGGGAAGCCAGCCCAGGGAGGCTTGGCGCCTGAAGGATGGGAAGATAAGCGTTTGGCGGCCTGAGCGGGGGTGGGAGGATGTGGAAACGGACGACCCCCTTGGGGACCTCGATCGCCGCCTACAGGAACGGAAACCCGCCCGGGTCTCCGGGCTCCCGCGATTCTGGGGTGGGGCCGTGGGTTTTTTCGGGTTTGACGTCGTTCGGCATATCGAAACCCTTCCCGACGTGCCGGCTGACGATCTGAATTTGCCGGACGGCCTGTTCCTCTTCACTTCGGTGGTCTTGGTCATCGACAATCTCCTCGGGAGAGGGATGGCTGTGGCTGCGGTAGACGTGGAGGAGGGTCTCTCGGACGCCGAGCTCCGGGCCAGGTACGAGGAGGGTGGCCGCCGGGCGGAGGAGTTGGTCCGACGGTTGGAGGCCGGGCCCAGACTGCCGGCCCTGGAGCTGAAGCCGGAACCGGAGGACGATCCGCCCTTCTCCAGCAGTGTCTCGAAAGAGAATTTCCAGGATGGCGTCGAGAGGATTCGGGAGCTCATCCATGCCGGGGACGCGTTCCAGGTGGTTTTGAGCCAACGGTTGGGGATGTCCTTCAGCGGTAGACCGTTCGACCTATACAGGGTCCTGAGGACCGTGAACCCCTCGCCCTATCTCTACTTCCTCGAGTTGGACGGGATGAACCTGGTAGGGACTTCTCCGGAAGTTTTGGTCCGGGTGGAGGACGGAACGGTCACGGTAAGACCCATTGCCGGCACTCGGCCCAGGGGCGGGACCCCGGAAGAAGACCGGCTGCTGGCGGAGGATATGCTGTCCGACGAAAAGGAGCTGGCTGAGCACCGAATGTTGGTGGACCTGGGCAGGAACGACGTGGGCCGGGTGGCTGAGTTCGGCTCGGTTCGTGTCCCCGACCTCATGGTGGTGGAGAAGTACTCCCACGTCATGCACATAGTGAGTCAGGTGGAGGGTGACCTCCGGGAGGGGCTCTCGGCCATGGACGTGTTCAAGGCGTCGTTTCCCGCCGGGACCGTTTCGGGGGCGCCCAAGATCAGAGCCCTGGAGATCATTGACGAGCTCGAACCGGTGAAGCGGGGGCCCTATGCCGGGGCGGTGGGCTATTTCAGCTTCGGGGGGATGAACATGGATACGGCCATTACCATCCGGACCGTGCTGATCACCGATGACCAGGCTTTTGTACAAGCGGGTGCGGGAATCGTCGCCGATTCCGATCCAGAGCGGGAGTACGAGGAAACCCTGAACAAAGCACGAGCCCTCCTCCGGGCGGGTTCCATGGTCCCGGAGGAGGGCTGATCTGGCGTCGGCCGGCGGCCGCTGTCTTTCTCGTGGTAGCTACGGACTCTCGGCCGGTGGCCGCTAGCCCCCGAGCTCGGCGTAGAACTGGGCCACAGCCCTGATCCCGTTCTCGAAGTTCTCCAGTGGGATCCACTCGTTAGGAGCGTGCATATTCGCCCCTGGGGGGGCGAATCCCATGAGCAGGACCGGCGCCTCCAGGATCTCCTGAAAGTCCACCACGATGGGGATCGAACCACCTTCGCCTGTGAGAACCGGAGCAGTCCCGAAGGCTTTGCCCAGGGCGTTCTGGGCGGCTTCGAAGAACTGACCCTCCAGCTCCGCCTTCCACGGCCGCCCGCCGTGGAGCTCCTCCACCGTAACCTCCACCTCTGGCGGGACCATGTCTGCGAGGTGGGCCTTTAGCAGTTCGCCCACACGGCCGGGATCCTGGTTCGGGACCAGCCGGAAGCTCACCTTGGCCATGGCCTTGGCCGGGAGGACCGTCTTTGCTCCCTCGCCCGTGTATCCGCAGAGGATGCCGTTTACGTCACAGGTGGGCCGAATCCAAAGACGCTCCAGAAGACTGAATCCGGCTTCCCCATTCAGCCCAGGGGCGCCAACCTCGCTTTCGAACTCCGACTGATCGAACGGAAGGCCTTTGATGGCTTCCCGGGTCTTTTCATCCCAGTCCATCACATCGTCGTAGAATCCCGGAATGGCGATGCTTCCGTCGGCGTTTTTCAGGGAGTCCAGGAGCCCCGCCAGAACATTGCCGGGATTCACGACAGCCCCGCCGTAAGATCCGGAGTGGAGGTCGCCAGCCGGTCCCTGGACGTGAATCTCGAAATAGGCCAGGCCCCGGAGAGAGAAGAGCAGGGAAGGGATCCCCTGAGCGAACATGGACGAGTCGGAGATGACCACAGCGTCACATGCGAGCCGATCCCGATGGGCCTCCACAAAGGGGACGAGGTTCGGCGAACCCACCTCTTCCTCCCCTTCTGCCACCATCACCACGTTCACCGGCAAGGCCCCTGAACCCTTCAACTGGGCTTCGAGAGCTTTGATGTGGAGAAAGAGTTGCCCTTTGTCGTCCGATGCGCCGCGGGCAAACAGGTTTCCCTCCCGCACCGTCGGCTCGAAAGCCGGGGACTCCCACAGGTCCAGCGGCTCCGGCGGTTGAACGTCGTAGTGGCCATAGACCAGGAGCGTCGGTGCGTCGGGCCCGGCCTCTTTCCACTCACCCAGCACCACCGGGTGCCCGGGAGTTTCGATGACCGATGCTGATAGCCCCGCATCTCGCATGCGATCGGCTACCCAACCTGCTGCTTCTTTGATGTCGCCGGCGTGTTCACTTCTGGCGCTGACGGATGGAATCCTCAGGAAATCGAAGAGTTCGTCATGGAATCTCGCCATCTCTTCGTTGATGTACTCACTCACGTCCGCCATCGAATCGTCCTCTAAAGGAGTGTGCTGATAGGATGAAGGGGCAGGAAGACAATGTAGCCGGAGGTCCTCAAGCTCCTCAAGCGCTTCGAAAAAAACCGACTTGAAACATTCCGCAGGACCGTGCGTATGGAAAGGAGTCGCACGATGGCTCCTTAGGCGGTGCTCCATCGAAGCGACGCGGATGACGGCAGGCAACCATTTCGGTTCTTCGACCGTCATACCAGGGTGAGCGAACGCAAGACGCGGGGATGAGGGGTTGGGAATTCACTCAGTTGGTAGTTCCGCGAGTTCGGCGCGTAATCCGAACAGGAGGGGCTGGTCACCTCTCCTTCCCCATCTCCACGGGGTGCCTCCGTGGGGGGACGAAAAAAAGGCGGCGGCCCGAAAGGGTCGTCGTCTTTTTTTTATTTGTCACCAGCTGTTCAGATGAGACCCTTCACGCCCCAGCGGTAGATATACGTGAAGAGGATGGCCAGGAAGGCTGCACCGGCCATTCCCGCCATGCTAATGGACTTGGGGTCCTCGAATGCGAAGATCCCGACGCCGAGCATTCCACCCACCACGGCGGCGAAGGCACCCAAGACGACCAGAAGGGTCGTATGGCCAGAGGTGGCTTCCGGTCGTTTGACCAAGGTCTTCATGACCAACCCGATGAGGCCGCCCATGACCATCCAGATTCCTACTCCGATCCAGTTCTCCATCGGATTCCGTTTGGTGGGGTTCACTGTCAGGGAACGGCCGGAAATCTATCCGGTTTGGACCGTGGGAACCAGCCCGGATAGGGGTGCGGAACGGCCTTTGCCAAGGGGCTCCCGCATTGACGGTGACGCTCGGAAGAGCCTAGCCTAAGGGGGAAGGAGGAGCCGTGACAGACGATCGCGTGATTGATATCCGAGGGTATTTGGGGTCCTCCGATCCGTCCCTGGATCTCCGAACCTTCGCGGTTTGGGGTGGGGCCGGGGACCTCTCCAGACTGGCACTTCCGGTATGGAGGGCTCTGAACCTGTTGGGTGGGAACTGGGGTGGAGTCCTCTCCGTCCCGAAGGGCCATCCGGACCCGACGCCTGACACCCTGTTCGCACTGGACCTTCGAGATGAGCCTGCTCGCAAGGAAGGTTCGGGGGACGCGCTGGGGAAGCTCGAGGGAGAGCATGGGCCGTGCCTGGCCATGGGGACGGAGGGTGAACTGACCGTCCTGTTAGGGGAACATGAAGACCGTCGGTGGTTCCTTCAGGTTCTCGGAAGGTCGTCGCAGGTGCCTGTCAGAGAGAAGGAGCGGGAAACGCTCCTGTTCCTGGCCGGCGAGTGTGCCGGTCTGCTGTTCATCAGGGAGTTGTCTACTCCTCTCCCATCGCCCTCTTCAACTCCCTGAGCCGCGCTTCGGCCAGCTCTTCCGGGGTTGGCCCCCGGGATGGTGTCGTAGACTCCAGCTCCCCGAACTCCTCCAGGAGGTCTTCCTCAGCCTCCCTCTGATGGTTGATTCCCTCGATCTTCTCCGCCATCCGGTCCAACTCGTCGAACAGCTCTCCAGCGCCTCCGATGGCATTTCTTGCTTCGGCCCGCCCTGAGGTGGCGGCCAACGACTCCCGCTTGGCTTTGGCCTCCTTGAGCTTGACCATCATGTCCTCGACCTCGCTCCGTTTGTGCTCCAATTCTTCCCGGAGGGCGAGGGCCTTTCGTGCCTGAATCTCCCGGCGGCGCTCGTGCTTCTCGGCGTATTCGGCCGCGACATCGGCGGTCTCGTTGTCACCGATCTTCCGAGCCATTTCCTCACGGCGGCGGCAAGTCGCCGCTTCCTTCTCCTCCATCTCCGAGAGCTGGATGGCCTTTTTGATCTGCTCTTCCAAGGTGTATAGCTGAGCCTTGGTGTCGGTCACCTCCTCGTGCATCTGCCTGAGGAGGCCGTCCACAACGTCTGGCACCTCGTCTCGGCCCAGTTCTTTATTGAAGTTGTCGATCGCTTCTCGGAAGGCGTTTCGGAGATTCTCGAACATCGGTCGCGCAGGCTGTCGTTTGGGGGCACTTACCTCGGACTCTCAACGGGAGCCAGGGTTCCTGAAAGTAGCACCGGTTCCGGCCGACACAAAGAAAAGGACCCCGAACGGATTATGCGTTCGGGGTCCAATCTCGATCGAATGCGCCCGGGACGGTCCCAACGAACCGTCGGTCGAGGCGTTTCTTTTCTAGTTCAGGAGCGGCTCGATCCGCTGGGCGAAGGAGTTCCGGGCCCGGTGGAGTCGGCTTTTCACGGTCCCTAAATTTACGCCGGTGATCTCGGCGATCTCTTCGTAGCTTTTTCCTTCCAACTCCCGGAGTCGGAAGACCAGCCTATGGTGCTCCGGCAGCTCCTGGACGGTTTCTTCGACAATACGCCGGAGGTACCGCTTCCTGTACATGTCGTCAGGCCGCATCCTCGAGTCCTCGAACTGCAGGGGCCTGTGGTCGTTGTCCCAGCTGTTTTCGAGCTTCTGGAACAGAACCAGAGGGCTTCTGGACCGATTCCTGAGCTCGTTCTTCGAAAGGTTGCTGGCGATGGTGTAGACCCAGGTCGAGAACTTTTTCGTGGTATCGAAACGGTGGAGATGCCGGGTGACTCGAATGAAGGCTTCCTGCACGAGATCCTGAGCCCGGTCCCCATCCCCCGTTTTGCGGATGATGAAGTGGACTAAACGGTCCCGATACCGGTCATAAAGGTGCTGGAAAGCCCCTGTCCGGTTCTCCAGGTGTGCGGTTACGAGCTCCTCGTCAGTCAACTCCGTGAGAGGGCGAAGATCCCGCAGTTGGGCCTCGTGCCGCTGAGCCTGGTCCTGCTGTGCCTGCTCCATCACCGCTTTGACAGACATTTACGTTCCCTTTGGGGTTCGGGAGGCCAGGAAAGCTTCATTTTCCTCGAACTCTTATTCAAGAGTTGGGAATTTTGAAATTAAAATATCGAGGCTTTGATGGAATCGCAAGGGTGGTTTTCTACAATAGTGTCACAAAGGTAGGTAGGTTTTTGGGGGGAAAAGGAAAGGGGGGAGGATCGACGCTCTCGGGGCGCGAACCAGCCCCCCCATGGCCACCGAGACGTTGTCGAACCACTCCCCGCCTGTCCTAAACTCATCGGGAGAGTATGCCCTCCCGTCCGGGGAAGAAGATTGCCAATAACTTCCGGGGAGTCACTGTCATTTCGGTACGAATTTCTTTTTTGCCCAAACCCGCGTTGCCTTGATCCTCCACTTCTCCGAGATTGTTTTTTCAACTCCTGATGAAAAGGACTACAAATAGTGGCCGACAGAGATAACCCTGACCCGCTCGCCTCTGCGGATGCGTTGGGCACCGGGATCCGTCCCGGTGGGAAAGCTCGGGTATCGTCCGTCGTAGGCCTTTCCCTCCTGGAGGTGATCCGGGCTCTCGATCTGCCCACTGAGGTGCTTGCTGCCGAGGACCCGACCCAGACCATGCCCAGACGCTTGGGCCTGAGCGAGGTTGTTGACCAGCAGATCCGGCTATTCAAGGAACAGGTCCGGAGAAGGGAAAAGATCACCGATCGGCAGACCCAGGATCTCTTCCACCTCGTACTCCGTCGCCCGGACTCGGAGGAGGCCTTCCTCCATGCAGGTGAGCTTCTGATCGGTGACATCCGACCGCCCCGTGGTCTCAGGCGGCTTTCACGCGAAAAGGCCCTATTTGCCACCTCCCGGCGGCAAACCAAGCGCCGGATCAAAACCCTCTTCGGCCGGTCCATAGGCGGATTCGCCCACGGACCCTTCACGATGGAAGCGAAAGGACATTTCCTTCTGGATCTGGATCCGGGGGGGGATGCCTGCGCTTTGGTCACCGGGTTGGCTCAGGCCGTCCTCAGTCTGAACCTCCGGCGGTCCGTAGAGGTGACGCATACCTCTTGCGAGGCACGGAAACAGGACCTCTGCCGCTGGGTGGTCTCCGAGCCGGAGTAAGCCGACTCTCTGGTAGTCTCCGAACAGACCGAATTAACCGGCGGGCAGCGCCTTGTGGACCTCGTAGGCGCAGAGATCTTGGACCACCGTAAAACCCAAACCCCTTGCAATAGCTGCCATCTGATCGGCCCGAATCTCCTTCTGGAGCCAAATGACCGGGTGCTCGTCCCTGGTCATGGCCAACTCGGCGACCTGTGCGGCCTCTTCCGACGGGCGGAAAACGAGGACCATGTCCACCGGCTCGGTGACTTCCTTCAGACTGTCCTTCGCGACCTTTCCTAGAACCTCGTCCAGGAAGGGATTCACGGGGATGATTTCGTAGCCCCTGGAAGCGAGGTATGCTGGCACCCGGCGGGCGTGTTTTTCGGGGTTTCCGGATATCCCGACGACCGCGATGGTCCGGACCGACTCCATGATGCCCTTCATCTCTTCGGCAGTCGGGTTGTCCCTGTCACCACTCTCGTCCAAGAGGGCTTGGATTTCGTGAAGGCCGTCCATTCTGGAGATCCTTTATCGCTGGGGTGTCTCGTCGATGGGCCCTGAGCGGGCTTCATGGCTTTTCCACGGTACCTGAGGAAGGCGGTCTGGGGCAACCGCTGTCAGCTATTGCCCTGGCAGGGGCCGTCTGCCAAGATCCCCTCTTGGAAGGGCGGGCCTGGTTGTGGTCCACCGTACGCCTGAGTTCGGCCGGTTCCCGCCCGTGTCCCAACCTCAACTCGAACGAGTAATGATCGAAGCAGTGTTGTTTCTGGCAGGCCTCGTGGTAGGCGCCGCGGTGGCTTGGGTAGTGGGGAAGAGTAAAGGCGCGCAGGTTTTTCGACGCGAGTTGGACTCGTTGGTCCGAGGTCTCAGCGCCGGTAATCTCCCTGATCCGGAACGGTTGTCCGAGGCCGCCATCCCGGAGGTCCGGGAGGTGAGGAAGGCCTTGGTAGAGGGATGGGCCCCCCGCCGGCCCGGTGATGAGGACGAAACCCGAAAGGCCTTACTGAGGATCGCTGAGTTCCTTCGGCATCGTGTGGAGTCTCCCCTTCTGGCTGGCTTGGAGGGGAGCGGAGAGGATCTGCGGGAAAACGCTGATGAGGCTTTGGGCGCCGTGGAGGACCTGGAGTTCTTCTTGGAGGATCCGCCGGCTTCTCGGGAGCCGGAGACCAGGAACCTCACGCAGCTGGCCCAGGAGGTGACCAGGGAGTTTGCCAGCCAGTCCTCGGTCCTTGTGAAGGTCCAGGCACCTCAGGAACCCATACGAATCAAGGTCGAGCCCGAACCTCTGAAGGATGCCATCTTCCTCATCCTCCACAACGCTGCGGAATTCGGAGACGAACAACCAGTAGAGCTCACCCTGGGGGTGGCAGGGGGAAAAGCCACTCTGACGGTTCGAGATAAAGGGCCCGGGTTCTCCGCTGATGCTCTCCTTAAGGCCATGGACCCGTTCTACAGCACGTCCCCCGGCGGTCTCGGCCTGGGCCTCCCCCATGCCAAGCGGGCCGTGAACAGTCAGGGAGGTGAGGTCTTTTTGCGGAATGGTGAAAACGGAGGTGCCGAGGTGGAGGTCCAACTGCCCTTGGGAAGCTGAAGGGAGTGGATGGACGGAAGGGATCTGGAAAAGGAGTGCTGACCGGGGGTTACAGGTACCCGTAGATATGGTAGAGCAGGAAGTACACCAGGAGTCCGGTCACGGAAACGTAGAGCCAGACCGGGAAGACCCGACGAGCCAACCGGGCGTGGGACTCGAAGCGGGATTTCCATGCGAGGTATAAGAGACGGGGAACGAGGGGAACGAGGAGGGCAGCCAGGATCATGTGGGTGAAGAGGATCGTCAGGTAGAACCCCCTGGCCCATCCTTCGCCGGCAAACGAGTGGGTCCCGGTCAGAGAATACCGGGTCAGGTAGAAGACCAAAAATAGCCCGGACGCCGTAACGGCACCCACCATGGCCCGTTTGTGTTCACGGGTCTTTTTCTTTTTGATGTACCGGTATCCGGCAATCAGGCAAACCGTGCTGGTGAGGTTCAGGACGGCGTTGATGGGTGCCAGCAGGTTCCCAAAGGCCTCGGCGTTCAAGACGGTTCCTTCGGAGCCCAGGTCAGGGTGGCGAGGACGACCAGGACGGTGAGGAGGGTGGCCGCCAGAAGGGTGTGCACCGAGACCGGGACCGGAGCCAACCGGAAGTAGACGGAGAGGAATCCCAAGAGCACTTGTCCCACCACAAGGAAGGACGCCGCCAGGCCGAGCTTCCTCAGCTTGGCTTTGCCGCCATGCCAGAAGGCCACATGCCCCGCCCAGAGGACCGTCCCGAGAACCACCAATCCAAGAACGCGATGGCTGAAGTGGAGGGCCACGAATTGGTTTGTCAGGGGCGGGATCCATGCACCCAGGCAGAGTGGTACGTCGGGACATGCCATCCCGGCGTCGGTGTGCCGAACGGCGGCTCCCACCAGTGATTGAGTGAACGTGAGGGCCGTGGCGGCCAGCGCGGCCTTCCGCAGAGTCGGGCCGGTTTCGGCCGGTGGTCCGGCTCCCCCCTCCCATGTGGGTGACGTCACTACTGCCAAGACCGTAGCCAGGATCAGGAATAGGAAGGCCAGGCCCAGGTGAGAGGTGGAAATGGCATCGGGAAGAAGAAACAGGACGGTGACCCCGCCGAACACCGCCTGCACCAGGAGCAGCCCCAGGCCAACCCAGGCCGCGGTCATGACCCACGGGTAGGTCGGCTTTTCCTTCCACGTGAGGTAGATGGCCCCGCAGAAGAACAGGATAAGCCCTCCGGCCACCAGCCGATGAAGGTGCTCCCAGAACACGCCTCCGGTCATTTCAGGGACCATGGTCCCGAAACAAGTCGGCCAGTCGGGGCACGCCAGGCTGGAATCGGTGGCGTGGACGATGCTCCCCAGAAACAGAAGGCCGAGGGTCCAAATGGTGGTAATGAAGAAGGCGCGGTGATGTTGGGGTGTGGTCATGGTGCGCCCGTTACCCTCCTTACCGTGGAATGGATCCCGTCGGGCTAGTAACTTGCGGCGACATGGCTAAGAAACGCTACACCCCGCGCCAGACTTGGGGCTTCTTGAAGCTCCTGATTCCTCGGATCGCGCCCTACAAGGGAGCGTTGGCCGTGGCGGGGGTTCTGCTGCTCATGGCCACCGGCATCGGCCTGGCCTTCCCGCTGGTGGTGCGGGAGCTGTTGGACTCGGCATTCCTGGCCGGTGACTCGAGGCTCCTCAACCTGATCGCCCTGGGTCTCCTCAGCCTTTTTGCCATTCAGGCCTTCATAAACTTCGGTCAGTCTTATCTCACAGCCTCCACCTCGGAGCGGGTGGTGGCGGCTCTCAGGCAGGACCTCTTCAAGGCTTTGGTTTATCAACCTCCGGGCTTCTTCGATACCAGGAGGGTCGGAGAGCTGACCTCCCGTATCTCATCGGACACTGGTTTGGTTCAGGGTGTCCTGCGATTCGGGATTCCCGAGCTGATTCGCCAGGGAGTGTTCCTTGTCGGTGCTCTGTTCCTGGTGACCATCACCCATCCCCAGCTCACGCTGGCGACGCTGGTGGCCATTCCGTTCACGGCCATCGTAGGGTGGCTCCTGGGGCGGCGTGTGCGACGTCTCAGCACGAGCATCCAGGATCGGCTGGCTGAAGCCGTTGCCAGAGCCGAGCAGGTTTTCACCCAGATACAGATTGTCCAGGCTTTTACACGGGAGGAGTGGGAGGAGCGAAGGTTCAGGGGGGACGTAGAGGACGTCCGTGACGAAGGTCTCCGCCGGGCCGTTGCCAGGGCTGGACTAACAGGGGCCGTGACCTTCTCCGCCTTCGGAGCCATAGTCCTGGTTCTGTGGGTGGGTGGGCGGTTGGTGTTGGAGGGCGCCCTGACCGCAGGGGACCTGGTGGCGTTCCTCCTCTATGCCGTGACCATCGCTGGAGCCGTGATCTCCTTGGCCGGATTCTGGGGCAACCTACAGGAAGCCGCCGGGGCCGCGGAGCGAATTTTTGATCTGATTCAACACCCGGTTTCCCTTCGGGCGCCGACTTCCCCTGTGTCTCTGGAACGGCCTGTCCGCGGTGAGGTGACCTACAGGGGCGTTTCGTTCCGGTATGGTGCCGAGCATCCCCTGGTCCTGGAGAACATCGATGTGGAGATCGGTCGGGGAGAGAGAGTGGCTCTGGTGGGAAGCTCGGGGGCCGGAAAAAGCACCCTCGCCTCTCTGATCCCGCGGTTCTACGACGTGGAAGAGGGGGAGGTGTGCCTGGATGGCTTAGACGTCCGGACCCTCGGCCTCCAGGAGCTTCGGAGCCAGATCGGGATCGTTCCGCAGGAACCAATGCTGTTCGCCGGGACCATCCGAGAGAACCTGGCATACGGTCGGCCAGGTGCCACCGACCCCGATATCTGGGAGGCTGCCCGCCTGGCTCACGCCCACGAGTTCATCACGGGCTTCCCGGATGGGTACGATCAGATCGTTGGGGAGCGGGGCATCACTCTGAGCGCTGGGCAGAGGCAGCGGATCGCCATCGCCCGGGTCATGCTGAAGAAGCCAGCGGTGCTCATCCTGGATGAAGCTTCCTCGAGCCTGGACGCCGAAAGCGAGGCCCTTGTCCAAGATGCCCTCGACCATCTAATGGCGGGGCGGACCACTGTGGTTATCGCCCATCGGCTTTCCACAGTGATCCGAGCCGATGAGATCCTGGTCCTGGATGGAGGGACCATCGTGGACAGTGGGAAGCACGCGGAACTCCTAAACCGAAGCGACGTCTATCACCGTCTCTACAGCCGTCAGTTCGACGACGCAATCGCGTCCAGCAAGGAGCTGACGGACTAACCCATGCCCCTCCTCTGCTCCGTCCTTCGGGCTACCTCTCTCCCCGCAACCCTCGTCTTTTCCTCAGCCGCGTTCCTGGGGCTGTTGGCCGAGCCCGAGACCCTCCAGGCCCAGGTGGGGACCCAGTCCACGCAGGAATCGGAGGCCGGCGGCCCCCGGGATCCTGAGGCTTTCCCGAGACCCACAGCGGCAGCTTTCCGGACACCGGATCCCATCGTAGTAGACGGGATACTGGACGAGGCGGCGTGGAATGGTGCCGAACCCATCACTCGGTTCATCCAGGCCATGCCCGACGCCGGCGCCCCAGCCTCGGAAGAGACGGTGGTAAGGGTGCTGTACGACGATCGGTTTCTTTACGTAGGTGCTTTGCTGTACGACTCCGATCCCTCGGGCATCACGGCGCAGTTTCTGGACCAGGACTTTGAAACCCACGACGACGACGTCTTCGCCGTGACCTTGGACACGTTCCTGGATCGCAGGAACTCGTTCATGTTCCTGATCAACCCCAGGGGCGCGGTGAAAGACGGGCAGACCTTCGATAATTCCCGCACCAGCAACCTGGCATGGGAAGGGGTCATCCAACTCGAGACCACGATCCACGATGAGGGGTGGACGGTTGAGCTGGCCATCCCCTTCACGACCCTCCGGTTCGATCCCCGCGTGGAGGACCAAACCTGGGGTGTGAACTTCCTTCGCAGACTGCGGCGCCGCAACGAGGACTCCTATTGGGCGCCGCTGGACCGAAGGTCTCGAGTCCACACCATGGCGTTGGCAGGAACCCTGACGGGCCTTTCGGGGCTGCCACGGCCGCGGAATCTGACGGTCAAACCGTTCGTTTTGGCCGATCATTCCGGCGGGGACCTGGTGCCCGATGCCGTTGCCGGCGCTGGGTGGGACGGAGGGATGGACCTGAAGTACGGTGTCACCTCTCGGCTTACCCTGGATCTCACCTACCGAACCGATTTCTCCCAGGTGGAGGTGGACCAGGAAAGGGTGAACCTCACGCGGTTCTCCCTTTTCTTCCCCGAGAAGAGAGACTTCTTCGTTGAGAACGCCGGGATCTTCGCCTTTGGCGACGTATCGGAAAGGAACTATCGCCTGGGGGCGTCCCCCAGGGACTTCACCCTGTTCCACTCCCGTCGTATCGGGCTCCATCGGGGACGCCCGGTTCCCATCGTCGGGGGCGGTCGCTTGACGGGTCGGGTCGGCTCGTTGGACGTCGGCCTTCTGAACATGCAAACGGAGGCTACGCCGGATCTTTCCAGAGAGCTTTTCTCCGTGGCGCGGATCAGACGGAGTTTTGGCGGGGTGCTGCAGGTGGGCGGATTGGTGGCCAGTCGGGACGGGTTGGGCAGCGGGACGTCGGACTATAATCGGAGTTACGGTGTCGACGCCAACCTCAGGATTCGGGACAAGCTCCTGATCCATTCTTACCTGGCAGCTTCACAATATCCGGATCGGGAGGGCAACAATCGGGCGGCTCGGGTCTCGGCGGCTTTCCGCGACCGACTCTGGAACATCTCGGCCCTGTTTCGGGAGATTGGAGATGCCTTCGATCCAGGGATCGGCTTTGTGGCCAGGAAAGGAATCCGGCATTCGTATGCAACGATCGGGGCCCACCCTCGGCCCAATATCCCTCACGTGAACGAGCTGAATCCCTATCTCGAGCTGGACTATATCACCAACCTGGAGTCGGCTTTGGAGACCAGGAAGGGAACGGCGGGATTGGGTGTGGCCTTCCTCGATGGTGGCACGCTCACCCTTTCCGGGTCGGATCGCCTGGAGGTCATCGATGAGGAATTCCCGGTGGCTGGCCAGGGATCAATTTCCGAGGGAAGGTACAGCTTCCGAGAAGGGTCGTTGGGTTACCGATCCAACGCTGCCCGGCAAGTTTCGGGAGAAATCAGGGTGTCAGGGGGTGGATTCTACGATGGGACCAGGAGGTCGATCACCCTGGCAGGTGGCTGGAGGCCGAGCCCCCACTTTGGTGTGGAGATGGGGTTGGAGCGAAATGATATCGACCTGCCTGAGGACTCCTTTACCGCTGATGTCCTCGGGGCCCGAATCGACCTAGCCGGATCAACCCGTTCCTTCATCAGCGCATTCTTCCAGTACAACACCGCTTCAGAGGACCGAGTGTTGAACCTGAGGTACAACTTCATCCACTCTCCTCTCAGCGATCTTTTTATCGTCTACTCCCAACGCCAAAACCCGGATCAGGGTGGCGTCTTGGAGCGGACCGTGACTGTAAAAGCGACCAAGCTCTTCTCGTTCTGAATACTGGAGTCATTTGATCACCTCCCGCTCCAGGCGGGCGTTCGTACGCCGGTTTCGGCTGGTAATAGCGCTGCTGGTGGGTTTCTTTGCTCGCGTCCTGCAGATTCCCCGGTGGGCCCTCATGCCCGGGGTGGCCGTCCTCAGCGTCACTGCGGTCCATGCGCTGAACCAGAGCATTTTTGACGTATTCCTCATGGTCGGGTTCGGGTTTGTGGGATTGGTGTTTCGCAAGGCGGCGATCCCCCTCCCGCCCGCCATTCTGGGTTTCGTCCTCGGACCGTTGATGGAGAAAAATCTCAGAAGATCACTGGCGCTGAGCGGGGGGGATTGGGACGTCCTGTTTTCGAGCTGGATCGCCACCGCTTTCTGGATTCTAGCTGTGCTCTTTTTGGTTGTGCCGAGCCTCTCCTCTGGCGCTCTTCGCAAATGGGCCTTTCATTGGTTCGGTGGATCAACACCCAACTCCTCATAAGTCACGGAGGGTCGTATGCCTCGATCTCGAGCTGAGGGGATTCTCTCTCGTCGTGGCCCGGGTCGCTTTCTCACTCTGGGATTCTTGGTTGGAATGCTCCTTCCCACGGCCGTTGTGGGGCAATCCAGCCTGCCTCATGCCGATGCCGGGGGGGAGATGGTCTTGGCCCTCACAGGTGACGCCATCATCACCAGGAAACTCTCGGTCTTTGATGAGCCCGAGTTCCTGGCCCTCAGAGACCTGATCCAAGGGGCCTCGGCGGCTTTTGTGAACCTGGAAATCCTCCTTCACAATTTCGAAGAGGACGTCATACCTGCTTCGGCCAGCGGCGGGACCTACATGCAAGCTGATCCAGCCATCGCCAAGGAACTGGTCTGGATGGGATTTGATATGGTGAGCACGGCCAACAACCACACAGGGGATTACGGGGTTGGGGGGCTCCGCCATACCCTTCGGGCGGTGGAGGCGGCGGGCCTCATGCACGCAGGAGCGGGTGAGAATCTGGCGGAAGCCCGGGCGCCAGGGTATCTGGAAACGCCCGACGGGCGAGTAGCCCTCATCTCGGCGGCCTCCACGTTCCCCGACGGGTCCCGGGCGGGGCACCAGAGAAAGGATGTTCGGGGTCGCCCAGGCTTGAGCCCTCTCCGTTACGACAGGACATACGAGATCACCGAAGCTCAAATGGAGGCCCTCAGGGACTTCCGGGAGGGCATGGGCCGGCCCCGGGGCGCCGGGGATCGGGTCAGCATGTTTGGCGAAGTGTTCACCGTGGGGAATGAGTACCGATCGTTGACAACGGTGAACGAGGGTGATTTGGCAGAGATTGTCCAGGCGGTCGAAGAAGCGAAACGGCAGGCGAACTTCGTGATCTTCTCCAGCCACTCCCACGAGTCGGGGAGGACGAACAACTATCCCGCTGACTTCATCGTCGAGGTAGCCCACGCAGTGATCGACGCCGGAGCCGACATCTTCCTGGCCCACGGTCCCCATGTGCTGAGAGGCGTCGAGATCTACAAGGGCAAGCCCATCTTCTACTCGCTGGGTGACTTCCTCTTCCAGAACGAGACCGTCCCGCGCCAGCCGGCCGACAACTACGAGAGATACGCACTCGGTCCCGAGGCGGTGGCCCCGGACTTCTTCGACGCCCGGCAGAGGACGGGCGGCTTCCCCTCCCGCCCGCAGGTTTGGGAAGCTTTTGTGGCCATGGTCCGATTCCAGGACGGTGAGTTGTCGGGTGTGGAACTCCATCCCATTACTCTTGGCCACGGTCTGGACCGCCCACAGAGGGGGCGCCCCCTTCTGGCGACAGGTGATCTGGCGAAGAAGATCATTGACGAGACCCGGGAGTACTCCCAGCCGTGGGGCACGGAGATCGCCTTCGAGAACGGAATCGGCGTGGTGAGGATTCGGTAAGGCGCCATGACTTCGCAGAATACGCCTGTCTCCTTCGAGAACGCCCTCGAGCTCAGATCTCTGGGTGGGCGAATCCGGGTGTTGACGTCGGCACCGATTCCGAGTGGGGCCGTTATCGTTCGTTTGAGGGGCCCCCGCCTGGAACGGCCAACGAAGTACACCATTCAGGTAAGTGAGAGCCAACACTGCGACCTCAGCGGGCGGGTCCACGGGGAAACCCAACACGCATGTGTGGCCAACGCCTTCGTGGACTCTTCCGACCTGTCCCGGCCCGTGATCCGCGCCGCCGTTCCGATACCGAGTGGGTCTGAGATCACCATCAATTACTGTGCGTCGGAAGACCACCTCGCCCAACCGTTCGAGTGTGATTGCGGGGCCGCGATCTGCTACGGGACTGTGAGAGGTTTTTCGGGCCTCACGCCTGATCAGCGAATGGCCCTGGGCAGTCAGATCAGCTCATACCTCCGGAAGAAGTACCACCTGAGGCGGGAGAAGAAGGCTTCTTAGGAAGAAGGCTCCCTGATGAAAAGAGGCTTCCTGGCTGAGGGAGGTTTCCCAGCGAAAAGAGGCCCCGCCAATCGGCGGGGCCTCTCTTGGTTCAGGACTGGGGCGGGTTTCGGTATTGTCCGGATGCTGGGCCCGGTTCTACAAGCCTACTTCTTATAGACCGCCCTCATCTTTTTCACCGCCTGGCGGGGGTGGGTTCTTTACCCACTTATCCAACCAGGCCACCCACCGAGCCCAGAGGTCCAGCGTAGTTTCCTCTGTTGCCGGGCCGTGGGCTTCCTCGGGGTAGAGGTACATGGCCACGTCCTTATCCAGGGCGTTCAGAGCCTCGAACATCCGTGGAGAGTGGATCAAGAAGGTCCCCACGTTCTGGTCCTTGATGCCGTGGTACAGAAGGAGGGCGCCGGTCATGTTGTTCGCATGTAGGAAGGGAGACATTCCCAGATAGACTTGGGGGGCTTCCCAAAGGAGTCGGCGCTCGCTCTGGAAGGCCAGTGGCGTAAGCGTCCGGTTGTAGTTTCCGTCTCCCGCGATCCCGGCTTTAAAGAACGGGGTATGGACCATGGCGTTGGCGGTGGAGAAAGCTCCGTAGCTATGCCCGCCGAGACCCAGGCGGCCGCGATCGACCCATCCTCGATTCACGACGGTGTCGATGACCGCGCTGAGATTGTTCCTGAGGTCGTGGACGTAGTTGTTGTTCATTACACCCTGGTCGCCGACGATGGGCGATTCGGGCTCGACCACCACGTATCCAAGGCGGGTCAGGTAAGCCATGGACCGGGTGCCGTATCCGGTGAAAGTGTTCTTGTTGAAGGTCCTGAACCGCTCGTCATAGCTCTCCTGGTCCGTAAATTCCCGAGGGTAGAACCAGAACATGGCCGGCATGGGATGGCCGGGTCGGAAACTCTCAGGAACTGTCACCGTCACGGGGAAGGAGAACCCATCGGGCCGCGTAACCCGGAACCGGTGTTTGGCGGCTCTGGTGAGGTCAGGGGTGTAGTCCACGTTTTCCGTGATCTGGGTCAGGTTCGATCCTTCCCGGAGGTAGTTCTGGTCGACCTCGGTGGGACTTTCCCGGTTCACGATGAAACGGCCGGCTTCCAAGTCGACGGCGACGACCGGAGACTCGAACACGCCATCGTTGTCGCTCTCGTAGATCCGGGTCTTCTCGCCATCTCGAATGTTCACTTTGTCTATAAACACGAAGGGGCCAACGTCCTCTGGGTTTTCGTCATACTGGGTGCCCCGGAGGAAGACGTGTTCTCCGTCAGCCGAAACCCGGACGGTACCCGAACCCCCTCCGCCGCCGCCGAAGCGGAATCCGCCTCCGCCGCCACCGAGGCTTAGACCGTCGGAGACCAGGCTTCCCGGATTCTCATAGAAGTCCTCCGAGTTGAATCGTGTGATGGTGTGCTTCTCCTCGGGGTCGTCCAGGAAGACTGCGTAGGTGTGAGTGCTTTGACCCCGCCGCTCGGTCCCGAAGAGAATGCTCATGTCCTCGGAAAAGCGGGCCGAGGTCATCTGGGTGGAGGTCTCGTAGATCACCTCGGTATCGTCCTCGCCGAACGGTGGCACCCAGCGCATAACCCGGTCCATCCGGCGTTGCCGCTCCTCATCTTCTTCCTCCTCTTCCTCGGCAGCTGCGGCCGAATCGGCCTCGGTGCTGTCGGGAGGCGGGTCTCGTTCCAGATAGATGAGTCCATTCCCGTCGGGAGCCCAGGTCATGCTTCGGCGCCGGTCCTCCTCCTCATCCTCGTCATCGTCGTCGTCGTCGTCCCGGATTCCCGTATTGAGGGGGGTGTCGTTCAAGGTGTCGAGGACGTTGGCGTCGATATCCCAGAGCTCCTCCACTCGGCCCGCGCTGCTTGCCGGGACGGTATAGGAGAAGGGCCGCACGGTTTGCGTCACACGGAAGTGCTCCCCGTCATGGGAAGCGTTGACGCTCCGGATCATGGTGGGTTCGCCGATCTCCGTGACCCGACGGTTCTCTACCTCGATACGGGCCAGCTGTCCTGTCAGGTGCCATTCCAAGAGGTCTTTCTCAAACGGAGTGCCCATGAGGCTGGGGTAGGTCCGGACCATGTTCTCCCCGTCCTCGCTCACCTTGATTTCAGGACCTGTCCACACGGGACCACGAGTCGGCATGGGCGGTCGATTGTTCGGCACCAGGACCGTCATGATGTACCGACTGTCTTCCGTCCAGCTGAATCCGGTTACCGCCGTCGCCAGCACAGGCCGATTCCTGGTGATGCTCCGGGACCGCCCATTCGACACATCGGCCACGTAGATATGCGTTTTCGCGGGGGTGTGGGCGAAAAAAGCGAGCTTTTGGCCGTCTGGAGACCAGCTGGGGTTCGAGACCCGTGCTCCCTCAGGGACCTGGATATCCCTTGTCTGACCGTCGGTAGAGTGAAGGCGGAAGCCCACATTTCCCCTTGTGGTCAGGTTCCGACTCCGGTTGGCGGCGAAATCGATAAACGTGCCGCCGAGTTCATGGTAGGGCTTCGAGAATTCAGCGATATGAGGAAGCCCGTCGCTCAGGGATTGTAGATACCACGATCCGTCGGCGTTGGGGTTTGAAAAGCTGAGATTGTTCCAGCGCGGTGCCAGGACCGCCGAAAGGACCTCGTCTGGGGGCGTGATGTACCCTTCAGCTTTCAGGATGGAGTCCGGATCGTAGCTCTGGCCTTGCACCTCGCCCCGGGGGAACACCCAAAGGAAGGTAAGGACGAGGGCCACGAGGATACTCCGAGAGAACTGGCCGTGAAGGTCTCGATGGATCATGGAAGCCTCCGCTGTTTGATATTCCCGGTGGGCCGGGTTTGCCTGCTCGTTCATCCGCTGTCCAAGGATTGCCGGTCATGGCCGGAGAATCCGGTCAGGCAAAGTGGGGGTGTCAGGCCGGATAATCCAGGGATGGGTTTGCGCATAGGGTGGTGGGTGACGGTGATCCGATCCGATCGGAAAGGGAGCCCGGATGCGGAGAGAGGATGCGAGCCGGGGAAAGGCTCAGCCGACGATCGAGCTTCCGATCACCAGGATTCCGGCTACCACGAGGGCCAGGGCGAGGCCTACGCCCCAGGTGTGGACGGTGTAGCTTCGTTCTTCTCGGGGCCTGCGTCGGTTCACCGAGTACGTGAGCTGCGCGACGGCACCAGCCACCATGCTCAGGACCATATGGAGTCCCAGGGTTTTGTCGAAGGATCGGTTTGTGGTCCCGAATATCAGAAAGAAGCCGATCACGACCTGGAGATAGATGGTGAGCGTGAAGGCGCTCGCCAGGTCCCACATCCGCTTTTTGTAGTCGTGTCGTCCCAGTTGTCCCCAGAGGGCATAACCCAGGGCGAGCAGTCCGATGAGGAATACCGGGTAACGGAGCCAGGAGTGGAGTGAGTACATGGTGCCAGGGCCAGTCCCTCAGATGATCTGGATTCGAAAAGGAAGGTTCTCCTTTTCCGTTTTTCCCGCAACCGCACTGTTGACCACTCAACTCCACCTCCCCCAGAATCAGGCGGAGACACGATCGCTGTTCCGAATGAGGCCGAGGCGTTCCGGCTTGCCCGGCCCAGAACCTGGACCTGAGTGAATGTCTGAAGACAACAAGGCTCCATTCCCCGAGAAGCTCGTGCGGCTGACCGTCCTTGTCCTCTTTTTTCTGTCCGGCGGCTGTGCCTTGGTATACGAGGTCGTTTGGATGCGAATGCTCACCCTGGTCTTCGGGGCCACCGCATTCGCCACCAGCACCATCCTGGCTTCGTTCTTCACCGGTCTGGCATTAGGCGGGTTTGTTTTTGGCAGGGTAATCGACAAGGGGAAGCCCCCCCTTCGAGTTTACGCCCTTCTTGAGGCCGGGATCAGCGCCTTCGCCTTCCTCATGCCGGTCCTTTTCGGAATCGTCACCTGGGCCTATGTGGGTATCTCCCAGCAGTTCGATGTCGGCTTCTACGGCATCAGCATCGTCCGGTTCGCGTTGGCCTTCGTGGTGTTGGTCTTACCCGCCACCCTCATGGGCGGCACCCTCCCCGTCATCGTCAAGTTCTTTGCGACCAAGAAGGAGAGGCTTGGCTGGCATGTCGGGCAGCTGTATGCGCTGAACACCCTTGGGGCGGTTGTGGGCACCCTTTCCGCCGGGTTCTTCCTGATCCTGATTTTGGGGGTGAGGGAGGCTGCTTACGCGGCGGGTTTCGTGAACTTGCTGATTGCCCTGGTGGTTTTTCTGTTGGCGCGGAGTTCGGTGCGCGGTTCTGAATACCGCGGGGAAGACCAGGCGATGGGCCAAGCTGAAAGCCGGGCTGACCTAGGCCCGGACGCCGTCCCGGAGTCGGTCCTCTCGCCCAGGGTCCTACGGCTGGCTCTGTGGGCAATCGGCATATCTGGGTTCTGCGCTCTGGCATTCGAGGTCTTTTGGACGCGGGCCCTGGTTTTTTATCTCGACAACTCGACCCATGCTTTTACGACGATCCTCACTGCTTTTCTTTTGGGAATAGGGATCGGAAGCATCCTCATTGCCCGCTTCATCGATAGAGGGAAGCGGTTGCTGGGGTGGTTGGGGATCATCGAAGTGCTCATCGCCGTTTCGGCCATCCTCGCCATACCCATCATCAACAACTCCACCCCGGTTTTTGAACGCCTGTCAGACGTGTCCTTGGACTCCATGCTGAACTGGAAGTGGATGGGCGTGCGGTTTCTGAACAGCCTCAGCGTCATGCTCATCCCCACCGTCCTCATGGGTATGGCCTTTCCCCTGGCTGCCAAGATCTATACACGGGAAGTGGCCAAGGTCGGGACGAGCCTCGGGAACGTATACGCCATCAACACCATTGGAGGTGTTTTTGGATCTCTGCTGGCTGGGTTCGTCCTGATCCCTACCGTCGGGCTGCAGAAGGGGATCCTGCTCGTGGCCGCCATCAACGCGGCCATCGGTGTGGCCCTCGTACTCGCCGAGCCCGGAATGAAGGCAGGCACCAGGACGGGTTTGGCCGCTGCGGGGTCACTGGCTTTCCTGGCCGTTGGATCCCCCGTTCTTCTTGGCGGAGGAATGACCCTCACCTCGTACTACGAGGGTCTCGAGACCGATGAGGTCCTTTATTACGACGAGGGCATCGGGGCCACGGTAAAGGTCTACAGGGACATATACGGAGATCGTCTCATCAGCATCAATGGGTTCCCGGTTGCAGGAGAACCGCCCGAGTACCAGGACGCCCAGAAGGCTCTGGCGCATTTCCCCTTACTCCTGAGCCGAGCCGAGAACCCGAGGGTGGCCATTATCGGCTTCGGAGCCGGCGGAACCTCGTGGGGCGTACTTCAACACGAGGTGGAGTTCGTGGACTGCATCGAGCTGGTCCCGGCTGTCCCCAAAGCAGCCCACTGGTTCCCGGAGGTCAACCACGGGGTTTTGGATCAACCCAAATACAACCTGATCCTGAACGACGGGAGGAACTACGCCCTTATCACGGATAAGGAGTACGACGTCATCTCCATCGACGCCACGTCGCCTAAGATGGCGGGGAACGGGAGCCTGTACGCCTTGGACTTCTATGAACTCCTGAAGGAGAGGGTCTCCGAGGACGGGATCGTGGTGCAGTGGATCCCCCATCACCTCCTTTCCGATCTCGAGGTGAAGATGACGGCGAAGACGTTCATGACGGCCTTCCCCCACTCTACCCTTTGGTTCTCACCCCTCAGACAAAACGCGGTGTTGATTGGCACCATGGAGGAATTGGAGATCGACTTCCAAGCTGTTAGGGAGAAGTTCCGGGACGAGAGAATCAGAGAAGAACTGACTTATGTGAATGTTCCTGACCCATTGGCCTTCCTGAGTGGGTTCCTGATGGGGGAGGAGACGTTGGCGGAGTACGTGGGGAACATAGACGACAACACCGACAACAACCCGTATCTGGAGTTTTCTCCTGCTATGGCCTACTTCGTGGCCGACATGTATCGGCTGCGGAACGTTCTGGACTTTAAAGAAGCCCGTGAGAGCGTGCTTCCGTGGCTCGTGAACCTGGCCGATAGCGAGGAGGACATGGCCTACGTTCGGGACGCCATGGAGAGGCGATACGATGCCGTCAGCCACAGCCTAGACGGAGATGTCTATCTGGTCCTGGGAGAACGGGACCGGGCCATCGAAGAGTACAACCGGGCTCTAGCCGTCGATCCTTTGGAACAGAACTGGATCAACGCCATCACCCGCTACGAGAGTCGGAGAGACTGACCTAGGTCACCGGGTAGTGACTAGGATGGCTCCCCCGGCGTGGTTCGTCCCGAACCGGTTTGTGGCGTCCGAGGCGCTCAAAAACTGCATCTTCTCTACCACGTTCGCTCGTATCCGCCGCAGCTCCATCAGGTCACCCACCCTCAGGCCGTCCAGGTAAACCACAGGGGGTGTGGGCATTGGGCTGCCGGTGGTGGGTGCCGACCGAATGTGCAGCCAACGTGGACGGGCCTGTTCGACGGCCTCGTAGGCTGTGACCGAAGGAAACTCCGCGATTTCTTCTGCCAGGAGAGTGTTCGAGGACCGGCTGGGTCCGGACCCCCCGCCCCCGGCGGCGCATCCTAGGAGAAACAACGTCAGGGGCAGAAGCGCTATGGACTTTTTCATGGTAGCTCCAAGTCTGGCTGGCATGGGGCCCAAGTTACCATCTGCTCGTATGCTCATCAATCAGAAAGTCGCGCGCCCGGGATCGGGCGGGAACCTGCCTGGCATCCAGTTGAGGACGCTCCGTTTTGGACCTGACGGAGGCTCTGGCGGAAAAACTGCTGCCCCCACCGCAACATGCGGTGGGGGCGAGGCATGTTGAATTTTCGAGCTGGCCGAAATCAGCCGCTGTTGGTGCCTGCAGCCGCTTCTGCACAGGTGAAGTTCGGATTGACAGCGCACTCCCCGTCCGGGACCGGCATACAGGAATCCCGTCGGGTTTCGCCGGGCCATACGATGGTTCCACCGTTCAGGAACGGGTGGTCCCACCGGTGCAGGTCCCAGAGCCTCCGGCCCTCAACCCACAAGGTCAGTTGGCGTTCCCCGTCGAGGATGGACCATCCGTCGTCGTATGCATTGGGGAATTCCAGGGACCCGGCGGTTGCGGGTTGAGTAATGGGCGGCAGGTCATAAAGGGCCCGCACCGCGTTGATCTGGGTTGTAAACTCTCCGAGGTTTCCGCCCACCAGGGCTGCCTCGGCCTCGATGAGGCGTGCTTCCTTCCCTGACCAGGACACGATGTCGTCACCGTCATCAACGTACTTGTCCTGTCGCCAGTGGACCGTCACACCGTCTGCGCCGGTGTCATGGGAGCAGCTTCCCGTGACGTCGCATTTGTTGAACGGCGCCCGGGGATCGGGCGGATCAAAGGTGCCTGCATAGGTATTGATGGCCGACATTTCAGGACGCTCGTGGGTCTCAACCCAGACTACGTTCTCATCATCGACCACGTCGTAGTAAGTGTGCATGACGAAGTCGTCCGGGACGAGCTTCGCGTTTGTTACCGCTTGGCTCCAGTCCCCCAGGGCCGCGTAAGCAGCAGCCAGCCCCGCGCGGGCAGCGGTATGGAACTCGCCGGTGCCGTAGGCCAGAGCGTTGGTGTACGCTGCCACCGCTCGATCGAAGGCTACCGTCTTGGGCTGCAAGCCGCCGTAGTTATCCGGCTCGGAGTAGACCACAAAACAGTAGTTTTCGCCCAGGGACATATGGGCAAGGCCCATCAAGAGATAAGCCCGGCTGACATAGTCGCTGTTCTGGAACGCCCCCCCCTCAAGGAGGGTCTCGATACGGGCGATGTGGAGCTCGGCCATCCAGCGAGCCTCGTGGGATTGTTCCCACGTGCCGTTCACATTGTCCTGCTCGGCGATTCCGGTACGGAAGTAACCGGTGCTCCCATAGCTCCCGGATCCGGCAAGCTCGTCGCCGATGCGGGCCACGTTAAAGGCGTAGTCGTCGACGAAGTCCGAAACGTCGGAAGAAAGTCCGGTAATGAGCACCGGAATCAGTTCGGCGTCGTTCAGGTCCGAGTCCAGGATCTCACCCGGGTTCTCGATGTCGAACAGGTCTCCGCATCCTGCCGTGAGAAAGAAGAGTACCGTCAGGGGCACCCAAATCCCGCGGCGGATCATGCATGCGATTTTCATCATCATATCTCCGTTCGCGGGGTTAGAAGTTCACGGTGGCGCTCAACATGAACACCTGTGGGATGGGCAGGTTGTAATACTCCCGTGCACTCCAGGACCATCCGGCCCCGGCACCGTAGGCGTTCCCTTCCGGATCGATCCCCGGCCAGTCAGTCGTGTGCCAGAGGTTCCGCCCCTGGGCCCGAAGGGTCATGCCGGTGAGGTTCCCCGGGAGCCAGTTTTCCGGCACCCGGTAGCTGAGGGACACGGAGCGGAGTCGGAAGAAGTCGGCAAAATCGGTCCAGTTACCGTAGTTGGCGTGCTTGTGGCTGCACGTGGCCAGGTCATTCGCGGTATACATGGAGTAATCGCCGGCATTCACCGCGTCCATGACTCCTTGACAGGGGACCCACTGCTCCCGGCGGACGTTCTGCCGTACGCCACCGGCTTCCCGAACGTGGCCGCCCTGGAACTCGCCCAGGCCTTCCAGGGTCAGGCGACGGAAGAACGTCATCCTGGTATTGATTCCCCATGTGGTGGTGGGCCGGGCCGGGCCAAAGTAATCGTTCTCGAACGTCGGCTTCGCGCCCATCTCGTCGGGATTTGTGATACGGTCACGGAAGATGGCGTCCACCGGACGGTCCTGGAGTCGCTCGTCGGTGACCGGCCCCAGGGATACGATCTTGTTTTCCCCGTGATAGTAGTTTCCGCCAACGTCCCAGGAGAAAGCCGAACTCGTATACACGCTGGCGTTTGCCGAGAACTCGAGGCCGGAGTTCACGACCTCACCCAGGTTCGTGAGGATGGCTTCCTCCGTACCGATGGAGGCCGGCCGGTCAAGGCGAAGCAGAGCGTCCGTGGTGCTCTGGTCGAAGTAAGTGAAGTCGATGCTGAATCGGCCCTCTAACATGGAGGCCTCGAATCCTCCCTCGATCTCCAGCGTGCGCTCGGGTCCGATTTCTTCATTACCCAGCTCGGAGAGGATGACCGCTGCCTGCCTCGTGTCCCCGGAGGTGGAACCCCAGGTCCGTTTGGAGGCGAAGGGGCCGGGAGCCCGTCCGGACTCACCCACCGCGAACCGAAGTTTCATGGTTTCCCACCAGCTCGGCCAGAAGTTATGGTCGGAGATGGTGTAGGCGCCGGAGACTTTCGGGTAGAAGGCCAATCCAAAGCCCTCACCGAAAGTGGAGAAGCCGTCCCAGCGGGCGCCCAGGGTCAGGAAGAATCGATCGTTCCAGCCGAACTGCTCCTGGAGGAAGAACCCGCCGCTGGCTACCCGGAGCCAGCCTTCGCCGAATACGTCCAGGTCCACGGCCGAGGTGATCAGCTTGTCGCCCGGTCCGGAGAAGGTTTCGCCGAAGGCGTTCAGGCCCCAGCTAAACTCGTCGTAGTACTGGGCCCCCCAGGACGTGGTGGAAGCCAGGTTCAAGAAGGGCAGGGTCGTGTCATACGTTCCGGCGTAGTCGACGGTGATGTTCCGGTCCAGGGCCAGGTCGTTCTCCCGGTTACCCACTGGCTTGGAGTAGAATCCCCAGGGACGCTCCTCCGTGTACTCGGAGGTCGAGTAGTCCATCCCGACGTTCAGACGTTGAGAGAGGCTGGCCGTGGGCGTCCAGGTGATGTTCAGACCGGTGATGAAGTGGTCGATCTGCTGCCTGAGGTCCATCTCCAAAACGGCCGCGTCGCCCACGTCATTGGGGGTGTAGTCCTTGGGACCACGCATGACGTTGAGCATCAATCCTTCGGCGTTGTTCCCCTGCGGGACAAAGAGGATGTCCCGGCGCGTGAACATGTTGCTCATGCGGATATTGAGGTTGTCCAGGGGCTCAAACCTGAAGTTGGCCCGGAGGCTGGTGTTCAGGGCGTTTTGGGGATCCAGGTTCCCGTCCTGGGAGGACAGTGAGCCTGAGACGTACCAGGGAACGTTGGTGCCCCCCTGGACCGACAGCTCGTACTCCTGGATGTGGCCGTTCTTCAGCCAGGATCCACTGGCGGGGCAGCCTGCATCCGCGGAGCAGTCATTCATGTTTAGGCCGGTGGAATCCGCCTTGGGCCCGATGTGGCCAATATGGGAGATTCCCTGGTTGATGGTGGCCGTCCACTGGGGAGCACCACCACCGCCGCCCTTGGTGAAGACCTGGATCACGCCACCGGCCGCCTCGGTACCGTAGAGGGTGGTGGCCGCTGCGCCCTTGATGACCTCGATTCGCTCGATGCTGGCGGGGTCGAGATCGTCGAAGATGGTGGTTCGAGTATTGGCTTCGTCAGGGTTCTGGTGGAGCCCGTTCTCAAGGCGCACACCGTCCACATAGATAAGGGGCCGGTTGCCGCCGGGGCCTCCCAGCGTGTTTACCCCACGCAGCATGATCTCGGATCCGGCACCGGGCGTCCCACTGATGGGACGGACGGTCAGACCTGCCGTTCGGCCCTGAAGGACGTCGGTGGCCGAGGTGATGGGGGTGGCTTGGATGTCATCGGCGTTGATGACACCGATAGTGTTCCCGATTTCCCGCCTCCGAGCACTTCCGGCCGTTCCTGTGACCACCACCTCGTCAAGGGCGATGGCCTCCGTCCGGAGCTCGAAGTCTGCGACGGCCGTCTCCCCGGCACCCACGGTGATCTCCAGGGATTGATAGCCGTACCCGAGGCGGGTGACTTCGACGGTGTGGGTCCCCACCGGGACGTTGAGAATCAGATAGCGGCCCTGGGGGTTCGCCATGGTACCAATACTGGTCCCCTGGATCACCACCTGGGCGCCCCCGAGGGGCTCACCGGTTGCCCCGTTGATGATGCGACCGGAAACCTGGCCGGTGCTCTGCGCCATCAATGGGAAGGTGAAAAGGAAGAGGAGTAGGACGCTTGCCAGCGCCCCAATCCCGTTTCGAACTGTGGTACGGGATCTCATGGCAACACTCCGGTTCGGGTGAAAGGATGCAATGACCCAGAGCCACGAAACTCTTTGGCCGGAAGTCCCTTTCAGATCAAAGAGCCCGCCGCTGATCAACCGATTCCTTCGGTGGACAGAATATAGGGGTTTTATGGGAAATACAATGGACCCTAAAAGCTTGAAAATGTCAGTAAATTAAAGGGTTCCTGCGGTTGTGCGAATGGATTCCCCACACAATTTTGTTACTTACGCGCAACCCGCTTTTCAGACCGAGTCGACAGCCATGCGATCCCTCAAAAAAATCTTCGTTCTTATGACCGTCCTCGCCGCCGGAGCTTGCTACCGGTATGTGCCAACCGAACCGGCTGCGATCCCTCCGGGATCGAATATCAAAGCTGTCCTCACGGGAGACGGGATTGAGGCAATGAGGCCCGTTTTTGGCCCGGACGTAACGTCTGTGGCGGGCCCCTTCCTCTATACGGGGGGCCAGGGTGTGAAGGTGCTTACGGAGGTGACCGTCCGCCGGGAAGGGTTCCCCCCGACCACCATGAATGACACCGTCCGGTTGGAACCCCACCATGTGGCGAGATTAGAACTGCGGGAGTTGGACGGTTTGAAGACGGCAGGGTTCACCCTGGGTGCAGCCGCCGCCATGGCTGGGGCGCTCCTGGCCGGAAAATCTCTGGGGGGCAGCTCGGAAGACGGTGAAGGCGGCGGGCCAGATCCCGAAGCTTTTATCCTCTTCAAGATCCCGCTCAAGATCGGAGGCGGTTGACCCCAACCTTGGCTGAGGCGTTTCCATGAGGCTGCGGCGCTACTCCGAGGCTGCGGCGCTACTCTGAGCCTCGGGCCTCCGCCGTCGGTCCTGACCCCCCCGATACTCCTCCAGCGCCCTCCGGGCAGCCCGGACCCTTTCCCGCTGAGCCTGGGTGGGTGGGTAAAGAGAACCCTGACGCACCCCACCCCCGTTTAAGGCTTGATAGACGGATGAGATTGCACGCCGGTGTTGGGAAAGGGACCGCTCCGCTTCCGTCATCGCCTCCATAGGTTGCCGTCCGCCTCCCCCACGCCCGAACTCGGGGGCCGGACCCAGAGCCTCGGTAAAATCGGCCTGTAACGCTTGGATCCCGCTCAGGAAGGTCTCTCGGTCCTGGTACTGGAGTTGAGTCAGGGGCATCTCAGGATCTCCCCGGACCTCCAGCGTTGTGGATACGGTGGACCCCCGGGCGGCCAAGGTCACGGTGTACGTCCCGGGGGAGACGAAGTGCCCACGGGGTTCTACGCTCCGAGGCAGCTGGTCGTCCTTAAAGGGCTCCCATAGCTCCAACTCGGCCTCTGAGTTGCGGGGATGGCGGAGGTCCCAATTCACCCTATGAAGGCCCTCCTCCGCAGGGACCAGGTACTCCCGGACTACCTGGCCGCTTTCCCTGGCGATGGTGAGATGCGCCTCTCCGACTCCGGCTCCGAGCCTGTACGTGATGATGGCGCCGTCCACCGGGTTCTCACCCGCGAACTCGGCTTGCCCTCGATAAGAGGTGTCTTTCCAGTAGGTGAAGATGGTGGCGGGCCGTACGGAAAAGAGATGCGCGTCGGCCGAGGTCGCGTCCGGGGTCCACTCGGCCAATGGCCTTGTGTCGTCCATGACCCAGATGCTCTGCCCGTGGGTTCCGATGACCAGGTCCTTCTCCCTGGGGTGGATCACGAGGTCGTCGACGTGGGTCGTGGGCAGGCCCGGCCATTTCGTCCAGGTGGCGCCAGCGTCAACGGTTACGAAGAGGTGGTGCTCGGTCCCGACGAACAGCACCGCCGGGTTGTCAGGATGCTCGATTACGTCGTTGACCGTCCCGCTGGGAAGGCCCTCCATGAGGGGCTGCCAGGTTCGGCCGTAGTCTTCCGTTCTGTACAGATAGGGTGAGAAGTCCCCGTCCCTGTGGCCGTCGAAAGCGGCCAATGCGGCTCCTGGCGCGGTGGCCGACGGGGTGATCCGGCTAACATAGGTGCCGGGGGCGATCCCCGGCACATTGCCGCTGACTTCGCTCCAGGTGAGTCCACCATCACGGGAGACCTGGAGGTTCCCGTCGTCCATCCCGACCCAAAGCACCCGAGGATCAACCGGGGATTCTCCGATGGTCACGGTTTCTCCGAAGCTGCTCGTTCCGTCATTTCGAGAGATGGAGATGTCCGCTCCGAGGACGCCCATGAGGGGCACCGTGTCCCGGTCGATCTGCTTGGAAAGGTCCTCCGTGCGGGCCCATGTCTCGCCTCGATCGGTGGAGATGAAGAGTCGGTTCCCGCCGGCGAAAAGGGTGGCCGGGTTGTGTTGGGAGATGATGATGGGGGAGGTCCAATCGAATCTGTATTCATCTTCGCCCACCGGTGCCTCGGGAGCGATGTCCAGCATGTCACCCGTTTTGGAGTTGAGGCGGAAGTAGGTTCCGCCGTTGGAGGTCCCGTAGGCATAATCGGTGGTAGTGGGATCAGGCTGCCAGTACATCCCGTCTCCGTAGCCCACCTGTTTCCAGTCGTCATTCACGATCCCGATCCAGCGCCTGGTGCGGGATGGCCCGGCGAAGGAGTGGTTGTCCTGGAGTCCTCCGAATACCCAGTAAGGGTCCTGCATGTCCACACCGATGGCGTAAAACTGGGCGATGGGGAAGTTGTTGATTTTCCGGAAGGTAACGCCCTTGTCGTAGCTCTCATGAAGCCCGGCGTCACCGACGAGATAGAGGTGGTTGGAGTCGTTGGGGTCGATCCAGAGAGCATGGTGGTCAGCGTGGACCCCTACGTCATAGGTGGGCCGGACGGCGATCTCTTCGAAAGTTCGGCCCCCGTCCTCACTTTTGTTTGAAGAGGTGGCCAACGCATAGACCGTGTTCTCGTTGTTCGGGTCGATGAAGATATGCGAGTAGTACATCGGACGGATGTCCAGCTCGTTCACTCTCTCCCAGCTCGAGCCACCATCCTCGGTCCTATAGGTGCCTTGCTGCTCCGGATCGGCGTGTTCGATCAACGCGTTCAGGACCGACGGATTCGACGCGGAGATGGCCAACCCGATCCTCCCCTTGTCCCCCTCAGGAATACCGGTCGTCAATTCGTCCCAACTGCCTCCTCCATTTGTGGTCTTGAAGATCCCACTTCCGGGCCCTCCGCCGTTGAAGCCCCAGGCCCGCCGAAGGCGCTGGTAAGCCGCCACGTAGAGAACATCCGGGTTGGATGGATCCATGACCAGGTCCACCGCTCCGGTTTGGCGGTCCACGTAGAAGACCTTCACCCAAGTGCGTCCGCCGTCGATGCTCTTGAACACGCCCCGGACCGCACTGGGGGCCCAGAGATTTCCTAAAGCAGCGACATAGACCACGTCGGGGTCCGATGGGTGCACCTCCACTTTACCGATATGCCTGGTCTCGGTGAGGCCCATGTGCCGCCAACTCTCACCTCCGTCGTCGGAGCGATAAACCCCGTTCCCCCAGGAGGTGCTCTGACGGTTGTTCTGTTCCCCCGTTCCGGCATAGATGATCCGTGGATCCGAAGGCGCGATGGCTACATCACCGAAAGTGCTCACGGCCACGGTGTCGAAGACGTTCCGCCAAGTAGTCCCCCGATTGGTCGTCTTCCAGAGGCCACCCGATGCGGTCGCCACAAAAATCGTAGACGGGTCTTCGGGGAGGGCTTCCACGTCATGGATCCGACCGCCGGTGACTGCCGGTCCGATGACCCTCGGTTGCAGTGCCTGGAGGTCGGCCTCCGTGATGGGCGGCGATTCCTGTGCTCCCAAAGTGGAGGCGAAAAAAAGGACGGCAAGGACGCTGACCCCGGGGAGGCGGGTAAGGGTTCTTGTGGACATGGTCTTTATGATCCTGTTTTCTCGGCTACAGATCGGCAGAGGTACCGCGGAGGGTCGTCCAAAGGACAGCCCTTCATCGGCAAGATGGTTGTTCTGGCTGGGTTCTACCAGAGGGGATGGGGACAGGGAGGTGGAGGAATGAGTCGGATCTCAGAAAGGGCCCTCCAGGGCGTCACGGACCGCTCGGAGGACCTCCTCGTCCATGTCGCCGGCGCCCAGCATCCATTGGAGGTAGTCCGGCGAGGTGGCGGCCACCTTCGCCAGGGGATCTCCCCTGTGTTTGCCTCGTCTGAAGATCAACTCGCCGTCTCGACGCTGGAACCAGCGGTCCATCTCGGTTTGGAACGGACTGACCTCGTCACAGTACCCGTGGAGTCCGCCCAGGTCCTGCGGGACGTGGGGGTATTTCTGGAGCTGGGCGCTCAGTACCGCGGCCGTGGTTCGGATATCTCCCAAAGCCGTGTGGGCTTCCTGGTGCTCCCGGTCCAGATAAAACCGGGCTGCGGCCGACAGGTCTCGGGGCTCTTCACGGTGGAAGATCAACTGGGCGTCGATGAGGCGTCGGTCCTGGACGGCGAAGGGTACTCCGGACCTTTTGAATTCCGCCAGCAGAAGGGGTAGATCGAACCTCCTGATGTTAAAACCAGCGAGGTCACAGGGATCCAGAAGCTCCGCCAAAGCCTTCGCCCGGGCCGAGAATGGTGGCTCATCGGCCACGTCCTCGTCGGTGATACCGTGAACCGCCGTCGCCTCGGGGGGAATGGGCATCCCCGGGTTGAACCGACGAACCCGTTCCAGGACGTCCCCTTGCGGAGACACCCGAATGAGGGCCAGCTCGATGATTCGGTCGGAGACCGTGCTCAGCCCTGTGGTTTCCAGGTCCATGAATGCCAGAGGGCGATCCAGTTCGAACGGGAGGATCATTTTCCGCTCTCCCAGTAGGTCAATTTTCCGGTGCCGTACCCGTGGCTCGATGGAGGAGTGACACTGCTTCGGCCGGCCAGCGTAGAAACAAGTTGAAAGAGCACGGTTCGGATACCATGGTTAAGGGAATCATCATCTGTACCCTCGCACCAGAGGGAACGATCCCGGAGAGGCTGGCATGGCCGATTCTATGAAGGCGGTGGTGATCACCGAGTTCGGAGGTCCGGAAGTCCTCCAGGTCCAGACGGTGGACCGGCCGACTCCTGGTCCCCGGGAAATCCTGGTCCGGGTGAGCTCGTCGGGCCTGAATCGGGCCGACCTCATCCAGCGGATGGGAAACTACCCGGCCCCCCCGGGCTCGCCACAGGACATCCCTGGCCTGGAGTATTCGGGCTTTGTCGAGGAGGTAGGTGAAAAAGTCGCTCTTTGGGAAGAAGGCGACCGTGTCATGGGAATCTTGGGCGGCGGAGGGTACTCCGAGTTCGTTGTGGTCCACGAACGAACGGCCGTGAAGGTCCCGGCGGGTTTGGAGTCGGTGGAGGCGGGTGCCATTCCGGAGGTCTTCATGACCGCCTTCGACGCCCTTTTTCGACAGATGAACCTCTCCGAGGGTGAGTCTGTCCTCATCCATGCGGTGGGAAGTGGCGTCGGGACCGCGGCAGTCCAGCTCACCCAAGCAGCGGGAGTCCGGGCCATTGGTACATCCCGCACCCCAGAGAAGGTTGACCGGGCTTTGGAGCTTGGGTTGGACGTGGGTGTCGTGGGCGACGAGAGCTGGCCGGATCGGGTCCTGGAAGCCAGCGGGGGTGAGGGAGTGGACGTGATCCTGGACCTGGTCGGGGGAGCGTACCTGGAGGGGAACCTCAAAGTCATGGCCAGCGAGGCCCGGCAGATCGTCGTGGGGGTGCCGTCGGGCACCCGCGGGGAGATCGACCTCCGGTATCTGATGAAAAGAAGAGCGCTCATCAAAGGGACTGTCCTGCGGGCCAGACCGCTGGAGGAGAAGATCAGCTTGGCTCGGGAGTTCGAGCATAGGGTCTGCCCACTTTTTGCGGCCAGGAAAGTCAGACCCATTGTGGACAGCTTCTACAGGCCGGAGGCCGTTGCCGAGGCCCATACGGCCATGGCCGAAAACCGGAATTTCGGGAAGCTCCTGCTGGTTTGGGATTAGGGCCCGCCGCCCCTTGTAAAGGTACCTGTGCGGGCGCACCTTCCTCGATCCTGAATCAATCCTCCAAGGAGGCACCTGTGCGTCGCATCGTTGTTCTTTTCGGCCTAGCTTTTCTCCTCCCGTTCTTCCTGATGGGGCCAGCCGACCTCCGAGCCCAGGAAGCCACCGGTTCAGCCCAAGAGGCTACCGTCCCGCCTCAGATCGATCCCCGGATCTACGACATCATCTCGTCGGCATCTCCTGAGAGGGTCGAGGCCGACGTCCGGGTGTTGGCCGGGTTTGGAACCCGGAACACCTTCTCTGACACCCTCTCCGCGACACGGGGCATCGGGGCCGCCCGAAGGTGGATCAAAGAAGAGTTCGACAAGATCTCTGCTGCCTGCGGGGGGTGCCTCGAGGTGTTCTTTCAAAGCGGGATGGTTCCCGCGTCCCGCCGAGTACCCGAGGAAACCCGGATCGTTAATGTCCTGGCGATTCAGCGTGGGACGGTGCACCCGAACCGGTACGTGATCATGTCCGGAGACATCGACTCTCGGGCCTCCGGGAACTATGACACCGAGGTCGATGCGCCGGGCGCAAACGACAACGCCACCGGGATGGCCGGTGCCATGGAAGCGGCCCGCCTCCTTTCCAAGTACACCTTCCCGACCAGCATCATCTACGTGGGCCTCTCTGGTGAAGAACAGGGTCTCCTGGGGGGCCGAATCATGGCCGAAAAGGCCGTCGAGGACGGCTGGGAAATCGCTGCGGTCCTGAATAACGACATGATCGGGAATACGGAGGGAATAGACGGCATCAAGGACAACACGACCTTCCGGGTCTTCTCCCAACCGGTCCCGGCCACCGACGAACTGGCTGACCACCAGCGCCGCCGTACCCGTGGTGGGGAGGTGGATGGCCCCTCGCGCCAGATCGCCCGCTACGTGGACCGAATCGCGGACCTGTATTTCCCCAACCTCGATGCCAAGATGATCTACCGGCTGGACCGGTTCGGTAGAGGGGGCCACCATCGGCCTTTTAACGATGCCGGCTTCCCCGGCGTTCGAATCATGGAGACGCACGAGAACTACAACCGACAGCACCAGGACATACGGGTGGAGGGCGGAATAGAGTACGGGGACGTGGTGGAGTGGGTGGACTTCGACTATGCGGCGAAGATGACGGCTTTGAACGCGGCTGTCATGGCCTCCATGGCGTGGGGTCCACCTGCTCCGGTCAACGTGCGGATCGGAGGTTCGAACCGACCGTCAGCGGTCCTTTCATGGGACTTGGTGGACGACCCGAATATCGCCGGTTACAAGGTCTATTGGCGGGATACGACGGCTCCTCAATGGGAGCACCACCGGTGGGCGGGCATGGTGGATACCTACACGCTGGAGAATGTCATTATCGACAACTACCTCTTCGGTGTTTCAGCGGTGTCGAAGGATGGGAATGAGAGTCCCGTGGTTTTCCCTGGGAACTAGAGGAGCCCGAGCATGGCCGAGTCAAAGCACCCGAGCATGGCTGAATCAGAGCGCCCAAGCATGGCTGAATCAAAGCACCTGAACACGACTAGAAGAGAGTTCATCCAGGCCTCTCTCATCGCGGGGGGAGGACTGTACCTGGGGCTGGGGGGCTGTACCGGCGATCAGGAACTACTCGGTCCGGATCCCCTTCGAATCCTCATCTTGGGGGGAACCGGGTTCATTGGGCCGCATCAGGTTGAGTACGCTTTGAACCAGGGACACACCGTCACCCTGTTCAACCGAGGGATGACCAATCCCCACCTATTCCCTGACGTGGAGAAGCTGGTGGGGGACCGGAACGACAACCTCGAAGCCCTTAGGGGCCGAGAGTGGGATGTGGTCATCGACAACCCAACCACGGATCCAGCATGGGTCCGCCTCTCGGCGAGTGTCCTGAAGGATGCGGTCCAGCAGTACGTGTTCATCTCGACGCTCTCGGTCTTTGCTGACGACGGAGTGGTGGACCAGGACGAATACGGCGTGGTGGCAGAGTACGACGAGGAGGCAGGAGAGGCGGTTACCGGCTCAGGCTATGGTGGGCAGAAGGTCCTCTGTGAGCGAGCTGCGGAAGAGGCCTTCCCCGGGCGGACGACCGTAATCCGTCCCAGCATCATCACCGGCCCAGGCGATCCCACCATGAGGTTTCCGTACTGGCCGGTCCGGATCAGCCGGGGCGGAGAAGTGTTGCTGCCCGGGGAGTACGCCGATCCCATTCAGATCATCGATGCCCGGGACTTGGCAGAATTCACCATTAGCCTCTGCGAACGGTCAGTGCCGGGAATCTTCAACACCTCGGCACCAGCCTATCCCATGGGTCGAATGCTCGAAGATGTTCGAGACGGTTTGGGAACTGAGGCCACCTTCACCTGGGTGCCGGAAGACTTCCTGAACGAGCAGGAGGTGCTCAGGCAGATCAACGGACTCTTCAGCATCGCCGTCCGTGTGCCGGGGCTCGAAGGTTACAACCAGTACAACGTTGATAAGGCCATTGGAGCCGGACTGAGCATAAGACACATGGGGGAGACTGCCCGGGATATCGTTGCCTGGTATGAAGCCGCCTCGGAGGATGAGCGCCCCGGGGGAAGGCTCTTGTCCGCCGAGCGGGAGGCTGAGGTTTTGGCCGCCTGGCACGCCCAAGGGTGACGTAGACGGCCTTTTTTCAGAGGGTTGAGAACCGGTGGTTTCCTGCTGGCTCAGGTCCTTTTCCCGATTCTTACCGGACCCGCCCTGGACGCGGCCCTGGACTTCCCGCCCGCCGCAGGTCGCGGTCACACGTTTAGACTTCGCACCCCGGTTTGGCCGTCCGGGCAGCGCTGTGTCTCGGGTCTAAGGAAGACCGCACGGCCGTTGTCTTCCAGGTTGATGGTCCAGCCGCTTTCGTGGACCAGCCGATGGTGATGCCGGCAGAGCAGGAGCGTGTTGGCCAGAGATGTTTCTCCGCCGTCGGCCCAGTGGACCACATGATGACCCTCGGTG
>JANQDZ010000073.1 GCA_028278645.1 Longimicrobiales bacterium | reverse complement strand
CGTGTTCTTCACACCCCGGGGTAACGTCGTGGCCGGGGCACCGCCGGGAAAACCCCAGTCTGGCAACTCCCGGCCTCCCACCATCTCACCCCATGGCGGGGTCCCTCGCTTCAAGTTCGATCGGGACATCCCCTGGGAGGTCGAGGCGGAAGCCTGGGAAGCCCTGGATCCGGGTTGACCCACGGCACCATGTCCGTCCGGGCTCAGCGCCGGGTGACGGGGTCGGCGGAGCAGGGTGCGGGCCGGGACAAAGACTACCGGCGCCCACCCTGCCATTTACCCGGCAGCAGTCGGCCTTAACCTCCGCCCGATAGATACTTTTTCGGAATAGGCAGGTCCGGGCCCTCCGATGTCCAGTAGACGCTCACCACCCACCACCGGTGTCCATCGTGGAAGAGCTGGAAGGAGTTGATGCCCCGTGCAAAAGGCTCCTCATCTTCCTGCGTCCGCGTCGACTGATATGCGCTGAAAAGGTGGACTACGGGTCCGAACTCCTCCTGGGTGCGGCCGATTTCATCTTCAAAGAAGCCGTTCTGTTCCAGGAAGGCCCCGCTTTGCTGAACGTAGTCCTCCGGAGAGAAAGCATTGTAGGTGTTGGTGCCGTCGGCGGTACGGCGCACGGAGATCAGCCGGGCTTCCGGAATGAACAGAGATCGCCACCGGTCCCAATCCCTGGCCTGGCCGGCGGGCCCCGAGATCACATCGTAGACAGCGGCGATAATGGCATCCACCGACTCGACGTCGGCGGGGTCTGCCGGTGGCGTGCCGGCGGGGTCTTCCGGTGGCATGCCGGCCCCCTCCACCTGGGCTTCGACAGGCGTGGCCGATCCTGAAGCGGCGAAAAAAAACACGAGCACCAGAAACGAACCGAGAGTCCTCCGTCTCATGGGTACCTCCGGGAAGCAACTAAAAAGCTTGAGGGCTGGGACAACCGGAATGTGCATAGTAACGGCAGAGACATCTTTTCGGCAGCATCTTCTTTCGGCGTCTCAGTTGATCCTCGTTCTAGCCGCCGGTATCGTTGTGCCATTCTCGTTTTTGAATCCGACCTCCTTCGGTGAGGCTCGGAGCAATGTGCCCAGAGTGGAACTCATGCCATCAGCTTCCCCGACGGAAGACACTCCATTGATGCAGCAGTGGCGGGAGGTGAAATCCCGCCACCGCGACGCCCTGGTGTTCTTTCGGGTGGGGGATTTTTACGAGCTCTTCTTCGGAGACGCTGAAGAAGGCTCCAAGCTCCTGGGCCTCACCCTCACCTCCCGAAACAACGGAGCAGCGGCCCGAGTCCCTCTGGCGGGAATCCCGGTGAAAGCCCTCGACGAGTACCTGGGGCGCCTGGTGAAGCTGGGCCGAAGGGTGGCCATCTGTGAGCAGGTGGAAGACCCGGCCCAAGCCAAGGGGATCGTGAGGAGGGAGGTGGTGGAAACCCTCACTCCCGGGACCATCGTCCAGGACCACCTCCTCCAGGCGAAGAGAAACAACTACCTGGTATGTCTGGCCGGGGGCGGGGATGCGGAAGCCGGAGGAGGGACCGACCCGGGCGGGAAAGGTGCCACATGGGGGCTCGCCGCCATGGACCTCTCCACAGGAACCTTGGAGGTCCAGGGAGTCGGTACCGATGAGCTGGACGACGAGCTGGGCCGACTGGAGCCGTCCGAGCTCCTGATCCCCCGGGCCCATGCCGAGGAGCTGGAAAGCAGACTGACCGAGGCCGGAGGAAAACTCCCTCTGACGGTCCGGGAGGATTGGCTTTTCGACGAGAAGCTCGCCGGGGAAGAGGTGGAGCGGGCCTATGGGGTCCACTCCTTGGAAGGCCTCGGTTTCATCGAGGCCGATGGCCCCCTGGTTCGATCTACAGGGGCCCTGCTGGCCTACGTCCGGGAGATTCGGCCCGGGGGGGCGGACCACCTCTCCCATCCGCGGATTCTACGGTCCGGATCGAGCATGCTTCTCGACGACATGACGCGTCGAAACCTCGAGCTGGTGGAGTCCATCCGGCCCGGAGAGGGTGGGACACTCCTGGACGTTCTCGACGACTCGGTGACGGCCATGGGTGCCCGCCTCCTTCGTAAATGGATCCTCCGACCTTTGGTGGATGCCCCCGGGATTTGGGAGCGGCAGGAGGCGGTCCATGAGCTGTATTCCGATCCATCGAGACGCCGGCAGTTCCGAGAGGGGTTCAAGGGAATCTCCGACCTGGAACGGTTGGCCGGTAAGGTCGGAACCGGACGTGTGGGGCCCAGGGATCTGTTGGGCTTGGCCAGATCCCTCTCTCGCCTTCCCGGATTCCAGAAGATTGGCGAAGAACTCAACGCTCCCGTCCTCACCTCCCTCTTGGGAGAGATGGATCTCCTGGCGGACCTCGAGGAGTTGTTGGACGCCGGGATTTCTCCGGAAACTCCGCCCACTCTCCAAGACGGTGGCGTCATTCGGTCTGGATTCGATTCCGAGTTGGATGACCTGAGAGCCGCCCGAGACGGAGCCCGAGACTTCATCGCGAGTCTGCAGGCCAGGGAGCGGGAGCGGACCGGGATCGGGTCTTTGAAGGTCGGGTTCAACAGGGTCTTCGGGTACTACCTGGAGGTGACCAAGGCGAATCTGGGCAAAGTGCCGGACGAGTACGTGCGAAAGCAGACTCTAGCCAACGCCGAGCGGTACTTCACTCCCGAGCTGAAGGAGTGGGAGGAGAAGGTCTTCGGCGCCGAAGACCGGATTCAGACCCTGGAAACCGAGATCTTCGGTCGACTTCGTGACCAGGTGACGGCTGAGGTCGGTAGGATTCAAGACACGGCGGGCCGACTGGCGCAAGTGGACGTCCTGGTGACGTTCGCTGAAGTCGCCCAGGATCGGGCATATGTCCGGCCGGAGGTCCATACCGGCTTCGAGATCGAGATCCGGGGCGGACGACATCCCGTGGTGGAGACCATGATGCCCCGGGAGGAGTTCATCCCCAACGACCTCCGAATGGATGAGGATGGGAGGATCATCATCCTCACCGGTCCAAACATGGCCGGAAAGAGCACTGTCCTCAGGCAGATCGGCCTGATTCAGCTCCTGGCGCAGGTCGGGGCGTTTGTGCCGGCTTCCTCCGCCCGGGTCCCGGTATGTGACAGGATCTTCACCCGCGTTGGCGCTTCCGACTCTTTGGCTCGAGGCCAGTCCACGTTCATGGTCGAGATGAACGAGACGGCAGCCATCGTTCACGGCGCGACCGACACCAGCCTGATCCTCTTGGACGAGATCGGTAGGGGAACCTCCACCTATGATGGGGTGTCCATCGCATGGGCGGTAACGGAGCATCTCCACGAGTGGGTGGGGGCAAAAACCATCTTCGCCACCCACTACCACGAGCTGACGCAGCTCGGGGATTTGCTGCCGCAAGTTCGAAACCTGAATGTCGCCGTCCGGGAGGTAGGTGAGGACATCGTGTTCCTTCGGCGTCTAGAGGACGGTGGGGCGGACCGCTCGTACGGCATCCAGGTGGCACGTCTGGCCGGTCTTCCAACCGAGCTCCTCGATCGGGCCCGGGAACTGCTGACTGAGCTTGAGGGGACCCATTCGGGTGGTGGGCAAGGACTGGGTCGGAGTGGCGACCATCGTCCGGCGTCCGAGCCCCCTCCTCACCAGCTTTCGCTCTTTGCCCAAGAGCACCCTGTGGTCTCCCAGCTGAGGAAGCTGGAGGTGGAAGAACTGACCCCGTTGGAGGCCATGAACGTGCTGGCGGATATGAAGGCTCAGGCCGGTGGAAGCGGGAAGAAAGAGGAATGATGGTGCGATCTGTTTCAAGACACCTGATGTCTCGAGTCGTAGCATGTTCTGTCTGCTTTTTGGCCGTTCAGGCCATGGGCTGCGGGGCCGGCGGAGAGGTGGACGGACCCACGCCTCTATACGGCGACATCCCCATCGAGTATCCGGTGGACCTCTGGGATGCCGAGGTGGAGGGGGAGACCCTACTCCGGGTACGAGTGACCGAGGCGGGAGATGTAGACAGCGTTGAGGTCGTCGAGGCCAGTGGCTATCCGGCCTTCGATTCCGCCGCGGTCAGGGGGGCCCGACAGCTCCGTTACAGTCCCGCCCGTCGAAGTGGGAAGCGGATCACTGTTTGGGCCCAGGTCCCGGTTCAGTTCACGAGAGGGAATAGTTGAACTTCCGGGGCTTCACCAGGCCCAATTCTTGAAACCCACCTGAGAATGTTTGGATCGGGAAGCCGGCGACCCCCTCCCGGCTTTCATCCATTCGAGACATCGACTGAGGGAGACGGAAGAGGGAGACGGACCGTGAAGATCGCCGTGCTGATGGGTGGGATCTCAGTTGAAAGGGAAGTCTCTCTTGCTTCGGGTGCCCAGGTCGCCCGTGCTCTGCGTGAGTCTGGACACGAGGTGGTTGCGGTGGACACGGGCCATGGGGTCCTGACCCCGACCCAGGAAGGAGCGATCCTGGAATCAGGGATCAGGGATCCGCATCCTCCGGACGAGCAAAAGGACCTCCTGAGTACCGGGGATCTCGGCGCCATCACGCGGCACCCCCTGTTCGAGGGGACCGAGGTCGTGTTTGTGGCCCTCCACGGTGGGCGGGGTGAGGATGGAACCGTTCAGGCTCTCCTTCACATGGCGGGCATTCCGTTCGTGGGAAGTGATCGCGTGGGATGTGCTCTTGCCATGGACAAGGATCTGTCCAAACGCCTCTTGAGGGACGCCGAGGTCCCCACACCGGAGTGGATCACCACGGAAGGCCGTGAGGAAGGCCAGGCTCGGCTGGCAGAGGTGGTGGAACGCCTGGGCCTCCCAGTGATCGTCAAGCCGCCTTCTGGAGGGTCCACTCTGGGCCTCTCCCTGGCCCATGATGAGGAGGAGCTTCGCCCCGCCCTCGACCTCTCTCTGAACCATGAAAGAAGGGTTTTGTTCGAGCGGTACGTCCGTGGGAGGGAGGTAACCGTGGGGATTCTGGGGGGCAGGGCACTACCCGTGGGCGAGATCATCCCACAACACGAGCTTTTCGACTACGAGTGCAAATACCGAGACGGGATGGCGCAGGAGATCTTCCCAGCTGATCTCCCGGTGGAGGTTGCAGAGAGGGTCCAGGCGTACGCCCTGGTGGCCCATCGGGCCTTAAAACTCAGGGATTTCTCCCGGGTGGACTTCATTCTCGAGTCGGACGGGACCCCCTGGTGTCTGGAGGCGAACGCTCTGCCGGGCCTCACCGGGAACTCCCTCCTTCCCAAAGCCGCTCGGGCCATGGGGATGCCCTTTCCGGACCTCTGTGACACCCTGGCCAGGATGGCCCTGGACAGGGGGCCAGGGTAGGGGGCCAGGGTAGGGAATAGGGTTTTTCGGTGGGTTGAGGCAGAATTCGGAACCCCTGGGGCCATCAGGGGGTTTGACCGAAAGACGCGTTTGTCGCGTAGATTGTAGGTAGGGGCTCCTTCCGGGCCCCATGTTTTTCTGCTCGAAAAGGGTTGACGAAGCGGATGTTCCCGGGATCCACCCAAGCCTCATTCAGCTATAACCTGACCCCTTGGGTCAAGCGTCTTCTCATCGCCAACGTGGCCGTGTTCCTGGTCACGATGGTGGATTTGAGCTTCTTCTTCCGCTACTTCGCGTTTTCCCCATCGACGGTGCTCACCCAACCGTGGGGGGCGGTCACCTATATGTTCCTCCATGGTGGCCTGTTGCACCTCTTCGTGAACATGCTGGTGCTGTTCTTTTTCGGACCTCCCTTGGAGGCCCGGTGGGGGTCCGCCGAATTCCTCAAGTACTATCTCATCTGTGGCTTGGGGGGTGTGGCGCTCAGCTTTGTGTTCGCACCATCGGCGTCCATCGTCGGCGCCTCAGCGGCCATTTACGGACTGATGCTCGCTTTCGCCATGATTTGGCCCGAAGCCCCCATCTATATCTGGGGGATCTTCCCAGTGAAGGCGAAGTGGCTTGTTGGATTCTTCTTCGTGATCAGCCTCTCCAGCGCCTTCGGCAGTAGTACCGACAACATCGCCCACTTTGCCCACCTGGGCGGGATCGTCACTGGCTTCTTTTACCTCAGGAGTGGGTTCCGGCCTGGTGGAACCTCGAGGGTGAAGCGTCGCGGCGTGAAGGTCCGGCGCATGGCCATCGTCCCACGGGAGGAAGTGTCGAGCAAGGCTGCCGCCGAAGAAGCGCCCCCGGAGAATCTGTCGAGCAAAGACGAGGCGATGTTGGACGAGGTCGACCGGATCCTGGACAAGATATCCGCGGAAGGTATGACCTCCCTCACCTCCAAAGAGAGAGAAACCCTGGACCATGTCTCGAAACGACATCGGTCGAACTGAGTATTCCGACCCCGAGAGACTCACCCCCCAAGTGACACTGGTCCAGGACGTCTTCCGTATAGTTACCTTAACCAAGCGGTTTAATCCGGACTTGAATCACCGAGTCCGAGGAAAATCCCCTTTTTCTTCACGGAATCGAACCATGGTTTCGCTCGCTTCTCCTCGCCGTTCGTCGGTGCCATTCGGTCTTTTGGCAGCGCTCCCGATTCTTCTTGCAGCATGTTCCTCCGGCCCACCGCCCATGCCTGCTCCGGTTCCCGTGGAGGCCGATCCTGAGCCGGTGGCCGGGACCGATCCGGAGCCGGTGGCCGGGGCCGATCTTCAGCTGATGCCCCAAGCCGAGGCGGTGGAGGCCGAGGCAGCCCCCGTTTCCGATCCCGCCCTGGATACGGTCCAGGCCGGGATCTTCGACAACGGGAAAATGTGGACCTTCGAGTACCCCCCGTTGGAGTACCTGAGGGATACTTACGGATTCTCGGCCGATGAGGAGTGGTTCCGAAGGGCCCATATGTCGGCCCTCCGAATCCCGGGTTGTTCGGCGTCTTTCGTGTCGGCGAACGGGTTGGTCATGACCAACCACCACTGCGCCCGTGAGAGCATCGAGCAGGTGAGCCATGAGGGCGAGGACCTGGTGGCGGATGGGTTCCAAGCCCCGACGCTGGCCGACGAGCGGCCCATCGAGGACTACTGGGCGGACCAGCTCATCGAAATCAGGGACGTCACCGACCGGGTTTATGCGGCCCTCGAGGGCGTGACGGGAACGGATGAGCGGGCCCAGCGCCGCGAAGAGGTGACAGAAGGGATCGTCGCGGAGATCACCGAGGAGTTCGGCGGGGAAGATGCCGGCTTCAACGTGGAAATGGTGGAGCTTTATGCCGGCGGCCGGTATTCGGTCTACATCTTCAAGCGGTACACCGACCTGAGGCTGGTCCTCTCGCCGGAACTCAAGGTGGCGTACTTCGGAGGAGATTACGACAACTTCACCTTCCCTCGCTACGACCTGGATATGACTTTCTACCGGGTCTACGACGAAAACGGTGAGCCGCTCCAGACGGACTACTATTTCCCATTCAATGAAGAGGGGGTGTCCGAAGGCGATCTGGTCTTTGTCATCGGAAACCCTGGGTCCACCTCTCGCCTCCAGACGGTGGCAGAGCTGGAATACCGCCGGGACGTGAGCGACCAGGGGGTCGTGGACCTCCTACGGACCCGTTTGGCGGCTCTCCATGAATACGCCGAGAGCCATCCGGAAGAGGCCCGGGAGATGGATCTCCGGAACACCATCTTCAGCTTCGAGAACTCACTCAAAGCTTACACCGGGATCGTCGGCGGGCTTCACGATCCAGTGAAGATTGCTAAGCGGAAGGATCACGAGAGGCGATTCCAGGCCGCCATCGACGCCGATCCGGCACTGAAGGCGGAATACGGAGATCTCATACCGCGAATGGCCGAGCTCCAGGCCCAGAAAAGGGAGCACACGGCGGCCCTGAGCTCATTCCTGGCCGTGGGCCACCCACAGCTTGGATCGTCCACCTTGGCCAGGGCGTTCGCGGCCTTCCAATACCTGAGCGCCCAGAGCCAGGGAGCTCCTCCAGAGGCTGTGGAGGAAATGAAGGACGCCATTGTGGCTACCCCCGAACAGCCGAGGGAGATCAACGAAGCACAGCTGGCACAGCGGTTCCACGACTTCGTCAGGAACTACGGAGCTGATCACCCCTTCGTCCAGGGGATCCTGGAAGGCAGGACCCCCGAGGGGTTGGCAGCGGTGATCATGGACCAATCCATGCTGGCCGACTCCGCGGCGGCCGTGGCGGCTCTGAATACGGGCGGGCTCACGATGGAGGATCCTGCTGTCCGCATCGTGCTCCCCATCTTTCAGGCGTTGGGACCAGCCCAGGGAGTCCAGGGCATGGCTATGACCGAAGAGGCCGAGATCAGTAGCGCCCTGGGGAGGGCCCTGTTCGAGGTTTACGGAACGGCGGTTCCCCCCGACGCCACCTTCTCCCTCCGGATCGCGGACGGAGTGGTCCAGGACTACGAGTACAACGGTACGGTGGCTCCCATCTACACCACCTACTACGGGCTGTACGACCACTACCACTCCTATGGTGCCGGCAGCGATTGGGACCTGCCGGACCGGTGGCTTTCCCCGCCCGAGTCCTTCGACCTGGCGACGCCTCTGAATTTTGTTTCTACGGCGGACATCATCGGTGGGAATTCGGGTTCCCCTGTCATCGATGAGAACCTTCAGGTGGTCGGGTTGATCTTCGACGGGAATATCGAGAGCCTGCCGGGCGATTATATCTACTTGCCGGTGGAGAATCGGGCCGTGGCGGTGGATGTCAGGGGAATCCTGGAAGCCATCGAGGAGATCTATCAGGCGGACCGGATATTCCAGGAGCTGTCTACGGGGGCCCTGGTGGGAGGCAACTAGCCTCGGAAAGAGGTAAATGGCACCGGCGGAACCGACGCCGGTGGACGGGGGCCGGCCTGGACTCGAGGCGGTCGAGAAACCCGCTGGGACGCTTATAACCGCAAGGGGTGCAACCTTCAGGGGTTAGCACCCCTTGCTACGTCCTTGACCCTTTCCCCCCCCCTCTCTAGAATCCGGTCCCGTTTTGGTAACCGGATTGTAATCCCGTTCAGGAGGCAGTATGGCGGCGTCGGGAAAAGAATATAGAACCGAGCAGATCCGAAACGTGGCCGTTTTGGGCCACGGAGGATCCGGAAAGACCACCCTGGTTGATGCTCTTTGCTTCTCCGCAGGCACTTCGCGTCGGAAGGGTGATGTGGAAGAGGGCCATTCCCTCACCATGACCACGCAGGAGGAGCTGGACCACGGCATCTCCATGCAAACCACTCCGGCTTTCGCGGATGTGGAAGGAACAAAAATCAACCTCTTGGACACCCCGGGCTTCCTGGATTTCACCGGGGACGCCATGGCCGCGACGCGGGTCGCCGACGCCGCCCTGATCGTCGTGGGATCCACGTCCGGCGTGGAGGTGGGAACCGAGGTCGTCTGGCAGTACTGCGAGGACCGGAACCTGCCCAGGATGTTCTTCGTGTCCATGATGGACAAAGACCACGCCGATTTCGACAAGGTCGTCGGTGACATCAAAGAGCGGATGGCCTCCAACGTGCTTCCGGTGGAGGTGCCCATCGGTCAAGGGGATGACTTCAAGGGCATCATCAATCTCTTCAGCGAAAGAGCCCATATCTACAAGGCGGGTACCACCTCGGGTGAGTACGAGGAAGCCGATATTCCCGAAGAGCTTCAGAGCAAGTTCGAAGAGATGGAGACGGAGTTCATCGAGACGGTGGCAACCACCAACGAGGATCTCCTGGAGCGGTACCTAGAGGGCGAGGGGATCTCCAAGGCCGAGGCCATCGAGGCCATGCACCGCGGTATGGCCAAAGGCGAGGTAATCCCGCTCTTCTGTGGGTCCGCAAAAAAGAGCTACGGGATGAAGGCTCTCCTCAAGAAGCTGGTGGAGCTGTGCCCTCACCCGGGGGAGATGCCCGGTGAGCCGGCTGCCCGGCCGGGCCTCGATCAGGACGTGACCCTCGTTGCCGAGGATTCGGGACCGGCCGCAGCCCTGATCTTCAAGACGGCTACCGAGCCTCATGTGGGTGAGCTGTCGTACTTCAAGGTCCTCAGTGGTGTCGTTGAAAACGGCATGGAGCTGAAGAACGCGGGCCGAAACGCCTCGGAGAAGCTGAACCATCTCAGCATCCCCCTCGGGAAAGAGCGCATGGAGGTTCCGCGCCTCCACGCCGGGGACATCGGCGTCGTGGCGAAGCTCAAGGACTCCCATACGAACGACACTCTCTCCAGCCCGGCCCGGCCTTTGGTCGTGGAAGGGATCGAGTTCCCCAAGCCCGACATCTCGGTGGCGGTTCACGGTGTAAGCCGGGCCGACGACGACAAGCTCGGGGAGGTCCTCTCCAAGATCCACGAGGAAGAGCCCACGTTCCGGCACGAGTTCAACGCTGAGCTGGGGCAGACCATCTGCAGGGGCCTGGGCGAGCTCCATTTGAACGTGCAGTTCGAGCGGATGAAAAGGAAATACGGGGTGTCGGTGGAGACCGAGGCGCCGAAGATCGCTTATCGGGAGACCATCACAAAAACGGCCGAAGGACAAGGCCGTCACAAGAAACAGTCGGGTGGTCGGGGGCAGTTCGGTGATTGCTACATCCGCCTGAAGCCAAAACCGCGCGGCGAGGGGTATGAGTTTATCAACTCCATCAAAGGCGGCGTGATCCCCACGAAGTACGTGCCGTCTGTGGACAAGGGAATCAAAGAGGCCTCACAGAAAGGCGTCCTGGCCGGCTTCCCCGTGGTGGACTTCAGCGCCGAGTGTTACGACGGTTCGTATCACTCCGTGGACTCGTCGGACATCGCCTTCAAGCTGGCCGGGTCGGTGGCTTTCCGGAACGTGGCCCAGCAAGCCAGGCCGGCGATCCTCGAACCCATCATCGAGGTTTCGGTGACGACCCCCGACGAGTACATGGGTGACATTACCGGTGACCTCACCTCCCGGCGTGGAAAGATCATGGGGATGGACTCCGATGGTGGCAGGACAGTGATCAAGGGGCGTGTTCCGGAAGCGGAGCTCTACAAGTACGCCGCCTCTCTCCGGTCTATGACTCAGGGTCGGGCGCACCATATGCGTGAGTTCATCGGATACGAGCCGGTGCCTCCGGACCAGGCGAAGGTCATCATCGCTGAGGTGAAAAAGGAAGACGAGTAGCAACTCCTGAAGGGAATAACTGCCGACTCCGGTCGGCAGGACCGGACCGCCGCCGGGTTCCCTCCCGGCGGCGGTCCTTCGTATGATAGATTCCTCGGCGGATGGACCTGGGATGGCCATCGGTATGAGGACCGGGATTGGCAGAACCGACGGAGGTCAGCGTGTCCGGACATAGCAAGTGGGCAACGATCAAGAGAAAGAAGGCGGCCACTGACGCACGGCGGGGCCAGGTCTTCACCAAACTCATCCGGGAAATCACGGTAGCCGCCCGGGAGGGTGGTGGAGACCCCAACTTCAACCCCCGTCTGCGCCTCGCCCTGGACACGGCAAAAAACGCCAATATGCCTGCCGACAACATGGAGCGGGCTATCAAGAAGGGTACGGGTGAGCTCGAGGGTGTTGCCTACGAAGAGGTGACGTACGAGGGATATGGCCCGGGGGGAGTGGCACTCTTCATCGAAACCCTCACGGACAATGCCAAACGAACGGTGGCCGACGTTCGGCACATTCTGGATAAACACGGTGGAAACCTGGGGACCAGCGGGTCGGTGGCGTGGCAGTTCGATCGCAAGGGTCAGATTTTTGTGGACGCGAACCGTTACCACGAAGAAGCCGTATTCGAGGCCGCCATCGAAGCCGGAGCCGAAGACGTTACCCAGGAGGGTGACGATTTCATCATCACCACCGATCCCACGTCCTTCCAGGAAGTGAAAGACGGAATGGACGGCGCTGGTGTGGAGTCCACTCAGGCCGAACTCACCTTCATAGCGAAAAACGAAGTTTCAGTGGGCGGGAAGGACGCTGTGAAACTCCTGAAGATCCTGGACGCGTTGGAGGAGAACGACGACGTGCAGAAAGTCCACTCCAACGCGGATATCGACGAGGCCATACTCGCCGAGGCCGAGTGATGATGGTTTTCCCGAGCGCCGAACTCGGCGAGGCTCTCCTGGCGGAGGCCGAGTGATACCGGGAGTCCTAAGGGACCCACTCCGCGAGGCTTCAATGGTCGAGGCGGACTGAGGAAATGGGAATTGTCCTGGGGATCGATCCCGGAACGGCCGTAACCGGCTACGGCGTCGTTTCCAGCGACTCTGGTGGCGAAGTGAAGCTCCTGGAATGTGGCGTGATCCGAACCGCGGCCACCGAACCTCTCCCCCACAGAATCCGAGATATCTTCAACGGGATCCAGGAGATCATCGAACGGTTTCAGCCCACCTCCGTGGCCGTGGAGGACGTATTCCAGGGCAAGAACGTTAGAAGCGCCCTGACCCTGGGCCATGCCCGGGGGGCCATTCTACTTGCGGCGGCCCTGGAGGATCTTACCATCGCCGAATACTCCCCGAGGGAGATAAAGAAGGTGGTGGTGGGTACCGGAGGAGCGAGCAAAGACCAGGTCGGTTACATGGTTCAACGCCACCTCCGCCTGAAATCTCCACCGGCTCCTGCCGACGCGGCCGACGGGGTCGCTGCGGCCCTCTGCCATTGCTTCGTTTCCGGCAGTCCCGTTCCCTGATCTAGCTGGAATGACTTCCCCAGGCGGGTATCTCCACCCTATCTTGCCTCCGAAGAGAACCCAAAGGGTCCTGGCCGGTGGGGTTCTGGCCGGTAGGGTCCGGACGTGGGTTCGTACTCCGCTTCTCCGACCCCGAGTATCTGGTGATTAGCCGCCTTCAAGGCACTCTGTTGACCCGGGACCTGTCCACCGTTGAAATCGAAACATCGGGTGGTGTGGTCTACGAGGTGGACGTTCCCCTGACCGTGGCGGAGAGGCTGCCTCCGGAAGGTGCCGGGATCGAGTTGAGGACCGTCCAGGTGACCCGGGAGGATTCAGTTGCCCTGTATGGTTTCCTGGATCCCCATGAAAGGGACCTGTTTCGCCGGCTTCTCACCGCCTCCGGTGTAGGGGCCAAGTTGGCGTTGGCCATGCTCTCGGCTTTCTCAGCCCGGAGGTTGGCCCAGGCCCTGGCGGAGAAAGATCTGGCGGCCCTTACCCAGGTCAGCGGCGTCGGGAAGAAAAAGGCCGAGCGGCTTGCCCTGGAGCTCTCCGAGAAGGTCCGGGACCTGGCGATGGTCCCGGAGGGGGCGCCGGGCGTCCCGCCGACGGCCGAGGCCGCGGTTTCGGCTCTGATGGCCCTCGGCTACAGCTTCTCCGCCGCCGATGCCGCCGTCCGGAAGGCTCTCTCTGAACAGGAGGGCCTCAACACCGAGGAGCTGATCAGAGCAGCTCTCTCAGGCCAGTGACGCTTTCGCAATGACACGACACCACGAGATCACCACCCCTGAGGAACTCCAGGAGGACACTCATACCGAGCTGTCTCTCCGACCTCAGCGTCTGGCGGAGTTCATCGGGCAGGAGAAGATCAAGGAAACCCTTTCCATTGCCATCCAAGCCGCGCGGAAGCGACGAGAGCCGTTGGATCACCTCCTTTTCCACGGACCCCCAGGGCTGGGAAAAACCACTCTTGCCGCCCTCCTCGCCAGGGAGATGGGCGTCAACATCAAAACCACCTCGGGCCCGGTTCTGGAGAAGCCCGCCGACTTGGTGGGGATCCTGACGAATCAGCGTGAGGGGGACATCCTCTTCATCGACGAGATCCACCGTCTCCGACCCATCATCGAGGAGTTCCTCTACCCGGCCATGGAGGATTACCGGGTGGAGATCCGCCTCTCGGACGGGCCGAAGGCCCAAACGATGACGATGAACATCGAGAGGTTCACCCTGGTGGGAGCCACGACCCGATTCGGGCTACTGACCGCACCCATGCGAGCTCGGTTCGGGATCGTCCAGCGGTTGAACTTCTACCCTTTCGAGGACCTGGCTGTCATCATCCGGCGAAGCGCCGAGATCCTGGGCGTGGAGGCCACCAAAGACGGAGCGGACGAGCTGGCTCAAAGGGCCCGCGGTACACCACGGGTGGCGAATCGACTCCTCCGGCGTGTCCGGGATTATGCCGAGGTCCGGGCGGATGGCGTCATCGACAGGGATGTGGCCCAGGCCGCACTGAACCTGCTTGATGTGGACGAGTATGGGCTGGACGAGATGGACGGCCGCATACTCAAGACCATCATCGAGAAGTTTGATGGGGGCCCTGTTGGCCTGAATTCTCTGGCCGTGGCACTGGGAGAGGACGCCTCCACGCTGGAAGAGGTATACGAGCCTTTCCTGATCCAGGAGGGGTTCCTGATGCGGACGACCCGGGGCCGGGAGGCCACTCCGCGAGCCTTCAAGAGGTTCGGCTTCACTCCACCGGGACCGGACGTCGGCTCCCAGTCGTCTCTGTTCGAGAAGTGACTCGAGAGGCAGGACCGCCCACTCCGGGGTCCAGGGTCGGGGACTACGGCTACGAGCTCCCCCCGGGCCGGGTGGCCAAGTATCCGGCAGATCAAAGGGACCAATCCCGACTCCTGGTCCTCCACCGGAGCGGGGCCCCGACCCAGCATCAGACGTTCTCCGATCTAAAAGACCTCCTTTCGGCCGGAGATGTCCTGGTGGTCAACGAGAGCCGGGTGCTTCCGGTCCGGCTCCTGGGATCGAAGCCTACGGGGGCGCCGGCGGAGGTGTTTCTGCTACGGCCCTCGGGGGCTGAACCCGACGGAAAAGAGTGGGAGGCTCTGGTTCGGCCCGGTGGCAAGCTGAAACCGGGGAGGAGGATCGAGGTGTCCCCGGAGCTGGTGGTGGAGATCCTGGACTCCACTCCGGACGGAGGCCGGATCGTCCGACTGGTTACAGACCTCCCGCCACTGGATGCTCTTCAGCGGCACGGTCACATGCCGCTTCCTCCCTACATCGACCGGGAAGACGAGAGCGTCGATCGGGAGCGGTATCAAACCGTTTATGCAAAGAACCCGGGTTCAGTGGCGGCACCCACGGCGGGGCTCCATTTCACCGACAGTCTTCTTGACGAGATAGCCCTCAGAGGTGTCGAGATTGCAAAGGTCAATCTGGACGTGGGAGTCGGGACCTTCCGGCCTGTGGAGGTAGACGATCCCGCAGACCACCAAATGCACTCCGAAACCTTCCTGGTCTCGGCCGGGGCGGCGGAGGCGGTGAACCGGTGCCGAGCCACAGGGGGAAAGGTGTGGGCCGTTGGAACTACGGTCGTTCGCACTCTGGAGAGTAGCGCCGGGCCAGACGGCCGGGTCAGACCTGGGCCCGGGCAGACGGACCTCTTCATAAGGCCGCCCTACCGTTTTCGGGTGGTCGACCGGTTGATCACGAACTTCCACCTCCCTCGGTCCACCCTCATCATGCTGGTGGCCGCCTTTGCCGGATATGATCGAGTCATGGAGGCCTACCACCTGGCCATCGAGGAGGGCTACCGGTTCTATTCGTATGGCGACGCCATGGTCGTCGTCTGAGATAGGGGAATCTGTGCCGATAGGGGAATCTGTGCCGACGGATGAGTTCTTGTATCGCCTCGAAGGATCGGACGGCCCCGCCCGGGCCGGGACCTTCCATACGCCCCATGGTCCGGTTCCAACTCCGGCCTTCCTGCCCGTGGGCACGCAGGGGACCGTAAAAACCCTGACGCCCGAGGAGGTCCACTCCCTGGGCGCCACCATGGTTTTGGCCAACACCTACCATCTCTTTCTCCGACCGGGCCACGACCTGGTCAGGGATCTCGGGGGGCTCCACGCCTTTATGCGATGGGACGGGCCCATCCTCACCGATTCAGGCGGGTTTCAGGTCTTTTCCCTGGCAAGGATCAACAAGATCCAGGACGATGGCGTCGTTTTTCAAAGCCATATCGATGGCTCACGACACCTTTTCACGCCCGAAGCTGTTGTCGAGATCCAGAGGGCTCTGGGTGCCGACGTGATCATGGCCTTCGACGAGTGCCCTCCCGGAGGTGCGGATCGAACCACGGTTGAAGAGGCAAACCGGAGGACCCTCGCTTGGTTGGAGCGGTGCCAAGCCCGGTTCAAAGCTCTGGGGGACGATGAGGCTTCCCCTGGGCAGGCTCTTTTCCCGGTGTTGCAGGGGAACGTGTTCGACGACCTTCGCCTCGCCCAGGCCAGGGATGTCCAGGGGTTGGAGGACTGGTCCGGATACGGGATCGGGGGCTTGAGCGTCGGGGAAGCCAAGGAGGACATGTGGCGGACGCTGGAGATCCTGGACGAGGCACTCCCGACGGGGGCCCCCAGATATCTCATGGGCGTGGGTTACCCCGACGACCTCCTCCGATCCGTGGCCCGAGGGTGCGACCTCTTTGACTGTGTGGCACCCACCCGAAATGCCAGACATGGAACCGCCTGGAGTAGGGCGGAAGGGCAGGTCAACCTCAAACATGCCCGGTTCAAGAGGGACACCTCCCCTGTCGATGAGGAATGTGATTGTTATACCTGTCAGCGGTTCGACCGGGCCTATCTCCGGCACTTGGCTGTAGCCAGCGAATGGCTCGGCCACCGACTGCTGACCATTCACAACCTCCGGTTCCTGACCTCCCTGGCGGCGGAAGCCCGAGTTCGGATCTTGGAAGGGACATTCGGGACCTGGAGCTCAGATTGGCTGAGCCGGTACGAAGCAGCCAGGAACAAGACCACAACGGAGTGAGGGTGGCCTGAAGCCTCTGGCCCGGGGCAGGGGTCTTGTTAGGTTTATACGTTCCAATGATTAGCGCGTTCTAACACCAGGAGTTGGCGGTGAACGAGGCCATGCTGGCGTTCTTAGCGGTCCCCCGGGAGGGGGGTAGCGGCTCCACGATCTTCCTCATGCAAATGGTGGCCATCGGGGTCATCTTCTATTTCCTCCTGATCCGTCCCCAGCGGAAGGAACAGCAACGGCATCGCACGATGATCGAGCAGCTGAGGCAGGGGGATGAGGTGATCACCGCCGGGGGGATCATCGGAAAGGTGGTTCATACCGAGGACGATCGCCTCACGATCAAAACCGCCGAGAACACCCGCCTGGTGATTCAGCGGGCCCGAATCGCTCAGGTTCTTTCCGACCGGCGCGCCGAATAGGGGCGCGGAGCGGAGATCGGGATCGACCTATGGCGGTTCGGGAGATCAAGATTCTCGGGGATCCAGTCCTCCGGGAGCCCGCAGTAGAGGTTGAAGAGCTGGACGACGAGGTGCGAGCTCTGGTTGAGGATATGCTGGAGACCATGTACCACGCCGAAGGCATCGGCCTGGCCGCGCCGCAGATCGGGATCTCGAGGAGGGTCATCGTGGTGGACCTCAGGGATTCCGATGAAGAAGGCGTGGGGCCGGTGGCCCTGATTAATCCCACGGTTGTGGAGTCAGGAAAGAAGGCGGACAAGGCTCCCGAAGGGTGCCTCAGCATCCCGGGGATGGAGGAGGTCGTAGAACGCCCGGAGACGGTGACGGTGGAGGGGCTGGACCCCGATGGGAATCCGTTCTCAATGCAAATGTCCGGGCTCCTTTCGCGGGCTATCCAGCACGAGATCGACCATCTCGACGGGGTCCTTTTCATCGATCGGCTTAGTCCCCTGAAACGGCGGATGGCGCTGAAGAAGTGGCAAAAGAGCCGAGCCGAGGAGGTGGCGTCCTGAGGGTTCTCTTCTGGGGATCGCCGTTGTTCGCTCTCCCCTCCCTCAGGGCGTTGAGCGAGGAAGGGCATGACATCGTAGGGGTGGTCACCCAGCCTGACCGTCCTTCAGGCCGGGGCCGCCGGCTTCGCCCCTCTCCCGTCAGGGAGGTCGCTGAGGAGGAGGGTTTACCCGTACTCACTCCGGAACGCCCCCAGGGGCCGGAGTTCCTCCGACAGATCGAAGATCTTCATCCGGAGGTGGCCGTGGTGATCGCATACGGCCGCCTTCTCCCACCGGAGGTTCTCGCCGTGCCGAGCGGGGGCTCCATCAACGTCCACGCGTCCCTCCTCCCGGAGCTCCGTGGGGCCGCCCCCGTGCACTGGGCCATCCTTCGAGGGCATAAACAGACCGGGATCACCATCATGCGGATGGTGGAGGCCATGGACGCAGGCCCGGTAATCTTCCAAGCCCCTGTGAGAATCGGCCCGGCCGAAACCGCCACGGAACTGAGCACCCGACTCTCGGAAGTAGGGGCTGAGGCCCTCATCGAAGCCCTGGCTCTTCTCTCCGAGGGTGCGGCGCAGGAGCTCGAGCAGAACCACGCCAAGGCCACTTTTGCGCCGAAGGTCGATCGGGGTATGGCGAGGATCGATTGGCATCGCACGGCTCAGGAATTGGGGTGGCACATCCGGGGACTGGATGCGGTGCCGGGAGCCTGGTCCACTCTCGAGGGTGATTCGGTGAAGCTCTTCCGACCCACCCCGGAACCTGGGTACAAACATGGCACCGCCCCCGGGACGGTTCTGCGTTCGAACCCGGACACAGGCGTGCTCGTCGCATGTGGGGCCGGGGCCATTCGGATCGAAGAGATCCAGAGTTCAGGAAAGAAGCGGATGTCCTTCGGCCCGTGGCTGTTGGGGCACCCGCTACCCGAAGGAACCCGTTTCGAGTGATTCCAAGCCTCCATATCGTCACTGACGACGAGATCCTCCGACGGCCGGAGTTCGCCCGCCGTGGACTAGAAGTTCTGGAAACGGGAGGAGAGGAGATCGCCCTCCACCTCAGGGGGCCACGAACGCCGGGGAGGGTTCTTTTCTCCTTGGGCCGGGAACTGGCCGCCGCCAGTCGAACGTTCGGGGCCCTGCTGCTGGCGAATGACAGGGTGGACCTGGCCCTTGCCCTGGACCTGCCGGGCGCCCACTTGGGCCAGCGGTCCATTCCGCCGGCCGCGGCAAGGAAACTCCTGGGGCCCGACCGGATCCTCGGGCTTTCGGTCCACGGGTTGGGGGAGGCAAGGGAAGGGGGCTCGCGGGATGTGGACTTTTTTCTGGTCGGAACCATCTTTCCTTCCCGGTCCCACCCCAGCGAACCAACCGGCGGGGTCGGACGGATTTCGGAAATCCGAACCGGGATCGGGATTCCATTGATGGCAATCGGGGGTATTAGTCCTGGGCGGGTGGAACCCGTCATGAATGCGGGTGGAAGCGGGGTGGCCGTGAAGGGGGGCATCTGGGACGCGCGGGATCCGGTTGCCGCCGTTGAGGAGTATCTTTCCGAGTTGAGGAAACAGCGGGGGAAATAATGGAAAACCCATCCATCGAGGTCCGCATCAATGGAAAGGACAGGCAGGTCCCCCAGGGGCTGTCGGTCACGGGCCTCCTCGAGTGGCTTGACCTGACGCCGGCATTGGTGGTAGTGGAACTGAACCGGGAGATCCTGGGCCGGGACCGATACGAGGAGATCCTCGTCGCCGAAAAGGACACCCTGGAGCTGGTGCATTTTGTCGGGGGTGGGTGAGTCGGAGTGATCAAACGGAGCTGAATTGATGGATACGCCTTTTAAGGTTGCCGACCGGGAGTTCTCCTCTCGATTGATCGTCGGCACCGGTAAGTACAAAACCAACCAGGTCATGGTGGATGCCATCCGGGCCTCGGGGGCCGAGATGGTCACGGTGGCGGTGAGACGGGTGGATCTCGATAGGACCAAAGAGGAGGGGATCCTTCACCACCTCGATCCCGAAGAGTTCTTGCTCCTCCCGAACACGGCCGGTTGTTACAACGCGGAAGACGCGATCCGATATGCGAGGCTGGCCAGAGCGGCTGGATTCACCGACTGGCTGAAGTTGGAGATCATCGGGGACGAGACGACTCTTCTGCCCGACACCCACGCCACGGTGGAAGCCGCCAAGATCCTGGTGGACGAGGGGTTCAAGGTCATGGCGTATACCAACGATGACCTCATAGCGGCCCTGAAACTCGAGGACGTTGGGTGCGTCGCGGTCATGCCGTTGGCCAGCCCCATCGGGAGTGGCCTCGGCGTGGTCAACCCGTACTACATCCGGGAGATCAAGCGGCGTTTGCAGGTTCCCGTCATCGTCGACGCGGGTGTGGGGACGGCTTCCGATGCTTGCGTCACCATGGAACAAGGGGTGGACGGTGTCCTGATGAACACCGCCATCGCCGTGGCAGATGATCCGGTAGCCATGGGCGAAGCGATGCGCCTGGCCATCCAAGCGGGGCGCCTGGCCTACCTCGCCGGCCGAATGCCGCCCCGGGAAATCGCTGTTCCCTCCTCACCCACTGCCGGGATGTTGGACTGACGGGGATCCGGCCGGGTGCAAGCCTGAAACTTCGTGGGGGCCATGGGTGACGTCACGATGGGCCGTAGGGCTGCTGCCTCCGTCCTCCGGGCTGTTTCCCGGGGGCGGCGGGCGGATCTGGCCCTGGCCGAATTCGTGGCCGACCTCCCTGAACGAGACCGAAGGTGGGTCCAGGAGGGCTCCTACGGAACGATTCGGTTGCAGGGCCGCATCGACCACCTCCTGGACCTTCACCTGAGGGACGGGCTTGCCAGCGTCTCGCCCCTGGTTCTCGATCACCTCCGCCTGGGGGCGTACCAGCTCCTGTACATGGATGGAGTCCCGAGCTATGCCGCCATCTCCCAGACCGTCGACCAGGTGAAGGAGGTGGCCGGGGGCGGGGGGGCACGGATGGCAAACGGGGTCCTTCGAAGTCTCGAGCGGGAAGGTGGTGAGGTGTCACGCTTCCCGTCCTTCTCCGAAGATCCGGAGGCATTCCTCTCCACGTGGGGTTCCCATCCGGTTTGGATGGTCCGTCGCTGGCTCCGCAAGCTGGGCCCGGAATTGGTTCGCCGCCTGGTGGAAACCAACAATACACCTGCTCCGGCGTATCTCCGCCCCGTGGGACTCACCCTGGAGGAGGCCCAGGACCTTCTCGGAGCCCATGGCTCCGGGGGAGATCGGGTGGGTGCCGGAATCCCCTGTCTCCGCCTTGCCGATGGCACCAATCCTGCACAAATCCTAAAAAAAGTGCCGGGTTTTATGCAGGATCCCGGTGCGGCCCTGGTAACCGAGTATGCCGATGTGGCAGCTGGCGAGGTCGTGGCTGATTTATGCGCCGCCCCAGGGGGGAAAACCCTCGCCCTGGCCCATAACGGCGCCTATGTTCTGGCCGCTGATCGGTCTCTGCCTCGGCTGGCACTATTGAAGGAGAACCTGGGAAGGCTGGGCGGGCGCGTCGACTTAGTGGCAGCTTTGGCGGAAAAGCCGCCCTTCCGGGAGTTGCCCGTTCTGCTCCTGGATGTGCCCTGTTCCGGGACAGGGACCCTGCGGCGACATCCCGATGCTCGGTGGAGACTTACGCCTGATTCCATCGGAAGGCTGGCCAAACTCCAGGGGAGGATGTTGGAGGCCGGGGCTCGAATCGTTCGTCCCGGAGGAGTGCTCATCTATTCGACCTGCACGTTGGAGCCCGAGGAGAACCAGGAACAGGTGGAAAACTTTTTGTCGCGAAATCCGAGCTTTGTAATGGCCGAAACGGATGCGGTATCCCGGGAGTACGTGGACGACCGGGGCCGACTTTTGGTAACCCCCTATGAAACGGGCTTCGACGGGGCTTTTGCAGCTCGAATGATGAGGGCCTCGTGAAGCTGGGCGGCTCCAGACGTCGCCGTCGCAGGGGTGGGGGGAAAACGCCGCCGTGGAAGTCTCTGCTTTCGGGGGTCGGAAAGAAGGGAGCTGGGTTCCGGACGTGGGTATCGGCTTTTTTCAGAGATCCCTGGGCCGTTGGAGCCCTGATCTTGTTGGCCATCGTGGGGTTTTCCGGAGGGTACCTGATCTCCACCCGGGTGGTCTACCCTCCTCCTCCACCCCCTGGTGACGTTTCACCCGTACCCGACCTCCGGGACCAACCACCGCTGGAGGTTGCCGACACGCTCAGAGCGCTGGGTCTGGCCCTGGACTTGGTGGACTCCATGAGTCACCCGACCATCCCGGCCGGACAGATCGTGGGACAAAGCCCGTTGTCCGGCCAGCTGTTGTTAGTGGGGGACACGGTCAGAGTCACCTTGAGTACCGGACCTGAGCAGCGCCCGGTGCCGGATGTGCTGGAGCTCAGGGCCGACCGGGCCCGGACCATCCTGGAGGCATCCGGCTTCCTGGTCTTGTTGGATTCCGTGGACGCCGACGATCCCCGAGGTGAGGTCGTGGGCATGAGCCCGGAGGCCGGATCGGAAGCGACGATCCCCATGGAGGTCCGCCTCTCGGTCAGTATGGGCCCCCCCGAATTTGAAATGCCCCTTTTAGTCGGCCTATCAGAAGAGGACGCGGTGGCGGTGCTGGACTCTCTTGGGCTGGAGGTGGGCGAGGTGGAAACCCGTTTTCGGTTCGGTCGGGATCAGGGGCTGGTGGTGGAACAAGATCCGCCGGCCCGGTCTATGGTTCAGGAGGGTGCCACCGTACGGCTGGTGGTGGGTAGAAGGGGTACGTACTCTGGAGGGACGCCCCGCGGAATCCTTCCGCCTCCGTGACCGAAACGTAGCTGAGGGCCATGTCCAATAACCGCGCCTGGATGACCTATGTTCTCGCCGCAGCGGCGGTGGGACTCGTGGTCCTTGCGGCTTGGCTGAATCGAGACAGGCTGAACCCGGTGGCACCAGGACGACCGGCGCCCGGTTTTTCCGCAACGGATATGAACGGGTCGGTGAAAACCTTGGCCGACTATGAGGGCAAGGTCCTCCTGGTGAATATCTGGGCTACCTGGTGTGCTCCATGCAGGGAAGAGATGCCCTCAATGGAACGCCTCTATAGGTCCGTCGGGGATTCGGATTTTGAGATCTTAGCCATCAGTGTCGATGCGCCGTTTGGGCAAACCGACGCGTTCGGCCGACCCGGCGGTGATCTACAGACCTATGCAGATTCCTTAGGCCTCACTTTCCCCATCTTGCATGACCCGTCCGGCGAGGTCCAGCGGATCTTCCAGACCACCGGAGTACCGGAGTCCTTCGTGATCGATCGGGACGGGATAATCTTCAAGGAAGTGGCCGGGGCGACGGCCTGGGACGCGGAACAGAACGTCGAACTCATCCAGCGGCTCCTAGGAGGGTAGGAATGGGGCTCTTGCCAGGGGTATTCGCGAGGAACTGGCAGCTCAAGCTTCTAGCTCTTGCGGTGGCGGTCCTCCTCTGGACCGTTCCCAGGTTCGAAGCCCAGGACACCCGAGAGTTGGAGGAAATCCCCGTTCTGGTGGACCTCCTGGACCCCGAGTGGGCCCGGGTCGGAGACCCGGATCCTTCGGTAGTCACCGTCACCCTTTCGGGCCCCGCCCGGGACCTCATTGCTCTTGGCGTGGATCGGCCGCCCGTCCGCATCCCTGTGCCCGAGGTCTCGGTGGGCGATACCACCGTCCTTCTGAGCCGGACGTGGTTCCGAACCTCAGGCATGGACGAGGTGGTGGTGGAGGCCTTGGATCCCCTGGAAGTGAGGCTCCAGTTCGAACCGATTGAGCGCAAATCCGTTTTTCTTTCGGCCCCTTTTTATGGGCAGCTTCCCGACGGCAATTCCTTGGCAGGTCCTCCAGTGATCACCCCGTCGTCGGTCACCCTTACCGGGCCTGCGAGCCGACTCGAGCGGGTGGACTCCTTATCCCTCATCCCGACCGACCTCTCCTTGGTGGGGAGCCCCGGGCCATACACTCAACCGGTGGACACCGTGGGTTTCGGTGATTTCATCATCTCGTCCCACGAAGTGACGGTGGAGTTCCACCTGGAAGCCACCGCCCAGCGGGAGTTCCTGAATCTGCCGGTAGAGCTGCCTCGATTGCCGGCGGACCCCCAACTCCAGGTCCGCCCCGATTCCGTCACCGTGGTCCTGATAGGAGCCCCCAGCCTATTGGATAGGGTGGTTGCCGAGGACCTACGGGTGACCATCTCCCCTGCCCAAGCCAGCCTGGCGCCGGGCGAGGAGGGAAGAGTTGATGTCGTGGTGGAGGGGTATCCGGGTTTGGTGACCTCCAGCGTCCCTGGGGGCCAGGTCACCCTCACGCGGCCGGTTGGCCGGTGACGCCCCCTCTGGTTCTTGGCATCGAGACCAGCTGCGACGAAACCTCTGCCGCTTTGGTGGGGGCCGAGGAGGGGTTGCTCGGGCACGTGATTCACTCTCAAGACGTCCACGCGATCTATGGGGGGGTGGTTCCTGAGTTAGCCGCGCGGGCCCACCTGGGCCGGGTGCAAGAGGTGGTTGAGGAGGCCCTGAAAGATGCCGGCCGGGAGCTTTCCGATGTGGACGCCCTGGGGGTGACTGTAGGCCCGGGCCTCATCGGGGCCCTACTGGTGGGGGTGGCGTGGGCCAAGGGAGTGGCGAGTTCCCTCGGAAAACCCCTCGTCCCGATCCACCATATGGAAGCCCACCTATTCGGGCCTTCCTTGGAAGATCCCACAGCCGAGCCCCCCTTCGTGGCCCTCCTGGTTTCCGGGGGCCACACTCTTCTCCTGTATGCGCCCGAGTGGGGGAAGTACTTCCTCATGGGGCAGACCAGAGATGATGCCGCCGGGGAAGCGTTCGACAAAGTCGCCAAGATCCTGGAGCTACCTTACCCGGGTGGACCTGCCATCCAGGCCCTGGCCGAGGAGGGAGACCGGAAAGCCTTTTCCCTCCCACGGCCCATGTTGAGAGGAAATCAATCGATCGGGGACAAGGATTACTACGATTTCTCCTTCAGCGGTCTTAAGACGGCCACTGCCAACCTGATCTCAAAGGTGGAAGGGGACGGGGTTTTAGAGGAGAGGAGAGCCGACATCGCATCGGCGTTTCAGGAGGCTACGGTGGACGTGCTGGCCTCAAAAACAATGAGAGCAGTGGAAGAGACAGGGTGCCGTCGGGTCCTCCTCGGTGGGGGGGTGTCAGCCAATTCCCGCCTCAGGGAGGAGATCCTCGACCGCCTCGGGGCAGAAGGAGAACTACTCGTTTCGTCGCCGAGGTTGGCCATGGACAACGGTGCCATGGTGGCCAAGGCGGCTCTGTTCAGGCTGGACCAGGGCGACGTAGGTTCTCAGGAGGTCTCGGCATCCGCAAATCTCCCGTTCCCGGGCCTGATCCCCAGGCCATCGGGAGGATTCCACCCCGGGGCTTAGACCACCTTGTTCCCCCAACTCTTCCGACTCCCGGACTGGATTCCGTTCCTCGGCGGGCAACCTGTCACTTCGTTCGGAGTGATGTTGTTCCTGGCGTTCCTGACCGCCGGTGTTGTGCACCGTTCCGAGACGAAGCGGATCGGCGGCGATCCCGAGGAAACCTGGGATCTCTTGTTCATGGCCATCGTGGGGGGGATCCTCGGAGCGAAGATATACTACATGTTCCTGAATTTCCCCCAACTCGTAAGGGATCCCGGGAGCCTGATCTTCGCTCGGGGTGGTTTGGTCTGGTACGGTGGCCTCATCGGGGGATTCCTCATGGTTGTTTGGCAGATTCGGAGGAAAGGCCTCCATCTGCCCGAGCAGGCAGATATGATCGGACCCGGTCTCGCCTTGGCTTACGGCGTAGGGCGAATCGGGTGTTTCCTGGTTGGGGATGACTGGGGACGGCCCACCGGATCATGGGTCGGGATCCGATTCCCCGACGGGGCCCCCCCGACCAGGGTGGACATCATCGAGCGGGAGTTCGGGATTCAGGTCGACCCCGACCTGGTGGCCCGGTTCGGAGAAATCGTTCCTGTTCACCCGACCCAGCTCTACGAGGTGGGCCTCTCAACCCTGATCTTCCTCCTGCTTTGGTCGATCCGAAGACACCACCACCGGAAAGGCTGGCTGTTCATGCTCTGGGTCGCCCTGGCCGGAACTGAGCGGTTCCTGGTGGAGTTCTTCCGAGCAAAGGACGACCGATTTTTTGGATTCCTCACGCTTGCCCAGGTCATCAGCTTGGCCCTTGTTGTGGTGGGATTGATCGGGGTTTCCAGGCTTCGCCTCCCCCGACCCGGCCGGGTCGACGCTCCTTCCGAAGCGTGAGTCTCAAATGCTGACCATTCTCCACGGTTCGGACCTGCATTTCGGGAAGCCCTTCGACAAAACGGTCGCAGAGGTTTTCCGGGAGACCATCGGGAAGGTCTCCCCCGACCTGCTGATCCTCTCGGGCGATTTCACGCAACGGGCGAAGGTGAAGGAGTACCGGGCGGCCAGGGAGTTCCTGGATGGTCTTCCGGACCTTCCCACGGTCGTGACTCCGGGAAACCATGATGTGCCCCTCTACCGGGTTTGGGAGCGGGTGTTCGCTCCACTGAGGAACTACCGGGCCTTTATCTCGCCGGATCTGGACTCGGTTACCCGGGTGGAGGGGGTGGTGGCTGTGTCCCTCAATTCCACGGCCCCCCTGAGAGCCGTGGTGAATGGGCACCTCCATGACCATCAACTACGCTTCGCCGCAGATACTTTCAGCCAAGGGGCTCAGGGGGATTTGAAGTTGGTGGTCCTCCATCACCACCTGGCCCCGGCTCCGGATTACGAGTCCGACCAGGTCCTCCAGGGCTATCAGAGGTGTCTCCGGGCCTTTGAGGAGATGGAGGTGGATCTGATCGTGGGCGGCCACCTCCATCGGTCCTACACGGCCAACTCCCAGGATGTCCTCCCGGGACCGGCGAAAACCGGCGGGATTGTAATCGCCCACTCAGGGACCACCACGTCGACCAGGGGAAGAGCCCGAGAAAGGAACAAGAACACCTTCAATCTGATAGGAATATCCAGGGATCGGATGGAGATAACCCATCACATGTATGTTGGTGGAGAAGGGGAGTTTGTGCCCTTGGCCAGCCACACGTTCCCTCGGAGAGGGGCCGGGTTCCTCCAGGAGGGTGGAGCATGACCAGGTATTATCGGAGGAAAGAGACGGGCCGAAAGGAGGACCTGGCGGCCGGCCTCGTGGCGGCTGGGGTGGCCACTACGGTTGCCGCAATCTCCTATTACCTCGTGAGGATTTTCCTTTCGCGCGAGCCTCTGGGACCCATCGAAACGGCGGGTTCGAAGGCCGAAAAGGTACTCTCTGAAGCCTCCGAGGAGATCGAGGGCTGAATGAGACGGAGGGCCTCCTTTTGGTTGGCCTGGGCCGCTGTGGCCCTGGTGGCATGGGCCCCCGAGTCCGGTCTGGCCCAATCCACCCGACAGGAGGTGACCAGCCTCCGCTTCCAGGGGAACAGGCAGTTTTCCGGAGAGACCCTCTCGAGGGCCATCCTCACCCGGGAAACCCAATGCCGGTCGATTCTGTTCCAGATCATCCCGTTTTGTTTGGTCGGGGCGGAATTCTCCCTGGATCCCTCCTACCTGAACGAACGGATTCTGAGGTGGGACTACGCCAGGATCTACTTCTTCTATTGGGAGCGCGGCTTCAGGGAAGTGGCTGTGGACACGGTTCTCACCCGGCCCAATGACCAGGAAGTCGAGATCACATTCCAGATACAGGAGGGTGAGCCGATCCGTTTCACCGAGATCGGCTTCTCCGGAGTAGAGCTCCTGCCCGATTCTTCCGTTTTGGAGGACCTGCCTATCAGGGTCGGCGATCCCGCCAGCTACCCTGCACTCCTCTCTGTCCGGGATACGGTGGAGGCTCGGCTTCGGAACCAGGGTTTTTTTAACCCCTACGTGCTGACCGACAGCGCGAACATCTCTCCTGGGGGCTACGAAGCCCAGGTGTTTTATCGTCTCGACCCCGGACCTCCGTCGGAGTTCGGGGAGTTGACCGTTGAGTTCAACGAGAGTGACGGGGTGGCACCCACGGTGGAGGAGGAGGTTGTCCTGAGGATGCTCCCGTACAGGACGGGGGACCCCTATCGGGAGGATCTCCGGCTCGAGGGACGCAGGGCCCTTTATAACCTCGACATCTTCAGTCAGGTACAAGACTCGGTTACCTCCGCTCCGTATGACCCGGTCGTTGACCTGACGATCCAGGTGGCCGAAGGGGACAGCCATCGTGTTCGGACCGGGGCGGGATTCAGCACGGCGGAGTGCCTCGATTTCCAGGCCGTATGGAGCAGCCGAAACTTCATGGGGGGTGCCCGGCGACTTCAGATCAACGGCAGGGTGGCCAACGTCTTCGCTCGAGACCTCCAGGGGCCGTTGTGCGGAGGGAAGGACGTGGGAGAAGAGTACCTGAAGCCCATCGGTTCTCTTTCGGTGGAGTTCAACCAACCCTACTTCTACTCTCCGCGGAACGCCCTTTCCGCGGGGATCTATGCTGAGCGGCAGTCCTTCCCCGACGTCTTCCTCACGACCGCCTTCGGAATGACATTGGGCGTAAGGCGGACTCTGGCACCTTCGACCTTCCTGAGTCTCTCCTATCGCCCTCGGGTTTCGGAACTGGGCTTGACCGACGTGCTGTTCTGCTCGGCCTACCTGATCTGTGACACGGAAGAGATCGCCCTGTTGGAGGAGATGAACTCCCTCTCCCCCCTCGGTGTTTCCTTTTCGAGGGATCGTCGGAACCAGATCCTCAATCCGTCGAGAGGTTATCTGGTGGCGGCGGATCTCGAGCATGCCGAGGGCTGGACCGGCTCCGAGTTCCGATACACCCGACTCTTTTCGGAGGTTAGCGCCTACACCCAACCGAGGCGGGGTCTGGTGATCGGCGCCCATCTTCGTGGCGGGTTGGTAACCTCCAGGGGCTTCAGCCGATTCGGAGAAGACGCGGTCACCAGTGACATCATCCATCCCGAAAAGCGCCTCTATGCTGGCGGAGCCAACAGCGTCAGGGGTTACGCTCAGAACAGGTTGGGGCCGCAGGTTCTATATCTGGAAGATCCCAGACTTCTCGTAGATCCCAGGGAAACCCCCACGGGGGTCCTGCCGCCCCTCTGTACCCCGGCCGAAATGGCTGATCTCTCCTGTGATGCCGGAGAGCTCCGGGATAACGACTTCCTTCCCAGGCCCAAGGGTGGCACCAGGCTTCTGGAGGGAAGCGTCGAGGTGAGATTCCCCCTTGCCGGGCCCTATTGGGAGGGCGCCACGTTTCTCGACTTTGGGCAGGTATGGGACGAAGAGACCAGGCCCGACTTCAGGGGATTCGAATTCACTCCGGGGTTCGGTGTCCGGTATTTCAGTCCCATCGGTCCAATTCGCCTCGACCTGGGCTACCGGTTCGCCGGAGGGGAAGCCCTGCCGGTAGTGACACAGGAGATCAATCCAAACCCGTCTCCGACTGAAGATCTCTTCAGCGACAACCTGGTTCAGCTGGCTACCCCGGTCAGGTGGGGGGATGAGCTGGGTCGCTGGTCTCTCAAACGGTTTCAGTTCCACCTTTCCATAGGGCAAGCGTTCTGATGGGCGCCAAGGTGCGGGGTATCCGCCGGTTTGTTGCCCGTTTGGTTCTCTCCGTCGGGGTGGTGGGCCTCCTCCTCCTGGTACTGGTCACACAAACGCCCTTCGGAAAGGAGTGGGTCCTGCGGGAAGCCCTGGCTCGGGTGGCAGGGGGCATCCACGGGGAGATCGAGGTGACCGGGATCTCATCCCCGGGTCTCCTCAACGGGTTCACGTTCCGTGATGTGACCATAAAGGGGCAGGACGGTTCGGTCTTCCTCAGGGCTGACTCGGTCAGGACGGGACTCTCCGGCCCGGCCCTTTTGAGGGGGGATTTGGTTTTCACGGGGGTCCATGTCTGGCGGCCCCAGATTACCCTGGAACGTCTGACCCGGGAGGAAGCTCTCAACGCAGTGGCGATCTTTGCCGGAACGGATCAAGCTGATCCCCCCGCCGACTCTCTGACCTCTCAGCCCGATTCTTCGGGCGCTGCTCCGGCCTCCGACACCCCGCAAGGGGAGGGTGGCTCCAGCGGACCGCGACGCAAGATCGTCCTCCGGGACGCCGAGATTCATCAGGGAACCCTCAAGGTCCTCCTGCCCGTGTCGCGGGCTCAGCGTGAATCCGGGAGAGTTCGGATAGAGCGGGGGTCGAACGGGCGTCCTGACCTCCGTAGCCTCACGTTCCGGGAGCTCGATCTCGAGCTCGGCCAGGCTACCCTCAGGGAACCTGGACAACAGGGGGAACGTTTCGAGCTGAGGAACCTCTCGTTCTTGGGTGAGATCTGGCCGGATCCCATTCGGGTCACAGGTGCTCAGGGGGACCTCAGGCGGGAGGGTGCCTGGTTGCAGGCTTCCTTCCAGTCCTTCCAGCTACCCGGTTCTTTCTTCAGCGGTCAGGCAGAAATTCGGTGGGACGGGCCGGCCGGTATGCGTGTGTCCGTGGAAGGTCAGGCCAATCCCTTGGCTCTGGAGGACCTGTTCGCCATCGAAGACCGTCTTCCGTTGGGGGACGCAAGCGGGCCTTTCCGGTTCGACCTCAACGACGAAGGGCTGATCCTGGACTTCAGAGACACCGAGCTCGCGTCCGATTTGGGCAGACTCACGGGAACAGGACGTCTCTCCCTCCTGAACGAGATCAGGTTCGGAGAGTTGGCCCTGGAAATGGAAGGAGTGGATCTCGCAATCACGGACCCGTGGGTGGTGGACACCCTCCCTCTTCGGGGACGGCTGACCGGGGACCTTCTGCTGGATGGCGATCTCAGCGAGCTCGTGGTGGAAAGCCAGGTGGACTTGACCAATCCGGACTCCACGGGGTCTCTGAGTGCCAATGTTGATGGGCGGATGGGGTTCCGAGACGGGTTCACGGCGTCTTCCCTGGAGGTGATTCTCGCTCCATTGGAGTGGAGGGCCTTGGCGAGCGTCTCACCCAGAATGACCCTCCGTGGACTTGGGCGAGTGTCTGCGGTGTTTACCGGATCCCTGGCAGGGGACGGCCTCGGGGTGGACGCTCAGTTCACCCATTTCCCACCCTCTCAATCCGGAGCTGCGGAGGTGGCGGGGGCCGGTGGGATCAGCCGGGTCGCCGTGACGGGCAACATTCGCCGAGCCTCGGCTGAAACCGTTTTGAACCTGTCCGGGGACCTCCAGCCGCTCTCGCTGACGACCCTCCGCCGGAGTTTTCCGAGCCTACCCTTCGAAGGAGAGTATACAGGTTCGGTGGATGTCTTCGGGCCCCTTTCCAGCCTGGAGACCACCGCGGATCTGGAGACTTCCGGTGGGCCCCTGAGGGTTCGGGCGCTCTTTGATGGCCGAGACCTGTCGGGCCCTTTTTCCTTGGAAGCCATAACCACCGAGACCTTTGCACTGTCGAACGTGCTTCCGTCCCTCCCGGAGCCGACGAGTGTCACAGGCTCGGTGTTTGCCCAGGGCCGGGGCTTCACTTTTGACGAGTTGGCGGGGGATGCCCGGGTTTCGATAAGAGGGGGGCGGGTCGCCCACCTGGAGGTGGACTCCGCTTTTGCAGCTGCCACCGTTTCAGGCGGTGTCCTTACCCTGGACCGGTTCTCGATTGAGACCGAAGTGGGGCGGGTGGATGGTTCCGGTCATTTTGGGGTGGCTTCCGATGCTCCTCCAGGCGAACTCGAGGTGAGTGTCGAAGCTCGAAGCCTGGAGCCCCTGCGGCCCTTCTTCATGGAAGTTCCGGAGCTGATCCTCGACGATCTGGATCCGTACAGGCGAAGAATCCTGGAGGCGACCGGGGTCGATCCCGACACCCTGACCACCGCGGAAGAGATCGCCGTGGCCGGGGCGGTTCGAGGCTCGGCCGTCCTGAGAGGTGGCCTCTCCGACTTCACCGGTGAAGGGACCTTCGAGGTGGAGGGCATCCGGTTCCGACGGGACTTCCTGGAATCCGGCACCGTCTCGGTCACGGCCACGGGGTTTCCCGGTGAAGACGCCAGGATCCAAGCGGACATCCGAGCCGACTCCGTCTTCTTCCGGTCCTTGGGTTTCCAATCGGCAACGGCTTCCGTGGGCCTGGGGAAATCCGATGGTCGTGTGCGAGTCGCCGCCGTTCGCCCGTCTCAGGACCGATACAGTGCCCAAGGCACCTTCGCTCTGGATTCCGTCTCTGGCGGAGTCGTCAACCTGGATGAGCTCAACTTCGAATTTGACGATGAGCGGTGGAACCTGGGGGGCCCGGCTTCAATATCCTGGACCGAAGAGGGATACCGGATTCGTGATCTCCAGATGGTGAGTCCCGGGGACCAGGAGATGCGGGTGCGGGCCGATGGGTTCATTCCCGTCGGGGGCAGGGAAGGGGAGCTCGATCTGGACGTGGAAGGATTGGACCTCTCCCGGATTGCCACCATTGCCCAGGTGGAAACCCCCTTGGAGGGAATCGCTACGTTCCACGGGCGGGCGTCGGGAACGGCTGAAGCGCCGACTATCGTGGGGGATTTTTCGGGCCGCGGTATGAGGTATAGTGACTTCTTTTTAGCCGCGGTGGAATCGGATCTCTCCTACCAGGATCAGCGGGTAGAGGTGGATCTTCAGGCCACCGAAGGGGGCCGACAGGTCCTTTCCGCCACCGGGTACTTCCCCCTTGATCTCCGCCTCGATCCCGACAGCTCGACGGTAACCGGGGAGCCCATCGACCTGGCCGTCGCCATGGACTCCTTCCCGGCGGCCATCGCCCTGGCCTTCATGGAATCCATGGAAGACGTGGAGGGCTCCCTCACGGGGGAGGTCAGGTTCGGAGGGGTCAGCGGGAACCTGGAACCGGCTGGGCAGGTTTTCTTGACCGGCGGTTCGGCGCGTCATCCCGGGCTGGGCGTCCGGCATAGGGATGTAGAGGCCCAGTTCACGGTGAGACCAGACCGGGTAGTAGAGGTCGAGGGATCCCTCCGTTCGGTTGGCACGGCTACGGTTTCCGGCACCGTCGAGTTCGTGGATACACTCTCGAATCCCGAGCTACAACTGAACCTGAGTGCCAATAATTTCCTGGCCGTGGACCGGCGGGACGTACAGGGCCGGCTATCAGGGACCGTGAGTGTGGAGGAGAGGTACCGGTCACCCTTCGTGTCCGGGGATTTGACGGTGGAGGAGGGTGTCCTCTTCGTCGAGGAGGTCGCGCGGAGTGTGGAAGTGGTGGACCTGGAGGACCCGACGTTTTTCGACGTCGTGCCTTCCACCTTCGTGACCCTCCGCCCCATCATTCAGGAAAGTCAGAATCCATTCCTCCAAAACCTCCGGTTGGACCTGGACCTCAGCATGGCCCAGGATAGCTGGCTTCGGGGTCGGGAGCTGAACATCGAGATGGCCGGTGCCCTGAAGGTATTCTGGGACCGGACCGAACAGTACCTGACCTTCCTCGGTACTCTGGATGCGGTCCGGGGCACCTACTCTGTGTTCAGCCGGCAATTCCAGGTCGATGAAGGGACGGTCAGCTTCCCTGGGGTACCCGGTATCAATCCCGATCTGGACATCCGGGCCCTGAACCGGCTGAGAACGCAAAAAAATGAACAGTTGGAGATTGTGGCCACTGTGGAGGGGTCCCTCCTGGAGCCAAGGGTCTCCCTTTCCGGGAATTCGGCCTTCCCCATTCCTGAAGAGGATCTGGTCAGCTACCTCATCTTCGGGCAGCCGGCCTACGCGGTGGGTCAGGGACGGAGTCAGACCGCCTCGGCGGGAGTCACCGCGCTCCGCGGGGCAACGACCAATTTGGCGGTGGGTCTCTTTTCGATGGAATTGGGCCAGATTCTGTCGAGGGACCTTGGGCTGGATTATCTGGCCGTTACCCAGGGGACGTACGATACCCAGGCTTTTGATACCGAGGGGCGGAGCGAGTTCCTTCGCGGGGCAGCGGGAACGCAGGTGGAGCTGGGGCAGTACCTCAGTGAGGACATCTTCGCTGCTCTCAACTGGCGTCCTCTGGCCAGCGGAACCAACCTGAGCCCCTTGGCGGCTCTCCGAGTTGAAGGGCGTTTGTCGGACCATTGGACGCTGGAGGGATATCTGGAGGATCGGTTCCTCCGGACCTCGGTCTTCCTTTTGGCGTTCGATGACCCAGACTTATTCAGATCAGATTTCTCTTTGGGCTTTTTCCTTTACCGTGAGTGGGGGTACTAAATGCAGCACATGAAGGTCTTCGTCATGATGGCAGGGCTCACCGCCCTCCTGGTGACGTTTGGTGGTTATTTCGGCGGGCAGAGCGGGGCGATTTTGGTTTTTTTTCTGGCTGCCGCCATGAACTTCGGGATGTACTGGTTCAGTGATCAGGTGGTCCTCCGGATGTACAAGGCCAAGATCATCGGCCCCCAGGAGGCCCCTGATCTCTATGAGATGGTGGATCGCCTCCGGCAGAGGGCCGAGCTTCCCATGCCCGTTGTAGCCGTTGCGCCGTCCGACCAACCCAACGCTTTCGCCACCGGCCGGAACCCTGAAAAAGCGGTTGTTTGTGTGACGGCTGGGATTCTGAGGGCCCTGCCGCCCCGGGAGTTGGAGGGGGTCATCGCCCACGAACTGGGACACATCAAACATCGCCACATGTTCACGGGAACCATGGCAGCCACCATGGCCGGGGCCGTGGGCATGCTGGCCACGATGGCCCGGTGGGCTGCCATCTTCGCCGGGGGTCGAGACGACGATCGGAATCCCCTGGGGCTTATCATCATGTCCATCGTCGCTCCCATCGCCGCCATGGTCATCCAGTTTGCCATCAGCCGGCAAAACGAGTTCCAGGCCGACGCCACCGGTGGACAGATCGCCGGGGACCCCATGGCCCTGGCAGGGGCCCTGGAGAACCTGGAGCGGACGGCGAAGCGAATTCCCATGAGGGTGAACCCGGCCGGAGCCCACCTGGCCATTGTGAATCCCCTTTCCTCCATTCGCGGAGGGGGGATGATGAGCCTCTTCAGGACCCATCCTCCCACGGAGGAGCGGGTAGCGCGCCTCCGCGAGCAAGCCTCGAGGGGGGACTACTAGATGGCCAAGATCGTCGGGATTCTGGGTGGAATGGGGCCCATGTCCACCGTCGACCTCATGCGGAAGGTCACGGAAAAAACGCCTGTACAGAAAGAACAGGAACACCTGAGGCTCCTGGTAGACAGCCGGCCTCAGATCCCGGATCGGACGGCAGCCATCTTCGGGGAAGGGCCTTCGCCCGCGCCGGTCCTCCAGGAATCGGCTCGCCAACTGGAAGGCTGGGGGGCCGACATCATTGCCATCCCGTGCAATTCGGCCCACGCCTTTTTAGATGACATAAGGGATGCGGTGGGGATCGAAGTGCTGGACATGCCCGGGGTGGTTGGGCGGGAGATCGCCGCGCGGTTCCCTGAGGGCACACCGGTGGGGCTCCTCGGCACCTCAGGGTCCTACAGGGCCGGCCTGTACCACAGCCGCCTCCCGAACCACCAGGTCGTCACCCCGACTGAAGACGTTCAAAAGGACCTGGTCATGGGCGGCATCTACCAGGTGAAGGTGGAGGACAAGGTGGAGGAGCCACGGCGGAAGCTCCTGGAGGCAGCGTCCACCTTGGACCCGGCCCCGGCGGCCCTCATCGCCGGCTGCACCGAGGTGGAACTGGCTTTCGAAGGGGCCCAGACGCCCGTTCCTGTCTTCATGCCCATGGACCTCCTGGCGGAGGAAATCGTCAACCGGGCCTGGCGGGAGGGGTAAAGCCGCCGGTCCGGTCCTCATCTTCGCCGACGCCTGTGGATTGAACGGGAGCCCTGTTACGGGTTACTATCCCAGGCTATGGCTCGCGAATCCCTCATCGTCCGTGGTGCCCGGGAACACAACCTCCGGAACATCGACCTAGAACTCCCTCGGGAGTCTCTCGTCGTCATCACCGGGTTGTCCGGTTCTGGCAAATCCTCCCTGGCGTTCGACACCATCTACGCCGAAGGCCAGAGGCGTTATGTGGAATCTCTGTCGGCCTACGCCCGGCAGTTCCTGGGCCTCATGGAAAAGCCGGACGTCGACGCCATCGAAGGCCTCTCCCCGGCCATCTCCATCGAGCAGAAGACCGTTGGACGGAACCCCCGATCGACGGTCGGGACCGTCACGGAGGTGTACGACTACCTCCGCCTCCTTTGGGCTCGGGTGGGGATCCCGCACTGCCCTGAGTGTGGGGAGCCGGTCCTCCGTCAATCCTCGTCACAAATCGTTTCTCGCCTTCTGGAGATGGAGGAGGGGACCCGCCTCGAGCTCTACGCCCCTCTCGTGCGGGGCCGAAAGGGTGAGTTCAAAGACTTATTCGAAAGGGCCCGGAAGGAAGGATTCGTCCGTGTGAAGGTGGACGGTGAGATCTACGACCTGGCGGAGCCACCGTCCCTGAATCGCTATGAAAACCATGACATCTCCGTCGTGGTGGATCGGTTGGTCGTGAAGCGGGAGGACCGGGACCGTTTGGCCGATTCGGTGGAGACGGCGCTGAGAACTGCGGGGGGATTGGTCGAGGTGGTGGAGCGTGCGGGGAAGCAGACCATCTCCCACCTGTTCAGCGAGAGATACGCCTGCGCGAGTTGTGAAATCAACCTCCCTGAACTCGAACCCCGACAGTTTTCTTTCAATTCCCCTTACGGGGCTTGCGAGGAGTGTGGGGGGTTGGGGACACGAAAAGAGGTGAACCCGGATCTGCTGGTCTCCGATCCGAGCCTTTCCATCCTCGAGGGAGTGATTCTCCCCTGGGGTGAGCCGTCAGGCCACGTGAGGAACTCAATCCTGGCCGGACTCTCCAAGGCGTACGAGTTCGATCCCAAGGATCCGTGGGGCGCCCTTCCAGAGGAGGCGCAGGCAGCGATCCTACACGGTTCCGGGAAGATGAAGATCCGGTTTCCCTATCACTCCAAGCGATTCGAGGGGCATTACGAGGACGTATGGGAAGGGGTGGTGGGGAACGTGGAGCGGCGGTATCGGGAAACGAAATCAGACGCTGTCCGGAACCAGCTCGAGGAGTACCTTTCGACCCTTTCCTGCACGGCCTGTCACGGATCCAGGTTGGGGCCCCAATCTTTGGCCGTCACCGTTGGTGGCGAGTCGTTGGGAGCTGTGGTGGATCTCTCCATCGACCGGGCGTTGGAGTTCCTCCAGCGGCTTCCGGTGGAAGGGGAGAAGCTCCCGAGAGGTTTAAAAAAGGCACCCGGGCCAAATCTGCCGGCCGAGATCGCCGGGCCCATTCTGAAAGAGGTCCGGGAGCGCTTGGGATTCCTGGTGAACGTGGGGCTGGAATACCTCACCCTCGGGCGCTCTGCCGACACCCTCTCAGGGGGTGAGGCTCAACGAATCCGCCTCGCCACCCAGATCGGGAGCCGGTTGGTGGGGGTCCTCTACATCCTGGACGAACCGTCCATCGGACTCCACCAAAGGGACAACCACAGGCTGCTGGAAACTCTCAAGCGCCTGAGGGACCTGGGGAACACGGTCATCGTGGTGGAACACGACGAAGACACCATCCGAGCCGCAGACTACATCGTCGACCTGGGGCCCGGAGCCGGACGGAAAGGGGGGGAGGTCGTAGCTCAGGGAAGTCTGGATGCGGTGATGTCCGAGCCCCGCTCCCTCACCGGCCTGTTCCTCCGTGGAGAAAAAGAGATCGAGGTCCCACAGGAGCGGAGGCAGGTGGATCAGGACCGGATTCTCACCGTTCGGGGGGCCCGGGAGCACAATCTCAAGAAAATCGATGTGCATTTCCCACTGGGTACGTTCATCGCGGTCACGGGAGTGAGCGGCTCAGGAAAGTCCACTTTGGTGACGGAGACCCTCTACCACGCCCTGGCCCGTCACTTTTTCCGGGCGCGACTGGTGGCTGGCCGGCATGACGGAGTAGAAGGGCTGGAACACCTGGACAAGGTCATCGACGTGGACCAATCCCCGATTGGTCGTACGCCTCGCTCGAATCCGGCCACCTACACGGGCCTGTTCACTCCAATTCGGGAGTTGTTTTCTTCCCTCCCGGAATCCCAGATGCGCGGGTACCTGCCCGGTCGTTTTTCATTCAACGTAAAGGGCGGGCGGTGCGAGGCGTGTCAGGGCGACGGCCTGGTGAAAATCGAGATGCACTTCCTCCCCGACGTCTACGTCCCATGTGACGTCTGTCGAGGGCGGCGGTACAACCGGGAAACCCTGGACGTCTACTACAAGGGCCGGAATATCGCCGACGTCCTGGACATGACCGTGAACGAGGCCTTGGAATTCTTCGACGCGGTGCCCCGGATCAAAGTGAAGCTTCAGACGCTACACGACGTAGGATTGGGGTACGTGCACCTCGGGCAATCAGCCACGACCCTCTCGGGGGGAGAGGCTCAGAGAGTGAAGCTGGCCGCTGAGCTCTCGAAGAGGGCCACCGGAAACACCTTCTACATCCTGGACGAACCCACGACCGGCCTGCACTTCGAGGATGTCCGTTTGTTGATGGATGTCCTGCATCGGCTGGTGGATCGCGGGAATACCGTGGTGGTCATCGAGCACAACCTTCATGTGGTGAAGACGGCCGACTGGGTTATCGACCTGGGGCCTGAGGGAGGGGAGTCAGGAGGGGAGATCGTGGTGGAAGGGACCCCGGAGGAGGTGGTCGGGGCGAAGAGATCCTATACGGGAGAGCACTTGTCCGCTCTCCTGAATGGGGCCTAGCTCTTTTAGATTCTGTTTCTGGGTATTACTCATAACCTGTGGCTGCTTCCATTTTTGACTGGGATGCGGGCCGAAACCGCCCCGGCATGGGGGCCGTAGTGGCCGATGCAGCCTCCGTCGGACTACAACCCAGGGAGAAGGGTTCATGGTTAACCAAGAAGATCTTGAAAGCTATCTGATCCGAATGGATCTGGAATTCGAAGAGGTGGACGAGGGCATGTATCTCGTTCAGCCTCGGAGCGACGGGCCGCCCGTGGTGGTTCACCACTCTCCCCCCCTCCTCGTGGTCCGGTTGAAGGTCACGACCGTTCCCGAAGGAAACGACCTGGGCGAGCTGTACAAAACGCTTCTGGTCTGGAACGCCACCGACGTGGTCCACGGGGCCTACGGCATTGAAGAGGGTGATCTGGTCCTGACCGACACGCTGGAGTTGGAAACGCTGGACTTCCCCGAGCTGCAGGCTTCTTTGGAGAGCATGCAGATGGCGGCGGCCAGCCATTACGATCGAATCAAGGAACTGGCCGGCACCGGCCAGGAGGGCTGAAGCAATGGGGATCTTCCAAAAGCTATCGACCCTTCTCAAATCGAACATCAACGATCTGATCGCCCGGGCCGAGAACCCGGAGAAGATGCTGAATCAGATCATTCTCGACATGCGGGACCAACTGGCCAAAGCCAAGCGGGAGGTTGCGGCGGCCATTGCGGACGAGCGGAAGCTCAGGGCCCAGCTGGACGACGAGATCAAACAGACTCGGGATTGGGAGCACCGGGCCATGCTGGCGGTGAAAGAGGGTCGGGACGACCTGGCGAAGCAGGCCCTCATTCGGCAGCAGGAGCACGCCCAGAGGGCCCAGGCCATCGAGCAAACCTGGTCGGCACAGGCCCAGGAGACCGAAAAGCTCAAGGGGTCCCTCCGCCAGCTCAACGACAAGATCGAAGAGGCTAAGCGGAAACGGAATCTGCTCATCGCGAAGCAGAAGAGGGCTCAAGCCCAAAAACGGATCCACGAGACCATGTCGGGCCTCTCCGACACCTCGGCCTTCGAGGCGTTCAACCGGATGGCTGAAAAGATCGAGGAGTCGGAAAGGCGGAGCCTCGCTCAGGCCGAGGTCACCGAGGCCCTGTCCGGAGACACGCTGGAACAGGACTTCCTGCGGCTGGAAGCCGGGTATGGTGACTCGGATGTTGACGGCCGGCTCCAGGCCCTGAAACAGGAAATGGGTCTGATTGCCGCTCCCGAGGCGGAGGAGCCGAAGGCCCTCCCGGCGGGTGAAGATGCTGAAGAGGCAGAGGAAGGCGGGGTGGAAGCCGAGGCGACCGAGAAGGTGGAGGAGCCGCCTGTGGCCGATGCTGTCCTGCTGGAAGAGTTCGAACAGCTCGAGAAGGCGGAGAAGAAGGAAGCCGAATGAGCATCGTCTATCTCAACGGCGAGTACGTACCGAAGGAAGAGGCCGTCATCTCCGTCGACGACCGCGGGTTTCTCTTCGGCGACGGGATTTACGAAGTAACAGCTGCGTACCGGGGGAGCCTGTTTCGGTGGGATCTGCACCTGGCCAGGATGAACCGGGGCCTTTCGGCTCTCCGAATCGACTTCGACCCCACCGAGCTGGAGGAGGTTCACCTCCAACTCCTAAAGGAGAACAGCCTCCAAGAGGCTCCAGTCGCCTTCGTCTATACTCACATCACGCGGGGGGTCGCGCCGCGGACCCATCAGTTTCCATCCGATCCGGTCGCCCCGACGGTGTACATGTTTGCAGGAGAGTACTCTCGCCCTCCGAGGAACCGTTGGGAGGAGGGATACAAAGCGGTCACGGTCCACGACCAACGGTGGGCACGGGTGGACCTGAAAACGATTCAGCTGCTGCCCAACGTCCTGGGAAAACAGGCTGCCATCGACGCCGGTGTCGACGAGTGCATTTACGTCAAGGACGGGATGGCAATCGAGGGCGCCCTCAACAACTTTTTCACCGTCTTCGGAAACACCGTCGTGACCCATCCCACCTCCAACCAGATCCTGCCGGGGATCACAAGGGAAGCTCTGTTCGGAGTAGCTGAGAAGCTGGGCTATGAGGTCGAGGTCAGGGCGATCACGATTGAGGAGATGTTCCAGGCCGATGAGGCCTTTCACACCGGGACCCTCACTGAAGTGAAACCGTGTGTGGAGATCGATGGGCGGCCCGTGGGGACCGGGAAGGTCGGCCCAGTCACCCGAGCCCTTTTCGACGGCTTCTTGGAGGTGGCGGGAAGGAAGGACTGACCCGCAGGGGCGTCACCTACCGATTCCGCTTTATTTCATCCGGAGGACCTCCTCTGAAAACCCAGAGGGGGTCCCTTCCGTCCACCGTCCTGCTGACGCTGAAGTAGGCCGGAGCCCCGACCCTCAACTGGGTACCGGCGTCGGTCTGTTCCAAGGCCCGGTTCCTCGGGTGCAGGTAGAGACCGTCCAACGCGAGGGTGTCCCGGGCTTCGACCTCGGCCAGGTCCCCGATTTCGGCGAAGGTCCCGTCCTCCTCCAGGAGGGGCTTCCCGTAATCCACCAAGAGGTCGGCTCGATACGTGGGAAGGTCCTCGATCACGATGGTCCCACCGGTAATGATAAGGTCCCCCACCCCTCGGCCGTTGGCGGGTAACGCCTGGTAAGCGTCATTTCCGACGCCCTGGTAGCTGCCGGTGGCGATGGACTCCAGGGCCGCCATGAGACCAACGAAGTTCACCCTTCTCAGATACTGCTTCTGCGGATCTTCCGACCATCCACCCGACTCGACCAGAATCGTGCTTGTTCCCCACTGGGTGATGAGGTCCCCGAAGGCTCTGGGATTAAAAGTGTCGCCGTAGCGGGTGATGTGGTCCCCTACCATCGGTTCCATGGCAGCGATCATCACCCCCATGATCTCCATGGCTCGAAGGCGAACGTCGTTGATCTCCCTGCTGTGATCATAGGGGGGCGAAAGGAGCGCGATGGCCGCGCCTCGGTCCGTCCGTCCTACCCGGGTGCCCACGCCCTGATCGTGGAGGTTAAATCCCACGACCGGATTCACCCGGTCCCGAACGGTTTTCAGGATTTGACCCTCCGGAGTGGACAAAGCTCTAGCGTCTCGATTGATGTCGATTCCCTGGGCGTTCCGGCGCTGAAAGCGCTGGGCCCCATCCGGATTCAGCATGGGGATGGTGTAAACCGTGAGGTTCTCCAGGATCGAACGGACCATCCGGTTGTTCGACTTTTCTTCCACGAGTGAGTAGATGTCCGCCAGTGCCATGGTGGCGGTGCTCTCGTCTCCATGCATCTGCGACCAGAGCAGGACTGGAGTTGGCCCATCTCCGAAACTGATGAGCCGTATAGGCCGGCTCTCGCCACTCTGGCCTACCACCTCCACCGAGATTCTGTCCGAGTCCTCCACCACAGCTCTCGCCACCCGCCAGAACCTCTCCTGATCGAACCGGCGGTCCTCCAGGCCTCCCACACGGACGTCCTCGTAGAGGTCCTCCCAGGCTCCGACTCGAACCGGCGAAGGGGAACCGGGAGACGGGGCTGAACCAGCTGGTTGACCAGGGCTGCACGCCATCGCTGCAACTCCCGCTGAGGCAAAGACCAGAATCTGGAACGCTCGTTTGTTCATGACGTCTCACTCGTAGATCAGATAGGATCCCCTCAACCGGGCAAAGGCCTCCAGACCTTCCTCCCATCCGGCTTGCAGGCTCTCGAACGGGGCTACTTCTTCGATGCCTTCTCTCAGTCGGTCGTTCCCAGCCAGTCGATCGAAGTGGGCCTGCCGCCATTCCCAAAGGTCACCCGACATCCGTCGTGTCTCTCGGAGGAGGGCAAGAGCCGTGGTGGTGGGATCGTATCGTGGCCCGGTAGCAGTCAGCCGTACCCCGGAAATCTCCTCCCCACCGAACTTTCCATCCCCTGGGGCTTCGGGTGTGAACGTGAAGGCTTCCACGTTCACGTCTACCAAGCCGTATTCCTCGAGGGATTCAGCCAGGGAGGCGCCATCGAGCCACGGGGCTCCGAGGATCTGGAAGGCGAGGCCGGTGCCCCTACCAATCGAGAGGTTGGTCCCTTCGAAGAGACAGGTTCCGGGGTAGTGGAGCGCACTTTCAACCGAGGGCATGTTCGGCGACGGGGGCACCCATGGGAGCCCGGTTTCGGCGAAGGCCATCCCCCGCGTCCAGCCCTCCACGGGCACAACAGCGAGGTCGACTTCTACGCCGAACTCTCCCACGTACAACTTTGCAAGTTCACCAGGGGTCATCCCGTGCCGCATGGGAACCGGGAAGAGCCCAACAAAAGTGGAAAACTCCGGCTCCAACATGGACCCCTGAATGGCCAGGCCGCCGATGGGATTCGGTCGATCGAGGACGATGAATGGGATTCCGGCTTCGCCCGCCGCTTCCATACCCAGAGCCATGGTGGACACGTAGGTGTAATACCTTGCTCCCACGTCCTGGATATCAAAAAGCAATGCGTCCAGTCCGGCCAACATCTCGAGCGTCGGCTTCCGAGTTTCGCCATACAGGGAGAAAATCGTCAGCCCCGTCCTCTCATCTGTTTGACTGTCGATCCCGATGCCCCCTTCCGCTTCCCCCCGAATCCCGTGCTCTGGGGAAAAGAGGGCCGCCAGTTGAACCTCTGAGGCGTCGTTGATGCGGTCGATGCTATGGACGCCGGCCCGGTCGATTCCCGTGTGGTTGGTGATGAGGCCTACACGTAGGCCGGCCACCAGGTGGATGGAATCCGATAAGAGGACTTCGATCCCTGGGCGAACGGGTGTCGAGGCCTGGTGTAACACTGGTGGATCGGGGGTAAGAGACCCCTGATCGGCGGACGCGTTCCCTTCCTGGGCACAGGCGGTGGCGGACAAAAGGACCGCACCCAGGATTGAGGATTGTGGCGGTCTTTTGGGCCTCATAACTTGCTCCCCGGTCTCGGTTGGGGGGGGTGGACCGGGGTTTTTCCGGCCCAGCGCAACATCGTCGCCAGCTTATCCTCCGTCAACGCGCCTTCCGAACAAACCACAAATCAGCCAGAAGGGCTGACCTGAGATGAAGTTTTCCTTCAACACGCTCCTCTCGATTCTCTCTTTGACCGGACCGCTTTTCCTCGCGTCGTGCTCCAGTGGCGTGGGAGGGAATCAAGGTCCTCAGGTAGGCATCCCCGCCCCGGATACGGTCGCCGGTTCGGTCGCCGACGCGGCGGCCCCAGCGGAAGCGGCGGAGGAGCCCGTACTGGAAGACACGGCGGCGGTCGAGCCGCCTCCGGCCTTCGACTCCTGGGCCGACTCGGTCCTCTCCACGCTGACTCTCGAGGAGAAGGCAGGCCAACTCCTCATGCCATGGGTTTTGGGTGACTTCGCCCCGGACGGATCTTCCAGCCAGCAACGAATCCGGGAGATGGTGGAGGACATCGGTGTGGGCGGCGTCATCGTGTCGGTGGGCTCGCCCACCGAGGTGGCGGTGAAGCTGAACAAGCTTCAGGAGGAGGCGCAGGTGCCACTCCTTGTGGCGGCCGACCTGGAGAGGGGTGCCGGATTCCGGTTCGACGGCGCTGTTTTCCTACCCGGCCCCATCGACCTGGGAGGGGCAACGGAGTTCCCTTCACTTATGGCGGTGGGGGCTACGGGGGACGACGAGCTGGCGGAGGAGATGGGACGAGTAACAGGCCTCGAGGCTAGGGCGTTGGGCATCCACGTCCCGTTCGCCCCAGTCCTCGATGTGAACAACAATCCCGAGAACCCCATTATCAACATCAGGTCCTTCGGGGAAGATCCCGGAGTGGTCGCTCGCCTGGGGTCGGCTTTTTTCCAGGGCGTTCAGGAGGCCGGAGGGATCGCCACGGGGAAGCACTTCCCTGGCCACGGCGACACGGAGACGGACTCCCATCTGGAGCTCCCCATCATCAACGTAGACAGGGAGCGATTGGACTCGGTCGAGCTGGCTCCGTTCCAGGCCGCCATCGATGGTGGTATCGGTGGCATTATGACTGCCCACCTCTACTTGCCGGCCTTGACGGGGGAGTCCCGTGTGCCGACAACCCTCTCTCATGAGGTCCTCACCGGCCTTTTGAGGGAGGACATGGGATTCGACGGACTGATCTTCACCGACGCCATGGACATGTACGCCATCGATCGCGGGTATCGACGGCAGGAGGCCGCTGTCCGAGCTTTGGAGGCCGGGGCCGACGTGATCCTCATGCCCCCGAACCCGGAGGCGGCTCGGGACGGATTGGTGACGGCAGTGGAGGAGGGCCGGGTATCGGAGGACCGGCTGGACGCTTCGGTCCTGCGGCTGCTCCGGGCGAAAGAGGATATGGGCCTCGCCGCCGACCGCTCTGTTCAAGTGGATCGAGTAGCCAGCCAGGTTGGCATCCCGGAGCATGAAGAGGTCGCCCAAGAGGTTGCCGACCGTTCCATCACGCTGCTGAGGAACGAGCGGAACCTTCTTCCCCTCCTGGGCACCCGGACCGCCCGCGTGATGTCGGTGACGTACCGGGGAAGCACGGACTTGATGGCGGGCCGCGTCTTTAATGCTCGGCTCCGATCCCGGTACCCACGAATGGCCGTTGCTGAGCTGAACCGTGACTCGCCGGCTGATTCCTATGACGGGCTTCTGGAGCGGGCCCGTACCTCGGATCTGGTTGTGGTTTCGCTGTTCGTGACCATCGTTTCGTACTCGGGAAGCGTGGCGATCCCTGAAGAAACTTCGGAGTTCATCCAGGCACTGGCCCAGGAGGAAATCCCGCACGTCGTGGTGTCCTTCGGGAATCCCTATCTACTCTCGGAGTTCCCGGACGCCCAGTCCTATCTTCTTGGCTGGAGCGGCGCTGAAGTGAGCCAACGGGCTGCGGCCAAAGCTCTCTTCGGGGAGATCGAGATCCAGGGGAGGACCCCGACGCGGATTCCCCCCTTCTTTGAAATAGGGGACGGTATCCATGTTCCGATCAGGGAAAGTGGGCGGGAGTTTCCGTAAGCCGGGAATCCCTCGAGCGCTTCTCCTTCTCTTCGGCCTGTTGTTGGGGTGCGGCCAAGCCTCTCCGCCCAGGCCACCCTCCCCCTCGGCCCCGCTGTTGCCCGCGCCGGATGCCGACGGTGCGGCTTGGGTCGAGGAAACCCTTTCTTCTCTGACGCTCCGTGAAGCCATCGGCCAACTCATCATCCCGTGGATGTCCGGGGCGTATACCTCCACCAGCGGTCCCGAATTCCGTGAGTATGCCAGGTACGTGGAAGAAGGGGGGATCGGTGGAGTCGTAATCTCCATCGGGCTCCCCCACACCTACGGCGCGAAGCTGAACGCCCTCCAGGCCAGGGCAAAGGTGCCCCTTCTCGTCTCCTCGGATTTCGAGAACGGTGGCCCCGGGATGCGGATCAACCACAGCTACGCCCTCCCCACTCTCCTGCCCCAGGGGGGAGGAACCTCTTTTCCTCCGACCATGGCTTTTGGTGCCATCGGGGACGACCGGTTCGCATGGGAGTACGGCCGGGTAACGGCCCTGGAGGCGAGGGCCGTGGGGGTCCATCTGAACTTCGCGCCGGTTCTGGATGTGAACTCGAACCCCCAGAACCCCATCATCAATACCCGTTCTTTCGGGGAGGACCCTGAGGACGTTGCCCGCCTGGGGGCAGCCTACCTGGCCGGTGCTGCGGAGGGTGGGATCCTCACGACGGCCAAACACTTTCCGGGCCACGGCGACACCAGGACCGACTCCCATGTGGAGCTCCCCATCGTCGATGCGGACCGGGCACGCCTGGAGGCCCTGGAACTGATCCCGTTTCGGCGGGCCGTGGAAGAGGGTGTGGATGCTGTCATGACCGCCCATGTGGCGGTTCCGGAGGTTTTGGGACCGGACGGGCTCCCCGCCACCCTCTCTCCTTTCTTCCTCACCGAGCTCCTCCGGGAGGACATGGGTTTCGACGGGCTTCTCCTCACGGACGCCATTCGCATGAGGGCTATCTCCGACGGTTATGGCGTCGGGGAAGCGGCCGTCCTGGCGGTAGAGGCCGGGGCAGACATCATCCTGGCACCGGCGGATGTCTGGGTGACCCTCGATGCCCTGGAGGAGGCGGTGAACTCCGGCCGCATCTCCAGGGAGCGGATCGACGCCTCGGTGAGGCGGCTCTTGGAGATGAAAGCACGGGTGGGTCTCCACAGGACCCGAAAGGTATACCTGGACCACATCACCACCCAGGTTGCTTCGGCCCAACACCTGGCCTTGGCCGACTCTGCCGCCACTCGTTCGGTGACCCTTCCCAGGGATAGGGGCGGTTTGATTCCCATTGATCCGCGGGACTACTCCCGAACCCTCCACGTGGTTTACGCTCGAGACGAGGACCTCACGGCCGGTCGGGCCCTAGGGTCCGCCCTCGGAACCTACTTTCGGGGCCTGACTACACGTCGCCTGTCTCCCGACAGCCCCGCCGTCGCCTTCGAGGAGCTGGCCTGGCTAAGGGGTGAGGTAGACCTGGTGATCGTAAGCGCCTTTGTCCCCCCGCGAGCCGGGGCCGGGGAGGTGATGGTACCCGAAGCGTTCGCCCGATTCGTGGAGGAAAGCTCGGCCAGAAAGGCCACCGTCGTGGTGTCCCTGGGCAACCCCTATCTCCTTACGGCCTTTCCCGGCGTCGGGACCTATCTCATGGCCTGGGGGCCTCACGAGGTCTCCCAGGCGGCAGCGGCCCGAGCTCTGGTGGGGGAGTCTGCCATATCAGGGACCCTCCCGGTTTCACTCCCACCCCTCCACCGGATGGGAGACGGCTTGGTGCGGGAACGAGTGCCGGACGTTCCGAGGCTGGGGGCCGCCTCGGAGCAGGAGTTGGAGATCGGGATCCTAAGGAGGGATCCTGGGGACGCTCCCACCGGCACGGGCGGGGCCGGATACCAGGACCCGGTCATCTCTCCCCTGGAGGTGGACCCCACCGAAGTTGGCCTGGATCCCATAGGGCTGGCGGTCCTGGATTCCATCATCCTTGCGGCCGTAGCCGATTCGGCCTCGCCTGGCGCTGCTTTGGCTGTGGGGCGAAGGGGAAAGTTGGTGAGGCTCCGGGGTTACGGCCGGCTGGCCTGGGACCCGGACGCCCCTCCGGCGACCCCGTCCTCCCTCTGGGACATGGCCTCCGTCACCAAGGTCTCGGCTACCACCTCCGCGGCCATGATCCTGGTCGAGGCGGGACGTTTGGATCTGGACGAGCAGGTTGTTTCATACCTCCCTTGGTGGAGTGCCGGGGACCCGAAGAAAGAGAAGGTGCTCGTTCGGCATCTTCTGCTTCATCGGGCGGGCCTACCACCCTTCCGGAGGTTCTTTCTCGAGATGGAGGGTGACGATGCCTACAAGAATGCCATCGGAGCCCTCCCGCTGGACTATGCTCCGGGGGATTCCACCGTCTACTCCGATATCGGTTTGATGACTCTGGCCTTCATCGTGGAGGAGCTGACGGGAACCGATCTGGACTCCTTCCTTCGTGCCAGGGTTTGGGGGCCTCTCGGCATGCAAGACACGGGCTTCCTGCCTGACCCGGGCCTCCTTCCCCGGATCGCCCCTACTGAAGTGGACACGACGTACAGGAATACCCACGTCCACGGTTCAGTCCATGATGAGAATGCCCACGCCATCGGGGGGATCGCAGGTCACGCCGGGCTGTTCTCGTCCGCCAGGGACATGGCCGTCCTGGCTCAGACGCTCCTGAATGGCGGGAGCATCCCACCCTGTACGAACCAGGAGGGGAGCGGCCTGCCCTGCTCCGCTTCCCGGCCGGGCCCGATCCGAATCGCCGCTCCAACCAGCGTGGAGCTGTTCACCCGCAGGTATGATTCCACCTCCTCGAGGGCCTTGGGGTGGGACACCCCATCGGAGCGATCCTCCTCTGGTGGCTACTTCTCGGACCGAGCCTTCGGGCATACAGGGTTCACCGGGACTTCGATATGGATCGATCCGGAACTGGAGGTCTTTGTGGTCCTACTCACGTCCCGGACCAATCCCACCAGGAACAACTCGAAACACGTGCCGCTCAGAAGGGCTGTTCACGACGCCGTGGCAAAGTCCATAACCGACCAGCCGCTCCGGCCCCCTCGGGGGGGCTCTTCAACCCTCTTGGCGGGAGGTTAGAAGATGGGGGCCATTCCTATGCTGGATGTGGTGGTCATCGCCGCCTATCTCCTCGGGGTCACCGCCTGGGGCGCGTGGTTGGGCCGGGGGCAGACGGGGGGCACGGACTATTTCCTTGGAAACCGTGAGTTGCCCTGGGGGGCGGTCATGCTCTCGGTGGTGGCTACTGAAACCAGCACTCTCACGTTCCTAAGTATTCCAGGGGTGGCCTACGTCGGGACCCTGGGTTTTCTCCAGCTCACCATCGGGTATCTAGTGGGGCGTATGGTCGTATCGGGCCTCCTCCTTCCGGCGTACTTCAGAGGGGAGCTGACCACCGCCTATGCCCTCCTGGGGACCCGGTTCGGCACCGGAGTGCGCCGGTTCACCTCGTCCATCTTCATGGCCACACGTCTCCTGGCGGATTCGGTGAGGCTTTTCGCCACCGCGATTCCACTGGCGCTGATAACGGGGTGGCCTTACCCGGTTTCCATTGCGGTTATCGGGGCCCTGACCCTCGTCTATACGTACTTCGGCGGGATAAAGGCCGTTGTTTGGGTGGACGCCCTCCAGATGGTTCTTTACCTGGTGGGGGCCATGATTGCTGCGGTGATCCTCCAGGACCTGGTTGTGGGCGGATGGGGGGAGATTGTGAGCCAGGCCAGGGTGGCCGGGAAGACGACGATCCTGGATTTCCAGGGCTCCCTGTCGGTCCCCTATACTTTCTGGGCCGGCCTGGTGGGGGGAGGGTTCCTCACCATGGGCTCTCACGGCGCCGACCAACTCATCGTGCAGCGCCTCCTCACCTGCAAGGACCTGAGGGCGTCCCAACAAGCGTTGATCTGGAGCGCGGTAATGGTCATGGCCCAGTTCCTGATCTTCCTCCTGGTGGGTTTGGGCCTCTGGGTCTTCTACGGTGGGATCGAGTTCGAGCGGTCAGACGAGATCTTTGCTCGATTCATCGTGGAGCAGATGCCTCCGGGCGTCACGGGCCTCCTCATCGCCGGGATCTTCGCCGCGGCCATGTCGTCTCTTTCCTCCTCCATCAACTCCCTCGCCTCGGCAGCAGCCTACGACTTCTGGGCTCCCCTCCGGGGAGTCGTCGGTGACGAGAAAAAGATCCTCAGGGCGGGGAAGGGGTTCACACTTCTATGGGCTGCCCTCCTGATCGGGGGAGCAACTCTGTTTATCCCCCTCAGTACGAGGACCTCGGCCGTGGAGGTGGCGCTGGGAATCGCATCGGTGGTCTACGGGGGCTTGCTGGGCGCTTTTGGATTGGGGGTCCTCTCCAAGCGGGCTGATCAAAGGGGAACGATCATCGGCATGGTGGCTGGGATTGGTGTGGTGATGGCCATCTGGTTGACCATTCCGGAGAAGGTGGCCTGGCCGTGGTTCGTCTTTATCGGGACGCTGGTGACGTTCGGCGTCGGCTGGGTGATGGGTCGGGGAAGATCGGCATGACGGTCGGGGGCCCCGCTCCGGACTATGTGGTCGGCGTGGACGGCGGCGGCACCGGATCTCGGGCGCTGGTCTTGGATCTGGGTGGCCTGGAGTTGGCGAGGGAGGAGGGTTCGGCGGCCCTGGTCCACCCTACCAACCCGGCAGATGCCGCGGAGCCCATCGCGGACATCGTTCGGGCCGCCGTGCTGTCGGCCGGGCGGCGGTTGCCGGCCGCCGCCCTGTGGACGGGCCTGGCCGGTGCCGGGAGGCCGGGAGCCCGGGAGGCGGTCGAGATCGCTCTCAGGTCCAAAGGCTTGGCCCTGGAGACCCGAGTGGGAATGGACGTGGAGGGGGCCCATTGGGATGCGTACGGCCCGGAGCCGGGGGTCCTCCTCGCCGTGGGAACCGGCTCCATGGTCTGGGGCAGGGACCCTGACGGCGGGGAGCTACGGGTAGGCGGCTTGGGGAACCCGTTGAGCGAGGAGGGAAGCGGCTACTGGTTTGGCCTCGAAGGATTGAGGGCGGCGGTGAGAGCCTCCGACGGAAGGGAACCGCCAACTCGCCTGACCTCCCCCCTCCTTGCCGCCACCCACGTCCCTGACGTCCAGGGGCTCGTTGCCTGGATTGCCGAGGCGGCCAAAGGTGACGTCGGTGCCCTGGCACCCATCGTTCTGGACCTTGCCGAAAAAGGCGACCCCGCCGCAGAAAAGATCCTCGACAAGGGGCTGGATGCTCTGGGGCAGTACCTCGAGGTCATCCGTCGTGCGTGGGCTCCCTGGGGCGAAAGCTTTCCGTTGGCCCTAGCCGGCGGCTTGCTGCAATCAGAGGGGACCCTGCGAAGGCATCTGGTCCTGATGGCCTCCTCAGTGGGTGCCGGCCTACGCGAGCAGACCGTGGTTCCCGAGAGGGGCGCCGCCCGGATGGCCCTGGCCCTTTCCGACACTGCCTAATTGGCAGGCACAGGCTTCCTCTGAGCCCTCTTTCGGTCAATTCGACCGATCGTTCGATCCCGTAAGTCATTATACCAATTCATTTTGGCAGGTTTTTCTCCCGAAGCGTTGGCACACAGCCTGCTTAAGGGGCCAGCATCATCACACGGTGTTCGATGCTGAAACCTTAGAGGAGAAACAAAAATGACCATCACGCGTTACGCACGGCGTTCCCCCTTCATCTCCCCCTGGGTCGAGATGGAAGACATGACCAACCGGCTGAACCGGCTCTTCCGGGAGCCACGGAATGGCCATGACTCCAAGGGCTCATCTTGGGTGCCCACGGTGAACGTAGAAGAGAGTGCCGATGAGCTCCTTCTGACGGCCGAGCTCCCCGGCCTGGGAATCGAGGACATCGAGATCGAAGTAGAGAACAATGTCCTGACCCTCAAAGGGGAAAAGCGGGAGGAGAGAGAGGATGGCGACGAGCGTCGTTATCACGTCTGGGAGCGAAGGCACGGCTCGTTCAAGCGGACCTTCAACCTGCCCAGGACCGTAAAAACCGACGCAATCTCCGCAGAGATGAAAGACGGAGTACTCTTCGTTCAGATGCCGAAGGCGCCAGAGGCTTTGAGCCGGAAAATCGAGATCAAGGCCTAGAAGGAAGGACCCCCTTCTAACCTCGGATCAACTCACCTAACTCTCTATGAAGCTCCGGAGAGTTGGCCCCCAACACCGACCCGTTCTTCAGGTCGAGCTCGGCTCCGTCGAGGCGGGTGGCCAGCCCTCCGGCTTCATGGAGGATCACCAGACCTGCGGCCACGTCCCACGGGCTCAGGTAATCTTCTTCCCAAAACCCGTCCAGCGTCCCATCGGCGAGGTAGCAGAGGTCGAGGGCGGCTGAGCCGGCTCGGCGGATCCCGCCCGAGGCAGGGAGCACCCTCTGGAACTGCTGAAGATACCTGGGGACCAGCTCGGGCTCTTTGAACGGGAACCCGGTTCCAATGAGAGCAGCTTTCATCGACCGGGTCCCCGACACGGAGATGCCGAGGCCGTTTTTGAAGGCTCCTTTGCCGCGGCGGGCCCACCACCGCTCTCCCGTGCGGGGAGCCACGACCGCCCCTGCCTCGAACACGCCACCGGCCTGTGCGTCGGCCGCCGCCTGGTTCCCGGCTTCGGAGCCTGGTCCGTCGATTCGCCTGCCCACGCCCACGGAAGCAGCGAACTGGGGATGCCCGTGGAGAAAGTTGGTCGTCCCGTCCAGAGGATCCACCACCCACAGGTACCCCCCACCCTCCGGCCAAACTCTGGCTTGGTCCTCGGCTGAATCTCCTGGCACCTCCTCTTCCGCCAGGATCTCATGATCCGGGTGGCGCCGGCGTATGACCCCCAGGGCCGCCTCTTGCGCTTCCAGGTCCACCGCGCTGACGAAGTCGCTATGGGCTTTCTCCTTCGCCCCGGCCACGCCGATTCTCCCGAAATGGCGGAGGTGGACCTGGGCTGCCGCTTCCGCGGCGGCCAGGGCTGTTGAAAGGAGTGGATCCATAGCGGTAACTTAACGGCTTCTTTGCAGATGTTGCGAACCTTTCAGCCCGAACTGGAACGATCCAATCGATGAGCGGTCAACAGGTGAACACGGGGAAGCGACGAATCTTGAGCGGGGTGCAGCCCAGCGGTGAGGCCCACCTGGGGAACTACCTGGGGGCGTTCAGGCAGTGGGTGGACCTCCAGAATACCTACGACTGTTTGTTCTGCATCGTCGACCAGCACGCCATCACCGGGCAATACGATCCCGCCGTTCTCCCTCAGCGGATCTTCGACATGGCCGTGAGCTTACTGGCCGTGGGCTTGGACCCGAAGCGGTGTTCCATCTTTGTCCAGTCGGAAGTCCAGGAGCACACCGAGCTGGCCTGGCTGTTCAACGCCGTCACGCCGGTGGGCGAGTTGGAGCGGATGACACAGTACAAAGACAAATCTGCCCGATTGGAGTCCATTCCTGCCGGGCTCCTCAACTACCCGATCCTCCAGGCGGCGGACATCCTCATTTATCGGGCCGAGGCTGTGCCGGTAGGTGAAGACCAGCTCCAGCACTTGGAGCTGACCAGGGAAATCGCCCGAAAGTGGAACGCCGAGTACGGTGAGTTCTTCCCCGAGCCACAGGCCATCGTCGGGGGTACCGGGCGGATCATGGGCCTCGACGGAGAGGCGAAGATGAGCAAGTCCCTTGGCAATACGGTGGGGATTCTTGCGGAACCGGACGAGGTCTGGGCCCAGGTTCGGACGGCCGTCACCGATCCCCAACGGATCCGAAAGGACGACCCCGGACGACCGGAGGTGTGCAACGTCTACTCCCTTCACGAGTTCTTCTCCGACTCCTCCGACCTTCCGGACATCGCCGAGCAATGCAGAACGGCCCAGAGAGGGTGTGTCGACTGTAAGAAGATCCTGGCCGAAAACGTGGCCCGGGAATTCGAGCCCATCCGTGAGCGGGCCGCCCGCTACCGTGAGCGTCCTGAGGAGGTCATGGAAGTCTTGGCCACCGGAGCGGAACAGGCGAGGGCATTGGCGCAAGAGACCATGGCTGAGGTCCGGCGGCAGATGGGGATGGATTGGCGAAAGGCCCTTACCTGAAGAGCCGGGCGTTGGCCCAGTGCCACCACCACCCACTACCCCTCCCTCCTAGGGGTCGTTGTGGCTTCCGATCGAAAGGTTGGACGAAGAGGAGCCCCGTCCCTAATCTTCTGGTGAGGTAGCCGGAATCCGGAGCAGGTTTACCGGTCCACGCAGGATTCGGAGACGCCAGGAATGATTGAGATTTTCAGAGCGGCAATCGAAGCTGGGGCCAGCGATATCCATATCAAGTCCGGGGACATGGTACGGGCCCGGATCCATGGCAAGCTGATTCCCATGACCGAACAGCGGCTGAGCCAGGAGCAGGTGAAGGACCTGGCTTTGAAGCTCATCCCACGTGAAAAGGACCGGGAACGGATCGACGATCTCCTTGACCTGGACTGCTCCTGGGGGCTCCCGGGCCTGGGCCGATTCAGGGTGAACATCCTCCGGCAGCGGGGGAGTTTCATGATCGTCCTCCGGACGATTCCCATCGATGTCCCCACCTTCGAAGACCTCAAGCTTCCACCGATCTTGAATTCCATCGCGGACATCGAGCGAGGCTTGATTCTGGTGACCGGGATCACGGGTGCAGGGAAGAGCTCCACCCAGGCCGCCATGGTTCAGCACATCAACAAGAAATTTCAAAAACACATCGTCACTCTGGAAAACCCCATCGAATTCCTGCACCGAGATCACAAGGGTGCCGTGACGCAGCGGGACGTCGGAACCGACACGGACTCCTTCATGACCGGCCTCAGGGCTGCCCTGCGTCAGGACCCGGACGTGATCCTCATTGGTGAAATGAGGGACATGGAGACCATCGACACGGCCCTGAAAGCAGCAGAGACAGGCCACGTCGTGATCTCCACCCTTCACACACAGAACGCATTCCAGACCATCACCCGACTATTGGCGGTATTCCCTCGGGACCAACAGGAGATCATCCGCATCCGTATGGCCGAGGCGCTCCACGCCGTCATCAGCCAAAGGCTCCTGCCGAAGAAGAATACCAAAGGCCGTATCGTGGCCTGTGAGGTGATGGTGGTCACGGGGACGATCCGAGAGTGCATCCTGGATCCGTCCCGGGGCCAGGAGATCCCCATTCTCATCGAAGAAGGGCGCCAGCACTACGGTTCACAGAGCTTCGACCAGCACCTCATGGACCTGGTGCGAGAGGATCTCGTGGAGTTCGAAGTGGCCAAGGCCAACGCCAACAACCCGTCGGACTTCGATCTGAAGCTGAACGTCTTCGGATCCGAGAGCACCGGGCAAGGGAAGGATGGGGTGACGGTGGAGAAGGCGGGGCTGGCCGAAGAAATGCGCAACATGATGAACCAAGACTAACCAGGGACAGTTCAGTGATAGATCTCAGCGGAGTATTCCTTCCGGTGGTGACTCCCTTCCTGCCGGAGACGGGGGAATTGGACCTTTCAGCGATGCGGGACAACCTCCGAGGTTGGTCGGAGTTTTCCATAGGTGGGGTGGTGGTTGCGGGGACGACCGGCGAAGCGGTCCTGGTGGACGAGGACGAACGCCTGGAATTGGTAAAAGCCGGCAGAGAGGTTCTGAACCAGGATATCCTACTGACAGTGGGTACGGGCCTCGAGTCGACCCGGGCTACGGTTCGTCTCAGTCGAAAAGTGGCCGATGAGGGAGCGGACGCAGTCTTGGTTCAACCGCCGGCCTACTACAAGGGCGCTATGACCCCGGAGGCCCTCCGGGAACACTATCTGACCGTGGCGGACGACTCACCCATACCTGTCATCGTGTACCAGGCGCCTCTACGGATGAGCACCCTGGATTTCCCGACTGGGCTGGTGGCAGAGCTTTCCAAGCACGAAAACATCGTCGGCATCAAGGACTCCAGGGGGAAGCTGGAGCTGATGGGTGAGTTGGTGGATCAGTGCCAGGAGGGCTTCCAGGTCCTGGTGGGAAGCGGCGCGATGCTCTACCCGGCTCTGGAGGTAGGGGCCGTGGGCGGGATCGTTGCCGTGGGACTCATGGCGCCGGGAGGATCTTGCGATCTCTTTGAAGCCTACACGGCTGGCAGGACCGCCGAGGCAGGGCGCCACCAGCAGAGGATCGGACCGGTACACAACGATATCGTGGCTGCCATCGGGGTCGGGGGTGTCAAGGCGGCGCTGGACCTTCTCGGGTACCGCGGTGGGGATCCACGTCCGCCGATTCTCCCGCCCACCGAAAAAACCCGGGAGAAAGTCCGGGAGGCACTGGTCAGTGGAGGCCTTTTGAATGGTTGACCCCCATTCCCCGGCCGTCTAGCTTACTCCAGAGGATAGAGGAATCAAAGGCTCTCCCCCGCGGAGGGCCTTTCTTTTTGTCTAACGGTCAGGATCCGTGTGGGTTTTCTGGCCCTCGAGAGGAGCTGAGATTCCCGTGTCCGATGGCGAGAACAGAGGCCGGTGCACCGTTGTTCTGGGAGGGCAGTGGGGAGACGAAGGCAAAGGCAAAGTTGTGGATGTCCTGGCTGAGGAGTCGGACATCATTGCCCGGTACCAGGGTGGGGCGAACGCAGGTCACACGGTCCACGTTGGCGATGAGGAATTTATCCTCCACCAGATCCCGTCCGGGATTCTCCATCCCGAGAAACGATGCCTTCTGGGTAACGGTGTAGTCCTAGACCCCATTCAGTTCTTCAGGGAATACGATGAAGCGGAATCCCGAGGTGTTTCCTTGGACGGGCGAGTGGGCGTCAGCCTCCGAGCTCAACTTCTCCTTCCGTATCACAGGCTCCTCGACCAGATACGCGAGGGGAAGACCACGAAGAAGATTGGGACCACCGGAAGGGGGATCGGGCCGGCCTATGAAGAGAAGATCGGCCGGCGCGGCATACGAGTGGTGGATTTGAAGGATGAGCAGGAGGCCAGGGAACGGCTGACCGAGGGCCGTGAGCGAGCCCGAGCAAGACTGGCCGCGCTGGGAGAAACCGACCTGGGTGCCGTCGAGGCCTGCGTGGAAGATGCAATGGCTATCCGGGAACGTCTGTTGAGTCTTGCGACGGACGTGGGGCTCGAGATCCACGAGGCGATCAAGTCCGGGAAGAAAATCCTCCTCGAGGGTGCCCAGGGGACGGCCCTGGATATTGACCACGGCACCTATCCGTATGTGACTTCATCCACCACCACTGCAGGGGGTGCTGCATCCGGGTCGGGTATAGGGCCCACTGCAATTCATCGAATATTGGGAGTTGTGAAGGCGTACATCACGAGGGTAGGAAACGGGCCCCTCCCCACGGCGCTGCCCCCGGCGATGGACGAGAAAGTCCGGACTCTGGGTGCGGAGTTTGGTGCGACCACGGGTCGACCCCGACGATGCGGATGGTTCGACGGCGTCCTGGCACGGTACTCTGCCCGGGTGAACGGCCTAACGGGCCTTGTCGTCACAAAGCTCGATGTTTTGGACACCCTGCCGGAGATATCCGTCGCAAACGCCTATCGGACACCCGAGGGGGAGTTGACCGAGTTCCCTGCCGACAACCGATCGCTGGCGAACGCCGAGCCGGTATACGAGACCATGCCTGGCTGGGAATCGTCTACCGCGGAAGCCCGGAAAGTTGAGGATCTGCCTCGGAATGCTCGGGCCTATCTCGATCGGCTGGAGGAAATCACCTCTACTCCCATCGATATGATCGGCGTGGGTACCCGTAGGAGGCAGATCATCCACGTGGCCTGACAGGGGCCCCGGCGTCCCTCTCGCTCCGACCACGAGACCAGGAATTCAGCCGCCCCCACCGGGGGCGGTTTTCTTTCCCGGGAAACCCTTGAACCGGTCGGATTCGGGTTGAGAAGGCCCCTTGATCTGGCTAGCTTATCAAGCTTTGCAGGAATCCGCGGATCCGTTGCCGAACCGGGTGTCGGAGTTGCTTTGGCGTCGGAGGATTCTCGGTGAGCGACGAGTACAAAGGACACCTGAAGTCATGTTCGACGACTTGAGCAAAAAGCTGGACGGCGTTCTGGCCAAATTCCGGCAACGTGGCCTCCTTACGGAGCCCATGGTCCGGGAGGGGTTGAGAGAAGTCCGGCGCGTCCTTCTGGAAGCGGACGTGAACTACCAGGTCACCAGGGAATTCCTGAAACGCGTTCAGGAAAAAGCCCTGGGTGACACGGTGCTGAAGTCGGTGTCGCCAGGCCAGCAGATCGTGAAGATCGTCCACGACGAGCTCGTCACCCTTCTGGGTGGGGAAGCACAGACCGGGATCCAGTGGGCGCCGGTACCACCCACGGTCATCATGGCGGTGGGCCTTCAGGGATCGGGGAAGACGACCTCGGTCGCCAAACTGGCCAAACGGTTGGCTAGGCAGGGGAAGAAACCCCTCCTGGCAGCATGTGACTTGTATCGCCCAGCTGCCGTGGCTCAGTTGGTGGACCTCGGAAAACAGGTGAAGCTTCCGGTCTACCGTGGTGGGGAAGGGGACGGCGTTCTGGATGTGGCTCGTGACGCCCTGAGCCGGGCTCGGTCGGAGCGGAATCAGGTGTTGCTGGTGGATACGGCCGGCCGCCTTCAAATCGATGAGCCCATGATGGAAGAGCTCCGGTCCTTGAAGGAGGCGCTGTCTCCCCAGGAAATCCTCCTGGTGGCAGATGCCATGACGGGCCAAGAGGCGGTCAACATTGCCGAGGGCTTCGACGAGGCCCTCGATTTGTCGGGCGTCATCCTGACCAAGATGGACGGGGACGCTCGAGGTGGCGCAGCCCTCTCGATCCACGGCGTTACGGGGAAACCCATAAAGTTCGTGGGTGTGGGTGAAGGGATGGATGCCCTGGATTCGGCCGATCCCGACCGTTTGGCCGGCCGGATACTCCAAATGGGGGATGTGGTGGGCCTGGTGGAGCGAGCCCAGGCGGCAATGGACCTGGAAGAGCAGGCCCGGCTGGAGGAGAAGGTCCTGGGGAAGGGCCGATTCACTCTGGAGGACTTCCTGACCACGCTGAGGCAGGTTCAGCGGATGGGGCCTCTGGAGCAGCTGGTGAAGTTGATTCCCGGGGTCGGCTCGAAGCTTCCCGTCGGGGAGGTCGATCCGAAACGGATGAAACATATTGAAGCAATCATCCTCTCCATGACCCCGCAGGAGAGGAAAAAGCCGGAGATCCTGAATGGGTCCCGGAGGGCGCGTATCGCCCGTGGAAGTGGGAGGCCGGTCGCGGAGGTGAACCGCCTCTTGAAGCAGTTCAAGGAAATGCAGAAGATCATGAAGCAGGTCAGGGGCTTCATGCCCATGTAGCCTGCCGCTTTCCCAGCTCATCGGGCGGTGGGCGGGAGCGATTCAACACCGAAGAGGGACCATGCCCCTAAGAATTCGACTCCGGCGGATGGGCCGGAAAAAGCAGCCGCACTACCGCATCGTAGTGGCCGACAGTGACTCTCCCCGAGATGGTCGTTTCGTGGAGACCCTCGGGTATTACAAACCCCTTTCTCATCCTGCCCGGTTGGTCCTGGACCTGGACCGGGTGGATTTTTGGCAGGGTAGAGGGGCCCTGGCCTCCGACACTGTTTCGAACCTCGTGAAGAAGGCTCGGAAGGGCGGGGACGATTCCCTGGCCCTGGGAGAGGTCGACAAGGAAGCCGAGAAGCAGGCCCACCATGAGGCTTTGGCTGCCCGTCGGCGTGCGGAAGCCGAGGCGCTGGCCAAAGAAGACGCCGACGCTGACGCGGAGGCCGAGGCGGCCGAGAAGGCTGCTGAAGAGGAAGTTGCTCCGGAAGCCGAAGCTGAGGCCGAAGAAGCTGCTCCCGAGGAGCCTGCTGCTGAGGAAGAGGCCGCTGCCGAGGAGCCAGCCGAAGAAGAGGAAGCCGCGCCGGAAGCCGAGGCCGAAGAAGCCGCTCCCGAGGAGCCCGCTGCTGAGGAAGAGGCCGTGCCTGAGGCTGAAGCGGAAGAGGCTGCTCCGGAAGAGCCCGCCGCTGAGGAAGAGGCCGCGCCTGAGGCCGAGGCCGAGGAACCGGTCGCCGACGAGTCGGCCGACGAAGAAAAATCTGAATAATTCCACCTAGGGGGGGAGGCCTGATGGGGCGCTCCGAACCCTCATTCCTGGTCGTGGGCCATCTCAACAAAGCCCACGGTACAAAGGGTGAACTCTTCGTTTGGCCGTTGACGGATCACCCCGAGGGCTCCTTCGCCCCCGGGGTGATCCTGTACCTGGGGGACGACACGGGAAACGCCCCCGATCCTTCTTTACCAAGCGTTCTGATCGAGACCGCGAGGCCATTTCGGAGAGGGTACCTGGTTCGGTTCCAGGGAGTAGGGACCCGAGATGAAGCCGAGGCTCTTCGGGATCGATATGTCCTCCGGTCCAGATCCGAGCTGCCAGAGGTAGGGGACGGAGAGTTCCTGTACCATCAACTTCTGGGTTTGACGGTGGTAACCGTTTCCGGTGAGGAGGTCGGTGAAATCGTGGAAGTTTACGAGCTCCGCCCGGCTGACCTCTTGGAGATCAAAGGACCGTCGAGGACACACTTCATTCCGTTCCTTGCCTCTTTGGTGGAGGACGTGGATTTGGAATCCGCCACGATGGTGATTGATCCGCCAGCCGGCCTTCTGGACCTCTAGGTCTCACGATGATGAAGATCAATATCGTCACCATATTCCCGGAGCTTTTCGAAGTTCCCCTTTCCACCAGCATCCCGGGCCGAGCGAGGGATCAGGGGTTGGTAGACTACGGAATCGTGAACCTTCGGGACTTCACCCATGATCGGCACCAGACGGTGGACGACTACCCCTACGGGGGAGGTGCCGGAATGGTGATGAAGCCTGAGCCTTTTTTTGAGGCAGTGGAGAGTCTGGACCGTTCAGGTCCCATCGTTCTCCTTTCGGCCCGAGGCCGACGGTTCAGCCATCAGGACGCGGTGCGGTACTCGGTCGAGCCGGATCTCACCCTCTTGTGCGGGCACTACAAGGATGTGGACCAACGGGTGGCAGACCATCTGGCTACTGAGGAGATCTCCATTGGGGACTTCATCCTATCCGGCGGTGAATTGGGTGCACTGGTCGTGGCCGACTCGGTGGTTCGCCTCCTTCCCGGGGCTTTGGGGGATCACGACTCGGCCGCCACCGACTCCTTTTATGACGGCGGGCGCCTGAGCGCCCCGTCCTATACGCGGCCGGCGGAGTATCGGGGCTTTTCCGTACCGGAAGTGCTTCAAAGCGGCGACCACGCCCGCATCGAAGAATGGAGGAGGCGTGCCGCCGATGGCATGACTCGGGAGCGGAGAGAGGATCTTCTGAGCGAGGACTGACGTCCCCCTTCACCGAAACACGGCTTCAGTTTATCTTTTCAGTCTGTCTATATTGTTCCGGTCTACCCGGACCTTTTGAGGTGACACATGTCTGATTTATTGCGAGAGCTTGAGCAGGAACAGCTTCGCCAGGACATCCCCGAGTTCGCTCCTGGGGATACGGTCCGGGTCCTTTACCGTGTCCGTGAGGGAGAGAAAGAGCGGATCCAGGCCTTCGAGGGCGTTTGCCTGGGCCGGCGGGGCGGTGGTATTCAGGAGACCTTCACAGTCAGGAAGATTTCTTCCGGTATCGGTGTTGAGAGAATATTCCCCCTCCACGCCCCCACCGTAAAAGGCGTCGAGGTGGTTCGGAAAGGCCGGGTCCGTCGGGCCAAGCTTTATTACCTCCGGGGCCTCCGTGGGAAAGCAGCCCGGATCCCGGAGAAGCGAACACACTAGCTCTTCCCGGCGGCTTAGCCGGTAATGGACGGAGCAAAACGGCTCCAGAATCCCCTCGAGTACGAGGAAAGGTTCTGGAGCCGTGGCTTTTCTGATGTGGCCGGAGTGGACGAGGCAGGGCGGGGGCCCTTGGCTGGCCCAGTGGTCGCTGCAGCGGTACTCCTTCCACCGGGCACGGTGATCCCCGGTGCGAAGGATTCCAAGACCATGTCTGCCGGCCGTCGGGAGGAGTTGTGCGGCGAGATCCTGGAACGGGCTTCTGCCGTCGGTCTCGGAGCTGCCTCGGTCCGTGAGATCGACCGGCTCAATATCCTGGTCTGTACCCGGCTTGCCATGGAACGCGCACTGGCCCATCTCCCTCGAATGCCGGACCAGGTCGTGGTGGACGGCCTCCCCGTAGCGGGTTTGGGATGGGACCATGAGGCCGTCGTCGGTGGCGACGGCCTAATCCATTCCATTGCCTGCGCGTCCATCGTGGCGAAGGTCACTCGGGATCGACTCATGACCGCGCTCGCCCCTCGATATCCGGCCTACGGCTGGGAGAGGAACAAAGGGTATGGTACCGAGGAGCACCGCCTGGCGCTCGACCGCCTCGGCCCGACCCCCCACCATCGCCTGACTTTCGGGGGAGTCCAAACCGAACTGAACCTCTGACCCCCTATTGATAAAGGCCGGATCTCGCGCCCTGAGGCCCAAGACCTTATCCTCTCCAGGTTTCTTGACGTAGTCGAATTCGACCAAGTGACACAGGAGTTCGCCCCATCATAGGAGTCGTCCTCATGGACCTGCTCAAACGATCCTTCGGCTTCACTGCTCTCCTTGCGGTCGCAGCCATGGGCCTTCAAGCGCCTGATACCGCTCAGGCTCAAACCCTCACCGAAGATCAGCTTTCCGCCTTTACCTACCGGAGTATCGGGCCCACCAGACAGAGCGGACGGTTCGTGGATATCGCCGTTCCATCCCAACGGCCTGGCACGTTCTACATCGCCGCTGGCTCCGGGCACCTGTGGAAGAGCGAGAACCACGGCCTGACCTACGAGGTCCTATTCGAGAATGAAGCGGTGTATTCCATCGGGGCAATCGCGGTTGCGCCTTCCGACCCCGATATCCTCTACCTGGGTTCGGGCGAGGCGAACAACTCCAGGAGCACGTACTGGGGCGACGGTGTCTACAAGTCTACCGACGCCGGTGACACCTGGACGAACGTGGGCCTTCCCGAGTCCCATCACATCGGACGGATCGTAGTTCATCCCACGGACCCAGACGTGGTGTACGTGGCCGCTTTGGGCCACCTCTACTCGGAGAACCCCGAGAGAGGCCTCTACAAGTCCAAGAACGGTGGACGGACCTGGGACCAGATCCTGGCTCCGGTGGTCCGTGGTAAAACCATCGGCGTGGTGGATCTAGTCATGGATCCGACCAACCCGGACGTCCTCTACGCCACCACCTTCGACAAGGTCAGGGTCCCTTGGTCCTACGACCTGGGTGGCCCTGGAAGCCGGGTCTACAAAACCACGGACGGTGGGGCCAATTGGGAGATGCTCACGAACGGACTGCCCCAGGGGATGCTCGGCCGAATCGGCGTCGACATCTACCACCGGGACCCCAACATCGTTTACCTCACCGTTGAGAACGCGAACAAAGAGGGGATGTCCGACGAAGAGCGTTACCAGGAGCTCATGGGCCACCAGTCCAGCCGGGGCATGATCGGTGGAGAGATCTACCGATCCGACGATGCCGGAGCCTCGTGGCGGAAGGTCAACGCGGACGACCAGCCCATCGGTGGAGGGCCGGCCTACTACTACGGCCAGATCATCATCGATCCCAACGACCCCGACGTGGTCCACGTCCTTTCGGCTTCGTCCTGGGGGACGCGGGACGGGGGCGCGACATGGCTGAGGCGGCCGCTGGGATTCGGCGGTGACGACCACGCTCTTTGGATCGATCCCGACGACTCCAACCACATGATCCTGGGATACGACCACGGCATGGGAGTCACCTGGGACGGCGGCCAGAACTGGTACCATCCCGACAACCAGTCGCTGGCCCAGTTTTACGCTGTGGGATACGACATGTCCTATCCCTACCGGGTCGCCGGGGGGCTCCAGGACAACGGGTCGAAGATGGGGCCCAACACCAGCGTCACCGGTCGTGGCATTCGGTACGAGGACTGGCAGGGCGTGGGCGGCGGAGACGGGATGTACAACGAGTTCGAGACCTGCAACAACCGGTACCTTTTCAACGAGTCCCAGTTCGGGCCGCTGTCGCGGCTGGACACGTGGACCGGGGAGAGGAAGAGCATCCGTTACCGGGGCGATCCTGACCTTCGCTTCAATTGGAACGCGCCCATCTTGGTTTCTCCCCACGACTGCAACGTCGTCTTCCATGCGGCCAACAAGCTCCTCCGCTCCCCCAACATGGGCGAGAGCTGGGAGGTCATCAGTGACGACCTCACCAAGGCCGATCCGGCCACGCTGACCACGGGGAAGGGCGGTGATGGGAATATCCAGTATGCCACCATCACCACGATCTCCGAGTCCACCCTCCAGGCGGGAATCATCTGGGTGGGCACCGATGACGGGAACGTTCAGGTAACCAAGGACGGGGGTCAAAACTGGACCCTCGTGAACGCCAACATTCCCGACAACCCGGAGTACTGGGTGAGCCGGGTGGAAGCCGGGCACCATGACCCCGGCACCGCATATATCTCCTACACAGGAATGCGGAGAGATGATTTCGGGGCTTTTGTCTATAAGACCACCGATTTTGGGGAGACCTGGACCGACATCTCCAACAATCTCCCTGAAGAGCCCATCAACGTGATCCGGGAGCACCACCAGAACCCGAACCTCCTCTTCGTCGGTACGGACTTCGCCGTTTACGTTTCTGTGGATGGCGGTGGAAGTTGGACGAAGATGCAGAACAACATGCCGACAAATCCGGCGTACGACATCAAGATCCATCCGAGGGAGAACGACTTGATCGTCGCAACACACGGGCGGGGCATCTACATCGCGGACATCAGTCCCCTGGCTGAAGTGAGCCTGGAGACGCTTGGTCACGACGCCTACTTCTTCCAGCCCGAATCCAAGGTCCGTTGGGTGGCTGGGGTTCCCCATGAAGCCGCATCGGACAACTTCGCTGGTGAGAGCGAGCCGAGTGAGATTCCATTCTACTACTGGCTCCAAAGTGATGTCGGCGGGGACGTGACGTTCAGCGTGTACCAAGGAAACGTCGAGATCGCTTCGGTAACCGGCCCCGGTGCAGCCGGGCTTCACAAGGTTGCGTGGGGTATGACCAAAACTCCTGCCGGAGGCGCTGCCGCAGCCCCGCAGGGCCCGGCACGGTTCCAAGGACGTTCGAGGGGTCAGCCGGCTCCCCTGGGCGAGTACACCGTGGTCATGTCGGCCGGGGGTCAAGAGATGAGCAGGAAGGTCTCCATCCTCAAAGACGAGTGGTGGATGAACCGACGGTAGCCCTCGAAGGCTTTTGAGGGCTGGAAGTTGGATGGAGCCCCCGGACCGCATGGGGCGGCCCGGGGGTTCTCCTTGTGGTGCGCAGGGTGTCCTGAGTATCTATTGGGCTAACCGTCCCGGGGGTGGCCAGTACCCTATAAGGAGCTTCCTTGACCGTCGATCCAAAAGCGAATCTGGGTGAGCAGGGTTTCGCTGGGAGGCCCGCCGGCTCGTTCACAGACTTTGTAGCCTGGTTGAGTGAGCGTATCGGTGAGGAAGACCGCCAGTCTTTGGCGGGAATTTCCCCCCTAGAGCTCATCCATTGGCTTGAACAGGCTCGCCTCAATGGGGAAGAACTCGCTCACTACCTGAGCGAGTTCTGCAAGGTCCCGTACGTCGCACGGATCGAAAAGGAAGACGTAGATCGCAGGATCCTTCCCCACCCGTTCTGCCTTGCAAAGCTTGTCGTGCCTGTCAGGAGCACAGGATCCAGGCAGACCGTGATTCTGACAAACCCCTTTGACTGGGAGCTTCTCGAAGACCTGGAGCACACCATACCCCGGACAAAGGAGCTGGCCATCCTCCTTGCGTCGGCCGAGACCTTGGCCACCGGTCTGCGTGAGGTTGAGCCGGAAACCCCGCCGCCGGGTCCGGAACCAACGGAGGTGGTCGAAGAGACAGGACCGGTCCCCGGGGCCCGGAGGTCGGAAGACCGAGCGTACGATCCCGAGATGGATCCAGGTAAAAGCCATCCGGTTGCTCAGCTCGCCATGACTCTCCTGGACCGGGCCGTGTCCGAAGAAGCCAGTGACCTTCTCATCGAAGCACGAGGGTCCGACGCGGTGGCCAAGGCGACCATCGGCGGCCGAGCCCACGATCTCCAGGACGTTCCGTTGGAAACCGGAAAGATGCTGGTGGCTCGGTTTAAAGCACTGGCCGGTCTGGACGTGGCGAAGAAGCGGACTCCCCAAACCGGTTCCATGGAGATCATCCTGGGCGGGGAGGTGATCAAGCTGCGCCTTTCCACATTTCCCACGGCCGATTTTGAGAACCTGAAGGTCCGCGTGCTGAATCCCGCTTCCGCCGCGGCACCGCCGAGAGAGCTGGGGCTCTCCAAGGATCAAGAACGAACCCTGAAAGAACTTGGGAAAGAAGAAACCGGGTTGGTCCTCTTCGTGGGGCCCTTGGGATCTGGAAAGACCACGACCATCTACTCTCTCCTTACCGGTGTCGCTCGAGAGGACCGGACCGTGGTCACCGTGGAGGACCCCATTGAGCACAGGATCCCATTTGCCCTCCAGCAAGAGGTAAGAAAAGATCCAGACGCCAGCTTCCGATCTCTCCTCCAAAGGGCCGTGGAAAAAGAGCCGGACGTCCTGTTTGTGAGCGAGATCAGTGGACTGACGTCGGCCATGGCCTGCCTCGAGTATTCCAACTCCGGTCACCTCGTCCTCTCGTCCATGAACTCGTCCAACGCGGCCACGGCCGTGTTCCGGCTGGAGCGACTGGGTGTGGCGAGGTCGGGTCTCGCCGACGCCCTCCGAGGGGTGGTGGCCCAGCGGGTCCTGAGGCGGCTCTGTCCTGAATGCAAGGAGGTCAGGCCGATATCCAAAAGGGAAAAAGAGCTCCTTCGACCCTTCACCAGCGACTTCCCGGAAGCTGTGGCACACCCGGGCGGATGTTCCTCATGTAGAGGGACTGGGTACCTGGGGCAGGAGGGGGTGTTCGAAGTCATTCCGGTGGGACCGCGCATGACCGAGCTCATCAGGGATGGCCGCCCGATTGCTGAGCTCCGGGACTTCGCGCAGGCCAGGGGGGACCTCCTCATTGGGGACCAGGGCATCCGAAAGATCCGCGATCTGATATTCCCGGTGGAGGACGTGTACCGGGAGGTGCTCCTGGAGGAAAGTGTCCTTGCCGTGGAGGACGGCGACGACACCTCGGAACCGGGGCCCGAAACCAACGAGGGAGTCGGGTCGGAAGATGGAGACACTATCGTACCGTTGATGGCACAATTGTGTGTTCTTGTGGTGGAAGATGAAGAGGGGACGAGGTTTCTGCTGGATCAGATCCTCTCGAAGGCCGGATACAAGGTGGTCCAGGCAGCCGACGGGGGAGAGGCCCTCCTGAAACTGGGGGCTGGTTCAATCGACCTGGTTTTGTCCGATATTCACATGCCCAACCTGGACGGCCTTCGGTTGCTGGAGATCCTGAACCAGCACGACATCGATACTCCGGTAGTGTTCCTCACCGGGGAACCGTCACCTGGAATCGAGGCCAGGGGCCGGGAGATGGGTGTTGCAGACTACCTAAGAAAACCGATCCAGAGGGACGTGGTCCTGGAGTGCGTCGAGCGGATTCTGGCTCTGGCCTGACCGGGGATGCCCTCCCCCATGGAAGCCCGTCGGTTCTCCCCGAACCCCACTCCTTGATCAACCCCCTCCTGAGAGCACAGCACCCGGTACCAGTCCGGCTACAGGGGTGTTATCGTTTTCAGGGCGGTGATTCTGGTCGCCGATCCGGGCGGGTAGCTCAGTTGGAAGAGCAACGGACTTTTAATCCGTAGGTCGTGGGTTCGAGCCCCACCCCGCTCACTCAATAATGACAACAAGTGGATATGAGCCCCAGGATTTGGACACCCGGTAGTTGTGAAGATTGACGGTTTGGCCCAGGTCAGCCAGGGTGGTGAAAGGGAACCGACCTGGGAAGGAACAGACCGTGGGAAAAACGAAGCGGAGGTACTCAGCGAAGTTCAAGGCACAGGTGGTGCTGGAGGCTCTTTCCGGAGAGAAGAGTCCGGGGCAGATCGCTAAGGCCTATGGGATCCATCACAACTCGGTTCAGCTGTGGACGAAGCGATTCGTGGAGAAGGCGCCGGAGGTCTTCTCGAGGGAGACGACGATCCAGGAGTATGAGCGGCAGATCCGTGATCTGGAGCAGCTGTTGGGCAAGAAGGAGGTGGAGATCGCGCTTTTAAAAAACTTCTTGGGCCAGAGGGGCTGACCGTGTCGGAGAAGGTTGCTATGGTCGAGGAGACGAAGGAGGTGTTCGGTATTGCCCTGTCGGCTCGAGTGCTGGGACTCCCTCGTTCGACCTGGTACTACCGAACGACGAAGCATCAGAGCTACGAGGAGGCTTCACGCAACGGCTCCTAGCTGTCCACGATACCGGGGGAAGCCCACAGCGGCTCCTAGCTGTCCACGATACCGTGGGAATTCCACTTTAGGCCGGGCCCGTTATCGCTCGTTTCCGTCAAGAACCGCACTATCCGTGGGCTTTGAAAACGCCACTCCAAGCCCATCCGACGGGGTTCTCTCCGACGCCAGCCCAGCTATCTCTTTCCGGTCTCGACGGTTCAATCGTGGGTGGCGTTCTTCAGCGGGAGTCCACCGGGGAAAGGAGTGAAAAGGCTGTCGGAAAAAACTCAACCCAGGACGGGATTACCCAGAGAAAGGAGGGGATCTGGAATACATCCTATTCCTGGAGTCGCTTCCTTGCGACCGTCAAGGACCACATGCTTGGGGCAATGGTGGCCGGTGTAGATCCCGAACAAATGGTATAGTTGTGCCGTCGGGCTCCCACACCCACCGGGGTAATACGCATCGGCTTCTTACTGTCTGATCGCGGATGTTCGACGACGTTAAGAAATCTCTTGCCTTCCCCGAGAATCGCGTGTATGGTGGGAATGCCCCCCCCCAAAAAAAACGGCGAAAGCAGCCATTGGCTGCCCGACCCGGCTCTGGTAGCACGCCGGAGCGAGCGGTTGTGGTCAATCCCTGCTACTCTCGCGTGGAATGGGATTGTGGTGATTCCGTTGGTCACCGGAACGAACAAGATGAACCGGCCAGTTTTTGGATGGATCGGAATGATGGTTCTCGGCATTGTGACAGCCGGGTGTCATGACCAATTGAGAGGCTCACGGCGTGACGGTGCCGTGGGCTTTCGAGTAGCCTGAAACCAACTCCGCATCTGAGGTGACTCGTGATTCGAGATCGAGTTCCATGCGCTACCAAACTCGCCTGCAGCATGGTCATCCTTTTCTCTGTTTCACTCATTCCCAGCCTAGCGGCGGCCCAGGAAGCCGTCCCACTCCATCCGGACTACACCCGGTGTGCGAGCTTCGGCCCGGAGGGACCCGACCCTGAGATGACTCCGCCCATTAGCCGACCTCCAGGCCTTCTGAACCCTGCAGAGGCCCTGGATCTGGTTGGAAAAAAGACAGCGGAGCTCGAGAGGATAGGCGATCGGGGAACCACCTTGGTGTGGTTTTTGGTCGATGCCAAGAGCGTGCTCAGGGATGTCCGGATTGCCAGGACGAGCGGCTTTGTACGCGTCGATAGCGCTGCCTTGGATGTCGCTCGGACACTCAGGTTTCAAGCAGCCACGCTGAACGGGAAGGCGGTCTGTGTATGGGTGGCCCGCCCCCTCCGCTTCGGGCCGGGAGGCTAGAAAACACCGCCCCTACAAACCCCCGAGGCGGTGTTCATGGGTTGGCTCCGTCTTCGGGAGGTATCGTCCACAGCCCAGGGAGAACACGTCATGAAGAAGTCAAGACTCGGTGCTGTTGTCGGCCTGTTGGCCTTCGCCAACCTCGGAGTTTGGGCCGTGGCCCAACAACCACTCGCTGCTATCGAGAACGACCACGTCATAAGCGCGCCGGACGATCAACCGTACCCACGTGACTGTTTCTACTCAGTCCTGATCATGGGCTGCGGTGAATGGCTCTTCGGCGGGTGTGAGGACGTCAGCGACTGCTAGCCCATCCGATTCCGGACTCGCTGAACGGTTAGAGGGCCTCTTGTCCGCCCATCCCAGTTTCCTTAGACGCCCTCCTTTGGCCAGGTGATCCCCCCCACCGGCCTGGGGCTCTACGGATGAAGACCACTAATCTCGCATTGGGATTGGCCGCCGTTGGGCTCGCAGCAGTTCTTGCCATGCAAGTAGCTCGGTTTGGTCGGGTCCGGCAGTTTTCCCAGCCGGAGCCCATTGAGGTCGGGTTGGGCCTGCCCCTTCCATTGGAGGTCGTTTCAGGTCCGTCATCGATAGACTTGCGGTGTAGGGTGGCTTTCATCGCGGATGCGGACTGTCCAGAATGCCAAACCCTGGCGGCTACGGTCGGCCACTTCGGCTTCGTCCCTGCCCTCTCCCCCCTTTGGCTACTCGTCTCAGCTCCGTCCCGGAATCAATGGTTCAGCGACCAGTTCAACTTGGGCGAGGTGTACCAGTTTGATACTCCAGATTGGATGGGGCCGAGTTCCATCAAGAACTACCTCCATATTCCAGTCGTGCCCACCAGACTTGTCTTCGGAGCAGAGGGAGAAGTGGTGGACATCCGCATCACCACGTCCCTTGAGCTGCCTCCAACCCGAGATCCGGCCTGCGCATATGGCGTCACCTAGGAGCTCATGATGAGAACGGAACCTCTTCCTTCCAGACAAGGGAACCCCTGGCGCAATCATTCATGTCTATGCTTCACCCTCCCGGTCCTTTTGCTGGTCGGCTGCGGTGGCGAGGAGCGCCCGGCAACGGCGGATCCTTTGGTCTCGGACAGCGCCGGAGTTCGAGTCCTCACCAGCCTAGTGCCTGAGTGGAGGCTGGAAGACGTCACTTCGTCAAGCACTTTGCTCGCCTCCTTCGGCGCCGAGACCGACCGAGAGGCCCTCGGGGAGATCACCGAAGCTGTGCGGATAGGAGATGGCCGGGTCTTCTTCATCGATTTCATGTCCAAGGAACTCCGAGCGTTTGTGCCCGGGGGCGGAACTGAAACCATAGCGCGCCGTGGGGAAGGTCCTGGAGAAGTACAGTATCCGGTCAACCTCCAGCGACTACGGGGCGACTCCATCCAGGTGTATGATCGACGGTTGGGGAGGATCACCGTATTCACACCTGAAGGAGCACCTGCCTATTCCGTGTCGGTTGTCTCTAAGGGAACAAGACCCCCCACGAGGCTGTTGAGGGTCCAGGACTCCCTCCTGGTGGGTGTCGTCGGGGACCCTGGGGCACGTAAGGTCCTGGCCCGTTCGGCCTTCGCAGACCTCGGAAGGACCCCGGAGGAAGTTGTTCTTTTCGACCTCCACGGGGCAGTAGTGGACACGATCGCCGGACTGCCCGGATTCATGGATATACGGATGGGCTCATCCTCACTGATGCCGGTGTTCGGCCTTGCGAACTCCTTCGGTGTATCAAGCCCCGGTTTGATTGTACGTGGTTCAGGGGAATCGCCTTCGTTCGAAAAGGTTGACCTTATGGGGAGGATCGTCAGCATCCACCGGCTTAACCTCCCACCTACCCCAGTTCGGAGGGACTCCCTCCTGGTCCTCATGGCCCGGGACGACCGAGCATTGGCGAGACTAGGCTCGAACGTCGATGATCTTCCATTCCTCTCACCAGACCTTCTTCCATCTTCCCGACCCGCTTACAAGAGCCTTCGAACGTTCAACTCAGGAGAGGTCTGGCTCGGATCTGCGGAGCCTTTCCGACTCCCCTCAAAGCGCTGGGAGATCCTGAGACAGGATGGCACTTGGAGAGGAACGTTGGGTTTGCCAGAGGACGCTGAACTCCTTGATGTAGACCGCGATGTCCTTGTCCTCCGGCGGAAGGACGATCTGGACGTTCAATACATCGAGGTTTATCAGCTAGAGCCACCGGCAGCAGCTCCCGGAAGCCAGTGAACCCGACTCTTCACCGGAGGAAGGAGGGGCCAAAGTCGGGGTCCAAGGAACCCACCCTGTAGCCCGGCCGAATGTCTGGCAGGGTGGTCAGTCCCCGGTCCCGAGAGGTTCCCCCGCTATCCACTCAACCGCCGCCCCGCAAAGGGCGCCTCGGAAGCCGCCAGCTTAGAACATCCCTTTGCCCAACTTTGATAGGCTTTAAGCAGTGGAATTCCCTGGAATGGACCGGGCCGCAGGGGTGACTTGCCCTCACGGCGCGATGGCCAATCCGGATCTGCTCACTATCAGGCGAAAGGGGAAACCTCCCCCCTTCCACCTCGGCGACGAGTTCCATGGACGTTCCCTGAGGACTTTCCTTAACCGGATTGAGTGGTCAGATTGCGTCTTACCTACACAATTCCTGCGTCCGCGACCGATCGAGGGGCCTCGTCTCTCAAGGAGAACAGAGCTCCTCCGCCGATCAAGGTAATGGAGAGCATAGAAGCAACGCCGGAAAGGAAGAGGGGAACCCAGATGCCAGCCGTGGAATATCTCAAGCCGGATGGTTTTTCCGCACTCATCTATTCTACTCTCAGAACGGGGGAAGGAGAGGAAAAAGCCAAAGCGCTCAAAGCGGCGGGCGCCAGTGTGGCTAAACTCCTCTCGCATGCAGACAATAAGCATGGCAGGGCCATCACTAAGAAACAGGTCGCGCAGCTGAAGAAGGGCATCGAAAAACGCCTAACGTTGATGCTAGAGGGGAATAGACGAGAACAAGATAAGGCGGCGACCCAAACCGTTTTTTGGTATTCCCTAGCTTTCAACCTGCCGCGGGAAAAGGCGGAGATCGCAAATGGGAGGATCAGAGACCTTCTGGAAGACCTCCGCTTCGCCGACGAAGCAGACGAGGAAGAGGACCTGGCCAGGGACATCGAGGTTTGTCCCGAGACTCTCACGGAGGGAAAACAGCACCGGACTGAGAGAGAAGTATCAGTAAGAAAGCCTGGCGCAGAGCCTGCTCAGGAGACGGTGACTCTTTCCCCAGACTTCGCTCGGTTCTTACGAGAGCAACACGGACAAAAAGGCGAATCGGGGGGAGAAGAGATGCAGTTGGTTCAGCTTCTCACCCAAGGGACGTTCAAGAGTTGGCTGGACACAGAGAATGGTAAGGATTGGAAAAAGGAGAACCGCCTCGATGCGGTGGCCAACGAAGCAGAACTCTACCGCATCGCTCTAAGTCAGGCATTCGCATTATACGAAAGTTATTCCTACGACAAGCTCCACTGCCGACCAAAAAACCTCCCCATGCCTGGGATCCAGTACGGGCATCGGATTCTGAGGCTCCCGTTCGGGATCACCAAGAAATGCTTCCATGACGGCGAGCCGTATAGAGGGCCGATCGACCGGCTCCATGACCCGGATGTCGATCTTGAGGAGTTAGTCCGGAGGTATGTGAATGCCCTCTATCTGGAGCCGGTGACCGTATACAACCTTGATGATATCTCTGAGGACTACATCGAATCATACTTCAAGGGACGGGCAGGTGTTCTCCCTGCGGGCAGTCTGTCTTTGTGTCAGGTTGCAACCAAGATTGCGGTGGGCTCCCAGGGCCTCTCCGGCTTTCTCCAATCTGGTTTGGACCAAGGGGAGAACCTCACCCCGGAGAATGTGGCGGCCTGGCTCCAAAGCGATGACTCCAGCGATCTGAAGGAGGAAATCGCGGCTACCTGGGCGAGCCTTTTTGGTGGCGCCGGCCAGGATAGTGTCCCGGGGTTCTTCGAGAGCCTTCCTACGGTCCAAGACTTCGAGAAAATCCTTTATGGGTTGTGCGTTCCCAACGTTTCTGGCGATGGCGTTGGACCGAACGACTCTGGAAGTGCCTATTTCGACATACCGGAAGGTTCGGATCCATTCAATTACGTTGACCGCCCCTCCACGCCATGGCCCGGTCCGGATGGGCCTATTTCCGTTGATGAGAAACACCCTGAAGATGAAGATGATCATCCCGGTCAATCCTTCGCAGCCGCGGTGTTGAAGCGAATCGAGTCTGTCGTTCAGCCATACGATACTGTTTGGCGCAGCGTTCGAGAGTTGGTGGGTACGGACCTCCTTTGGGAGTTGGATGATATCGACGCCTCGGAGGACGACTCGGAGGAGAGTGGCCCCAAGTTCTCAGGTTATGAGTTCAAGGCAACGATCAGTTGGCTCGCATTGGGTGCTGTCGGATCCCTAAACCAAGGCTTTTTTGACGGGAGCAGATGGGAGGGAGGATCATTCACGGGTGCAACCAACGCGGATGCGGCGGGGGTCCTGCGGCAAGAAATAGAGGGTTGGCAGCTCTTAAGAACCGAGGAGCAGGTAGCGGCCCGATTGGGGTCATCAGCTCCCCTCGCACGGAATGCCTATTACAGCACTGCCCATGGAGCGAGTTCCACGCTCAGGGCCTCACTCCCCACGTTGATTGATGAGTTGGTGGCCTCCTATCGAACATTCATGGACGCACTCCTTTCCTACACATCAGCGGACAGTATCAGGTCCCCGGAACTCGAAGAAAACCAGACGGAGCAAGTGTATGCACAATGGGTCGCTGCGTTCACTGATTTCCTGAAACACCGGTCAGCTACGCGTAGGCTCTCTGGCACCAGGAGAATCGCCCTCCGGCTTGCCCCGATTATCGGGAAATATGAGGAAGTCCCCAAGCCGGACGCGGGAGAGGACGGGTTTGACCGGACGAGGATCCTTCCCACTCACCCGCGGATGCTCACCGAGCAGTATATGCTAGAGCCGATCCCCGCGAAGTATGCCTGTGAATCATATCCAACGCTCTACCTGCGAGAGGACCTATCTCTCTGCGTACGCCATAGAGGGTTCGGCATCGGCGCCAACCTGTATTCTACGAGTCTACTGCCGGAGGAGAAACAGGTAATTAAGGTCAAATCGTTCAAGGATACGACGATAAAAACCTCTGAGAGTAGCGCAGAGAACATCTTTGAGGAACAGACCGACGAGACCTCAAGAGACTTTGCCACAGAGATGAAGAATGAGAGCGAACGTGAATCGACTAGCCAGAGTGAGTTCAACATATCTGGGAAAGCCTCTGCGAGCTGGGGCTGGGGGTCGGCATCAATTCAATCGGGGTATAGCTCTCAGTCCGGAAGCCGGTCTCTGGCAAAGAACGCCTCGAACGTGACAAACCGACTGGCCTCAAAGCTGTCCGCGAAAAGGACCGTTTCGGTTGAAATGAAACGCACGACAGAGAAAGAGGTCGAACTCCATTCGGAGCTAGCCATCGAACGTGAGGTGAAGAACCCCAACAAGGGACATACTCTCACCTTCCACTGGTTTCAGATGACCAGGAAACTGGTAACTGAATTACATCTGGAGGATCTGAAACTGGTCTACACAGACGGCACACATCGTCAGTTGATGGTGTTCGGAAACGGTAGGAAACCGACCGACCTGGGCGACGTTCCATTCCGAGCACTGCCCGTTGACGTTGGCGGAAAACTGCCCCCGGATTCTATCGTCGTCGTATGCGCGACACCTTACACCGAGAGCATCCCTTTCTCCAACACCAACGCCTTCCTCGCAAAGGCATTCACCGACGGGGTGGCCGCAAAGATCAGTTCGGGCCTTTGGAGGATCCTCGGAAGCTGCGATGCAGCACCAGAAGGGTACGGGGTTTCAGCTTTTCCGACCACTGGAAGGAGTCCTGGGACGGGCGACTCCAAGTATGTCTCGGTGGTAAGACCAGATCCCAGTTCTCCCCAGGATCCGCCTGCTGGCAAGAACCCGGAACTTGCCCCAGCTGACGAGATATTGATGGTTGAGGACGAAGAGGTCTTCTACCTCCCTAACGTTGACTTGCGATACAAAACGGAGGATGGGATCGCGCCATCTAGGTTCCCAGCAGATGAGTTCAATGCCAATAGCCTACCTAGGACTCTCCTCCGAGGAGAGCAAGTCATCAACACCAACGGAGTATTCTGCGATGCGATGGTCGGGCAATGTACTGCCCTCGAACCATACCTCCAACGGCATCGAGACCTAGACCTCTTGGAGAAGAGGCTCGAAGTGGCCTTGAAGGAGGTTGATTTCGAGTGGGAGATCGCACGGAATGGATTGGTCGAAGTTTCGACCAGTTTGTGTGAGACCATTGACGGTCTGGTCGAACCTGGGGCGGAAGCGTTTGCGAAGCGGATTGAGGAGGAGGAAAACAGAAGAACGAGGGACCAAGAGACACACGCCCAGCAGATTGCCCTTCTCACCGCGAAAGTGAACGCCCTCGCCAAGAAAACGGAAACGATCGGCCAGCCAAAGGAGTATTCGGTGGCTGTCCCTAAAGACACCCAGGTGACCGTTGATCTTCACCTCCCTCCGACGGGCGAGTCAGCGGATGTGTCATATGGTGTCGAGGTAGGTGAGGTAGATGGAGGAGAGGACTAGGAACCGCGCCAGGAATCGAGATTCCAGCGTGTCCGGCTGATAGCGGTAAGGAGAGGTATGAGGATAGGCACGGGATTGGGAATCTGACGAACCGGGAGACGCTCCATGCCTGAGACCTTGAGCGACGAGTTGTTGAAGGACCCGAAAAACGCTGTGACTAAGGAAAGCCTAGATGGCGTTTTGCTGGATCGGTCCAAGAAAGGGCGCGGGGGCGGCCTGACAGTTACGCTCCCAAGGCATCCGAGTGGAGGCGAATTCACCGGCCCGGCCACCACATATACCGATGGGACCTACCGGGTGTCGGTCCACTGGACCGGGATGATCCTGGTAGAAGAGGGCGACTGGGTTTCAAAGTACTCGTGTGCCATGAACGATGGTGACCCAAGTCAGGTTTTCGACTTTGAAAGGCTCAGGGAACAGGGTAACGGTCACTCGTTTGAGCCACTCGAAGACCCGAACGAGATTCTCTCCGGCGAAGTCCTCTTCCATGGGAGAACTAGGGAGGAGTGCCTCCTGCAATTGCACCAGGCGCTCTCCAAGGCTCGTGAGAACGCCGATTCGCTGGGCGCCAAGCTCAGGGAGCGCCTAAAAGAGTTTGAAGAAGCGTTGGAGGCAAGGAAACCGTATGTTGAGAAATTGCCAAGGCGGTATGCGGACTGGTTTGAGGAGTGGTCAAAGAAAGGGAATAAGACTGCCCGAGCCTTCGCAGGTCTTGTCCTGTGCCAGCCAATCTGGTTCCTCGCCCTTCTGGGGCTTGTTGGGGACACGGTTTCGGGTGGCCCGGTTCCAAGCATAGACCCTTATCCTACCGTCGAGGAGATTGACGGATTGGATAGAGGCCAGGTTGAGGAGTTCCTAGAGAGGCTTCGGGAAGAGGTGCAGGGTCTTGAGAATCTAATTTGGTTCCTATCGGGAAGCTGAAGGGGCGGAAAAGGGGGGTGGCCATGTTCACGCTCTGTTCACTCACGAGCCAGAACAGGGGAAAAACAAAGGGAACAGCTGGTTCCCCATATGCTCGTAAGACCATACAGGACAACATTTAACGTAAGAGGAACAAACAGGGAACAACGGACGTTTTAGCTCTTTTAATCCGTAGGTCGTGGGTTCGAGCCCCACCCCGCTCACTAGCGGAGGTCACCATCGAAGGTGGCTTCCGTCTTTTTTTTTGGATATTCACCCGCCCCTGCCGCGAACGAACTCGCCCGGCCGCTCATCGGTCAACTCGCCATCAGCCACTACCGCCACCCCGTTGACGAATACATAGTCGAAGCCTTCGCTATATTGGTGCGGATCTGCGAAGGTGGCCTTGTCCGTGACCCGGGCGGGATTGAAGAGAACCAAGTCCGCCACAAACCCTGGGCGAATGATGCCGCGGTCCAAGAAGCCGAAGGCCCGGGCAGGCAGGGAGGTCATCCGGCGAACGGCGTCTCCCAGCGTGAGCAGCTCCCGCTCCCGCACAAAATCGGCCAGGACGCGGGCGTTGGTCCCGTATGAGCGAGGGTGTGGTTGGCCGTCACCGAACTCCACCACTCCACCGTCACTGGCGACCATGGCATTGGGGTAGAGTAGGATCGTGTCCACGTCCTCAAGGCTCATATAGTGATAGATCATTGAGGCGCCATAGGCATTTCCCGCCGCCCCGCCTTCCAGCATCATCTCGAGGATCGTGGTGATCTCATTGTCGACGGTGGGGTCCCTGCCGGAAAGAACGTTGATCTCGGGGATGGTCTTCCCGTTCCAGTCCGGATTCGGCCCGTACTGGGCCACCGTCGCGAAGGAGTAGTCGGCGTACCCCTGGCCTTCCAGTAGCGCCTTCATCTCGGTGACGATGCGGTGGCGGGTGGCCGGGTCTTCGATTCTCGCGGCGATATCATCGGTCTCTCCGGCCACGGCCCATCTGGGAAGGTTCACGCCGAGGTTCGTGCTGGCGCGCTCGTAGGGATAGACGTCGATCAGGACATCGACCCCGCTGGCCCTATGGGAATCCACAAGGGCGATAGCTTCGCCGATGGATCCCCAGCGGGTGCGTCCTTTGACCTTGAAGTGGGAGATCTGGACCGGCATTCGGGCTTCCCGCCCCACATCAACCGCTTCGTCGATGGATTCGTGGAGATCCGCCCCCTGTTCACGAATGTGGCTCGCGTAGACTCCGCCGAAGCGCCCCGCAACCTTCGCCAGGCTGATGACCTCATCGGTGTCGGCATAGGTCCCGGGTACATAAAGGAGTCCGGTCGAAAAGCCCACAGCCCCGTCTCTCATCGCCTTTTCGACCAGCGCCTGCATTTCCTCCAGTTCGGTTTCCGTCGGCGAACGGTCTTCGAGGCCCATCACCTGCCGCCGAACCGAATTGTGGCCCACCAGCGTGGCCACATTGATACCGAGCTCTGACAAACCTCGGCTCCACTCCGCGATGTCGGTTTCCGACCCACCGCAGTTCCCGCCAACGACCGTCGTCACGCCGTCGAGGAGGAAGTTGTCGGCCCGTGGGAGGTCTCCGATACCTCGATCCGCGTGAGTATGTACATCGATGAAGCCAGGGGCGAGCACACGTCCGGCAGCGTCGATGGTTTTTGTGGCTTGGACATCGAGATTGGTGCCCACCGCGATGATGCGGCCTTCGTCCACAGCCACATCGCTTACGAACCAGGGACTCCCGGTTCCGTCGATGACCCGGGCCTCCCGCACCAACAGGTCGACTGCTTGAGCTTGCACCTCCGAAGTGCCCGCGCCCAGAAAAAAGAGCGCGCCAGCCGCGCTGAGCCGTATCCAAGAACTCGTCATTTGCTTCTCCCGCCGCCAGGCATGTCTCGCCGCGTGTCGCGCCAAAAAGGGTGGAACCTTCCAGGTCCCACTTGGCTCCGCGGACAACGGCAGAATGTGGGTGGGCAGGCCGGGGCTGGGCAAGGAAGGTAGAAGGAGGGCGTTGGAGGGAGGTGGCCTGGAGGCTGATCCGGATTTTTTTGGTTCAGCTTCGGTTGACATTCTCCGGCCGCCGAAGCCTCTTTGCTCCTCCATCGCCGTCCGCCTGTGCTCGGTTGACCTTGTGCCTGGCCAGGCCGGTCGGTCTTCTCCGGTGAGGAACTCAGCCATGATCACGTTCAAGAAGACTCCGCATTTCCTGCTCGGCCCTGCACTCCTCTGCCTTTCCCTCCCGTCCTGCGCCGAACCCGACGCCGCCGAGGAGCGATTTGATGTGGTCGAGGCCACCATCCCCGATATGCAACGGGCGATGGAGGAAGGGCGGGTTACTTCTCGTGAGTTGGTCGAGGCTCACCTCCTGCGCATCGCCCTGTACGAAGAGCGGGTGAACGCAGCGATCTCCATCAATGCAAACGCTTTGGCAGAGGCCGACCGGTTGGATCAGGAACGGGCCGAGGGGCGTGTTCGGGGTCCACTCCACGGAATCCCCATCGCCCTCAAGGACAATGTCCACACGACGGACATGCCGACCACGGGGGGAACTCTGGCCTTTGAAGGATTTGTTCCTCCATACGAGGCCACTCTGACCACCAACCTCCGTGAGGCCGGGGCCATCATTCTCGCAAAAACCGTGATGACGGAGTTGGCCAACTTCTTTGGGTCCGGCATGCCCGGTAACTACAGCGCCGTAGGGGGCTTCGGACTGAACCCCTACGACCCACGGCGGGATCCGCGAGAGGGACGAAATGACGGCCGGCCGGTGATGGGCGTGGGTGGCTCCAGCTCCGGGATCGGTACCGCCATGAGCTTCTGGGCGGCCAACGTGGGCACCGAGACCTCGGGCTCGATCCTGTCGCCCTCCAACGCGAACATGCTGGCCGCAGTGAAACCTACGGTGGGCCGGGTGAGCAGGTATGGAGTGATTCCCATAACGGCCGACCAGGACATCGCGGGTCCCATGGCCCGTACCGTCACCGACGCAGCCATCATGCTCGGGGCACTGGAGGGTCCTCAGCCCGATCCGAACGACCCGGCGACGGAACGCTGCGAGCCTCCGCTCAACCGAGACTACACGGCATTCCTGAGAACCGACGGCTTGCAGGGAGCACGCATCGGGATTCCACGAGCTTCGTACTACGACTCGGTTCAGGTTCCCGGGACCGATCGATTCCGGGGGGGGCTGTCGGATGAGGCGAGAGTTCTCATGGACGAGGCCATCGAGATTCTCGAAGCGCAGGGAGCAATCATCGTTGATCCGGCCGACATCCCGAGCATCGTCGATCCCGATCCGGAGAACAACCTCCTGAGTGGTGGGGGGAGCAGTGTGCTGAGTTATGGCATGAAGCGGGACTTCAATGCCTGGCTCGCCAGTCTGGGGGAGTCGGCGCCGGTGGCCACGCTGACTGAGTTGCGGGAGTGGAACCTCGCTCACGAGGATGCCGGAACGCTGAAGTACGGTCAGGCCCGTCTTGACGGATCCGACGCCATCGACCTGGAGGAGGCCCGCGGAGAGTACGAGGCGGATCGGGCCCGGGACCTTTGGCTAAACGGCGAGCACGGGATCGACGAAGTGATGACCAACCTGGAACTGGATGCGCTCCTCTTTCCGGGATCGAGTAGTGCCGGGATCGCGGCCAAACCCGGATATCCGACGGTGATGGTGCCGTTCGGCTTCCTCGAGTCTTCCAGCCGCGGCATGCCGGAAGGTTTCGAGACGAAGCCCCGCCCCTCCGGGGTCAGCTTCACCGGCATGGCGTGCGGCGAGCCGAGGCTCCTGGAACTGGCCTATGCCTTCGAGCAGGCGACGCTGCGCCGAATCCCCCCTCCCGGGATGCACTGACCGTCCCGAAGGGGCTTTTCGGCTTCTCCATCCTCCTAATCGATACTCGCGGTCCCCGATACGAAGACTTGTTGACGGTCCGGGATCACGAGCTCGGCTGCCCCATCGGAACCGGCGTGGCGTCCTATCGTGGAACCGGCGTGGCGTCCCATCGTGGAACCGGGACTGCGTTCCTCGGATTTCGAAGAGGAACGGATGCTTCACGGGGTGGACGTATATGAATCGGAGAGTAGAACCGGGGTTCCTGACCGGAGCTGGAGTGGTTGTAGTCGTCCTGATGGCAGGATGCTCGAGCAGTGGAACCAACCCCGGTGATGTTACCGTGCTCCCCGAACCCGAGCTCTCCTGTAGCATCCCCGATAACCTGATCTTCGGCGGGGGACCCGGGAAAGATGGTATCCCGGCCCTCACGAACCCCCGGTTGGTCAGGGCGGGTGACCCGGGGACCGGCTACCTGGAAGATGATGATCGGGTAGTGGGGTTGGTCCTCGATGCAGGCCCCATCGCCATCCCCCTCAACATCCTCTGGTGGCATGAGATCGTGAACCTGGACGGATATGGCCGTCCCCTGGCGATCACCCACTGCCCTTTGACGGGGTCTTCCTTGGCGTTCGATCGGGGGCCTGCCGCCGGGGCCGAGTTCGGGGTTTCGGGCTTACTGTACCTCAACAACCTCATCATGTATGACCGGAATGGGGAGGAGTCACTTTGGCCCCAAATGCTACGTGGCGCCCGCTGCGGGGTTCGAGACGGCACCGAGCTCCCCATGTTTCCGATTTTCGAGATGACATGGCGGGGGTGGAAACTCCTCCATCCGGAAACTTTGGTGGTCTCGGAAGACACCGGATCCAGTCGAGACTACACGGTCTATCCCTACGGGGGCTACGACGCCCTGAACAACACCAACACTTTCTTTCCCACGGACCTGGACCCGAGACGTCCGCCCAAAGAGAGGGTCCTAGGCATTCCGTCGGGTGCAGGGGGCTTGGTCTTCCCGTATGGCCTTCTGGACGAGAGGGGAGCCTTGGCGGCTGTCCCCGTCGAGGTCGCGGGCGAAGACCTGGTTGTCTTCTGGAACCGGTTCCGGGAAACCGCCATGGCCTTCAGGCCCCTCCTGGACACGGAGCGCCTGACATTCACCGTGGCCCAGGGTCGAATAACGGATGACCAGACGGGCTCCGCCTGGACCGTCGATGGCTATGCGGTGGATGGGCCGCTGGCAGGGAAGCGACTCTCGGCCAAAGCCGAAGCGTTTGTAGCGTTCTGGTTCGCCTGGCCTGAGTTCTACCCTGAGGTCAGGATCTGGAACGGGTCTGACGAAGACTAAACGATATGGCCGATGGCTAGTCCTCCCTCAGGCTATCGACAGGTGTCACACGAGCTGCCCGCCAGGCCGGGACAGCCGAGGCGAGGAGGGCCACCGCAAAGAGAAGTGTGGCGGCGCCCCCGATTGCCACCGGGTCGGCTGGCTCGATACGAAACAGCAGACTAGCCATCACCCGGCCTCCGGCCAGGGTCAACAATCCGCCAGCTAGAATCCCCGTCAGGGCCAGAGTGCTCCCCTGCCGAACCACCATCCGAAGAATGGCTCCCGGTGGGGCACCGATGGCCATCCGAAGCCCTATCTCCCGGACTCGGCGTGAGACAGCGTAAGCCAGCGTCCCGTACAGACCCACTACCGCCAACACGGTTGCCGCCGAAGCAAAGAGCAGCATGAGGAATGCCGTCATCCGAGGGGCTGCGGAGGAGGCCGATACAAGTTCTCTCATGACCCTGACGCTTCCCAAGGGTAGCCCGGGATCTCGGCCTCTTACCTCGTCTCTGAGAATGCTGGCCAGGTTGGAGGGGTTTCCCCGGGCCCTGGCGGTAATCTGAAGGAATGAGAAATACGGCGTTCGCGGGTAACTGAGATAAATCACCTCCCGTGGGTCCTCGGCCAAACCGCCCATACGAACGTCCTCGACCACCCCGACGATTTCCCAGGGTTCTTCGGTTTCCCAGCTGATCAGGAGTGGCTTTCCAAGGGCCGTCTCGGTGGGCCAGTGTTTTTCGGCGAGAGTACGGTTTACCACCGCAGTCCTCATTCCCTCGGGCCAGTCCCTTTCGTCGAACCCCCGACCCTGGAGCAGGCGGATCCCCATGGCCCCGAAATAGTCTCCCACCACGTTCCTGATGTCCGCGGCGAGCCGCTCGTCCGGCGGCGGTGGTGGCCGGTCCAAGGGATAAAAGGTGGTGGCGGCCCCCAGGCCGTCCATCGGGAGGAAGGTCACTCCCCCGGCGGTGATGATCTCAGGTCGGGCCTGCAGTTGCTCCACGAGCCCCTGGAAAAAGACCACCTTAGCGGCGTCTTCCTCATAAGCAGATCCGGAAAGATTCACCCTGCCTACCAAGACCTGATCGGGCTCGATCCCCGGGTCGACCGAGAGGAGTTTGGAAAGGCTCCGGCCAAGGAGGCCGGCGCCACTGAGGAGAACCAGCGAAACGGCCACCTCCGCTACCACGAGACCGTTCCGGACGCGCCCAGTGCGGCGAGACGGCCCCCTAGTCTCCGAGTTGAGCACGGAACTGGGATCGGTTTTTGCCCCCTGAAGTGCCGGCACGAGACCGAAAGCCAGGCCGGTGATAAGAGTCCCCCCCACCGCAACCAGGAGAACCATCCCATCCACTCCCGCTGATTCCACCCTGGGGAGAGAAAAGGAAGCAGGCAACCTCACCGCCATCGCCCTGGTTCCGGCGTGGGCAAGGATGACACCTAGAATCGCCCCCAGGCCGGCAATGGAGAGGCTCTCTATGAGGAGCTGGCCAGCCAGACTTGACCTCGAGGCGCCCAGGGAAGTGCGCACCGCCATTTCTTTCTGTCGCTCGGTGGCCCTGATCAAGAATAAGTTCGCGACATTCACGCTTGCGATCAGGAGGAGGAGTCCAACGGCTCCCATCAGTAGCCAGAGGACCTTCTGAACGTCCCCTACGACATGGTTCCTCAATGGAACCGGGTTGACGGTCCACCCTCCGTTGAAATCGGGGAACTGACTCTGAAGCCCGGAGGCGATGGCGTCCAGTTCGTCGGTTGCCTGTTCCACTGTTGCCTGCTCGGTGAGTCGCCCCACCGGCCAGAGCCACCGCCCACTATTCGTCTGGTCTCCCTGGAAGACATCAATGGAGTACCAAAGCGCGGTGCCTTCCCCGAAAGCGATGTAGATCGGGGGGAGAACACCAACCACCTCGGCCAACCCTCCGTTCACCTCGATCGTACTCCCGATAGCGTCCGGATTCCCCCTGAATCGCTCGGTCCAATACCGGTGGCTGAGGACAACCTCCCCTTCCACCAGGTCCTGTTCATTTACCAGGAACGTTCGGCCACGAGCGGCCTGGATTCCTAGCGTGTGAAAAAAGTCGGGGTGGGCGTACTGGACCATGGCCTCTTCAACACTACCCCGACTGCTCACCGTGGCAGGCATTTGTAGGCTGACTGCGCTGATGGAAGCGAACGACTCGGCGCCCTCCCTCCAGGCGAGGACATTGCCCGGGTTTGCCACGTTGGTCCGTTCTTCCCTGGGCGGTTTCCACTCGAAGATCGCCAGAAGGCGGGATGGGTCCTGGTAGGGTAGGGGATCGAGTAGAACCGTCTTCAAAACAGAGAAAATTGCGACGTTCGCCCCGATCCCGACGGCCATGGTCAGGATGGTCACCGTTAGGAACCCGGGGCGCCGCAAGAGGCTTCGAAGCCCCAGCCGGGTTGTCCTCCAGAACCTCTCGAGCCCGCCGAGGTTACTTGATTTCCTCTGGCCCGAAGCTTCCCTGAACGAGTTTGGGGATTTTATTCGCTCGAATAAGAAGTGCCCGGCCAGCTTGACTGCTTCCCAGGAGTACCACCACCTGGCTGTCCGCGGCCTTGTTGCAGCCATCTCCCGATATTCTTGGTCCAGGTCCCCCATGATGGCGGCCCCACCACGGGCCCCAGGGAGGGCCCATTCGAGCAGCCGTCGAACCAACCGGGGAGGGCCGGAGGGTGGTCGAGCGGTCATCGGCCACGTTCCAGCAGAGCGTCCAGCCCACGGGAGAGTGAGTCCAGGGCACGCCGAGACTCTCGCAGGGCATCCAGCCCTTCTGGAGTGACGCGGTATAGGCGTAGGGGGGCTCTTCTTCTTTGATCTTTGGGTGTCTCCTGGGTCCAGGTCGCCATGCCCTTCCGCTCGAGGCGATCCAGGGTGGTATAAAACGCGCCCCTTGAAATGGAGCGGCCCGTTCGGTCCTCGATCATCCGCCTTACCTCCAGAGCAAAAGCGGAATCTCCCTCTTGAATGACGGCGAGTAGCACGAGTTGTTCGAACTCACCGAGAAATCCCTGGGAACCCACGTGTTCGCCTCCGTGTTATTCTGTGAGACCAAAAACGACTACAAAGTAGACCCGATAGTCTATAATGTAGACGAGAAATCCGACCAAAAGGTTGCATGGCTGTTACGGGGTGGAGGAGGCTTGGGTTCAATAAGCACCCGTAGCCGAGACAAGGTGGATCCATCTATCTTTCGCATCCTGACCGGATCCTAATCCCCTATCAGAACGGATCGGACGTGCTCAACCTCCATCGACTTGGCCGTCAGGGCACATCTGTGATGGCCGTATCAGTCGCCCTGGCGTGTGCCGGGAATCCTCCTCCCAACCCCGGAACCGAGATGGACACAGGCCCGGTCATTTCCAGCTTCTCCCCCTCCTCAGGGCCAGCCGGAGAGGCTTATCCCGTCGAAGTCACCATCGAGGGCGTCGGGTTCGAAGACAGGGGCAATATCGTCACCTTCGGGGGTATTTCCATCGAGGGCTTGGAGTCCTCGGAGGGCGGAACCAAGCTGCGGTTTTGGGTGCCGAAGGAATATCCAAGCACTGGGGAGGCGCCCCCCCAGATCGTCGGACCAGGGGAGTATCTCATCACCGTGACAACCTCGGCCGGAACCAGCGACGCAGTGACATTTACCGTAACGAGGGGGGACTGATGTCCGGAGGCCACCCAGGGCTTCGGTGCCTCTTCTGGTTCGGAGGTCTAGCTCTCGTTCTTCTTACCCCGACCTCCTCCTTCTCCCAGTCGGATGAACCCCCTGAAACCCCGAGGTTGAGGTGGGAGTATTTTTTCGAGCAGCGGGCTTACCCGTTCAACGAGATCCCACGGGGAGCGTTGCAGCGGGCCCGGCTCGAGATGGGGGTGGGCCGGTTCGGCGCCTCAGCCGCCGCACCGCCCATCCAGGGGACTACCTGGACCCCTTTGGGCCCTGAGCGGATCCCCATTTCGGGGACCTCCACGGGGCGGCTGACGGCCATCGCCGTTCACCCCACCAACTCCGATATCATCTACATCGGAGGAGCTCAGGGAGGTGTTTGGAAGAGTACGGACGGAGGTGCGACCTGGGCTCCGAAAACCGACGACCAGTGTTCCCTGGCCATGGGGTCCATCGCCATCGACCCGGTAAACCCAGAGATCATCTACGCCGGCACCGGCGAACAACACTTTTCCAGTGACTCTTACTATGGATGCGGGGTCCTCCGTTCCGAGGACGGGGGAGAAACCTGGATACAGCTCGGGGCGTCGGTATTCACCTTCGAGGATGTAGCCAACTCGAGGATTGCACGGGTGGACATCGATCCCACCACGGCCGGTGCGGTGGCAACCACCACGATCTTGGCCGCCAGCGACGACGGACTCTTCCGGTCCACCGACGGAGGAGATTCCTGGACTCTGGTGCTCAACGGGACGGCCACGGACCTCGTCCGGAATCCCGCCAACTCCCGGGTCCTCTATTCCTCCATCAGGTACACAGGTGTGTTCAAGAGCACGGATGGGGGAGTCACCTGGGAGGAGATGGCCCAGGGATTCCCCACCGAGGACGTTTCCCGCATCAACCTGGCCATCGCTCCGTCAGCTCCGGAGACAGTCTTCGCGAGTATCCAAAACCGCAGCGAATCGGACCTTCTGGGCATTTGGAAGACGACCGACGGAGGGTCCAACTGGACCAAACTTTCGGCCAATGCCGCCAGTTGTGGGAAACAGTGCTGGTACAACATGACCATTGCGGTGTCCCCGTCGGATGCCAACCTGGTCTTCTTTGGTGGGATTTCCCTCTTCAGGTCGGCCAACGGGGGGATTTCCTTCTCGGATATCCGGAGGGGGATTCACGTGGATCAGCACTTCATCACCTTCGATCCCCAGGACCCGAATACGGTCTATGTGGGGAATGACGGAGGAGTATACCGCTCCACCAACGCGGGAGAGGCCTGGACTTCTTTGAACACGAACCTGGCCCTCACGCAGTTTTATCCAGGGGTTTCTCTTCACCCGTGGGAAGCAGCCGTGGCTCTGGGTGGGACCCAGGACAACGGTACCCTCGAGTCGAACGGGACCGATGAGTACGACCACGTCATCGGGGCGGACGGAGGTTTCACGGCCATCAATTTCCGGGATCCCAACGTCCGATATGGAGAAACCCAGTGGAAGTCCGAATCCTCTTATAGTGGACCTCGCCGCTCCGATGGGGGGTCGTTCGCCAGGAAGGTGAACGGAATCGACGTCTCGGAGAACGCCCTCTTCATCCCTCCCCTCGTCATGGATCCCGTTGACCCGGAGAGGCTCTACTTCGGGACGGTGAGGCTCTACCGGACCGATAACAGTGCGGAGTTCTGGACGCCAATCAGTGATCCCTTCCCCGGGCGAATATCGACCATCGCACCGGCTGCTTCCGATCCAAGCGTGGTCTACGTCGGCACCAGCTCGGGTGGGGTGCATCGGACCGAGGATGGGGGAGAGGCGTGGAGCCAAATCACCCTTGGCCTCCCGAATCGGTACGTCAAGGACATCGCGGTCGATCCCACCAATTGGCAGAGGGTTTTCCTCACCGTTTCCGGGTATGGCTCCGGGCACGTCTACGCCAGCAGCAACGCCGGGCAAACATGGGAGAACATCAGCGGCGACCTTCCGAATATTCCGGTCAATGCCATCGTCCTGGATCCCGCCGAAGAAAACACTCTTTTCATCGGTACCGACCTCGGCGTGTTCGTGACTTTCGACGCCGGGGGCACCTGGACACAGCTGAACGACGGGCTCCCCAACGTTGCCGTCTTCGACCTTGCCTACAACGCGAGCACGGGCGTCCTGCTGGCCGCCACCCACGGCAGGGGGATGTTCACCCTCTCCCTGAACCGGGCTTTGACCTTGGCTGTGGTCCCGAAAGGGCTGGAGGGATCCGAACTCATCGGGAACACGGTAACCAGCCCCGATTCAGCCTCGGTGGTACTCACCGGGACCGGCTCCGCCGAAGCCCAGTGGAACGCCACCAGCGATGACCCCTGGATCTCCGTGTCCACGCCCACCGGTACTGGAAATTCGAGACTCAGGTGGTCGAGGGATCCATCGGGGCTGGGAAAGGGGACGTATGTGGCCACCATCCAGGTGGCCGCCGACGGTGCCATCGACAGCCCGATGCAGGTTGCGGACACATTTGTGATCCGTGCCCCCCGGGTAATGACCGTGGACCCCGTTAGCCGGACCAACACCGCCGCGGTGGGAAGCCTGACACCGGTGGTGGAGACAGCCTCGGTGGGGATCACTGGATCCGATGCGCGTTTCGCCCTCTGGGAGGCCTCCCACGGTGGAGCCGAATGGCTGACCATCAATACACCGAGCCGTCAGGGAAGTGGGACGCTCCAGTGGACCAAGGATCCGACGGGGCTCGAAGAGGGCGTCTACGTTGATTCGATCCGTGTATCATCCGTCGGAGCCGACGGTACTCCGACCCTGATCATCGACAGCTTGGTCATGAACTCACCGCCGGTGGGTTTGGACCCAACGCTTCGAACCGCCCATGCCCTCGCGGGAAGCGTTGATCTGGTTCACGACTCCGCCAGGGTCCTCATTGCTGGTGGTGGTGCGACCCAGTGGACCGCCGTTTCTGACACTCCTTGGCTTTCCCTCACGGTGGCCAGCGGTTCCGGTAACGGCGTACTCCGGTTCGCCCGGAATCCCGCGGGATTGGCACTGGGGACATACACGGGCACGATTACGGTGGAGAGCACCAACGGAGGCCAGGCGGTTTTGACCGACACCTTCACGCTAAGTGCCCCGTTCGTGCCAATGGACTGTGCGGCCGATCACCTGCTGGGATCACCTTGCCTCGACGATCTCCAACAACGGTTCCTGGACATTCAGGGTAACGGGGACGGGGCGTACAATCTCGGGGATTTCTTAGCCCAGCTTTTCAAGACAGGGCCTGCCAAGGGATCGGGAGGTGGATCATGAGGCGCTTTCTGGTAGTTCTTCTTGTCTTGACCGGAGGTTTCGCCCTCAGCTGCGGAGACTCGGGCCCGTCCGGCCCGAAGCCCGACAAGGACCCCATCGCGGGGTGGCTGAAGGTCCGTCTCACCACTCCGAACGCAAATGACGGCGGGATCATGTTCACCATCTCAGGCGGGCAGATCGATTCCATCCAGTCGGCCTATCCCGACCTCTTCACGTCTTCCGTCGGTTCGTCGAGGCGTGTGATAGTGGCCGGAAATCTCACAACCGGTGGGATCGTTGCGGAGGTCCTCGTACCTGACGTGGAGATGGCCGCTAACTACAGCGCGACCGTGGAACAGGTTGCGGCAAGGGACACGTATGAGCAGGGATCGGCGTCGGCCGTGACTCTGGTCGTAGAACGATAGAGCAGCGGAGGCGAGACCTCGGAATGGGCACCGTGAAGAAATCCCTTCCTTATGTCGGTACCGGACTGGTTTTGGGGCTGGTCGTTCTATTCGCCTGGCTCTCCCGAGAGACCTACGTGCCCGTGGAGGTCGGCGGGCCAGCGCCGGATTTTGCGTTGGTGGATCTCCAGGGTACCCCCAGGTCGTTGGAGGACTTTCGGGGGAACGTACTCCTCTTGAACATCTGGGCGACCTGGTGCACCCCCTGCAAGGAAGAGATGCCTTCCATGCAGCGGCTCTTCGACGAGATAGCGGATGGAGATTTCCGGATATTGGCCGTGAGCATCGACCGGGCTCCCCCGGACGACGATCCAAGGAATCCCCTTGGAGGGAAGCTTCGGGCCTTCGCGGACTCCTTGGGTTTAAGCTTTACGATCCTGCATGATCCTACGGGCGAGATTTCTACGACCTATCAGGCTTCCGGAGTTCCGGAGTCCTACGTCCTGGATAGGGAAGGGCGAATTGCGGAAAGGATCCGGGGGCCGAGGGAATGGGACGAACCCCGGGCCGTGGAGATGATCCGAGGGTTCCTCGGAAGGGGGGTCAACTCCGGGAAATGATCCGCGCGGGTCAGTGCCTACCCATTTCGCCGGCCTCGATTCGGACTGGGAGCTTGTTTTGCGGAGGGGGAAGGGGACAGGTCGCAAAAGCCGTGAACACACATGGCGGGTTGTAGGATCGGTTGAAGTCTATGACGAGTCTGCCCTCCTCGTCCGGCGCCGGGACCGTGAGGAACCGGCCACCTCCATAGGTTTCCAGCCCGTTGGTCTCATCCCCAAAAACGACCGAGAAGGACTGGCCCCCGGGGTTCCCGGTAACATCCAGACGTAACCGCTCCCCCCCGACCCGGAACACGACTGCTCCGGGGGATGGCTGTTCGGAAATCTGCCCGAGGACATTGGGGACCTCGATCATCCGAGGGGGATCGTACCGGTCGAAGGTGGCCGGTATGCGCCAATCGAGGCTCACCGGAAACATGCTGATTCCTTCGAATTCGGCGATTGCAGCGTTGGCCGTATCTCGGAGACGGATCCCGATCAGGTCCTGCCGTTGGATGACCTGCCATCGGAGGGAGGCCAGGCGAACCGTGGGGGGGCGTCCACCCTCCCCCGGAAAAAGAGTGAGGCTTGAGACTGCGTCCCCGTCGTGGGTGACCGCCACACCCGGTTCGACCTCCATCCGGACCACGCCGTCTTCCAGAAAGAAAGAGCCGATCCGAGCCGGGACACCAGGCACCGGGGGGAATACGATGGCGTTGGACGAATCCGTTCCGACGGTGTTCTCCCCGGGATCCAACCAGTCCAAGCCCACCACGGACAGCCATCCGTCCGGCGCCTTTAACCCCTCCACCCTCCCGACCTGCCAATCCTCGATCTCGGATCGGTGCACCTCCGGATCCATCTGCGGGAGGTCGGGGGCGCAGGCCACTGCCCCGAAAACGGTCAGGGCCGCAACGATGGCCGGACCGATCGGGGGCTTCGAGGGAGTCGTTATTCCGAACATTGGGCTCTCGTCTCCTATGCCTTTTTAACTCACAGGACCTTTGATCTGGTTCCTGATCCCTCAGCCGCCTCGCACCATTCCATCGTACGCCAGGCCCACGAAACGATCCGGGGCCATGCCCGAACCCCAGACCTCATCCAGGTCTTGGGTGGGTTTCTCGGCGATGACCTCGTCTCGGCTCTTCCCGGCGTCCAGCAACGTCCGCACCCTGGCCCGGACGGTTCTGAGCATACCTCTGTAAGCCAGGAGATCGTCTCGGTCCGCCAGGGGTCCATGCCCGGGGATGAAGGCGGTTGTTTCCAGTGAATGGTCAAGGACTTCTTCCACCGCCCGGATCATGCCGGAGATGTTGCCTCCGTTGTCCACATCGATGAAGGGATACCGGCCGTTGAAGAACAGATCTCCCATGTGGATCACGTCGGCACCGCTGAAGTGGACGACGATGTCTCCGTTGGTGTGGGCGTTCGGCATGTGAACCAGGTGGATCAGATCCCCGTTGAAGGTCAGGTTCATGCGGTCAGTGAACGTAAGCACCGGGCGAGCCGACTCGGGTGCCGCCGGGACCTCACGGCCGCCCACCGCCGCCATCACCTGGTCCGACGAGAGGAGCCTGGCCACACCTTCGTGGGCGATGATCGTTGCCCCGGCAGCGGCGAAAGGTTCATTCCCACCGGTGTGGTCGAAGTGCCAGTGGGTGTTCACCAGGTACCGGACATTCGGGTCTGGGCTTCCCAGTTCCTTCATCGTTGGGATGAGACGGTGAGACATCTCGGCGAAATCCGCGTCCACCATGAGAATCCCGTCTGCCCCGATGAAGGCCGCCAGATTCCCTCCCGCTGCCATAACCAGATGAACTCCACCCCGAATCGGGCTGACCCGGACCTCGACCGCGTCCAAATCTTGTTGAGCATTCGCCGCTTGGACGGGAAGAAGGCCAAGGATCAGAAAGAGAGGTAGCGACTTCGGCCAGACCCACATGATTTCCTCCTGGCGCCTCCGGTACTCGGATTTGGGATCCACGCACGGATAGGATGCAGGCGGCCGCTCCGCCCCGCCAGGGGAGGGAAGGGGTCCTTGCGGGCCCAGGTTTGCTCGCCTACGATCCGCCGATCGTTTCTCACACCAGAGGTGAATATGAGAATGTTATCGATTCCCGGCTTTGGTCGGTTTTTTTCGATTGGGTCGGCCTGTGTCCTTTCCATGGTCGTCTTCCACGGATCTCTCGGTGCTCAGGTAGCTTGGACGCCTGCGGCAGAGGGGTTTCCCCAGACGACGGCGGAAGAGACCGGCTTCCAGACTACCACCAGCCACCTGGAGATGTGGGCCTATCTCGAAGCTTTGAGCGCGGCTTCTTTGGATATGCGACTCGGAAGTTACGGTAAGACCTGGGAAGGAAGGGATCTTCCGTACGCGATTTTTAGTAAGCCCCTCGTAAGTGAACCCTGGGAAGCCTGGGCCCTGGGCCGTCCTATCGTCCTGCTCGCCGCGAATGTGCACGGGGGTGAGCGGACATTTCGGGAAGGCCTTTTGATCCTGATGCGGGATTTCGCCACACCGGGCACCCATGCGAACAGCTTGTTGGACAGGGTCACGGTCATCGTGGCTCCACAGGTGAACCCCGACGGCTATGAGGCTTCGGAGCGAGGCTCCAGGGGCAACGCCTGGGGCATCGACCTGAACCGTGACTATGTGAAGTTGGAACAACCCACCTTGGCGAATTACGTGACGAACCTCATGGGCGCTTGGCGTCCCCATATGTTCGTGGACTCCCATAACGGTGGCTCCAGGCCCTACAACCTCTGCTATCAGTGCGGCAGTCACTACGACCCTGCCCAGGAGATCACGCTGCTGTGCGACCAGGAGATCTTCCCGGCCATCGATGCCAGGCTAGAGGCTGAGGGGCAGAGGTCCTGGTATTACTCAGGAGGGAACGAAGAGGCGTGGAGGGGAGGCGGCTACCAGGCCCGGATCGCTCGGAACTACGGGGCTTTTATCAACTCGGTGGGGATCCTCTTCGAAGCTCCTGGCCAGGATCAGGAAGTGGGTGCCCGGGCGGGGTACCTCGGCAACCTGGCCGTGGTGGAGTACGCGGTGGAGAATCCGGAAAAGCTCATGGGCCTGGTGGAAGCGGCTCGAATGGAAACCATCGAGTTGGGTGCCGAGCCCAGGGGTGAGATCGCAGTAGAAATGGAGTACGGTCCGGAGGATTACACGGTCGACTACACCATCATCACCGGGGGTAGGAGGGGCGCTCCCGCGGACACCCCGGTGGACACCATCGAAGTGACCGGGGCCCAGATTCTGAAGAAGCCCATCGCCACGAAGACCCGGGCTCGCCCCTGGGCCTATCTCATTCCACGGGACGCGGTTGATGCCGTCGCAATGCTGAAACGGCATGGGATCACCGTGGAGGTGCTCACCCAACCAACGGAGCTCTCCGTGGACGCCTACACGGTGGCGGGTGTTTCTCACGAGCGAGCCTACAATCATGCCGCCGCCACCGTTGTCGAGGTCGGAGAGGTAGTGACCCTCGACCGCTCCTTCCCGATCGGGACCTACCTCGTGCCGACGGCCCAGTTCCTCGGCCGCCTGGCGGCTCATATGCTGGAGCCCGAGTCCGACGACAACGTCGTGTACTGGAACACGATGGACGCTTGGATTCCGAGGCCGGCGGAGGCAGCCGAAGAACAGACACTCCCGCCAGGCGTGGATCCCCAGGATCCCCAGGTCCAGGCTTTCTTGAGGCGCCAGGCGCAGAGGGGGCCGGCGGTAGTACCCATCTTCAAGCTCATGACGCCGACGGCCCTGCCGACTCGTCTGTTGGACGGGGGGCGTTAGGGGAGCAGGATTCGAAACGGGCGCCCCCAATACCAGGGGCGCCCGTCAAGCGTTTGGCGCCTGGACGGCGCCTCCGCTGAGGTCAGGATTCAGCGAACCACGAATGAACCCTCGGCGGAAGAGTTGCCCACGGTCACCGTTACAGAGTATGTACCCGGCCCTACTCTGGCGACCCGGCCTCGACCTCCGGCCGCAGCCTGGGCCCCGTCGCGGGTGAGATCCCAATCCACAGCCTGCAGACCCCCCTCGGCGGATCCCGAGAGCTCCCGGACCACCGTTCCGTTACTGTCTCGGATCTGGATCAAGGCCTGCCGGGCCGGATCTCCAACCCAATACCGGATCCCCGCCGTTCCACCGGGACTCCTGAACCCCTGAGGTAGACTCACGTCACCGATTTCGAACAAGTGAACCGCTTCCGCCATGACGTCCGGCGTGAGATTCTGGAGCGGCCTGACGTCCATGGCCCATACACCCCGTCCGTGGGTGGCGGCTACCATGATGTCCTCTTCCGGGTGGATGACCAGGTCCTGATAGAAGGAGGAAGGGAGGTTCCCGCCGGGCAGGGCGTGCCACTCCCCACCCCCGTCCACGGAAACGTACACACCCAGGTCGGTGCCCACGTACAGAACGTCGGGATTTTTCGGGTCCTCCTTGATGACGTTGACGGGGCCCGACGGGATATTGGCGACGATACTGGTCCAGGTCTCCCCGTAGTCGGTGGACTTCCACAGGTATGGGGCGAAGTCGTCGTCCCGTTTTCCGTTCTGCGCCATGTAGACCGTGGCTTTGTCGTATTTGGAGGCCACGAGCTCCGCCACCCACTTCTGATACGGTAGGCCTCGATCGATCTCTTTCCAGTTCGCGCCGCTGTCTTCGGTTCGCCATACCCTCCCGTCGTCCGTTCCTACGTAGATCAACCCGAACTGGAAGGGAGACTCGGCGATGGAGAAGAGAGTCTGATAGGGAATATCCCCGTACTTCTCCGGATCGTTGTAGGTGAGGTCCGGACTGATCCTCTCCCAGCTCTCACCTTGGTTCATGGATCGGAAGAGGAAATTCATCCCGTGGTAGATCACTCGTGGGTTGTGTGGGGAGATGATGAAGGGAGCCACCCACTGGCCACGGAATCCCAGCTCCCCGGGCTCGGGACGAGGAACGATTCCCTGGGTTTGGCCGGTGGCCATGTTCGACCGTTGGATCGTTCCATAGAACCCGGCTGAATAGACCGTGTTGGGGTCCGTGGGATCGATGGCGTGGGAGCTGCCCTCGCCGCCGGGAGCACCCTCGAACTCCACGGCCGGGATGTTGTTTCGGCCACGGCTCAGATCGACGACGCCCCTGAAGCTTCCGTGATCCTGGACCGAGCCATAAACCCGGAACGGATCTCCCATGTCGTGGGCGATGTTGAAGAACTGGACCAGCGGAAGATTGTCATAAAAGACCCGCCAGTTGTCTCCGCCGTCATAGGAGATGGCGACGCCGCCGTCGTTCACGTTGACCAGGTAATCGGAATTGGAGGGATCGATCCACAGACCATGGTGGTCGCCATGCATCCCACGCAGGGACCGGAAGGTTCTCCCCTGGTCCTCCGATACGTTCAACCCCAGACCCATGACGTAGATCTTGTCTTCGTCGTTGGGATCGACCCTCATTTGCCCGAAAACCCATCCGTAGGTTCCGGACATTCCTTCCATCATCCGATTCTCTTCGCTTGTTCGCCGCCAGCTGGCGCCGCCGTCGTCAGACCGGAATACGGTCGCCCCTTTGATGGTGGGGCCCCGGGGCCGCCCGTATGCGTCGGTTGCTCCGGCGGGGGCATCGGCTGCGGTCTCATAGTTGTCCACGAAGGCGTAGATCACCTCCGGGTTTGACGCAGCGATGTCGATTCCGATCCGGCCACGGTGCTGTGGGGCGGGGAGACCGGTGGTGACTTCGGTCCAGGTCGCACCCCCATCGGTGGTCTTATAAATGGCGCTGCCATCGTAGTGGGCCTCATTACGGGGATCGTTCCACCGCTCCCTTATACGCTGCCAGGTTGAGGCGTAAAGGGTGTTGGGATCGGTGGGGTGCATGACCAGATCGATCACTCCGGTCTGCTCGTCGATGTAAAGGATCTTGTCCCAACTTGCCCCCCCGTTGGTGCTCTTGTAGAGACCACGGTACTCGTCGTGGGTCCACTCGTGGCCGGACGCGGCCACGTAGACAGTATTCGGGTTGGTGGGATGGACGATGATTCGGGGGATGGTGTGAGTTCCGGCCAGACCCATATGCGTCCAAGTCTCACCCCCGTCCGTAGACTTGTATACCCCGGCCCCGGCCATGGAGCTTCGGAAGATGTTGGCTTCCCCCGTGCCGATCCAAACCACGTTCTGGTCCGACGGCGCCACGGTCACGTCACCAACGGAGGTAGACGGGCCCTGCTCGAAGACTGGTTCCCATGTCACCCCCTCGTTGTTGGTTCGCCACACCCCTCCAGAAGCCCCGGCCACGTAGATCGTGTAGCTCTCTCCCTTTGGAGCGACCACCGCTACGTCGGTCATGCGCCCGCTGACGTTCGTCGGCCCGACGAATTGCCACGGATGGCTCTTGAACGGGCTGGCCTCCACCAATGCCATGTGGCCTTCGTACATGTCGAGGCGCGCGTCCGGGCTCGTGGAGTGGATCCGCTCCTGCCCGAACAGGGTGGCTGGGATTGCCAGAAGACAAAGGGTTCCCAGGAGAAATGGCTTCCTGAGGAATGCCAAAAGTCGGATGGACATCGTCTCTCTCTCCGAAATGGGGAATACCATTTAATACCTAAAGGGACTCGAAGCGTCCCTGGAAGAACCGAAGTTTTTCGGGTTCATAAACGAATCGGAGGCCTTTGATGGAATCCCGCCGTTCCCACACCCTGATGACGGCTTCAGCCACCGCCCTCATGTGGTCGTTGGTGTAAGCGCGGCGTGGGATGGTGAGGCGGACCAGCTCCAGGGCCGGCCGGTAGTTCTCTCCGGTTTCAGGATTCCGGCCCTTGGACACATTGCCCCGCTCCATGGTCCGGACGCCTGACTCGATGAAGATCTCCGCCGCCAGACGCTGGGCCGGGAATTCATCCTGGTCCAGGTGAGGGAGGATCTTCCGGGCGTCCAGGAATATGGCGTGAGTCCCCGGGGGCATGACGATTGGAATACCTGCGTCCACCAGGAGTCGGCCGAGGTACTGGGTTTGTTCGACGCGGGAGCGGATGTGCCGGTCATCGGTCATCTCGCCGACCCCCCGGGCGATGGCGGCCAGGTCCGCCGCAGCCAAGCCCCCGTCCACCACGTTCCCCTCGAAGACTCGGAGCATCTCCTCGGCCTCTCGCGCCCATTCCGCGTTGTCACGGAAGGCCAGACAGCCGCCAATGTTGATGAGAAAGTCCTTTTTCCCGCTGACGGTGCACCCATCCCCGTAGAGCATCATTTCCCGGACAATGTCCTTTACCGGGGTTTCGGCGTATCGGGGATCCTTGAGCTGAATCATGTAGGCGTTCTCTACCGTCCGCGTGGCATCAAAAAACACCGGGATGCTGTTGGAGGAGCAGTACTCGTAGACCTCCTTCATGTTTTCCATAGAGGCGGGCTGACCGCCGGCGAGGTTCACCGAGTGTTCGAAGGAGACGTAGGCAATCCCCTCGGCACCCCGCTCCTGGACCAGCGCGTCGAGCTTCGAAACATCGATGTTCCCCTTCCAATGGAACTCACTCTCCGGATCATGAGCTTCGTCCACGATGACGTCGGCGAACACCCCGCCGGCCATCTCCTGATGGAGCTTGGTCGTAGTGAAGTACATGTTCCCCGGCACGAGTTGGCCAGGTTGGACCCGGGTTTGGCTGAGAATGTGCTCCGCCGCACGGCCCTGGTGGGTCGGGATGATGTATTCGTATCCGAAGGTGTCCTGGAGGGCCTTCACAAACCCGGAATACTCGTCGCTGGTCACGGCGCTGGCCCGGACCCCTTCGTAAGCCGCCCACTGGTCCAGACTCATGGCTGTTGTGCCCGAGTCGGTCAAAAGGTCGATGGCCACGTCCGCGGATCTGAGGAGGAACGTATTGTACCCGGCGGCCCTCATGGCTTTTACGCGGTCTTCCCGAGAAAGGACTCCGACCCTCTCGATGGTGTGGATCTTGAACGGGAAGGTGTCGAACGAAAACAGCTCCAGATCCGGAAAGAGCCAGTGGTAGGCCATCTGGTCTTTCCATTCCCCGTCTGAAACCGTTTGGAGAGCGCTGATCCGGTCGGTTTGGGAGTGGAGCTGAATGATGGAGTCCGCCACCTGATCCAACTGATCGTTTGTCATGGAGAGGCGCGGAACCTGGACCGGGAGGAGGAAGTCCTTCTCGACCAAACCCTGGGCCACCGTCCTGACACCGGAGACGAGGTAGAGGGCCGCGGCCAGAGTATCGGTTTGGTTTGAGTCCAGATGGGGAAGGAACGCATCCGCCATGAGATAAGCACCGTCACATCCCCTCTCCAAAGGCACTCCTCCGTCCCGGAGACGTTGGGTGAACCGCTCGTTCTGGTCCATGACCCAATGGACTTCACCTTCGTCGACCATTTCCAGAAGCCCTCGCGACAGGGTTTCCATGGTCCGGCCGGCCATCCCGCCGTAGGTGTGAAGGCCTTCGTAGACTACGACCTCGTTCATGAATTTTTCGTAGTCGTCGGGGTTGTCTGTGGTGATCAGGCCGCCTGTGTTGGTCTTTGCGTCCCGTCCTCCGTCGAAGAGGAAGACATGTGCGGTTTTTGCGATCTGTTTGATAATTTCTGCGATCGACCGATCGGCCTGCCCCGGCTCGTGTTTCTGGATATACCAAGCGTTCTTGGCGATGCGGGATCCGTCCAGCATTAGGCGGACGCCGTTGCGGTCGGCCAAAGCCCTGATCCGTCGGAGATTCTCCAGGGAAAAAGGATGCTGACCGTCGGCAAAAGCCTGGATGAGGAGGAACGGCACCTGGGACCCGGTGATGGTGTCCTCAGCAGCGGTCAGGTCTGTGTTCCCGGTGAAAAGGGGATCGCTTTCATCCCGGAGATACGGAGCCTCGATCCCCCGTGGCGCCAGGAGATCCATGGTCCCCCTGGAGTTGGTGGGCACCACCGATCCCGGCTCCACCATCGTGGAAACAACCAGCTTCACAGAACCCAGGATGTTGTGGGTCGGGCAGAGGTAGGTATGCCCGAACACCTGAGCCACAGACTCCTGGAGCGTCTCGAAGTTCCTTGACCCGGCGTACGCTTCGTCCCCGATGAACTGGCCGGAGAGCTGCTCCTGGCTCATGGCACCGGTGCCGTACGAGCACATGTCGAAGGTTACCTGGGACGGTGTGAGGTGGAAGGTATTAAAATGAGCGTCCGCCAGGTTTTTCTTCCGTTCCTCCAGGGACGGGAAGGATAGGAGGCGAACCGTTTTGATTTTATGAGGTTCGTGGGCGCCCACGTTGATGTCTCCTGTCGACAGCGTTTTACGGATCGGATGGAAGATCCTCATCACCCGTTCCCGATCCTTCTTTGAGAGCAGGGAACCTAGGGCAAAGGACACCCCTTCGCACCCGCTGGCGCATATGGTTCGTTGATTCTCCAACGGGGGCGTTTTACTATTTTGTCGACCGTCTACTGTAGATGACCGACAGGAAAAATCCATGGCCAAGGCCCGATCGGATTTGCTCCAAGGCACCCTGGAGCTCCTAATCCTGAAAATCCTCTCGTTGGAGCCCTTGCATGGGTGGGGGATCAGCGAGCGGATCCAACTCCTTTCCGACGAGGTTTTTTTGGTGAACCAGGGGTCTCTCTACCCGGCGCTCCAGCGGATGAAGAGGAGAGGGTGGATCTCGTCGGAGTGGCAAGTAACCGAGAACAACCGGAGGGCTCGGTACTATGCTCTGACTCCTGCTGGAGAGGCCCAATTGAGGGAGGAGAGAAGGGCGTGGGCGCGATCGTCGGAGGCGGTCGAGCGGATCCTGGGCACGGCCTAGAGAGGAAAAGGTGACCCTTCCTCCAGTTTTTTTTCGAGCTACCTTCTACCTCCGTTAGATTCCGGCCCCCACTCGCCAGTCTCCTTGGGAGAGGTGTTTGGAGAGCCTGTTTCCGTAGACCGGAGTTGAAGCCATGACCGTCCGCCCGTCCTCTTCGGTTCCTGCCGAAGTTGTCCCCGCCGGTTCCGGTACAAGACGCCAGGTCCTCATCGGCCCCGATGTCGGCCCGAACTTCGCTCTCAGGAAGTTCATCATGGAGCCGGGAGGAGGCATGCCCCTCCACACCAACGAGGTCGAACACGAGCAATATGTCCTCGGAGGTAGGGCCCGGGTCGTCATAGGCGATGATGTCCTTGAGGTGACCAGGGACGATGCAGTCTTTATCCCTGGAGGAGTTCCTCACTCCTATCAGGCTCTGGGGGACGAACCTTTCGAGTTCCTTTGCATCGTCCCGAACCTTCCGGATGAGACGCGGCTGGTGGGATCGGGGCATTCCACCGATACACAACAGCCCTCAACTCCGGCGAATCGGGGTCCAACCGGAGAGGAACCCGGCTCCCACCCCCACGAAGAAGCTTCGGATGACTCATCCTTGGTCGTCCCGGAGGACGAGCTGGGCTGTTGACCGGCGCCGCCTGGCGGTCGGGTCTCCGCCCTCCGCGGCCCGCCTGGCGCCGTCGGTCAGGTGCGTTTGGCGGGGATTCAAGAAAACCGGCTGCCCCTTGCCCTCCATGTGGACGGCCCATCCCCCCTCGTGGACCAGCCGATGGTGATGCCGGCAGAGCAGGAGCGTGTTGGCCAGAGATGTTTCTCCGCCGTCGGCCCAGTGGACCACATGATGACCCTCGGTG
>JANQDZ010000045.1 GCA_028278645.1 Longimicrobiales bacterium | reverse complement strand
TTCTCCTTGAAGGCGTGGGAAAGACGTTCATTCATCCCGTGGATGAGCCCGGTTCCGGTTTCGACCAGTGTTCCGAAGAGTACAATCTGGAACGTGATCTGGAACCAGCGGGATCCGAGGAGCTCCAGGAGGAAGTTCGCCGGCACCGGCCGATCCAGGATTCCGGGAAACTGGCCCACCATGGCCAGGTAGAAGAGCAGGGCGGGAACCATTGCAATGGGCCCTGCCAGAGCCCCGGCCAGGATGGTCTCGCTCCTGTTCTTGAGGTGCCGGACAGGGAAGAGGAGGGGGGGGATGAGTGCGATGTTGTAGGCGGCGTAACGAACCCCTGCCACCCCCCAGCTACCGACCTCACTCGTGCCCTGGAGAGTGGAAAGGATTCCCCCCCCAAACCGCTGGAAGCACCAGATAAACAAGGCGAGATACGCGACGTAGAGGACCACCGACCAACCAGCCATGACGCGTTCGATGGTTCCGCTTCCACCCAACACGAGGCACCCCACCGCCACCATGATCCCCACAACACCCGACCAGTAAGGGAGCCCAAACGTCTCTTCCAGGAGCGATCCCGATGCCGCCGCGATCACCGCGAGGATCAGAAGCATGAAGGCCAGGTAGGCTACTTCGTACACGACCCAGCCGGGCCCGAGGAGTCCTCTCAAAAACGACCGGTAGTCAAATGTCCCGGCGACCCGTGCAAGCTCGTACGTTACGATGCAGACCGAACTCCAAAGAGCCGTAGCCAGGGCCATGGCCAACAAGCCTCCCCGCGGACCTTCCATCAAGAAGAACTCGGCCAGCTCCCGCCCGGTCCCATACCCCCCGGCGATGACTACCGATTGAAAAACAAATCCAGGTAGCAAGACGCGGCGCAGAAAGGAAACACGGCCCATAAACCCTCACTCGGAAAGGTGGCGAAGTATTCTTTACTCCGGCCCCGTCTCAGGGCAACCCGCATCCCCATTTTCATAAATCCATAAAACGCAGTCGGTCGGTTAACAGACGTAAAGGAAACATTTGCTTTCATCAGGTAACCTGGTGTAACTTCGCCCCAAATGCGCTGCGTATTATTGGCCTTCTTACCCGAGCGAGGCTTCTCCATGCGATTTCTTCGTCTTTGCTTTTTCGGCTTTTTCCTTGCTGCGCTCTTCGGCTGGAGTACGCCTCTGGCTGCCCAGCAGGGGACCTTGACGGGACATGTGACACGCACTTCTGACGGGTCACCCATCGACGGGGCCCAGATCTCGGTTCTAGGTGCCGCGGAAGGAACAGGCACGATCTCGAACACCGAGGGCCGGTACACGATCCAGCTCCCAGCTGGCACCTACTCTCTTTTGGTCCAGTACATCGGCTTCAACTCAGAACGCCTGGATGGAATCACCGTGATCGCCGGGCAGACCACCGAGTTCGACATTCGGCTCCGCTCGGCGGCGTTGGAGATGGAAGAGCTGGTTGTCAGTGCCTCTCGAGGCTTGCCCGAGAAGATCGTGGACGCTCCAGCGTCGGTCCATTTGGTCGGATCCGTTCAGATCGCGGAGCGGAACACGACTACCCCGGTGGACCACATCCGTACCGCGCCAGGGGTGGACGTCATCACCCACGGGATCCAAGCCACCAACGTCGTCGTTCGTGGTTTCAACAACATTTTCTCTGGAGCTCTCCACGCTCTCACCGACTACAGACTGGCCGGCGTGCCTTCCTTGAGGGTGAACCTCCTCCACTTCATCCCTTCCACCAACGACGACATCGATCGGATGGAAGTGGTGCTGGGGCCGGGCTCGGCGCTGTACGGACCGAACACGGCCAACGGCGTTGCCCACATTCTGACCAAGTCCCCTTTGGACTCGGCCTCTCAAGGGCTGACGATGACCTTGGGCGGAGGTGAACGTTCGGTCCTCCAAGGGTCGGCCAGAGGTTCCTGGCTCATCAACAGAAACTTGGGGGTGAAGGTCTCCGGACAATACCTCCGCGGGGACGAATGGGAGTATGTGGACGTTGGAGAAGCGGCGGCCCGGAAAACCGCTGACGAAACCCCCGAGGTTTGCATGGCCGGCCTGGCCGTTCGTGGCTACTCACAGGCTGAACAACAGGAAGCGTGCGCCAGAGTCGGCGTTCGGGACTTCGACATGGAACGCTGGGGGATGGAGGCCCGGGCCGACTACAGGTTTGCTCCGGACGGGGTAGCTGTCCTTACCTTCGGTCACACCTCCGCCCACGGAATCGAGCTCACCGGGCTGGGCGCGGGACAAACCGATGGCTGGGCTTATGAATTCCTCCAGGGCCGAATTAACAAGGGGCGGTTTTTTGCCCAGGCCTACCTGAACAGGAGTGACGCCGGGGACGGCACGTATCTCCTCAGGGACGGGGTGACGCTGGCCGACAAATCCAAGCTTTATGTGGCCCAGGCCCAGCACGGCTTCAGCTTCGCGGATGACCGTCAGGACTTCACCTACGGCATCGACATCTTCCGGACCCGACCTGAAACCGAAGGAACCATCAACGGTTATTGGGAACCGAACGATGACATCAACGAGTGGGGAGCCTACCTCCAATCAAAGACCGCCCTTACCGACCAGCTGGACCTGGTGCTGGCTGGCCGGATCGACGACCACTCAATGCTTCCTGAGAAGGTTTTTTCGCCTCGGGCCGCCCTCGTCTTCAAGCCCGACGAAAACCAGAGTTTCCGGGTGACCTACAACAGGGCTTTCTCCACCCCCACCAGCCTGAACTTCTTCCTGGACATCCCGGCAGGACTCGCACCGAACGAGAGCCTGGCAGCGCTGGGGTTCACCCTGCGAGCGTTCGGGACCGGGAGCGACGGGTATTCCTTCCTTAATCCGGATGGATCCTTGCAGGGGATGAAGTCTCCGTTCGCACCGGGTCAAACCCTCCCCATCAGTCCGAACCTGATGTGGCCCATGGCCGTCGGTGTGCTTCAGGCCCAGGGCCTCATCGACGCCCAGACCGCCGGGCTCCTGAACTCCCTGGATCCCAGTGCGGTGGAAGTCATGATGCTCAGCGCTGCCTCCGGGGCCCGTCTGCCTCTCTCGGCGGCTTCCACCCAATTCCCGGCCCTGGAAGGGATCACCGAGAGTTATACCGAGACTTTCGAAGCCGGATGGCAGGGGTTGGTCGGGAATAAGTTCGCACTTTCCGCTGATGTTTATTTCACCAAGAAAAACGACTTCATCTCACCGCTCATCATCCAAAACCCGCTCCTTCTTCTAAAGGGCGAGGATGTGGGAGTCATGCTCCAGGACCAGATGGCGCCCATCCTGATCCCCCAACTCATGGGAATGGGCCTCACCTATGAGCAGGCTTTGGCTCAGGTTACCGCCACAATCACCACGTTGGCGGGTGGAATCGGCCAGATCCCTGTTGGCGTGGCTTCCTCCAGCGGGGTGCCTTCTCAAGAGGCGGACATTGTCGTCAGCTATAAAAATGTCGGTGATGTTGATTACTGGGGCGCCGATGTCGGGTTCAACTGGTATATCGACGACAAATTCACGTTGAGCGGGAGCTACTCCCACGTTTCGGAGGATTGGTTCGAGATCGAAGGGGGTGCGCCCATCGCCCTGAACGCTCCGAAGGACAAAGGGTCCTTCGGGTTGGCCTACCGGAATGCCAGAACCGGCTTCAACGGTGAAGCTCGGTTCCGGTTCAGCTCCGAATTCCCCGCAGAGTCCGCCGGGTATGTAGGCACCGAATGCCGGGTGGAGAACACCGGCGCCTACTTCGGCGAGGAGTGTGTTGATCGTGCGACGTTGGTGGACGTGAACTTCGGGTACAAAATTCCGAACTCCCCGGCTGAGCTCCAGGTTGCCGTGACCAACCTGTTCAACAGCCCTTACCGGAGTTTCGTGGGGGTTCCGGAGATTGGGCGTTTCGCCATCGTGAGGATGAAGTACGACGTCTTCTAAATCCTCAAAAGGTCAGCCCCTTAGAATTCGGGTTAAACAAAGGGGGCCGGCGAGAGCCGGCCCCCTTTTTTCTTTTTTTGCGGGGTGGGGTGTCAGGCAATCTCCCGCCCAGCCGCGGCGGCGAATGGGCGAAGGCCAGCCATCAGGTCCGAAAACTCTTGGAAGTCCAGCGTCTGCTCACCATCGGACCAAGCTTTCTCGGGATCTGGGTGCACCTCCACCAGGAGGCCGTCGGCGCCTGCTGCCACGGCGGCATATGCCAAGGCGTTGACCAGGTCCCGGCGTCCTGCCCCATGACTGGGGTCCGCAATCACCGGGAGATGTGTTTCTTTCTTCAGGATGGGGATCGCCGCCAAGTCGAAGGTGTTCCGCGTCGCGGTCTCGAAAGTCCTGATGCCCCGCTCGCAGACCATGACGTTCATGTTGCCTTGGCTCATGACGTACTCAGCCGCCAAAAGGAGGTCCTTGACCGTGGCCGACATGCCTCGCTTCAGAAGGATCGGGCGGTGGGTCCTACCTACCTCGGTCAAAAGCGGGAAGTTCTGCATGTTCCGGGCACCCACCTGGAGCGCGTCGGCATACTCGGCCACCAACTCCACCTGCCTCGTATCCATCACTTCCGTCACCACCGGGAGTCCACTGCCCCCTCGTACGTCCGAGAGGATTTCCAACCCTTCCTTCCCCAAACCCTGAAAGGAATAGGGGGAGGTTCGGGGTTTGAACGCTCCTCCGCGTAATCCACGGGCCCCCTCGGAAGCGAGAAAGGTGGCCGTCTCCCGCATCAGCTCGGCGCCTTCTACGGAACACGGCCCGGCGATCACGACGATCCCCGCCCCCCCGATCTCAACCGATCCGAAGGGGATTTTCGTCGGCTCGGCGGCGAACTGCCTAGCCGCCAACTTGTACGGCACCATCACCGGGTGAACGGCCTCGACCCCGGGTAGGGTCCCCAGAGGGACATGCTGAAGCCGGGCCTCATCCCCGATACAGCCAATCACCACCCGGGACTCCCCCCGAGAGATGTGGGTCCTCAAACCCAGCCCCTCGATGGTCTCCCGGATATGGTCGATCTCTGATTCCGTCACACCCCGGCGGGTCACGATGATCATTATCTGCTCCTTAGGGTTTCCGTTTCCCTCCCAGGAAGAGAAAAGGCCCCCGATAATTCCGGGAGCCTGAGAGGGCGGCAGGTCTTCTTTTTCAGTGCTTCGAAATCGTCAGACGCTCACTCCCCCGGGCTCAGGCCCGGGGATAATAGCCGTACCGGCGGCTCGCGAATCGTTTCCTGATGGCACTGATTGTCATAGCGCCAGGAACCTGTCCGAGATCCGGTACCCTGTCAAGGGAAGCCCTGGCAGGCGTGTTAAGCGCATCCTACATTCGTGGGCGAAAAACCCGGAAGCAGGAACGCTTCTCTCACCCCACAGTGACTCGAAGGGAGAGGGTTTGTCCCCGAAGAACCCGGCTGAAGCGGGGAAAGCCATGGCTGGGGCAAAGGCCGCTGAAGCGGTTTCCCCCGGAATGAAATTGGGTTTGGGCACCGGAAGCACCGTAGCCCACTTCCTGGCGTCCCTTTCAGAGCGGTTCGGGGCAGGGGAACTCCCAGACATTGTGGGGGTGCCCACATCCGTCCGAACTCAGCTAGAGTGTGAGACGCTGGGGATACCCCTCGGAACCCTGGAAGACCTCGGCCGATTGGACCTCACGGTAGACGGTGCCGACGAGGTCGATCCACAACTGGACCTCATCAAAGGCCTCGGCGGGGCATTGCTTCGGGAGAAAATGGTGGCCCAAGCCACTGACCACCTGATAATCATTATAGATGAGGGTAAGGTGGTCGACCGCCTGGGAACCCGGTCCCCACTTCCTGTTGAAGTGGTTCCCTTTTCCTGGGAGAGCCACGTCCCGGTCCTCGAATCCCTGGGAGCCCACCCAATACTCAGGACTGATGAGGACGGGGACCCTTACCTGACAGACAATGGCAACTTCATCCTCGATTGCCGTTTCCGCGATGGCATCCGGGACCCTTCGAGGCTGGAAGAAATGCTGGCGAGGCGGGCCGGGATCGTCGAATCCGGGCTCTTCCTGGGATTGGCCGGAGAGATACTGGTAGGCACGGACGGGGAAGTCATCCGTATTAACCGCAACGGAGAATGATCTTGACGCTTATCGCCCCATCGATCCTCTCGGCTGACTTTGGACGGCTGGCCGAGGATATCAACACCGTTGAGTCTGCAGGGGCTGATTGGATTCACGTGGACGTAATGGACGGCCATTTCGTCCCAAACATCACCATCGGGCCGTTGGTGACCGACGCTGTCAGGGTGGCGACCGACCTTCCGGTGGACGTCCACCTCATGATCGAATCACCGGAACGATACCTCGGAGAGTTCGTAAAGGCTGGCGCCGATCGCATTACCGTCCACCAGGAAACCTGTCCGCACCTCCATCGGACCTTACAGCAAATCCGTGAGCTCGGGGCGCTGCCGGGGGTTTCGATCAACCCGTCCACCCCCCTGAGCGCTTTGGAGGAGATACTCCCCGATGTGGACCTGGTCCTCCTCATGACCGTGAACCCGGGATTCGGGGGACAGGCGTTCATCTCCAACTCCCTCAGAAAAATCGAAGCCGCCCGAGAGATGCTCGAAAGTGCCGGGCGGCCTGACGTGCCGCTCCAGGTCGACGGGGGAATCGGCCCCGGAACGGCCAAGAGTGTTGTAGAAGCCGGTGCAACGGTCCTGGTGGCGGGATCGGCCGTATTCGGGCATCCCGAAGGTGCCGCCGAAGGTGTGCGGGCGTTGAGGCATGCCATCGGGGAGGCAAAATGAACGGAGAATCCATGAGTGAAGTTCCTTTGGTGGATCTGGGCCAAATGGAGCGGCTGAACGAGTGGGGTGGACCAGAGCTTCAGAAGAAAATGGTCGACTTGTTCTTGACCCACGCCAGGGATCGCCTCGATCAGATCAAGGAAGGGGTGGCAACCGGGACCGCCGTGATGGCAGAGACCGGAGCTCATACCCTGAAGTCCAGCGCGGGGAACGTCGGGGCCCAACGCGTCCGGTTTCTAGCCAGTGACGCCGAGGCTTTGGCGGAGGCTGGAAAACTGGACGAAGTCGAGGCGATGATCCCAACCATCGAGGAGGAATTCGAAGCCGCCTGTGCCGCTCTCAAGACCATGGTGGGGGAGGGAGAATCATGAAGCCGAGAATCGCGGTGGTGGAAGACAACCCCGACAACCGCTTCCTTGTTCAGGCCCTCCTCGAGGACCTCTACGACCTGACGGAGTTCGAAAACGGGACTGATGCCCTCGAGGGGTTGGTCCAAAACAACCCGGAGTTGATCCTCCTGGACATCTCCCTCCCGGACATGGACGGAGTGGAAGTATTTCGATGGATCCGGGATCAGGAGGACCTGTCTGGCGTGCCGGTCATCGCCCTGACTGCTCACGCCATGGCAGGGGATCGAGAGAAGTTCTTGGCCGAGGGGTTCAACGACTACGTGACGAAACCCATCGTGGACGAAACCATCCTCCTGGAGAGCATTGCTCGGTGGTTGACCCCCCAGGAATAGGCGAGCCCAAGAGGCAGAGGGGGACGGCAGAAGACCCGTTCTCTTCGACTGGCGTATCCGATATGCCCAGGGTTTTTAAGGGCGATCGGACCGCGACCAGGGCTGCCATGCATTTTTTCGTGGTGGTTCTCCTGGCCGTGCTGGCCCGGGGACTGGCGAGGGCGGATTGGATCTCGGGGCCGATCCTGTACGGGACGCTGGAAGCCCTCTCCGCCTGTTTGGCTCTGGTGGTGGGTGCGCTGGCTCTGGTACGGTTTTATAGCCGAAAACAAGAGACGATCCTTTTCATCGGGACCGGGTTTCTTGGAACGGGGTTCCTGGACCTCTTTCCGGCCGTCCTGGCCACCGGGTGGATGGGGACACGGACGGCAGAAGAGCTCGAAGGGTTGGCCACCTGGAGCTTCACCGCATCCGGGACCTATCTATCCGTTTTCCTTTTTTCCGGCTGGATAGCCTGGCATAGGAGAAAAAAGAAGCCTGACCGGAAGCCAATCCGAGAAGCTACCGTGTTCCTGGTGGCGACCCTCCTGGCCGTGGTCGTATTCGCGATTTTTGACCTTATTCCTCTGACCGGAGCTTTCCGGCCCGACCAGCTCATTCGTCAGCCCGCCGAGTTCGTCCCAGGGCTGATCTTCTTGATAGCCGCCATAGGGTTTCTGATTAAGAACCATTGGCGGGTGGATGCCTTCGAGCATTGGCTCATCGTCGCCCTCCTCATCGGTGTCATGGCCCACGCAGGGTACATGCCGTTTTCCTCCCAGTACCATGATGCCCTTTTCGTCTCCGCCCACGCCCTGAAAGTCTTGAGCTACGCCTGTGCACTCGTGGGGTTGCTCGCCAGCGTTTACGTGACGTTCAGGAGGGAAGGGGAGGTGGCCGATGCCACTCGGGAGGCCAACCAAGCTCTTGCCCGGGAGATCGACTACCGCCGACAGGCCGAGCGCCTGATTCAGGAGAAGGAAGAGCGCCTCCAAGACTTTCTGGACAACGCCCACGACCTGATCCAGAGTGTGGACCCAGAAGGCCGGTTCATCTACGTCAACCAGGCGTGGAAGAACGCCCTCGGATATAGCGACGAGGACATTGAAACCCTGACCCTCTTCCAGATTCTCGACGCAGGGTGCCGCGAGAGGTGCAAACGGGATTTTGCCCGCGTTCTTCAAGGGGAAGATCTCCCGGTCCTGGAGGTGGACCTCGTGGCCGCCGACGGTCAGGTCATTCAGGTAGCCGGGAGCGCCACCGTCTGGGAAAAAGATGGTGAGGCCGTCGCAACTCGAGGAATCTTCAGGGACATCACCGAGCAGACGCAGGCCAGGAGGAAATTCGAAGCATTTCAGGCGAACCTTCGGGCCCTCGTCGAGAACACCGGGGATGCCATCTGGTCCGTGGATCGTGCCAAGCGGCTGATCACCTTCAACACAGCCTTTTCCATGGCCTTGGAGGTGAGAACCGACAGGGAGCCAAAAGTCGGCGACCGGCCGTCGGACTGCCTCCCGCCCGAGGACGTAGCCTGGTACGTGGATATGTACGAGAAGGCCCTGTACGGGAACGCCTTCAGCGAGCTCCGAGAGGAGGAGATTGGCGGCCAAATCAGAACCTATGAGTTCTTCTTTAACCCGATTCGGGAGGCCGCGGGGATCACCGGGGTTGCGGTTTTCGAGAAGGACGTCACCGCCCGGCGTCGAACTCAGCTGGCCCTCCGTATGGCGAAGGAGGAAGCGGAAACCGCGAACCAAGCCAAGAGTCAGTTCCTTGCAAGCATGAGTCACGAGCTCCGGACCCCACTGAACTCCGTGATCGGCTTCACAAACATCCTCCTGAAGAACCGGACAGGGAACCTGGAGGAGCAGGAGCTCAGTTTCCTGGAGAGGATCATCGCAAACGGGAAGCACCTCCTGGACCTCATCAACGAGGTCCTGGACCTCGCGAAGATCGAAGCCGGGCGTATGGAGTTGGACCTGCAGACCGTCGATCTGGGAGCGCTCGTAGGCGATACGCTTTCACAACTTGAAGGGCAGGTGAAAGAAAAGAACGTTGTCCTCAGGAGTGTCATTCCCGACGGCATGGAGGTCATCCAGACCGATTCAGGGAAGCTCCGGCAGGTCATCATAAACCTGGTTGGTAACGCCCTGAAGTTCACCACCCAGGGAGAAGTGGCGGTCGAGGTCGAAGTTCAAGACGACGGTCGAACGCCTTCCGCCATTGCCGTGCGGGACACCGGCATCGGGATTCCCCCCGACCGACTCCAGGCAATCTTCGAAGCCTTTCAACAGGCAGACAAAGAAACAAATCGGGAATTCGGCGGTACCGGGCTGGGCCTCACGATCTCGCGGTCGCTATGCCAGCTCATGGGTTTCGACCTTCGGGTGGAGAGTGAGGTTGGGGAAGGGTCAACCTTCACGATCCTTCTGACTGAGGGGGCTTCCCCTGAAAGACGGGCGGAGGAGGAGTTGATGCAGGAGGCTCTGGCCCCGATCGAGTCCACCCGTCCTGCTTCCACGACCGAGATCGCTTCTCATTTGGGGGGGCACCGGGCCAGGATCCTCGCGATCGATGACGATCCCGATTCCCTGCGTCTCCTCCGGGCCCAGTTGGAGGACCTGAGCTTCGAGGTCCTCACTGCGCCTTCCGCCGAGGTGGGGCTGGAGGTCGCGAAGAAACAACGCCCGGACCTGATCACTTTGGACCTGATCATGCCGGACATGACAGGATGGGAAGCTTTACGGGAATTCAAGGAGTCCCCGAGCCTCCAGGAAATCCCCGTGGTCATTATCTCGGTGGTGGCCGAGGAACAGGATCGTGGAAGCCTGTTTGGATCGGTGGACCTCCTCACGAAACCGGTTCACAAGGGTGACCTTCTGACGGTCCTGAGAAGGAACCTGAGGGAACCCCGAGGCCGGAGGGTGTTGGTCGTCGAGGACGAGCCAGGGACTCAGGAGCTTTTTCGGATTTCTTTGGAAGAGCTGGGGATCCGCGTCACACTGGCGGGGAATGGGGAGGAGGCCGAAGAAGCCCTCAAAACACTGGACCCCGATCTGATCCTGCTGGACTTGGTGATGCCGGTAATGGACGGCACCGCCTTTTTGAAGCGACTCCGGGAGGATCCACGGCGATCTGAGCTTCCTGTCATCATCTGCACGGGGAAGGAACTGTCACTGACCGAGAGGAAGCGACTCCTGGCCCAGGCAAGCAGAGTCCTGGAAAAGGGAGACGAATTCGAAGCGGACCTGGCTTCGGCCTTGGCTGAATTCTTCCCACTCGAGCAAGAAGACGACGTAAACCCTGACGGGGGAACCGTTGACTAGCCCTGGCGGAAGGCTCCGGGCTCCGGAGTTGCTGCGGCCCCGGTTGGCCGTTTTGACCGCCGGCCTCATGCGGTTGGAGAAGGGAGAACAGGAAGGCGCCGGGACCATCCGCCGGATGGGGAAGGTGTTCCTGAACTGGGCCATCGGCGAGGGGTTGGAGGAGGTGGAGAAGGCCGCATTCGACCTGGTCGGTGCAGGTGAGAATGAGTTGTTGGAGGTCGGATCGGTTCTGCAGACCCAGCTGAAGGAGGTCCTAGCCTCTCTGGGGCCCGAACCCTCCCAGCACTTCGTCGTCCTCGCTGTGGAAGAAAACCCTGACGATGCCGCCCTGCTGGAATTAGGGCTCGACGCTCCCGATCGGACCATCCATACAGCGTCCACTATAGCCGAGGCAGAGGAGATTCTACGGAGGGAGGACGTAGCCCTCCTTTTGACCGACCTCTATCTCCCAGATGGGGACGGGCGCACTCTCTTGGCTCAGGTGAGAGACCAGGACCGCTATAAACACCTCCCACTCCTCGTAGTAAGCGGGCGGGGCACTCCGGAGATAAAAGCGGAATGCCTCGCTCTCGGGGCTCGGTCTTTTTTCGAGAAGCCGGTCGATCCTACTGCCATAGCAACTGCAGCAAGCTCCAGCCTTCACGGCGTGGCGAAACGTCGCTTGAACGAAACCACCGACCCGCTGACCCACCTGCTGAAGAGGAACGTGATCCGGGATCTTTGGGAGCGATGGACCTTCCCGGCTCCGAGCTCAGTGGGGATCATCGGCCTCGACGGGTTCCGAGCCCTCGAGGAGCGTTTCGATCACGAAATCGCGGACGGCGTTCTCGCGTCAGTTGGCACCTTGCTCCGCGATACGGTTCCAAAAGGTTCGGTGGCCGCGCGGTGGGAGGAGTCCGAATTCCTTCTGCTTTGCCCTGGGTTGGATCGCGACACCACGACCGGCCTGCTGCAGAAGCTACTGGAAAGGATTCGCGAGATCACTCATCGGGACCGGAGGGGTGAGACCTTCCGGGTCACAGCGTCCGGCGGGGTTGTGGAGATCATCTCGGGTGCAACGTTCGATGATGCCGTGGAGGACGCTTACGCACTCCTGGAGGAAGCCTTCGAGGCGGGAGGAAACACCCTGGCCGAAGTGGCTGGGCCGGAGGAAGTAGCCACGATCCTGGTTGCGGAGGACGACCCTCTTTCCGCTGGGATCCTTATTCATCGGCTCGAGAAAGAAGGGTTCAACGTCTTGCATTTCCCGGACGGATCGGAAGCTCTGGAGGGTGCCCTTGCCAACCAGATCTCCATGGCCGTTCTGGACGTAAAGATGCCGGGAATGGATGGGTTCGAGCTCCTGGAGAGGCTCCGGAAGGTGCCTGCCTACTACGAGCTTCCCATCATGATGCTCACGTCCATGGGAAGAGAAGAGGATATCGCGAGGGGTTTCGATTTGGGGGCGGATGACTACATGGTGAAGCCATTCTCTCCAGTGGAGGTCCTTGCCCGCGTACGACGCCTTCTGAACCGGTGACTTGATGGACCGCCCCGGTACCGCGATCGATACCGTTCTCACGGACCAGATTTTCCTGATCCTCACCGGATTAATCCTCATACTCCTGACGCTGGCCGTTGTGTTCGCGGTCGTTGTATTCCTGTTGAGATTGCGGAACGAAAGAGAGGACCGGCTCTGGGCAAAGCTAAAAGGGACGTGGGAACCCATTCTTCTCGAGGCCCTATCCGATTCTCGAAGGCTGTCCGACCTTTGGGATCAAGTAGAGGACAAAGACCAACTCCACTTCCTCGAATTTGCCCTCCGCTACGCCCAGCGCCTGGGGGGAGCGGAACGGGATGTCCTCAAACAGGCTGCCGCCCCGTACCTGCAGAAGGTCCTGCCCCTCCTCGGCCACCGACGCGTAGGCATTCGGGCGAGGGCGGTTCAGACCTTGGGAACCTTGGGCTTGCCTGATTACCTACCCGAAGTCAACGCAGCAGTGGATGATCCCTCGCCGTTCGTCGCCGCCCTGGCTGCCAGACTCATGGCCCGGCAAGCGACTCCCGAGATCGCGCAGGGCTTTTGCCGCAAGTTGACCCGGTTCAAGACATTCCGATCCTGGTACTTGGTGGATATGGTCGTCGAGATGGGACCCGGCGCGGTCCCGGCAATCCGGGATACCCTCTCGGATCCTGCGTGCCCCGTCCAGATCCGGGCCGTGGCGGCTGACTCACTCTCAGTGTTAGGTGACCTTGCCTCGGCCGATCTGGCCGGGGAGCTGGCCGAAAAAGAGGACGACCCCACACTCCTCACTTCCCTCATGCGCCTCCTGGCACAGGTTGGGACCGGGGCCCACGCCCATGCGGCCAGGGGTCACCTCGACTCTGAGGAGTTCTTCCTCAGGGCCGCAGCCACCAGGACCCTGTCGGAGCTTGGGAACGAGGACCATCTCCCCCTCTTGGTAGAAAAACTCGGAGACCCGTCGGCCTGGGTCCGAATGGCCGCCGCCAGAGGGGTGTATCGGATCGGGGGGAAGAAGGCCCTGGGGGCCCTGAGCCGGGACGAGGATCCAGCCCGGCCGCTGTTCCGTCAGGTCCTGGCCGAGGAAGCCGGAAAGTGATCGATCTGTTCTGGGGTTTGGTTCTCTCCTTCAACGGATTGGTGATTCTCTACTTCCTCGTCCTCAACGGATTCTATCTCTCCACGAGCCTTTTCGCCTACGGGGCTCTCCGTCGGTACGCCCTGCGCCTGAAGACGGTAGACCTCGAGAGGTTCCTGAGGACGGGTGGGGCTCCCCCGATCACCCTCATCAGTCCCGCCTTCAACGAGGAATCGACCATCGTCGAGTCGGTTCGTTCTCTCCTCTCCCTGAACTACCCGGAGTTCGAAGTCCTTGTCAGCAACGATGGCTCGACGGACGGGACTTTAGAGGTACTGACGAAGGCGTTCAACTTGGAGCCTGTGGACCGGGTCCCCATGGGAGAGATTCCTACCGCGAACGTGCATCGGACCTTCCGGAGTCGCCGGTACCCGAACCTCTGGGTCCTGGATAAAAAGAACGGCGGGAAGGCGGACGCCTTAAACGCCGGGATCAACTACTGCCGTTCCGCGCTCTTCTGTGCGATGGATGCCGACACGATCCTCGAACGGGATTCTCTCCTGCGGATCGTTCGCCCCTTCCTGGAAGACTCGCGAACGGTAGCAGCCGGTGGGATCATCCGGATCGCCAACGGCTGCACGATCAACAAGGGGCAGGTGGAGAGGGTAGGCCTCCCCAGGAACCTCTTGGCCCGCTTTCAGGTGATGGAGTACCTCCGGGCCTTCCTTGCGGTGCGGATGGGCTGGGATGCGCTGAGATCAACGTTGATCGTCTCCGGCGCGTTCGGAGTGTTCGATCGCTCCCTGGTGGTGGAGGTCGGAGGCTTCTCCACAGAGACTGTTGGGGAAGACATGGAGCTCATCGTGAGGCTCCACCGTCATTGCCGGGAAAAACGGACCCCCTACCGGATCGGGTTCATCCCGGATCCGGTGGCGTGGACCGAGTGCCCCGTGACCCTCGACGTCCTGGGGCGTCAACGGGATCGGTGGCAGAGGGGTCTCTTGGAGTCCCTGGCCAAACACCGTGTGATGCTCTTCAACCCGAAGTATGGTCGGTTGGGGTTGGTCGCCTACCCTTATTTTTTCTTTCTGGAGATGATCGGGCCCCTCATTGAGGTCCTGGGTTATGCCTCATTCATCCTCACGGTCTTAGCAGGTAGAGCGTCGTTGGCCTATGTACTGGCATTCCTCATTGTTGCCTTCGCATTCGGGATGGTGCTTTCAATCGCGGCCGTTTGCCTGGAAGAGATCACATTCCGCCGCTACCCGGAGAGAAAGGACCTCCTCACCCTGTTCTGGATCGCGGTTCTGGAGAACCTAGGGTACCGACAGCTGAACACTTTCTGGCGGGTACGGGGAACCATCTCTGCCATGATCGGCCGGGGCGGCTGGGGCGTGATGACACGGAGCGGGTTCGGCTCGGAGACGGCATGATTCCCTTCCTGATCCTGGGAGTGGCTAGCCTCGGATTCGGAATCACCATGGCCACGGTGGTCGGCGGCCTTGTGACATCAGGTGATGTCAGCCCACCGATCCCGCGGAAGGTCTTCCATGCAGCGGTTTTTGCCGGAGCCGTGCCGGCACAGCTTCTCTTAGGCTTTTGGGGCGTTGTCACGTACGGGACCGGGATCTCCCTACTTCTTTTCTCCTCCTATCAGCTCCGGCCGAGCTTGCCCTTTTGGCGGGGACTCACCAGGGCCGACAAGGAGCTTCCAGGACCCGCCGGATCCATCCTGATTCCGTTCCTTTCCACGGGCTTCGGCGGCCTCTCCTCAATCCTGTTATTGGGGGAGTTCGCCATCGTGGGTTATCTCGTCTGTGGCTTTGGAGATGCGGCTGGTGAACTGGTGGGGCGAAAGTGGGGCAAACACAGGTACAGGTCACCCTTCTCGGACCCAGAGGCCGGTCCTCGGTCCCTGGAAGGATCCATTGGGGTGTTTCTCTTCGGAGCCCTGGCGGCTGCGGTCGCCCTCTCGCTCCTCGGCTCTACCCTGCCCGAGCTTCTCGTCGTCGCATTGGCCTGCGGCGGGGTGGGCTCCTTGGCCGAAGGGCTAAGCGGTCCGAGGACCGACAACTTCTGGGTCCAGGTGATTCCGTCCTTAGCGGCGTGGTGGCTGATCGGATAGGTTGGAAACGAGGGAAAGTCTGGTGGGTAAGGACTGGTTGATGCCCCGCACCGCGGACGGATTGGATTGATTCAGATGCCCTATTATCGCAAACGGTCGCACTATCCGTTCCCCCCGGAGGAGGTGTTCGCGTGGCACCTCCGCCCCGGAGCATTCCAACGGCTTGTGCCCCCTTGGGCCAATGTCAGGGTCTTGGAGAAGGAAGGGGGGATCCACGAGGGAGGCCGGGTCGTGCTGGGTATTCGCCAAGGACCCACCGATATGAAGTGGGAAGTCCGCCACACGGCCTTCGAGGAGAATCGTTTATTCAGGGATGAGCAGGAGTCCGGCCCTTTTGAAAAATGGTCACATACACATCGCTTCCTCCCCGCAGACGACGGTGGGTGCCTTGTGGAGGACGAGGTTGAATGGGCCGCGCCCCTGGGTGCCGCCGGCCGCCTCTTCGCAGAAGGGTTCATCGACCGGGAACTGGAGCGCCTTTTCCAGTTCCGGCACTCACGGCTGGGAAACGATCTCACACTTCATGGGCGCTATGAGGGCCCTCCCCTGTGCGTGGTCATCACCGGCGCCTCGGGTTTGATCGGGACGGCTCTGAAAGATTTCCTGACTTCCGGGGGCCACGAGGTAAGAACGCTATCCCGCCGAGGTGCTGGCGATTCAACGGGGGGGCCGGCTTGGGACCCTCTGGCTGATACAATCGATCCGAGCCCGTTCGAGGGTGCCGACGCCGTGGTCCACCTGGCCGGCGAGTCTTTGGCTGCCCTGCGCTGGAGCGAGGAGAAGAAGAAGAGGATCCTCCAGAGTCGACGACAGGGGACCGAGCTGATCTCCCGGGCCCTTTCAAAAATTCCGAGAGGACCCAAGCTCCTGATCTCGGCCTCGGCCGTTGGATACTACGGGTCCCGAGGAAATGAAATCGTGACGGAGGAGAGCTCCGCGGGGCAGGGCTATCTTGCCATGGTCTGCAGGGAATGGGAGGGAGCGACCGGCCCGGCCCGGAAAGCTGGGATAAGGGTCGTGAAGCTCAGGACGGGGTTTGTAGTCAGCCCCTTGGGCCCCGGCCTCGGAAAGATGCTTCCACCATTCAAAGCAGGCCTCGGCGGTCGCATTGGAGCCGGCCGCCAGTACATGAGCTGGATCGACCTAGATGATCAGGTCGGGTTGATCCACCATGCTTTGACCCGCCCCGGAGTGTCCGGCCCCCTCAACGCCACCGCACCCAATCCTGTCCCGAACTCCAGGTTCACGGATGCCCTCGGCAGGGTGCTGAACAGGCCCACCGTCGTCCCGCTGCCGGCTGTGGCGGTTAAAGGCCTGCTCGGAGAGATGGGGAGTGAACTCCTCCTGAAAGGAGCTCGGGTCATCCCTCAAAAGGCCTTGGACACCGGATACGAGTTTCTCTTCTCTGACCTCGAGGATTCCCTCCGGTTCCAGCTGGGGCGAATGGAAAGACCCTCGGATCCCCGAGACTAGCTCCTGCCCTCCGGGCCGAACCCTCATCTCACTGACTTCATGAGACACCAACCAAATGTGGCGGTTCTGGCTGAAAAAGACACAAACGCGCCGTATCGATCACGTTCGTGGGACACCTTTGTGTCTTCATTCGAAGGAGGCACTCCGCTCTCGTCCCGCCTTCGAGGGGGGAGGGGTCCGGGTAGGGGCATTTTGTGGAGAAAAAAGATAGCGACGCCGTATGTTTACGACAGGATCTCGCCTTCGGCGGAGAGGTCCGGGTATAGCTGGCCCTGGTCTCGATAGATCCGCGCCACCTCCGGGTAGGCCCATTCGAACAGGAGGCGTTCGAACTCGTCCTTGGAGAGTCGTGTCTGGGAGTACATCCCCTTCAACTGCCGCTGCCTGAAGGCTTCGAAGAGGAGCAGGGCGGTGGCCACGGAGACATTCAGGGACTTGGCCATGCCCGCCATGGGAATCACCACGGTCTCGTCGGCCAGGGACATCCCTTCCTCGGACAAACCCAACAACTCGGCTCCTACCATGAATGCCGTGGGCCTGGTCAGGTCGAGATCCCGGTAGTCTTTTGCGCCCTCTCCTGGATGGGCGGCGAGTATCTTAAAACCCTCCCGGTTCAGGGCCTGGACAGCGACATCAACGGACTCATGAACCTGGATCCCCATCCACCGGGTCGTACCCGCAGACGTGTGGTGATGGAGGTCGATCCCTTTCTCCGGGAGAACCACATGTGCGTCCAGAACGCCCACAGCGTCACAACTCCTCAAGATCGCCGAAAAGTTGTGGGTTTTGTTCACCCTCTCCATGAGGACGGTGAGGTCCGGTTGCCGTCTGGCCAGGGTCTCACGGATCCGTCGGAATCGCTCCGGGTTCATCGGCTCAACTCCCGCCCCCGGGACCGGAGTCGACAAGCTGCTCTTCCAGCCACCGATAGAACCCTTCCTGAGCCTCGACCCTGGGTTCTCCGACCCGCCGACTCACGTAGGTGTTCGTTTGCTCTGGATCCAGGACTCGGGCCTTGGCATTGTCTGAGAGCTGGAGGTGGAGGAACTGCTCCATCTCTTCTCGGACCTTTTCGTCGAGGATGGGAAAAGCAACCTCCACCCTCCGATTGAGATTCCTTTTCATGAGGTCGGCGGACGAGAGGTACATCACCGGGGACCCTCCGTCGACGAACCTGTAGATCCGAGCATGCTCCAGGAATCGATCCACGATGCTCCTGGCTTTTACGTTCTCGCCGAGGTCTTCCAGGCCCGGCCGCATGCAACAGATCCCACGGATGATCAAATTCACACGGACCCCTTTTTGACTCGCCTCATAGAGGAGATCAATCATCCGGGGGTCTTCCAGGCTGTTCATCTTGAGCGCCATCCCGGCGATCCCCCCCGAGAGGGCCGCGGCGATCTCCCCTTTTATGGCTCTCTCCAACCCCTCCCGGAGTTTCGCGGGAGCTACTAGAAGGTGGTCGCAGTGGGGCTCCGGGATATCCTCCCAAAGGAACCTGAAAACTTGATCCAGGTCTTTGGTGAGCCGGGAATCAGCCGTGAGTAGGGCGTGGTCGGCATAGATCCGGGCAGTGGACTCGTTGAAGTTGCCGGTTCCCAAAAACCCGTAGTCCCGGATTCCATCTTCCTCCTCCCGGGTCACCAGGGCAATTTTTGAGTGGACTTTTATGCCCGGTTTGCTGTAGAAAACCCGTACACCCGCTTCCTCCATCTCCCCGGCCCATTTCAGGTTCCTCGCTTCATCGAAGCGAGCCTTAACCTCGACGAAACAAGAAACTTCTTTTCCGGCCCTGGCAGCTTCGATGAGGGCTTCCACAACGGCCGAGTCTTCGGCCACACGATAAAGAGTGATCCAGATCTTTCGGGTTCTTGGGTCCCTGGCTGCTTCTTGGAAGAACCGTGTCACGTAGGAGAAGGACTGGTAAGGGAAATGAAGGATCCTATCTCGTTCCCTGGTGGCATCGAGGAGAGACGGGACGTTTCTCAGGTCGGCGTGGGGCAAAGGCTCCAGGGGTGGGCGGGTCAGGCCCTGTCCATTCTTCGGACGGGGAAACTGGAAAAAATCCTGGAGATTGTGGTACCGGCCCCCGGGAACGAGGTCATCGTCCTCCAGCGCCAGGTGGTCTTTTAAAAACGAGACCAACGCATACGGAGCCTGGAGGTCGTACAGGAACCGGCTTGGCGTACCCAGATCTCTCTTCCCGAGACTCTTTCGGATCTTCCCTACCAGATCACCCTCGAACTCGTCCTCCAGGTAGAGATCCGCATCGCGAGAGAGTTTGACCCCATAAGCGGATCCCACCTCGTGATCCGGAAAAAGGGTCGGGAGGAATTGTCGGATCACGTCCTCGATGAAGAGAACGTTGTGGCCTTCCCCTGGGACGACCACGAACCTGGGTAACGGTGGGGTCGGGACTCCGATGATCCCGTAGGTGGGTCGTTCCGACCCGAGAGAGATGTCAACCTTGGGCCACAGCTCGGTAACCAGATAGATCCGGCCGTCGTCCAAAAACGTGGGCCCTTCTGTCTCGGTCAGGAGCAGGGGGTCCATCAGTGGCCGAACCTTTTCCGTAAAGAAAGATTCGAGGAACGCCGTCTGTAACCGGGTGAGGTTTCGATGGTTGAGAAGGAAGATGCCGTTGGCCTCGAGTTCGGGGAGGATCTGACTTCTGAGTGTACTACCGAACATCTCCTGCTGGCTCGTGACCACGAAGTGAATGTCTCTAAGGAGGCGTCGAGGGCGGAAATCCAACTTCCTCAGCTTCTTCTTCTTCAACCGCAGAAGGCTTCGGAGGGAAGCCACCCTGACACGAAAAAACTCATCCAGGTTGGAGGAGAAGATCGCCAAGAACTTGAGACGCTCAAAAAGAGGGACCCGAGGGTCCATAGCCTCCTGGAGGACCCTACCGTTGAAGGCCAGCCAGGTGATTTCTCGGTTGAGGAATCTGTCCGGGTTCTCTCCCGGACTTTCGGCAGGCCCTGAAGCGCTTGGTTGAGCGACCGAGGTCGGCTGGTCCTTAGGCGTGCCCTCGACCGCGGTGGAACGTTCTGCCTCAGCTTTCGTGTGGTCGTTCATAACGGGGATGTGAAAGGATGGAGGCCGAGAGAAACCCTGGAGGCCAGTTTAGACTCCCCCTTGATAACCCGCGAGGGTCCCCTGGTTCTTTCTCCTTGATCCGCGAGGGGAAACCCCGTTGATTAAAGGGCAGGCCGGGGTGGTGGAACAGGCAGACACAGGGGACTTAAAATCCCCCGGGAGAAATCCCTTGCGGGTTCGAGTCCCGCCCCCGGCACTGAGGAAGGAAACTCCTGTTCGTCTGGGGGGCCTAGGGCTGGGTTAGCCTCTCGAACCCGGTTCGAGCCGAGCGGCTGAGGGGCACAAGCAAGACCTCGCCGTTGACCCGCGAGACGAGCGAGGGGGCGACAGCCCCCGCAGCTCAGTCCCGCCCCCGGCATTCAGGAATGCTGACCCGCGAGACGAGCGAGGGGGCGACAGCCCCCGCAGCTCAGTCCCGCCCCCGGCACTGAGAGGGGAAAGGCATTCGAAGGGGAGGGATCGATGCAACCTCGGCAGCTTTCTTTCACTCGTTCCATTATGGTGATCGTCACCTGCCTGCTGGTGCTTTCGCAGGCGAGTTGTGCCTCTCTTCAGATCGCTTCGCTGAAACCGGGATCCGGTGGAGGAGATTCCGGGGAAGACCCCCAGGGAGGAACCGGAAAGTCTTCCACCGGCGCCACTGTGGGGATAGCGACCCTGGTGGTGGTGGGCGGATACCTCATCTATCGGGCGGTGACCGGGGGGCCCGACGAGGAGTCTGAAACTACGGAGACGGAAGCCGGTTTCACTACGCCCAACGTCGTCCAACAAGGACCCGGTAACCATTGGTCAGTTATGCCTCAGGCGATCTTCGACCTTTCTTTTTCTGGCCTTCAAGGAACCTGGTCGTGGGAAGTTTCTGGCGGTGGCCCGGATCCCCATCGAACCGATTCTACCTTCACCCGAGAGCGGGGCGGTGGTCACTCGGGGGGTTGACGAATCCCGGAAACATATGTTCTTCCATTTGGTTCCCCACCGAGTTTAGATTTGAATAATGTCGGGGTTATGAAGGTGGTGGGGGGTTCGGGGATGGCTCAACCGTGGTTGTTCCACGGGGCCGTCCTCCGTTTTCTCTCCCCCCGCGGGTTCGAGCCGAGCGCCACGGTAGCTATGAAAGAACAGTGTGGCTGACACGCGAGACGAGCGAGGGCCGGGAGGCCCCGCAGCTCAACCCCGCCCCCGGCACCAGGTGGATCTACAACAGTCGGTTCCTTAATGAGTCTGGTTCGGAGGCCCGTTCTTGATGACGGTTCCTGAAAGAAGCACATCTATCCCCAAGGTCTTCTTTGCCGTTGCCTTGATTTCTCTCCCACTTGCCCTGGCCTGCGGAGATGGCGGCAAGAAAGTAGAGCCGGATCCGGATCCCCCCAGAGCGGATTCCATCGCTTTGAACCCGTCCACCATTTCTTTTGACGCGATCGGGGACACCATCCGGGTAACGGCGACCGTGTTCGACCAATACGGCGACCTGATGCTGGAGGTGACAGTTACCTGGGCGTCCGATAACCCGAACGTAGCCTCGGTAGACCAGACCGGCCTGATTACTTCGGTTCAGGACGGGGAAACCCAGATCAGGGCTCAAGGCGGGACCATCCGTGCTTCCCTCGGCGTCGAGGTCACGCAAGAACCTGATGTCCTCGAGGCACTGGAGGGAGACAACCAGTTCCATTGGACCGGGTTCGTTCTCCGGGATCCATTGAAGGTTCGACTGACCGATGCCGCAGGGACACCCGTTGTGGGAACCGATGTGAATTGGGATGTCATCGACGGCGAGGGAACGATCATCCCTTCGGCGGATCAAACGGATCTTGAAGGGGAGGTGACCGCAGCGTGGACCTTGGGAACTGGAGACTCGGGGCCACAACAGGTATCCGCCACGGTCTCCGACCTGGATCCGGTCTATTTCAATGCCACTGGATCGGCGCCTATCACCTTGATGAACGGGGGGGCGTTGACGGGGCCGATGCTCGATACCCTGACCGCAATGCTCCTGACCCGGGACTCACTCGGTCTCCCGGAGGCCGGCATCCCGATCAACTTCCAGGACATCAGCGGATTCGGAGAAATCGCTCAGGGTCCCACCACAAGCGACATCAACGGCGAGCTGAACGCCGGTTGGATTCTTGGACCCACTCCCGGGCCCCAGGAGCTTACTGTCGTCAGAACCGATATCGATGCCGAGCTACCGCTCACGGCCGTGGCCACCGGCACCCTGGATCCATGGCCTTTCAAGGTGACCGCACCGGGGTTCTCCCACACGTGTGCTGTTGATAACCTGGGAGCACCCTTTTGTTGGGGTAACAACGAACAGTCCCAGCTCGCTTCCACTGACACCCTTCCGGTGGAATCTCCCCAGGCCGTCCCCACGGGAACGATCTGGGGCCAAATCGGCGGAGGACAATTCCACACGTGTGGCCTCACCGCGGGCGGGCAGACCCTCTGTTGGGGCCTGGGATGGCAGACGGGACAGCCGTGGGACTCTTTGAGTGTTGTGGACACTCCCACGGAAGTCCCCGGCGGGACCTTCCAAGATCTTGCTGTTGGCGCGGCTCACAACTGTGGACTCAAGGCCGATGGTACGGCTTTGTGTTGGGGTGACGAGTTGGAGGGTCGCCTTGGAAACGGTACGCTGGTGCCCACGGACGTTCCGACGGCCGTAAGCGGTGGCATGACCTGGACCCATCTCACGGCTGGGCATTTCCACTCGTGCGGTATCACACCCGTCGGTGACGCATACTGCTGGGGCCGTGGCCAAGAGGGCCAGCTGGGAGACGGTGGCGTGGCCGACCAAACCGGCCCGGTCAAGGTGGCGGGTGGAGTGAAGTGGACCGACATCACAGCCGGAAGGTTCCATACCTGTGGGATCTCCACCGACGGCGAGGCGTTCTGTTGGGGCGAGGGTGGATTCAACCAACTCGGAAACGGATTCACTGCCGACCAGACGAGCCCGGTGAAGGTCGCGGGCGGGCACCTCTGGAACGACATAACCGCCGGTCAAGTACACTCCTGTGGTGTGGACTCGAGCAACAAACTGTATTGCTGGGGGCAAGGCGGTTTGATCGGGTTGGGACCCTTCGGATCCCCGACTCCCGCTGTTGTTCTTCCTCCCTTCAACTGGAGGTCGGTGGATACGCAGGGGACACATACCTGCGCCATCTCCCTTGTCGGTGAGAGCTACTGCTGGGGCCCGAACGCCTTCGGGCAGCTGGGAGTCGGAAACACGGTGGATCTCGACATTCCCCGAATGCTCGTTAGGGGTGTACTGATCCCCTAAACCCTCGGCCAACCCATAGAAGGGAAAGAGGTTTTGGACCACATCCTGGAGCTTTTGGTAGGTATTTTCACCCTGGGCTTACCCGTTTTGTTCGTCATCCTCGACCAGAAGGCCCGGCCCAACCTTCGATGGATCGGGCGTGGGGATCCGCCGCCTCTCTGGGGCCATTCGATTGTTGTGGTGGGAGTGGCCTTGGCGATCCTTGTTGCCCTTGCTGCTCCTATTGCTGGTTTCGATCCACATCATTAGGCACCCGAACGAGTCCCAAACCCCCGGGGAAAACCAGGCCCCCCCCATCGTTCTTGCCCCTCTCATTACCCTCCGATAGACTTCTGGTCCTTTTCGGGCCGCGGGTTCCCTTCTCGGCCCAGATTGGCGCCGGGAAATTACTGAATTTCCTGGTCACAAAACATCAAATGAGTCGGACTTATACGAATGGATCCGTTAATCGTCGTTATCGCCCTCGGTGGGAATGCCCTACTCCAGCGAGGTGAACCGGTCTCGGCCGAACTCCAGAGGAAGAACATGCGGACAGCTGGGGCCTCCATCGCCGAGGTTGCGAGGGAGCACCATGTCGTCCTCACTCACGGAAACGGCCCACAGGTGGGCCTGCTGGCCCTCCAAGAAGCATCCTATTCAGACATTTTCCAGAACCCCCTCGACGTACTGGGCGCTGAAACCGAGGGGATGATCGGATACCTCATCGAGCAGGAGCTTTCCAACCGGCTCCCTGGCCGGGAAATCCTCACACTGCTGACCAGGGTCCAGGTCGATCCTTCGGATCCCGCATTCGAAAACCCGACCAAACCCATCGGACCCCTTTTTGAGCCGGAGGAAGCCCGGCGGATCGCAGCGAATCTGGGTTGGAGTTTGGCTCCCGATGGCGACAAGCTACGCCGAGTCGTCCCGTCTCCACTCCCGAAGGAGATCATCCCGGCGAAGATCTTCAGGAGGCTCTTGGTGCGGGGCGTCCTGGTCGTCTGCGCAGGCGGGGGCGGGATCCCCGTGACATGGGATGAAAAAGAGGGTTGGCAGGGTGTTGAAGCCGTGATCGATAAAGACCGGACGGCCTCTCTGTTGGCCCAGGAGGTGGGTGCCCATGGTCTCGTCATGCTCACCGACGTACCAAAGGTCGAGGTGGGTTTCGGGCGCCCTGACGCACAACCTATTGACCGTGCCACCCCGTCCGAACTCCGGGCTCTGGCCCATGAGTTCCCGGCCGGTTCCATGGGGCCGAAGATCACCGCCGCGCTGGAGTTCGTGGAGGCCACCGGCGGCTTCGCGGCAATCGGTTCCCTGGCTGACGCGCCCGCCATCGTTCGGCAGGAGGCCGGAACCATCGTCGTACCCGACTGAGGCTCACCGCTGAGGCCAGTCAGGGCCGACCGGGTCAAGAAAAGAGCGGCCGAAGGGGGGTTCCCTTCAGCCGCTTTTTTCCTGCCGTCCAGACCAAACCACTCGGTCAAACCAAGGGGCATTGCCTCGGAGTTCAAGTCACGCGGAGGAGTTCCTCATCCACGGGCAACTCACGGATTCGCACACCTGTGGCCGCAAAAATCGCGTTGCAGACGGCGGGGACAGGTGGCGGGACTGGCGGCTCACCAACACCGCCAGGGCGCTCCGTGCTTTCCACGAAATGGACCTCCACCAAAGGCATTTCGCCCATGGATAGGATGGGATGATCGTGGAAGTTGCTCTCCACCGCGGCCCCGTTGGCTATGTGCACTTCAGCCTTCAGGGTAGCCGTCAACGAGAGGACGATCCCACCCTCGATCTGGCTCCTAACCGCCTCCGGGTTCACGATTGTCCCGTGGTCCACGACCGCGACGATCTTGTCCACCGACACCGCCCCGTCGTCGGCCACGGTGACATCCGCCACCATGGCGCCGTACCCGCCGAAACAGGCCCAGGCGGCCACTCCCTGCCCCTGCCTGTCGCCCATTTCCTTGCCGTACTCCGCCAGCTCGGCTGCCCTGAGAAGGCACGTGAGAAGCCGGGGGTCCTTGGGTTCCATCAGACGTCGGCGATACGTCACCGGGTTGATCCCAGCGGCATGCGCGCACTCGTCCATGAAGGACTCGACGGCAAAACAGGTATGGGTGTTCCCCACGGAGCGCCACGGCCCGATGGGGATCCCCCAGTCCTCCATGTGGGCATCACACCGGAAGTTCGGGAACTCGTACGGGGGGTTGTTGGCCCCCCCGGTGCTGGTACCCCCACCCATGCCATAGACCCTGTGTAGCCAGGCTACCGGCCAGCCTTCAGCGTCCAGCCCGGCTTTCATGGTTTGGTGGGTGTAGGGCCTGTAGAACCCGTGGGCGAAAGTGTCTTCCCGGGTCCAGACCACCTGGACCGGCCCGTCCACGTTCATGGCCACCTTCACCGCGAACTCGGTGTCGTCCGAGTTCAAGCGGCGTCCAAAGCCACCCCCTGAAAGCATGGAGTGGAAAATCACGTTTTCCCTATCGACCCCGGCTACCCTAGCGGCCATTCGCTGACCCGAAGTGGCTCCCTGGGTCGGACACCACACCTCCACGCGGTCCCCTTGAACCCAGGCCGTGGCGTTCATGGGTTCCATGGGTACATGATCGAGGAAGTGTGTGTCGTAAGCCGCCTCCACCTTCCTCGGCGCCCCGGCAAATGCCCGGGCGAAGTTTCCGACCTCATCCCCCACGACATCCCCGGGTTCGTTTTCCAGTGCCACGCCCCGGGCCTTGAGAGTGTCGGAGCTCTGATCGGCGTTGGGCCCCGGGTCCCAATCCACAACGAGGGCCTGGCGACCTTTGAAAGCTGCCCAGGTGTCGGAAGCCACCACCGCGATCCCACCCTCCACCTCGAACACGTCCAGCACCCCGGGAACCTGCCGGGCGGCCGTATCGTCGAAACTCCGAATCCCACCTTGGAATGCCGGTGGACGGGACACCGAAGCGTAAACCATACCCGGAAGGCGTAAATCCATCCCGAATTGGGTTTTCCCTGTCACTTTGTCCGGGAGGTCCAAGCGGTCCGTGGAGCGGCCAATGAGCCAGAAATCCTCGTGGCTCTTCAGCTCGGGGTTCTCCGGGACCGAAAGGAGTGCCGCCTCATCAGCCAATTCGCCATAGTCGGCCGAGCGGCCGGACGGCTCGTGGGTGATTTTGTGTTCTTTGGCGACGCACTCGTCCACGGCCACCTCCCAACGCCGCGCCGCCGCTTCCCTTAATACTTCCCTCGCTTGGGCCGCGGCCGTGCGAACGGGAACCCACCCCAGTCTGATCGTCGTGCTCCCACCCGTGGAAATGGATTGGTGCCAGTTGGACGGGTCCGTTGGGACCTCTTCCATGACAATCTTCGACCAATCGGCCTCGAGCTCATCGCAAGCCATCATCAAGAAACCTGTTGAGCTTCCCTGGCCCATCTCGTGGTCATCGTAGACGATGTGGATGAACCCAGCGGGATCGATCCGGATGTAGGCGTTCGGCTGGGCGCCCCCCTCCATCGGAACCGGGGGAGGACCCCCGCACCCCTGAATCCACGGGATATGGAAACCTACGACAAGGCCGGCGCCGGCCACGCCGGTGGTCTTCATGAAGTCCCTGCGGCTCAGATCTTTGGTGCTCATCAGATCCTCCCTTCCTCGACCCGGCGAATGGCTTTCCGAATCCTCTGGTAAGTCCCACAACGGCAGAGATTCCCGGCCATGTAATCGTCGATATCCTCATCGGAGGGATGAGGGTTCTCCTCCAGGAGGGCCGCCGCTTGGAGAATCTGTCCAGGATGGCAGTAACCGCATTGGACCGTTTGCTCGGCCAACCATGCTCTCTGGAGCGGATGGTCCCCATTGGGAGAAAGCCCTTCGATGGTCGTGACCTCCCGGTCCCCGATGCTCTCCACGGTGGCAATGCAGGACCGGATTGGCTCCCCGTCGACGAGGACTGTACAGGACCCGCAAAACGCAATCCCGCATGAAAACTTCGTGCCGGTAAGGTTCAAATGGTCCCGGAGCGCCCACAGAAGAGGCATGTCCGGGGGAACGTCAACGGACATCTGCTCTCCGTTGATCCGGAGATCAAAAACTGCCATGGCGAACATCCTCCTTTTTGGTTGGCTTGATGGGAACCAAGATGGGGCCCGGTTGGCTCCCGCGCGAGCTTAAGATTTCGCTAGGATCGACCTACCCGATGGTATCGTGCCGCTCGGCCCTCGTTTTGGCCGCGTCGGCGGCATCAAGGGCCTTTCCGACGGCATCGGCACCCGGAACAGGAAGGGTGCTGATGATGCTGTCCTTCTCTCTTCGGGTAAGGGTGTCCTGGGTCGCGTCATCCGCTTTGTTTCCCCCGCCCCCACAAGCCAAGCCCACACCTGATACGGATAAGGCCGCCACGATGACAGCGAGGTTTTTACGACCGGCCATGGATTCCTCCCACTCCTAATAGGCTTCCGGGGTGAACCCCACGGCTCTCACGGCCCCCATGAGGTCAGTGAGGTCCAGCTCCGCAATGGATCGGACCTTTACCTCCTTGGTCTCCAGAGAGACGTCTAACGCCTCAACCCCCTCCAATGTCTCCAGGGATCCCCGCACCGCCGCCTCACAATGACCGCAGGTCATATCCGGCACCCTGAACCGTGTCTCCTTCATCCCATCCTCCTGTCTAGTCCTGAAAAGCTATCCAACCGTGTCCCCGCCTTTTTCCCCTTCGGGATGCTCTTGGGAAGCTAGGCGGAAATACCGTGTTTGGCCGCGAAAAGCATAGCGTCCACGAACCGGTCCAGCTCCTCCGGATGTGTATACACGCTCGCCGTCACGCGCAGGCCTTCGAATTGTTGGTGTTTGATGGCCACACTGATGATCTTGTGTTCCTGCCATAGCCAGGTGTTCAGCGCCCCAGAGTCGATCCCTTCCAGTTGAATGTTACCGATCCCGCAGGAGAATTCCGGCAGCAGGCTGGTGTGTAGCCGGAACCGGTCGTGCTCCATGAGAGCGTTCGCCCAGTAATCCCTCAGGTACCGAAGGCGGGCTTCCTTCCGCGCTCCCCCCAATCCCTGATGGAAGGTGAGAGCTTCACCGATCGCAAGGTAGTTGGCGGCAGGGTGAGTCCCGATCTCTTCATATTTTCGGATGTCATCATCCATGCGCTCGGGAGCGGCCATCAGCGGCCATACCTCAGGGATCTTCTCCCTCTTCACATACAAGAGCCCGGTACCATGGGGAGCGAAAAGCCATTTGTGGAGGCTAGTTGCGTAGTAGTCACAACCGAGGTCGGGCAGCTTGAATTCGAAGTGGGCCAACCCGTGAGCTCCATCCACGATCACGGGGATCCCTCGCCGACGGCCTAAGTCACTGAGCTCCCGGACCGGGAATATCTGACCGGTGAGGTTGATGGTGTGGCAGATCAGGATCATCCGAGTCCGATCGGTGATGGCCTGATCAAAAAGGCGAACCACCTCATCCGGGTCCTCAGCCGGGACGGGGACCTCGATCTGGCGAAGGACCACGCCTTCCCGCCGCTCCCTTTGGCGGAAGGTGGTGATCATTCTCCCATAGTCCTGGGTGGTGGTGAGGACCTCGTCATCCCGCTTAAGGTCCATTCCGAACTGGAGGGTTTGAAGTCCCTCGGACGCGTTCCGAACAAATGCGACTTCCTCCGGATCCACCCCCCACTGTCTCGCCATTCTGAGCCGGACGCCCTCTCGCATCGGCTCCTGGATTTGCCACATGTAGTAGGTCGGTGCTTTGTTTGAGAGGTCCAGGTGCTTTTTCATGGCGTCCTGGACAAAGGCGGGTGACGGACTGACCCCCCCGTTGTTCAAGTTCACCAGCGTCCGATCCACGGTGAATGCTCGCTGAACCTCGGCCCAGAACATCTCATCCGAAGCGACCTCATCCGGAGAGCCAGCGTGGGACGCGAGTTCCTCTGCAATGGCCACTCCGTCTTTTCGGAGAGCCGGCATCGGTACCCCAGCTAGCGCGGCTGCAGTGGGAAGGCTCATGGTTCCGAGGAACTGGCGGCGAGTGTGCATTGCTTCTCCTCCCATGCGAATTGGTCCCAAAACCCGGGGCATGAACCACCCTGGAACCAGAGCGGTGGAGGTGAGAATAGGGTCCGAGCCCCCTGGTGTCACGGGAAACAAAGCGCTCTGTTTCCTGTAACATTGTTCAAGCCGTCGGTGTCTTAAGAACCGAAGCACCGGCGGCATCGCCTTCTGGGGGATGTCGGTCTCCTCGAAACCTGAAACGCACCACGTCTCAGGCCGTGGACAGCAAACAACTTTCACCGGACTGGAATGAACAGGCTCGCCATCCAGACCACCTTTCTGACCTCGGTTTTCTTCTTCGTCCTCGCCTTCGGACGCCTTGGGGCCCAGGTGCCGGATTCGACCAGGGTCGATACCACTGGCACACCGGTCTTTCAGCTCCAAGGCTTGACCATCATGGTCCCGCGACCGGTGTCGACAACCGGCGGAGCCAGTGCCGTAGAGGTGGCTCTCGATTCCCTGGTGATGCGGCCGGCGCCTACCCTTGAGCAAATCCTCAGGGAACTGCCACTAATTCAAATCAGGCGGAACTCGAGGGGGGAGGCTCAGCCGGCCCTCCGGGGTGGGGAAGACCGGCAGATCGGCGTATTCATGGATGGAGTGCCCCTCACCCTCGGATGGGATGCCCGGACCGACCTCTCCGTGATCCCACTTACCTCTGCTCAGAGGATCACGATCGTTCGGGGACTTTCATCTCTCCTCCACGGCCCGAACGTTCTCGGAGGGGTGATTGAGATCGACGTGGCAAGGGGGGCCGAACGGCAGGTGGCGCCTAGGCCGCTCCAGTTCGACGTCGGTCTTGATCACATCGGTGCTCGAAACCTCTCTGCCAACGCTGGCACGCTTTTTCAGACAAACGCCGGCAGCTGGGTCGTCAGGGGTGGTGCAGGGCACCAGGCTGGTGATGGCATCACCCTTCCCGGAGGCGCGGAAAGGGAAGAGGGGCTGCACCCCACCTTACTCTCGGAGGACGGCGACCTTCGTCTGAATACCGATTCACACCGTTATGACGGCTTCCTTTCGGCGCGGTATCGGTCGGAGCAGGGCTTGTGGATGAGCCTCAGCTCTTCGGGCTTTTCGGAGGAGAGAGGCGTAGCGCCGGAGGCCCATGTTCAGGAGCCGAGGCTTTGGAGATACCCGTCCCAGAAGAGGCTTATCACGGCTTTCTCCGCCGGAACGGGGCAACGGGACACCCCTTGGGGCGAGGGCGATCTGGAAACCAGCGTCGGCCTGGATCTCGGATCCCAGGAGATTGAGCGGTTCCAATCATCCTCCTACCAGGAAGTGGTGGGCACCGAAAGCTCGGACGACCGCACCATCACCATCAGATTCATGGGTGACCACTCCCTCGGAAGTAATGGGGAGCTGCGTAGTGCTTTGACGTACGGCGACGTGAGTCACGACGAGGTCCTGGACGGGGCGGAGAAAGCCGGGTACCGGCAGCGCCTCTGGAGCCTCGGGATGGAAGGGGAGTGGCTCATGGGCCATGACGCCTCACTCCAGGGCGCACGGCCCTCTCGTCTTTCGGTGGGTTTTGCGGTGGACGGTGCGGACACGCCGGAATCGGGGGACAAGCCTTCTCTGGGAACTCTTTGGGCCTGGGGAGGGAGGCTCGGGTTCACCACCTTTGCCGGGCGAGAAGATCTCCTCCTCCACGGATCAGTCGGCCGTAGAACCCGTTTCCCAGCGCTGAGAGAGCTCTACTCAGGGGCCCTCGGAAGGTTCGTTCCAAATCCGGACCTGGTGCCGGAGGTCCTCACCGGCGGGGAACTCGGGTTCACCTTGATGGACAAGGAGGTGGAGCTACAAGCGGTCGGGTTCTATCAGGTCCTGTCGGATGGGATCGTCCGGTCTTCGGTTTCGACCGAAGAAGGAACCAAGTTCAAACGGGTAAACCAGCACAAAGTCCGAAGCAGGGGACTGGAGATCCTGGCGTCGGGGCGAACCGGCTCCCTGGGTTGGAGCGGGGACCTGACCATCCAGAGGGCCCGTGGAATCACCCCCGGCGGCGGCGAAATACGGCTGGAGTATGAGCCCGCGGTCGCTGGAAAAGCCTCCGTGCAGGTCCGGCTCCCTTTTGGCTTCGAAGGCGCGGCGTCCGGACGGTTCATGGGGCGCCAGTTCTGTGAGAACCCCGAGGTGGGGGGATTGGAGCCGTTTTCCTCCAGCAAGCACCTGGACCTGAGTCTCGGCCGTGTCTTCGGTTCACTGGGTGGTTTGCTCTCGCAGACGAAAGCTTTGTTGAACATCGACAATGTTACCGACGGGCTGGTCTTCGATCAGTGCGGACTACCCCAGCCAGGCAGAACCATCCGGTTCCAACTCCGCATCTGGTAGTGAGCCCGACCTCGCCTTCCCGCACTTCCGCCTTTTCCTTTCTCCCTTCCTATCCGCTGAAGGCTCGAACCCGTTTGATCGGACGCGTCGAAGCGCTAGTTTCCCGATGCCTCGACGGCACCCGATAGGCCGGTAGTTTTTCGACCCGAAACCCGAAACCCCATGATCAGGATCACCTTCCTCGGCACCGCAGCGTCCCGACCCACTGTTGGTCGTAACGTTAGCAGTTTGTGTGTCCAGCGAGAGGGGGATCTGATGCTCTTCGACTGCGGTGAGGGCACCCAGCGGCAGATGATGAAGTATGGGACCGGGTTCGGTCTCCAAGCGATCTTCATCACTCACCTCCACGCAGACCACTTCCTCGGGATTGTTGGACTCCTTCGGACCATGGGCTTGCAGGGAAGGGAAGAAGCCCTCCCTCTCTTTGGCCCGCCGGGGGCCGGAGAGGTCCTCGAGGCCGCGGTCCACCTAGGCGTGGAGCGCGTTCCTTTCCCGGTCCCGATTCGGGAGCTGCAACCGGGAGATCAGGTACCGTTCGGGGAGTACGATGTCGTCGCTTTCCCGGTTCGCCACGGGACTCCCGCAGTCGGATACGCGCTGCGTGAGCACCCCCGCCTCGGTCGATTCGACGTGGAACGGGCAAAGGCTCTCGGGGTGCCGGAGGGGAGGCTTTTCGGGAAGCTCCATCGGGGCGAATCGGTGGAGGTGGATGGAAGGATCATCAATCCGGAAGAGGTCGTGGGCGAGCCTCGGCCCGGTCGACTGGTGGTTTATACCGGAGACACCAGGCCGACCCCGGAAACGGTCAAAACGGCGGAAGGCGCTGACCTCCTGGTTCACGAGGCGACCTTCCTCGAAGACGAGGCCGACAGGGCTCATGAGACCTTCCACTCCACCGCCAGAGGTGCTGCGGAGGTAGCGAAGGGGGCGGGAGCCCGCAGGCTGCTCTTGACCCACGTGTCTGCCAGGTATTCGGAGGACCCGGGACCACTGGCGGAGGAAGCGAAATCCGTTTTCCCGGATACCTCGGTAGCCTATGACGGATTGAGCATCGAGTTGGGGTATTTGAAAGCCCCGGACGAGGAGGGTCCCTTGGACGAACGGGTGGTGAAGGGATAACCCATGGACGATTGGTGGACCCCCTCGCCGGCATGGCACCCTCCCGACCTTGAAGCTACCGAGCACGTCGATCCGTTCCTGGATCGGTTTGTCGAAGCCCGCCCATGGGAGCTCAGGTCAGCCCAGTGGCGAGCCCGGGCGTTCGCCGAGATGGCGTTCGGAGGAGAGGTGGCAGCCCGTTTGGTAGGCCGGCCGGGTTACCGGAGTTTTAGGGGCCTCCTGTATTTGACCGTTCCATTCCGGACTCTGGAGCACCATACGGAGCGGCAGTCTTTGTTTCTCTCGTGGGCGGAGAATGATCCTATCTTGAGCCAGGTATCGCTGGTCTACGTCTTCGAACCAGAGCCGGTGCCCGCGCCGTGAGCTCGGCGGCCCCCTCGCGCCCCTTCTCCAAGATCGGGATCGTCGGTCTCGGGCTGATGGGCGGCTCCCTGGCCCGAGCCCTCCGGAGGCTCCCGGAGACCCCATCCGTCGTGGCGCTTTCGAATGATGCCGTGGAGTTGAAGAAGGCCCTGGATCTGGGGATTGTCGACAGGACCGAGAACGATCCGGGAGCTTTCCTGGAGGGCCTCGATCTGGTCGTATACTGCACACCTCTGAACGCTACGCTGGCTCTCCTCTCCCACCACGAGGGCCTCCTGGGTCCAACCACTGCCATCACGGACGTGGTGAGCCTGAAAGTGCCTGTAGTGGAGCAGGCACAGGCCCTCGGGCTTCAAGGCCGTTTTGTCGGGAGTCATCCACTCTGCGGAGGAGAGGGATCGGGCTTTGATGCCTCACGAGAGGATCTCTACTCCGGCTCAAAAGTCTGGGTCGTGCCTGGGGAAGCCGATTCAACCATCGTGGGGTTTATCGAGGACTTCTGGCGGTCCCTCGGGTCGAAAGCGGTATCCATCGAAGCCGCGGCCCACGACACCCTGATGGCCGTTGTCAGCCACCTTCCACAGCTGACGGCCAACGCTCTAGCCCTGACACTGGAGGATCTTGAGGTATTCCGGACCGACCTTGGACCCGGGGGGACGGACATGACCAGACTTGCCGGCAGCAGCGCCGACGTGTGGACCGACCTCTTCGAGCACGCTCCAGCCGCTCTCAATGACGCTTTGGTCACTTTCGAGGGGCGCCTTGCAGAGATCCGAACCCTGGTCGAAGCCGGAAAGGGTGAGGACTTGCGAGATCTCATGCAGAAGACGCGGGCCTGGTCCAAGGGGGACGGATGATCGTCCGTGTGCCAGGGGACAAGTCCATCTCTCAGCGGGCGCTGATTATGGCTACGCTGGCCTCCGGCGAAAGCCGCATCCGCGGCTTGCTTCCCGAAGGTGACCCGGCCTCCACCGCCAACGCTCTACGAAGATTGGGATCCCACATCCCGGACCTGGGAAAGGCTGGGCCCGAAGTAACTGTCGAGGGGCTGGGCCTACGAGGCCTCCGCCCCCCGCAGGCTCCATTGGACCTGGAGAACAGCGGCACCGGGGCGCGGCTGCTCCTGGGAGTGCTCGCCGGCCAGCATTTGGAAGCAGTGGTGACGGGTGACGCGTCCCTTCGGAAACGACCTATGGCCAGGATCACGGACCCACTCGCCACCATGGGAGCCCGTTTCGAGGCATTGGAGGCGGCAGGTCGCCTCCCCATCAAAGTACGTGGCGGAGACCTGGTCCCCCTCTCGTACCGCATGCCCGTGGCCAGCGCCCAGCTAAAAAGTGCCCTTCTCCTTGCCGGGTTGGTGGGAGGCGTAGAGGTGGATATGGTGGAACCGGGGCGGTCCCGGGATCACACCGAGAGAGCTTTCTCGGGCCTAGGCGTTCCCGTCGTTTGTGGACCGGCAGATGACGGCTGGAGCGTTCAACTCACCGAACCTCCGACTCATCTTCCGCCCGTGGACATGGAAGTCCCAGGCGACTTTTCTTCCGCTGCGTTTTTTGTCCTTTTCGGCCTCCTGGGTGGGGCGGGAGAGGACCTCATGATCAAAGGTGTGGGATTGAACCCCACCCGGATTGGGCTCTTGCCCGTGTTGCGGCGGATGGGTGCCGAGATCGAGGTGGAAGGGACCGGGGCAACGGGCGAGGGCGAGCCAATGGGTGACCTGCTGGTTCGAAGGTCCGGCCTCGAGGCCTTTTCGCTGGTCGAGAAGGAGGTTCCGGGCCTAATCGATGAAATCCCCATTCTTGCCGTCGGGGCTGCCCGAGCCCAGGGGGTCACTCGAATCACGGGTGCGAAGGAGTTGAGGGTAAAAGAGACCGATCGTATCTCAGCAATGGTCAAGAACCTCAGAGCTCTCGGGATCCAGGTGGACGAGCTGGAGGACGGCATGGAAATCGTTGGATCCGATCAACCCCTCCGAGGCCGGGTCGAAACCTTCGGAGACCACCGGATCGCCATGGCCTTCGGGGTGTTAGGGAGTCTGCAGGGGAATGAAATCACCGTTGACCGCCCGGAGGTAGCCAGCGTGAGCTTTCCGGGATTCTGGGGTCTTTTGGAGCGTGCCGCAGAAGGGCAAGGGGGGCCCAAAGCCCAATGAACAGCCGTCCACCCATCATCACCCTGGACGGTCCCGCCGGTTCGGGGAAATCCACCACCGCTCGGGAAGTAGCCCGCCGGCTGGGGTTCCGGCACCTGGACTCTGGCGCCCTGTACCGGGCTCTGACCTTTGCCCTCCTGACCTCCGGGACGCCGGAGGAAGACTGGCCTGAGCTCCCCAGGAAGGACTTCGATCGATTCCATATCTGGCTTCGCCCCGAAGGCCCCAGGTTCGAAGTATTGCTCGGGGAGAGGGTGCTGACCGACGAGCTCCGGACCCCGGAGGTGACGGCCAAGGTGTCCCCACTGTCAGCTCTACCGGCTGTTCGGGAGTGGCTTTTGGACGCTCAGAGACAGGCCGGTAGGGAAGGGGGACTGGTAGCCGACGGCCGTGACATGGGAACGGTGGTATTCCCCAACGCCGAGGTAAAAATCTACCTGACGGCCGACCTGCGTGAGCGTGCCTTTCGGCGTTTTCTGGAGCGGAGTGGGACGGAACCCTCGGATGCGGAACTGACCCTGGAGGCGGGAAAAATCCAGGAAAGGGACGAGCGGGATTCCAGTCGCGTCTTTGCACCCCTAAAAAAAGCCCCCGGCGCCATTGAAGTCGACACTTCCTTCCTGAGTTTTGAGGCCCAAGTTCAAGTCATCATCGACCACGTAAAATCCTTGACGGAACGGTAGTTTTCGCGTAGGATAAAGAGCTTTTCTCCCTACGGTTTTTGGTGTTTTTTTGGTTCCGATAGGGGCAAGTATATTCCGAAGGGCCTTCGAGGGCTTCCTCGGGCCTTTCTTCATTTAAACCCGGCGACACTTTTCGAGCCGGCCTGAGAGGTCTCGCGGTGCATACGGCATCGCGAGGAAATGTGACCAATGAGCGAATCCACGAAGGACGAGGCCCTAACCCCCAACCCCGAAGCCGAGTCTCAAGAAACAGACGCGGTCGAAACCCCGGCGGTTGACACCCCACCCACCCAAGCTCCCGACGACGCTTCCGCCAGCCCTGTGGCCGAAGAAGCGGCGGAGTCCGGTGAATCACCCGATGCAGCTTCGGACTCCGAGACTCCCGAGGAGACGACTCCAGAGCCTGACGCAGCCGCGGATGCGGACAAGCCCGCCGCTGCACCGGCGGTGCCCCCTGTGGTTCCGCCTGCAGAAACTACGGACCGTACCCCTGCCGCTCTGGACCCCAAGGCTTCATCGCCATCGGCCATGGGCGACCTCTATTCGGATCCATATGGAGAGGAAGAGTTCGACCTATCCCGAGACGATTTCGAAGCGATCCTCTCGCAACATCAGGACACTTTCGGAGAGGTCAAGGAAGGGGAGATCGTCCGAGCCAAGGTGCTTCGGGTCACCGACGCATCGGTGATCCTCGACTTTGGCTTCAAAAGCGAAGGTGCCGTTCCACGAGACGAGTTCAAGGAAACGGACTCGATCGAGGTGGGTGACGAAGTCGAGGTTCTCCTTGAGAGCCTGGAGAATGAAGACGGGGTCGTGGTCCTTTCGAAGAAAAAGGCCGACTTCCTCAGGGTATGGGAGAAGATCAAAGAAGCCCACGAGGCCGACCGACCGGTGGAAGGGATGCTGGTCAGGAAGATCAAGGGCGGGGTCACCGTGGATCTCATGGGAGTGGATGCGTTCCTTCCAGGGTCACAGATCGCCCTCCGGCGGGTCCCGAACATCGACGACCTCCTCGGTCAGAAATACGATTTCAAGATCATCAAGCTGAACAAGCGGCGTAGGAACATCGTGGTGTCCCGCCGGGTGATCCTGGAAGGCGAGAGGGAGAAGAAGCGGGCGACGTTGGTGAAGGAACTTCTGGTCGGTCAGGTACGAGAAGGCGTGGTCAAGAACATCACGGACTTCGGAGCTTTCATCGACCTGGGTGGGCTCGACGGCCTGCTGCACATCACCGACATGTCGTGGGGCCGGGTCGGTCATCCATCCGAGGTGGTCGATATCAGCGCCAAGCTCGACGTGAAAGTCCTCGACGTGGATTGGAACAGGGAGCGGATTTCCCTGGGCCTCAAGCAGCTCCTCCCATATCCCTGGACTGAGATCGACAAGAAGTACCCCATCGGTGCCAGGGTGGTCGGGAAGGTCGTTTCCATCACGAACTACGGCGCCTTCGTCGAGCTCGAGAAGGGTGTCGAGGGGCTGGTCCACATCTCCGAGATGTCCTGGACTCGGAACGTGCGGCACCCATCCAAGCTCGTTTCCATCGGGGACGAAATCGAAGCCGTGGTCCTGAAGGTCGACACCCAGGACGAGAAGATCTCCCTGGGTATGAAGCAGATCGAAGAGGATCCGTGGCTCGCCCTCCCGATGAAATATCCCACCGGGACAAAACTGGACGGGACCGTCCGGAACCTCACCTCTTTCGGAGCCTTCGTGGAAATCGAGCCTGGCATCGACGGGCTCGTCCACGTATCAGACATGAGCTGGACCAAGCGGGTAGAACACCCCTCCGAGGTTCTCCAGAAAGGTGAGGACGTGCAGGTCATGGTCCTGGACGTGGACGCCGAGAACAAGCGGATCTCTCTCGGCCTGAAACAACTCCTGGATGATCCCTGGCCCACGATCTCGGAACGGTTCGCCCCAGGGGTTGAGGGTCCGGGGACAGTCACCCGGGTCCAGGACAAAGGCCTGGTCGTGGACTTGGGCGAAGACATCGAGGGGTTTGTCCCGGGGTCACATGCTTCCATCGAAAATCCGGAGGAACTCGAGCGCTACTATGAAGCTGGCGACGCATGTGAGCTGAAGGTGATGGAGTCGGACGCTGCCAACCGGAGGATCGTACTAGAGATCACCTCCACCCCCGAGCTCAAGCCACCCAAGCCCGAGCCGGAGGAAGCTGAAGAGGCTGAGGGCGGAGAGAGCCCCGACGGGGAAGCCGCCGAAGAGGCCGATGTGACTTCTGAGGCGGCAGGAGAGTCTGAAGAGCCGCCAGCCGAGGAAGAACCCGCGGCGGAAGCGGCCGAAGAAGAGGCTCCTACCGAAGAGGCAGCCGAACCGGAGGTTGAGGCGGAGTCTGAGGCAGAAACCGAGCCCGAAGCAGAGGTTGAGGCGGAGCCTGAGACAGAAGCAGAGGCAGAAGGGGAGCCCGAGGTAGAAGCTGAGGCCGAGCCGAAAGAGGAGCCTACGGCCGAAGAGACGCCCGTGGAGACGGAAGCCGAGGCGGAATCGGCTGCAGAGGAGGCTCCTGCTGAGGAGGAGGCCGAGGAGCCGAAGGAAGAGGTTTAGTCAACGTGGAGGGGAAATGATCCATCGGATTCCGCGCCCTCCCAGACAAAAGACTCGCCCGGGCACTACAAGTGTTCGGGCGGTTCTTTTGGCACTGGTCCTGGGATTCGGAGCGAACAGCTGTAAACCCGTGGGTGTGACCCAGGCCGAGCCGGCACCGGCTCCGCCGTCCATCCCGTCTTTGGAGCAGGGTAGGCTCCCACCCGTGTTGGAGAGTGAGGCCGAATCGGTCCTGGATGAGGCCAGGCAGTTTCTGGCTACATCATCTTTCGCTGAGGCCAGGGACGCGGCTCGCCGTGTCATTCAACACTACGCCGGCGCCCGAGGCTCGGGAGAGGCCCTGAGCATTCAGGCGCAAGCCGCTCTGGCCCTGGGGGACACAGGGGAGGCAATCGAAGCTTCCGCCCATTTCTTGGATCTCCTTGAGACCCTCCATCCGGAATTCCCGGGAGCCGCCCTCCTGTATGCAACGGCCCTTGCCGAAGATGGGGATTTCAGTGGCTCCCTCTCAGCCCTTCTCCTGATCCCCGCGGGAGCTTCTGCCGAAGTCTTGGATCCAGGGGTCGAGCTCCTGAGGGAAGTGTCGGGTTCACTGGCCATCGATGACCTGAGGGATCTCACCAACGCCATGGAACTCGGGCATCCCTTCCGAGGCGTCCTGGCCACTGAGCTTGCTGTCTCCCTGTTCCTTGGCGGGGAAGAAGGAGAAGCACGGGCTTGGGCCGAATCAGCCTTGTCCGGGAACCTCCATCCCCGGGAGCGAGAAAGGTGTTCCGCGATCTTGGAAGGGAACCTTGAGGAGGTCCTGGGGCAGCCCCTGACATTGGGTGCGATCCTGCCGCGCTCGGGCGTCTCCCCTGGGCTGATGGAATACAGTGATTGGGTCCTGGAGGGGATTCAGGTCGCGGTAGAAGAGTACCAGGGCGAGTTGAGGCGGCCGATACGACTGGAGGTAGCCGACAATCAGGGATCTCCTTCTTTGACCAGGGAGGCCGTCGGAAACCTGGAGAGAATGGATGCCGTGGGAGCCATCGGGCCCCTCAACCAGAGCCTCCTCGTTGAGGGGGCGGATGCCAGGAGGACGGGTTTCCCCCTCATCTCACCTTTTGCGCCCCTTCCGCCCGAAGATGCCGAAGGAGTGCTGTCTCTCTCCGGTCCGGACCCCGGAGGGGCGGAGGTTGTGGCTCGGTATGCCTGGGATCTCGGTCTGGAGCGGGTGGTGATCCTCCGTCCCCGGACCCAGGAGGCATCACTGGATTCCCGGGCCTTCCAAGAAGCCTTCGTTGGGTTTGGGGGCATCGTCCCGCGAGAGGTGGTCTATGATTCCGGCGCCACCTTCTTTCAGGCTGAATTCGACGAGGTGGGATCGGTCCTTCCCGACGGGCTATTCCTCCCCCTCACGGCCCCGGACATCCAGCTACTGGCTCCCCAGTTCACCTACTACGGCCTTGACACCCTCGGCATCCAACTTCTTGGCACCGACGAATGGACAGATGACGGGGTCGTCCTCGAGGTGGATTCAAGGCACACGGACGGAGTGATCGCGTCGACCACCCGCCAGAGTCAGGACGAAACGGAAGCTTTCAGGCGATTCCGGTTGAGGTACGAAGCCCTCTTCCAGAGGTCCCTCAGAAGTGAGATCCCGGCCTACGGATACGATGCAGCGGTGCTGATTCTGGAAGGCCTCAGGGAAAGCCCTCGAACCAGCGCAGACCTCCTGCGAGCCATGCGGAGAATCCAGGACTTCCCAGGTGCCACCGGGCATCTCACGGTCGAAGGTGATAGAATCCGGAGAGTCCCTCAGCTTGTCCGGATCCAGGACCACGAGTTGATCTACATCTCATCCCATCTCCATTAGGTGAGTCGCCGATGTCCATGGACGAAAAGCTCAAGCGGTTGGAAGAGCTGAAGCGGGAAACCGAACTTGGCGGCGGGGAGAAGCGCCTTCAAGCCCAGCATGCGAAAGGCAAACTTTCGGCAAGGGAGCGCCTCGATCTCCTCCTGGATGAGGGATCTTTCGTGGAGCTGGATCGGTTTGTGACCCATCGGTCCACGGAGTTCGGGTTGGCGGAAAAGAAGGTTCTCGGGGACGGAGTCGTGACCGGGTATGGCATGATCCACGGTCGTCTGGTCTATGTCTTCTCCCAGGATTTTACGGTATTTGGAGGGTCCCTTTCGGAGGCTCACGCCGAGAAGATCGTGAAACTCCAAGACATGGCCCTCAAGAACGGGGCTCCCCTTATCGGCCTGAACGACTCAGGGGGCGCCCGAATTCAGGAGGGGGTGGTATCCCTCGGGGGATATGCGGACATCTTCCTTCGGAATACGCTGGCTTCCGGAGTCATCCCGCAGATCTCCGTGGTGCTTGGGCCCTGCGCAGGGGGCGCGGTTTACTCTCCGGCCATCACCGACTTCATCTTTATGGTCAGGGGGACCTCCTACATGTTCGTGACCGGACCGGACGTGGTAAGAACGGTCACGCACGAGGACGTGGACATGGAGAGCTTAGGCGGCGCGGATGTTCACGCCACCAAATCGGGGGTGGCTCATTTCGCCCACGACTCGGAGCCCCATGCGTTGGCCGCGGTTCGAGAGCTGTTGCGCTTTATCCCGCAGAACAACCAGGAGCCTCCGCCAACGGTGGACCCGTCGGATTCACCAAACCGCAGGGATGAGAAGTTACTTGAGATCGTCCCGGACAATCCCAATCACCCCTACGATATGCATGATGTCATCGAGTGCGTCGTGGACGACGGAGTTTTTCTGGAAGTCCATGCCGGATTCGCTGGAAACATCATCACCGGCTTCGCTCGGCTGGGGGGGGCGCCGGTGGGGATCATCGCCAACCAACCAGCGATGCTGGCCGGAGTCCTGGACATCGATTCGTCGGACAAGGGAGCGAGGTTCATCCGGTTCTGTGACGCCTTTAATATCCCACTCCTGATCCTGGAGGACGTCCCCGGATTCCTTCCCGGGGTCGGTCAGGAACATGGAGGGATTATCCGGCACGGTGCGAAGCTTCTATATGCCTTCAGCGAAGCGACGGTCCCCAAGGTGACCGTGATTACGCGGAAGGCTTACGGAGGCGCATACGATGTCATGAACTCCAAGCACATCCGTGGTGACATCAACCTGGGTTGGCCCACGGCTGAAATCGCCGTAATGGGTCCCAAGGGTGCGGTAGAAATCCTGTTTCGGAAGGAGATCGCCGAGGCAGATGATCCGGAGGCGGCCACCGAAGAGCGGATGGCCGAGTATCGGGAGAAGTTCGCCCATCCCTATATCGCAGCGAGTCGGGGGTATCTGGACGACGTCATCGACCCGCGGGACACCCGGCCAAGGGTCATCTCGGCCCTGGAGATGCTCAAAAACAAACGAGACGAGAACCCTCTCAAAAAACACGGGAATATCCCGCTATAGAAGCCTGTCCCTTTTGCGGCTCCACGCTGGCTCCAGGGCCGCCCTGGGCTCCCGGACAAGGGCATCGGTTGGCATATGACCCCGCCAGGGGTCGGCTTTGGAACGTCTGTCGGGGCTGTACTCGGTGGATTCTCACTCCATTGGAAGACCGGTGGGAAACGCTTGAGTCCTGTGAGGCGTCGGTCCAAACCCGGGGAAGGGTCCTGGCCACCTCGACCCATCTGAGTCTGGTTGACGTTGGAGACGGTGAGCTCATACGGGTTGGCACCCCGCCACGCCTGGAATACGTCGATTGGAGATATGGCCCCCGGTCCGGGAGAAGAGCCCCGAAATCCGGATTCTTGGCCCGCCTCCTGTCCCGACTCCCTTCTCCTCCTGTGGGTGGATACGATCCCTACAGAGGTTTCGAGGGGGCCATCCGTTCGGGCCCCTGGCTGGCCTCCCCCTTTCTAGAGCACGCTTCCCCTCTCACCTACCTCTTCTCCGAGGTTCCCTTGGCCCCGGCGTGTCCCTCGTGCAGGGGCCCCCTGGCGCTCCGCCCCTGGGAGTTCCAGGGAATCGAGATCCTACAGGGAGACGGGGGATCATCCATTTTGGCCCCCTGTGCCATCTGCGATACCGAGGTGGTGTTGGACCTCCTGAAGGCCCGGCCGGCGCTGAGAATCGCCCTGGGAGTCGTGACCCCCCAACCGGCCCTGAGGAAGATCGCGGCCGGGGCAGCCTTGGAGATGGACAATCTGGGCGGCCCGCAGGCTTGGTTGGTCGCCCTGGCGTCAACCCGGACCTCGGTGGGGGGAATGACCCTTCAGGCACGGGCCGGTCTCATCATGACCCTCGACGAGTTGGCCGAGCTGGAAGCCCTCGAAGCCGAGTGGCAGAAAGCCGAGGAAATGGCGGCTATCATGGACGGAGAGCTTTCAGAGATCCCCGGGTTCAAGGCCTTCCGGACCAGCATCTTGGACCAGGGCGGCTGAACCTCGGGCAACGCTTTTTTCTTTCTCCGCCATCGAAGTGGTTGACCAGGTCCGAAGAACGCCTTCGAGCCCACTCACGTAGCCGATCTGGAGCGATGCGCCATGAAGGGACTTAGCCAAAAACTGGGGATTTCTTTCCTGATCCTCGGAGTTCTCTTTCCAGCCTTTTCCAGCCCGCTGTATGCCCAGACGGCCGAGGAACGGGCCAGGGCGGAGGAGCTGAGAAAGCGGGAACAGGAGATCCGCCAAGAGCTGGAATTCCGCCTCCAGGAGGTCCAAGAGGAGCGCTTGGCCCGCTTGGAAGAGGCCCTCGCCAAAGCGAGGGAGCAAATGGCCCAGGTCCAAGCCGGGGCTCAGGAGTTCGACGCCGCCCGCCTGGAGCATCTCGAGCAAGCTCTGGCCCAGGCCAAGGCCCAACTCGAACAAGCCAATCTGCAAGGCGCACAAGCCCTCGCGGAGAGGCAGATCATGGCGCAGCGGGAGTTCCTCGAGCAGCGAAAAAAAGCCCAGACCGAGGCCATGGCACAGATGGAAGAGGCCCGCCGGAGCTTCGAAGATGCCAGGGCACTGCAGTTTGAAGCGCAGGCCCGGGCCCGGGCAGAGCTAGCCGAGGCGAAGGGGCTCCGGGAGCGGGATGCCTCTCGATACAGAGCATTAGCCGAGGAATTCCGTCAACAAGCCCTGGAGCAAGAAAAGAAGATTCGGGAGATGGTCGTGTCCGTCCGGAGCCGGGTGCGTCTCGGCGTCAGCCTGGCCGGAACTCAGGAGCCCGAGGTGGACCGCCTAGGTGCGAGGCTCCAGAGCGTCATGGAGGACACGCCGGCAGAAGCGGCTGGGCTCAGGGAAGGAGATATCATCACCCATTTGAACGGGCGCCGGCTCACAGACCCGATCCCGGGCGAAGAAGAGGAAGGGTTCGATGACGACCGGTCGCTTCCGGTGCAGCGGCTCATCTCCCTGGCGGGAGAACTGGAAGCCGGAGATGAGGTGGAGGTTCGATATCTGCGGGACAGCGCGCCAGCCACCGTGACCCTCGAAGCGGCAGAGATCGACGAGCCGTCGGTCCTGGTCTATGGAGGGACTCCGGGAGAAGAGGGAGCCCGGCGTATCCTCCAGGTGGGTCCCGGTGGGGAAGGCGTTTGGAGCCTCAGATTCCCTGACGACGAACTGGTCGAGCTGAAGCTTTCCGAGCTGGGTGAGTTGAAAGACCTGGAAGACTTGAGGGTCCATCTGAAGGACCTCCATGTAGATTTGGAGGCACTGGAAGACATGAAAGTCGACCTGGAAGACCTCTACGTCGACAGCCCTCGGCTTCGGGTTTATTCACACCCTGAGAACCTCGTCGGGAATTACGCTTTTCGTGGTGAGGGCGAGAGGCCCTTCGTTTACAACGTCCTGGGGTCCGGATCGTACTACGGTCTCGACCTGACAGAACTCAATCCTGGCCTGGCGGAGTATTTCTCAACCGATGCCGGGATCCTTGTTCTGGAGGTCGACGATGACTCTTCATTAGGACTCCAGGCGGGGGACGTGATCCTCGCCATCGATGGAAGGGAACTCGAAGAGCAGAGGGACGTGGGCAGGATTCTTCGATCCTATGAAGAAGATGAAGAGGTTTCCTTCTCCATCATCCGGAAAGGCCGCGAGATCACGGTGGCGGGAACGATTCGATAGGGAATAGAGCCAGAGTCTCTCCCAAAACTCGACTCAGGAACTGCGGCGGGCTCGGACTGTCCGGGCCCGCCGCTCTGCTTGTGGTGTTTCCCGGAAAATGCCTACCTTCAGGGTCTCTTTCTGATTTCCAATCCCTTCGAGAAACGGGACTCCAACCAGTGTTCGAGAGCATTCTAGTTGCTAACCGGGGCGAGATTGCGGTTCGCGTGATCAGGGCCTGTCGGGAACTCGGAATCCGCGCGGTGGCTGTGTACTCCGAAGCCGATCGCCGGGCCCTTCACGTGCTGGAAGCCGACGAGGCATATCTGATCGGCCCTCCTCCCTCATCCGAGAGTTACCTACGGGTGGACAAGATCCTGGAGGTTGCCAGGGAGTCCGGGGCCGAGGCCATCCACCCCGGGTACGGATTCCTGGCCGAACGGGCTCCTTTTTCCGCAGCCGTTCGGGACGCCGGCCTGGTCTTCATAGGACCTTCCCCTGAAACCATCAGCGCCATGGGGGACAAGACCGAAGCCCGACGGCGGATGAAGGCGGCCGGCGTTCCAATTGTCCCCGGCGTGACGGAAGCCATTTCCGATCCAGACTCTGCAACGGAAGTCGCCGAGGAGATCGGCTACCCTGTACTCCTCAAGGCTTCGGCCGGTGGAGGCGGGAAGGGGATGCGGGTCGTCCAGGAAACCTCGGACCTCGAGAAGTCGTTCGAAGCAGCCAGTCGTGAAGCCCAGGCTGCCTTTGGAGATGGATCTGTCTATCTGGAACGTTACCTGGATGCCCCTCGTCATATCGAGATCCAGGTGATGGGGGACCGGTCAGGGAAGGTCCTCCATTTCGGTGAAAGAGAGTGTTCCATCCAGAGGCGACACCAGAAGCTCATCGAAGAAGCCCCGTCGCCGGTGGTCTCCGAGGAACTCAGGGCCGAGATGGGTGCCGCGGCAGTCCGGGCGGCGGAAGCCGTGGACTACCTGGGTGCCGGAACAGTGGAATTCCTGTTCAAGGACGGGGAGTTTTTCTTCTTGGAAATGAACACTCGACTCCAGGTTGAACATCCTGTGACCGAGCTCGTTTACGGTATCGATCTCGTCGAACTCCAGATGAGGGTGGCTGCCGGGGAGGACCTAACCCTTCAGCAGGCGGACCTGGTCCCCACCGGCCACTCCATCGAATGCCGGATCACGTCGGAAGACGCGAAGCGGGGCTTCCTTCCTTCGACAGGACGAGTGGATTTTCTCAAAGCACCAGGCGGGCCTGGTGTCCGATGGGACGGCGGGATCATCGCAGGTTTCGAGGTTGGCCTTCACTACGATCCGCTGTTGGGCAAACTCATCGTCCACGCCCCGTCTCGTGAAGCTGCGGTTCGGCGAATGGCCCGATGTCTGGAAGAGCTGGTGATAAGGGGAGTGGAGACCTGCATCCCATTCCACCGGAGCGTCATGGATGAAGAGGACTTCCGATCCGGAAACCTTTCCATCCGGTATCTCGAAGACCATCCAGACCTCATCTCCGAACCGGACGAGGATGAGATCCTGAAAGCGGCGGCAGTGGCAGCTGCCCTCCTTCAGGAGGAAGAACGGAGCAGGGTGGAGATCCAGACGACTCAAAGAGCGGAAACCGGGGGCTTCTCAGCGTGGAAAAGGGCCGGGCGCCCGTTCTCCGGTAACCGCTGAGGACTTTTCGGACCGTGAGCGCCAACCCGGAGGTGTCGGTAAGGGGGATAGGCAGCGGGGGTTTGGGGATCGGGACCCTTCCCGATGGAAAGGTAGTCTTCCTCCCTAGAACCGCCCCCGGTGACCAAGTGAGAATCCGTCTGGTCACGGAGAAGGCGAAGTGGGCCCGAGGAGAAGTGGTCGAATGGCTCAAAACAGGAGAAAACCGGCGGGATCCCCCGTGCCCCTCTTACTCGCGCTGTGACGGCTGTTCGCTCCAACACCTCTCCTATGAATCTCAAATGACGATCAAAGGCAGCTTGGTTGGCGACGCCCTCCGGCGCATCGGGGGAATGGACCTGGAGAATCCGCAGGTTGTGCCTTCACCCAACGAGTACAGCTACCGGAACCGGGTCACCTTCACCCTCCGCCGCTTGGCCGGTGGGGGGGTGGTCGCAGGGTTCAGGGAGTTGGGTCAGCAGGGGAGGGTATTGGACATCGGACCAGAGTGTTTGTTGCCAAACGTACGCCTTGCAGAGACATGGACGGACCTGCGGGCTTCCTGGGGCCCCGGTGCTTCTCTCCTTCCAGGAGGCCGGGAGGTTCGGATTACACTTCGGGATAGCCGGGAGGGAGTCGCCCTGTTCCTCCGAGGAGGCCGGGGACACGGGGACCCGGAGGCAATCTTAGAAGCCATCCCTAACCTCGTTTCCGTTTGGGCTGAGAAACCCAGCCAGGGGAACCGGCTCCTTGCAGGTGAAGGTAAGACTATCATCGAGTGGGACGGTCGAACCCTGGAGGCGCCGGGAGGGGGCTTCACGCAGGTGAATCCGGAGGCAGGGAAGGCCCTGTACCGGTATATGCTGAAAGAGGTCGGGAAGCTCGATGGCCTAACCATCGTCGATGCTTATTGTGGGCTCGGGCTCGTAGGGAGGTCCATGGCACGAACGGGAGCCCGCGTGACCGGGATCGATCTCGATCCTGTTGGCTCGAAGGTGACCAGCGACCGGGAACCCAGTGGGTTCGATTTCGTCGTGGGAAGGGTAGAGGATCTCCTTCCAAGATATCTCCCTGCGGACACCGTCCTGCTCAATCCGCCCAGGGGAGGATTGGCAGAGACGGTCCCGGCTCTCCTGGCCAAAAACCCACCGGCTCAGGTGATTTACGTGAGCTGCGATCCGGCCACCCTCGCACGAGACCTGCGGCGACTGAAGGGGGCTTTCCAGGTGGATCGAATCAGGGCATTTGACCTTTTCCCCCAAACCGCTCACATAGAAACGGTAGTGACTCTATCAGCTACCGACGGACGTCATCCTTCATGAGATATTTTGTAGCGATCGGGGATCGGGAAGTGGAGGTAGACCTGGGAACCAACGGGATAAGCGTGGACGGGGAACCCGTCACCGCCGGCCTGGTGGAAATGGATGGGAGCGATGTCCATTCCCTCATCCTGGGCCAGAAGTCCTACCGTGTTCTCGCCTCCATGGACGGACCCAATGAATGGACCCTTCACCTGTACGGGCACAAGCTGCAGGCTCGGGTCGTGGACGAGAGGACTCGCCGAATCCGATCCATGGCGGCCATACCCGACGGGCCGAGGGGCCCAAAACCCCTCCGGGCGCCTATGCCGGGACTGGTCGTCCAACTGGAGGTATCCGAAGGCGACCAGGTTGTCCCAGGCCAGGGGCTCGTGATCGTCGAAGCCATGAAGATGGAAAACGAGCTCAGGAGTGAGGGCGAAGGGACGGTCATGCGCATCCTGGTCGAACCAGGGCAGGTCGTAGAGAAGGACCAGGTCCTGGTTGAGTTCGAAACCCCTGAGGACAGATCAGAGAAAGGCCCCGGGGAATGACAGAAGGCCAGAGTGGAAAGGCGAGGGTGACGGGATCCGGTCTGCCCGTCGAGGCCGTCTACGAGAAAACCACCGCGGATCGGTCCCTGGGCCCGCCAGGGGAGTTTCCGTACACGAGGGGTGTCCATCCCACCATGTACCGGGCCCGTGTCTGGACCATGCGGCAGTATGCGGGCTTCGGCACGGCCGAGGACACCAATAGGCGGTACCGATACCTATTGGACCAAGGCACGACCGGCCTTTCAGTGGCCTTCGATCTCCCGACCCAGATGGGTTACGACTCCGACGATCCCATGGCCCAGGGAGAGGTGGGGAGGGTGGGGGTTGCCATCGATACGCTGGAGGACATGGAAAACCTCTTCCGCGAGATCCCGTTGGGGGAGGTCTCGACCTCCATGACCATCAACGCCACTGCTGCCATCCTCCTGGCATTTTACGTGGCCTTGGCCGATGAGCGTGGGGTCCCGCGGGAGAAGCTGAGAGGTACGGTTCAGAACGACGTATTGAAGGAGTACATAGCCCGAGGCACCTATATCTACCCGGTCGAACCGAGCCTTCGCCTCGTTTCGGATGTGATGGCGTTTTGCGGTGACCAGGTGCCGCGATGGAATACCATTTCCATCTCCGGATACCATATGAGGGAGGCCGGCGCCACCGCCCCGCAGGAGCTTGCATTCACCTTCGCGAACGGCCTGGAGTACGTGGAGAGAGCCTTAGCTGTTGGATTGGATCTGGCTGAGTTTGGGCCGAGGCTCTCGTTCTTCTTCGCGGCCCACAACGATGTGCTGGAGGAAGTCGGGAAGTTCCGGGCGGCTCGCCGGCTTTGGGCGCAGCTGCTAAAAGACCGTTACGACGCGCCGGACGAGGCTTGCCGCCTCCGTTTCCACACCCAGACCGGCGGATCCACCCTCACAGCCCAGCAACCGCTGAACAACGTCGTCCGGGTAACGCTCCAGGCCCTTTCCGCCGTCCTTGGCGGAACCCAATCCCTCCATACCAATTCGTTCGACGAGGCCCTGGCGCTACCTTCGGAAGAATCCGCCCTCCTCGCCCTTCGGACTCAGCAGATCCTCGCTCATGAGTCCGGTGTCACCAACACCGTAGACCCCCTGGCAGGCTCCTATTTTGTCGAACACCTCACCGACGCGGTGGAGGCCCAAGCCGTGGAGTACCTCAAGCGAATCGACGAGTTGGGAGGCGCCGCAAAAGCCGTCGAGTTCATGACCGAAGAGATCCACAGAGCCGCCTACCGATTCCAGCTCGAGGTAGAAGGTGGCGATCGAACGGTCGTGGGTGTGAACTCTTTTCTCGAGGAGGAAGAGAACCCCGACATCCACCAGCCGGATTATGCGGCCCTCGAACGATCCCAAAAAGAGAGTCTCGGAACCCTGAAGGGAACCAGAGGTGCTACTCTCCTCGACTCAGCTTTGGAGGGAATCCGAGAAGCCGCCAGATCGGGAGAGAACCTGCTGCCCCCGATGATCGAGGCGGCGAAAGTGAGGGCAACCCTGGGGGAGATTAGCGAGGTTCTTCGACAGGAGTGGGGCACCTACGACCAAGGGTGACATCAGACCCCATCCTCCGTTAGCTTTTTCTATGAAAATCCATGGGAATCGGAGGTTGTTCGGGCAATGCCCACATATGAATACCGGTGTCCCGAAGGACACCTTTTTGAGCTTTTTCAAAGAATGAGCGACAGGCCTCAGGCCGACTGTCCCAAGTGTGGACTGGAGAGTGAACGCCTCATGTCCGGGGGTGCCGGATTCCTCTTCAGAGGAAACGGCTTTTACATCACCGATCATAGGAGTGATTCCTACAAGAAGGACGCGTCCAGGGAAGAGCCCGGGTCAGCCGCCGAGGTGAGCGCTGGAGATAACAGTCAGGAGTCCGGGACACCGTCGGCTCCCTCCACGACGGATAAAGGATCAAAAAGCGGTTCCGACACGGGTGGCGGCTCTCCGGCCGGGGAGACATAGCAGGCCCATGTCGGACGTGCTCATTAAAGCGGCCCTGAAAGAGACCCTCCAGGATCTGGGAGTCGAGGGGGCCGAGATTCACCTCGAACGTCCTCGAGATCCAGGTCACGGAGACTGGGCCACGAACCTTCCCCTCACCCTTGCTTCACGCCTTCGAAAAGCACCCAGAGAAATCGCCCAGGAGATCCTGGACCGATTTGATGCCGGAAGCGCCGGAGTCGCGGCTGTGGAAATCGCTGGACCCGGGTTCCTGAACTTCCGGCTTTCTTCAGGCGCCGTAGCAGGGGTGGTTCCTCAGATCCTGGCCGAGGACCTTTCCTTCGGCCGATCGTCTGGAGGGGCGGACCAGCCGTTTATGGTCGAGTTCGTTTCCGCCAACCCCACCGGGCCCCTCCATCTGGGCCACGGAAGGCAAGCCGCCCTCGGAGACGCCATCTCCTCTCTCCTGGAATGGACCGGGTGGGACGTCCACCGGGAATACTACTACAACGACGCCGGCCGCCAGATCGACTTGCTCACGAAGAGTGTCTGGGCCCGGTACCAGGGACTTGTCGGGGGAGCTTTCGAGTTTCCTGAGGACGGGTACCGGGGCGAGTACGTGGTCGATGTGGCTAGGGGTTTGTTGGAAGAAGAAGGCGAGCGTTTTCGGGATGACAGGTCAACCGAAGCCCTCTCGGAGATCCAGAGGTATGCCGTCCGTGTCTTGAGGGAGGAACAGGACCGGGATCTGGCCGATTTTCGACTCGCCTTCGACCGGTATTACCTGGAATCCTCACTTTACACTGACGGCCTGGTCGACTCGACCACACGTGCTCTCGAGGAGACGGGCCTCGTGTACGAGCGGGACGGAGCGACCTGGCTCAGGACCACGGAGTATGGTGACCAAAAAGACCGGGTAATGGTCAAGAGTGACGGGTCGCCCACGTATTTCCTCCCGGATGTGGCCTACCACATGACCAAATGGGAGCGAGGCTTCCGCCACGCCCTGAACGTGCAGGGCGCCGACCACCACGGGACCGTGAGTCGGGTGCGGGCGGGGTTGCAGGCTCTCGGCCTCCCAGAGGGGTACCCGGAATACGTCCTTCACCAGATGGTCTCGGTAGAGAAAGGTGGGGAAGAGGAGAAACTCTCAAAACGGGCGGGGGCCTATACCACCCTTCGGGAGTTGTACCGGGAGGTGGGAGTGGATGTCACCCGGTACTTCCTCCTCATGAGAAAGCCTGAAGCTCACCTGGTTTTTGACCTGGACGTGGCTCTCGACCAGTCCGAAAAGAACCCGGTCTACAAGGTCCAATACGCCCACGCGCGGATGTGCTCAATTTTCAGGAAGGGAGGGTTGGAAGAAGAGGATATCCGAGTCGAGGGAGCCGCCCTCGAGAGCCTATCCCATCCGCTGGAAAGAGACCTAATCAAGCGCCTGGCTGACTTCCCCGGGACGGTCGAACGAGCCGCCGGCTCCAGGGCTCCCCATGTCCTCTGCGACTATCTCGAGCAAACTGCGGGAGCGGTGAACTCCTGGTACCATGCCGGGAATCCATCCCGGAGCCCCGAGCTCGCGGTTCTCGCCGAAGACGAGGGCCTTCGGAAGGCCCGCCTGGCGCTGGCCAGGAGCGTACGAATCGTTTTAAGGAACGGGCTGGAGGTTCTCGGGGTGACAGCCCCAATCCGCATGGACCGACCGGAGGAGAACGAGGATGCCTGAAGGGGACGGCCTCAGCTATCGGGCAGCAGGAGTCGATCTGGAAGCGGCCGAAAGGGCCAAGGGTGCTCTGAAGAACCTGGTGTCGAAAACTCGGGACGAGAACACTCTTTCCGAGATGGGTCTCTTTGGCGGCCTCTACGCCCTTCCTGGAGGGATGGAGAATCCGGTCCTGGTTTCCAGCGCTGACGGGGTGGGCACCAAGCTCAAACTGGCATTCCTCACCGGTACTCATGATACGGTGGGTCAGGACCTGGTGAACCACTGCGTGAACGACATCATTGTGCAAGGCGCCAAACCCCTGTTCTTCCTCGACTACCTCGCCACCGGACAAATGGAGGAAGGGGTGGTGACCCAAGTCGTGCGTGGCGTGGCCCAAGCTTGTTTGGAGAACGGGTGCGCCCTCCTAGGCGGGGAGACGGCGGAGATGCCGGATTTCTACGCCGAGGGAGAATACGACCTGGCCGGGTTCATCACCGGCGTCGTGGAGCGGGAGAAGATACTCGACGGGTCCTTGGTCCAGACCGGCGACGTGCTGATCGCCCTGGGATCGACGGGGTTACACACGAATGGATACTCCCTCGCCCGGAAGATCGTCTTCGACGCCATGGGGTTGGACGTAGAGGATCTGCTCCCGGGGCTGGGGAAGACCGTGGCGGAAGCCCTTTTGGCGATCCACCGGAGCTACTTGCCCGCCGTCAGGTCGATCTTGGCATCCACCCGCCTTCATGGGCTCGCCCACATCACTGGGGGCGGGATCCCGGGGAATCTTCCCCGAGTCCTGGGTCCCGGCCAAGGGGCCCGCATCGATACGGGAAGTTGGGAGATCCCCCCACTGTTCCAAATCCTCCAGAGTGGCGGGAAGGTCGCTCCCGAAGAGATGTTCCGGGTGTTTAATATGGGGGTGGGCATGATCGCCATCGTTCCCCCGGTTGAAGCAGATTCCGTGGCAAATGACCTGGCTGCCTCCGGAGAGGCAACCTGGATTCTGGGTGAGGTCACGGCGGGAGGGGGGGTAGAGTCGGTTTGAGGTTCCCCAAACGCCGGTGGGTTATGACCGCAGCCTGCTTTTGCCTGGTGGTTTTACCGATCACCGTCGAAGGCCAGGACCTTTCCGACCTCTTTTCCACCTGCGGAGTGTCCTCGCCAGCGCACGGCTCCTGGTGCAGAGAGACGGCCATGGCCGTCCAAGCAGCCCAAGGAGCGTTGGGCTTGGCCGCGTCCGGGGGCATCGACCTCCCCGGGTCGGCCAGTACCCTCGGGTGGAGGACCAAAGGCTCCCCTCGCTTCGCCTTGAGTCTCTGGGGTTCCATGACCCGGTCACCTTTCCCGGCGATGACCGTAACGGCCGGGAATCCCGGTGGGGAGGCCACAACCACGCTTCCCTCCTTCCACGCTTCGGCAACCGCGGGGCTGTTCGACGGCTTTTCTTTGGGGCCAACGGTGGGCGGGTTCGGATCCCTGGATCTTTCGGTCTCAGGCCAGTACATCTGGCCCCCCGAAGACCATGGCTTCGCGGATCATTCTTTTGGGTGGGGTGGGGGCGCCCGCGTCGGAATTCTCAGGGAGTCCTTCACACTCCCGGGCATCTCTGTTTCCGGCTTCCGCCGATTCCTTGGGAGCCATGATCTTTGGGACGTGGACGCGGGTGACCCCAGCGCGGCCACTTTTGATCTTGAGGCCACGTCCCTCCGGGGCCTGATCGGGAAAGACCTCTGGGGAATCGGTTTTTTTGGAGGCATCGGATGGGACCAGTATGAAGGGGATGTGGCCATCTTTGTCACCGATCCCTCGGGTGGCGAGGCTGATGAGAACGGGGAAGGTTCACTGGAATCCCACCGCCGCCTGTACTTTGTGGGGGCCTCCCGCACGTTCCTTACTCTGCAGATTTCAGCTGAGCTAGGGTGGGCTGAGGGGTTCGATTCCCCGATTCCACTCTCCGGTGACGGGGGATTCGACCCAACCGGAGATTCCCACTTCGGGTCCGTGGCGCTTCGCCTGACCTTTTGATTCCGGGCATAAGCCTGATACTCGGAAAAGGACCGCATGAAAGGCGACTTACCCACCGTTGACCGTGACTTCCTCCGACGGGCCATAACAATTGGCCGGAACGGGTGGGGCCGGGTCCATCCCAACCCCATGGTCGGATGTGTCCTGGTGAAGGGTGGCGAGGTGGTGGCCGAGGGATGGCACGAAGAAGTTGGCGGGCTCCACGCCGAGGTCCATGCCCTCGCCAGGGCAGGGGACACGGCAAAAGGCTCAACGGCCTACGTGAGTTTGGAGCCCTGCAATCATCATGGCCGGACGCCGCCCTGCTCGAAGGCTCTCCTGGAGGGAGGGATCGCCCGGGTGGTTTACGGAGCCGGGGACCCTGGGGCGGAGTCCGGCGGGGGGCACGCGACCCTCGAGAGGAGTGGGCTGGAGGTGGTGGGGCCGGTGTTGTCCCCAGACGAGGCCCGGGCGGAGAATCCGTCGTTTTTTTTCAACCAAGAAAGGTCCGCCACCTATCTCGCCGTGAAGTTGGCGCAGACGTTCGACGGTCGGATCGCATCCAACCCGGGTGAGCGGACGTCCATTACCGGGAGGGAAGCCCGACGGGAAACCCACCGATTGAGGGCGGGGTTCGACGCAGTCATGGTCGGGAGTACCACGGTACTGGTAGACGACCCGCTCCTCACCGTTCGGGAAGATGTGCCCCTGAGAGTGCAACCCGTGCGAATCATCCTGGACTCCGACGCCGAGGTTCCCGCGTCGGCCAGCATATTCCGGGACGTTTCGGAGGCTCCGGTGATCGTCTTTTCTTCGGAAGAGGCCTCTGACGAAGCCGTGCGAGGGCTGGAAGAGGCCGGAGCGGCCGTCTACCGTTTACCAAGAGCCGGCAAAGGTCTCTCCTTAAGAGCCGCTTTGACCGTGTGCTGGGACAAGGGCATCCGTTCCGTGTTCTGCGAGGGCGGAGGAGAGCTCGCTTCCACCCTGATCGGCGAGGGTTGGGCTCGCCGATTGTACCTATTCGTGGCACCCTTTGTGCTGGGTGAGGGGGCGGTGCCTGCATTCCCCGGCCTGGTTTCCAACGAGCTTTGGAACGCCTGGCAGCCGGTGGAACCAGCCCGGCATTTTGGTAAGGACGTTCTTTTGACTTTCGATCGGGCCGACTGATGTTCACAGGAATTATCGAGACCGTAGGGATCATTCATTCCGTGCGGGAAAAATCGGGCGCCAAGGAATTCGTCATCACCGCTCCCGAAATCTCAGGGGAACTGAAGCCGGGAGACTCGATCACAGTGGATGGCGCATGCCAGACTGCGATTCGAAACGACGACCAAACGTTCGCCATCGAGACGATCGGGACCACCCTCTCCAGAACGGTTGCCGGAGAGTACCGGGTCGGGAGCAGGGTGAACTTGGAACGCTCCATGGTGCTGGGCGGCCGACTCGACGGACACCTCGTCCAGGGACATGTTGACGCGGTCGGGCGCCTGTTATCGGTTCGTCAGGAGGGGGATTACTGGCTTCTCGACTTCCAGGTACCTGACCTGGTGGCCGAAGTGACGATCCTCCACGGCTCCATCACCATCAATGGTGTTAGCTTGACAGTGAACGCTCTCCCAGGCGAAGGCCAATGCCAGGTGGGGATCATTCCTTTCACCTGGGATCACACCAACCTTGGATCCCTCAAACCCGGGGACCCTGTGAACCTGGAAGGGGATCTGGTTGGGAAATACGTGGCAAAAATCCTTTCGTCCTGGAAGGGCGGGAAAGAACTGAATCTGAAAGGCCTCGAGGCCTGGGGTTACGGAGGGGAACAGGCATGACCTTCGACCGCGTCGCGGACGCAATCGAGGATATCCGTCAGGGGAAAATGGTCATCGTAGCGGACGATGAAGACAGGGAGAACGAAGGAGACCTGGTTTGTGCGGCCTCCGAAATAACTCCGGAATCCATCAATTTCATGACTAAGTACGGCCGCGGGCTCATCTGTGTCGCCATGACCAACGAGAGGGCGACGGAGCTCGGGCTACCTCTCATGACCGATCACAACACCGATCCGCTCAATACCGCCTTCACGATCTCGGTTGACGCCGACGCTCGCTTCGGAGTGACCACCGGAATCAGCGCCTACGATCGAGCGAAGACCATCCAGGTCCTGTTGGACCAGGATACCCGGCCCTCCGACCTCAGGCGGCCCGGGCACATCTTCCCGCTGCGAGCCCGACCCGGAGGGGTCCTTCGACGGGTGGGGCAGACGGAAGCCGCAGTGGACCTGGCCAGGTTGGCCGGGCTTCCCGCAGCCGGTGTGATCTGCGAGATCCTCAATGAAGACGGGACCATGGCACGGCGCCCCGAGCTGGAGGTGATCGCGAAGGAGCACGACCTGAAGTTCATCACCGTCGCCCAGCTGGTTTCCTACCGACTGGCGCGTGAACGGCTGGTGAAGCGGATAGCGGAGGCGGAGCTGCCGACGGATTTCGGCGACTTCAAGCTCATCGGATACACCAATCTCGTTGATGAACGCGATCACGTTGCCCTCGTGAAAGGAGACCTGGAGGGTGCAAAAGACGTCCTTGTCAGAATGCACTCAGAGTGCCTTACCGGTGACGTTTTCGGCTCCAAGAGGTGTGATTGTGGCGACCAACTCCACGCGGCGATGGTGGCCATTCATGAGGAAGGGGTCGGAGCCATCGTCTACCTGAAACAGGAGGGTCGAGGGATCGGGCTGGCAAACAAGGTTCGTGCCTACGACCTTCAGGACAAGGGAAGCGATACGGTCGAAGCGAACGAGGCGTTGGGATTTAAGGCCGACTTGAGGGAGTATGGGTTGGGGGCGCAGATTCTCTTGGACCTGGGCCTGAGCTCTATCAGATTACTTACGAACAACCCGCGAAAGATTGTAGGGCTCGAAGGGTACGGGCTCGAGATCACAGGGCGGGTGCCCTTGGAAATCGAGGCAGGCGAGTTCAACCGCGAATACCTGAAAGCAAAGCGGACGAAACTCGGCCATATCTTCTAACGGAGCGCTGCTGTGAACGAGTTCAATGGAGATCTGAACGGAAGCGGGAAGCGGTTTGCCATCGTTGTGACCCGCTTCAACAGCCTCGTCACCGAGCAACTGGTAACCGGAGCCACGGACTGCCTACGGCGTCACGGAGTGGATGACGGGGACGTGGACCTGTTTCGGGTCCCCGGCGCTTGGGAACTTCCGTCTGCCGTCGCCAAGGTCGCTGCAAACGAGAAGTACCATGGCGTCATCGCCCTGGGCTGCGTGATCCGGGGAGGCACGCCCCACTTCGAATACGTCGCCGGAGAGGCTACCAGAGGGCTGGGCGTGGTCGCCAGGACTGCCTCAATCCCGGTGTCCCTGGGAGTGCTCACCACCGATACCGTGGACCAGGCCCTGGAGAGAGCCGGAACCAAAGCTGGGAATAAGGGGTGGGATGCTGCTTTGAGCGTGTTGGAGATGGCTGGTCTCTTTCAACTGATGGAGTAGGGGTTGCCTGTCGAATCCCCGGTCCTGGACGGGACTCATCCCCGTGATCGGAGCCGGGCCAGAGCCTGGGCTCTCCAGGTCCTTTACCGATGGGAGAGTGCTGGGGGGGGGGAAACCATCGCCCAAGCTCTCTCCAGGGTCCTGCAGAGCCGTCGGGTTTCCCCCAGAAGGGTCGGCTATGTCGAGCTCCTGTTGGAGACGCTGCAAGACCAGTTGCCGGACGTAGACCGTGCTCTGAAGGGCTCCCTGGAGAACTGGAGGCTGGACCGTCTTTCGGTGATGGATCGGTCCATCCTTCGCCTCGCAACGACCGAACTCCTTTATCTAGAAGACATTCCGCCCAAGGTGTCCATCCAGGAGGCAATTCATCTGGCCGAGGCGTACGGCGGAAAAGATTCTCCCCGCTTCGTGAACGGGGTGCTGGACGCGCTTTTCAAGAAGGCCCGCCCTGGAGGAGAATGACCCAAGGAGCCCACGCCTGAAGATTCTCGTCGTCAACTGGCTGGACCGAACCAACCCACAGGCAGGGGGGGCCGAGGCCCACCTCCACGAAGTCTTCGGCCGACTGGCGAGCTGGGGCCACGACGTCACACTCCTTACTTCCGGATTTCAAAACGCCCCCCCTCGAGAAGAGATCGACGGGATATCCGTATACCGAATCGGAACAAGAATGACCTTCGGCCTGAGGGTACCGATGTTCCTTCGGCGGTCACTGGATCCCGATGAGTTCGACGTCGTGGTGGAGGACCTGAACAAGGTCCCGGTCTTCATGCCCTTCTGGACCCGGACTCCTGTCGTCCTCCTTGTCCACCACCTCTTCGGGACAACCGCTTTTCGCGAGGCCACCGCACCGGTGGCTGCGGCAACCTGGCTCCTCGAAAGACCGATTCCAAGGGTGTTCCAAGGCCTGCCGACGGTTGCGGTCTCCGACAGCACCGTAGCGGACCTCAGGGACCGGGGGATGACCGCCGAACAAATCGAGGTGGTTCCGAACGGGGTGGATCTCGAGCGCCTTACTCCGGCCGGTGAGGACCAAAGGTACCATGAGCCTACCGTGCTCTATCTCGGCCGGCTGAAACGATACAAGGGAGTGGATATCGTTCTCCGGGCCGCCGCCCGGATGCGAGAAGCAGGCATCTCTTTCCGTTTGCTGATAGGCGGCAAAGGAGATTTTCTCCGAAAACTCCGCGACTTGAGCTCGAGGTTGGGATTAGGAGACACCGTGGAGTTTCTGGGGTATGTCCCCGAGGAGGAGAAGCTGAGGGTCCTCCAACGGAGTTGGATCCACGTTCTGACATCTCCAAAAGAGGGGTGGGGGATTTCGATCTTGGAGGCGGCGGCCTGCGGGACGCCTACCGTGGCCAGCCATTCGCCCGGGCTCAGAGACGCAGTCGTAGACGGCCGAACCGGGGTCCTTGTTCCCCACGGAGATGTAACCCTTCTGGCACATGCCATGACCTCCCTCCTGCTTGACAAGAAGACCAGGCTGGAGATGTCCGGTGCGGCCCGCGCCTTTTCGGAGCGGTTCACGTGGGACGCCTCGGCCAGGTCCATGGAAGCCTTTCTCGAAGCCCGGGTGGCAGGTACTCACCCGCAGACATAACTTTTTCTATCCCCTTGAAGCAGGCCAACTCTCGGTGCGGCCAGAGCTAAAAAGGGTGTTGCGAAAAGGGGGTGCGGCCCCGCACGACCACTGCTCCGCAGCGGTGCCCGGCTTGCGGATGCTAGAGAAGGAAGGACGACGATTGCGATGCTGAAGCATCGGGGAGGAGTTCTGACGCAGCGACCACCGCTACCGCGGCGGTGCCCGGCCGCAACCTCCCTATGCCCTTCGGGTTTCGCCTGCGCTTCGCTTGGCGGTCTCGCGGGAGATCACCGCGACTCTGCCAGCGGGCAGGCCGCTCGGCTCGACGGCACGGGGCCATCTGCTTCGTTGGGACTTCTCGACGTAGCGCATGGCTATGCCATCGAAGCCCCGCCTCATATATGGCCCCGTGGCGCTCGTAACGGGGCTCGCCCCCTTTTCGCAACACCCTTTTAGGGGAGACTCGAAGCACGGAGGAGAAATGAGAGTACAAATCGCCGCTCGCCGCTGTGAGATCCCGGACACGATTCGCCAGCGAACCGAGGAACAGCTTGGAAAGCTCTCAAAATACGAACCCCGGCTGTCCGGAGCGGAAGTTGTCTTCGAGGTGGAAAAGCATCGAAAGAAGGTCGATGCGGTCCTGAAGGTCGACCGTGAAGAGCCTGTGCACGCAGGCGGTGAAGGAGCCGAATTCCGGGAGGCGGTCGATCAGATGGTCGACCGGCTTTCTCGTATGCTCCGGAGGCGGCGGAAGCAGATGAAAGACTACCACCGAGCCGGCGGTTCCGAGCCCTTTTCCACAGAAACCTGACGAATAAGGCGTGAATAGACAGATAACCGTCGAAGAGCTCCTTCGGGACCGGGAAGACACCCTTGGCCTCGAGAACCTCTCCAAAAACGCGGATTTGAGCCGCCCCATCACTCATCCGGATCCGGCCAGCCCTGGACTGGCGCTAGCTGGGTTCACGGAGAGGGTCGTGGGGGGCCGGGTCCAGGTTTTCGGGGAAACCGAGATGGCCTACTTGGACTCCCTCGACAGCCCAACCGTCGATGGGCGTCTCAGACATCTGTTCAGCCACGACGTTCCGGTCGTGTTCGTGACCAAAGACCTGGAAGTCAGGGGGGATTTCCTCAGCACGGCCCAGGAGTATGGGATCCCGGTCTTCCGGACTTCCATGGGAACGGGCCAATTCTTCCAAAGGCTGAACCCCTATCTGGAAGCGGCTCTGGCTCCAACCGTAAGCCTCCACGGGTCCCTCGCGGACGTGTACGGCGTCGGCCTCCTCTTCGTTGGAGAGAGCGGCATCGGGAAAAGCGAATGCGTTCTTGATCTGGTCGAAAGAGGTCACCGGTTGGTGGCCGACGACCTGGTGTTCGCCACACGGAGAGGCTACGACATCATCATCGGTCATGGGCACGAGATCGGGCGCCACCACATGGAAATCCGGGGCGTCGGGATTATCGACGTCAAAGCCCTCTTCGGCATCCGGGCGATCCGCCAGCAGAAGAGAATCGAGGTGGTGGTCCAGCTCGAGGCTTGGGACGATTCACGGGAGTACAGCCGGACGGGACTCGAGAAAGAGACCACCGAGGTTCTCGGGGTCTCCCTCCCGAAAGTCACCGTCCCGCTGAACCCAGGTAAGAACATCACGGTGATCTCGGAGGTGGTAGCCATGAATCACCTGCTCAAATACACGGGCATCGATCCTGCCCAGGAGTTCGATCAAAAGCTGCGGGAAGCCATGAAGCCGGTTCGAGAGTACCTCGAGCAGGACTATGAGTAAGGAGCGTATGGTTCAGGGAGTGGTGCTGGCCCACGGCACTATGGCCCAGGGCCTGGTAGATGCCGTGGCCAGGATCTCCGGCGTGACTGACGAAGCCCTGGTGGCCATCACCAACAACGGAAAGTCTCCCGACATCCTCGAAGCCGAGCTTGGGGCCTTCGTCGGTAACGGCCCCGTCATCATCTTCACCGACCTTCCCTCCGGCAGCTGCGCTGTTGCGGCTCGCGTTTGCTGCAGAGCCGGCGGGGAAGAGGCCATCATCTCAGGAGTGAACCTACCGGTTCTCCTAGACTTCGTCTTTCACCGTGACCTACCCCTCCCGGACCTTGTGCCCAGGCTTCTCTCCAAGGGGCGTGAGGGAATGAGCAGCGTGCCTGATTTCTCTGGGAGTGATACTCCCTGATGTCGATCGTCCTCTACCGCGTCGACGAGCGCCTCATCCATGGCCAGGTAGTCGTCGGATGGGGCAGTCAACTTCGCCCGGACAGATACTTGGTGGTGGACGCTGCCGTGGCTGCGAGCGAATGGGAACAAGAACTCTACGAACTGGGCGTTCCAGAGGGCACCGGGGTGGAATTCTGGTCCCCCGAAGACGCCCGGGGGATGCTCTCCTCCTGGGATGAGTCCGACCTCAGATCCGTCCTTCTCGCAAGGGACCTGGATACCTTCCTGGAGCTCGCGAATGGGGGCACCCTGGAAGGGAAAGCGCTGAACGTAGGGGGTCTTCACCTCCGAGAGGGAAGAGAAGAGATTCTACCCTACTTATTCCTCGACCCGTCGGACCGGGACACCCTCCGCTCCCTGGAGTCCGAGGGGCTTTCCATATCGGCCCAAGACCTTCCAGGCTCGCCAAAGGTGGGCCTGGAGGGGCTTCTCGCCTGAGGCCACCCAACGATCATGGACATCCTGTCCCTTACCCTACTCGGCGGCCTTCTGGCCCTGGACGGGACGGCCTTCGGTCAGTTCATGGTCTCACGGCCCCTCGTGGCCGGGGTCCTCACCGGATGGCTCGTAGGTGATCCGGCCTCGGGGCTCCTGATCGGTGGAATCCTGGAGGTTTACTTCATCTCGATCTTCCCGGTGGGAGGAGCCGAGTTCCCTGAGGGTGGCCCCCCCACCATGGTTGCAGTAGCCACCGGCGCGCTGGTTCCGGGGCCGGCCGGGATCGCCCTGGGGACCTTCCTGGGCTTCTTGCTGAGCAAAGCCGGTGCGATCTCCACACGGTTCCTCAGGAGGTTGAATGGGCGCCTAGTCCCGGACCCGTCCCGCAGGAGGGTGACGTCGGCCCGGATCGTATGGGCCCATTTGGGTGCAGTAGCGCTGGAGTTCCTGAGGGGGTGCGCCCTCTCGTTGGTAGGACTGTTGGCGGGCGGATTATTGGTCGAGGTCACTTCGGGCCACTGGCCGATCGGTTTGTCCGGTACATTCGTGCTCCTGACCGTCGGGGCCAGCCTGACAGCGGGGGCTTTTGTCGGCACCCTGGGCGGTTGGCGAAGGAGGGGAGTCCTCTTTGGAGCGGGACTCACAGGATTCCTCGTTGCGAGTCTGGTCCTATGAGGAGCATAGGAAGGACCGCCCGTTGGTCGGCGTTTTTCCGATCGTTCCTGGTCCAAGGGTCTTGGAACAATCGAACCATGATCGGGGGTGGGTTCGCCTTCGCCATTCTCCCGGTGCTAAAACGGCTAAACCGGGGTGACCCGGCCGGCTTATCCGAAGCACTGCAAAGGCATTCAGAACATTTTAATGCTCACCCCTACCTCTCGAACCTGGCCCTCGGTGCCGCCAGCCGAATGGAAGCTGACGAGCACTCGGAAGAGGATATCAGACGATTCAAAGCAGCCGTCCGGAGCCCTCTGGGAGGTGTTGGTGACGCTCTCGTTTGGGTGGGGTGGCGGCCGGCAACGGTCTTGGCCGCCCTTTTGTTGGCCTTGGCCGGAGCCACGCCAGCGTTCACCGTACTCTTCTTTTTGTTCGCCTATAATGTGGGGCATCTGGCCCTTCGACTCTGGGGGTTCGGGGTAGGCCTCGAGAGAGGTAGCCGGGTGAGTGAGTCCATCCGAAAGGCCGCTCTCTCGAAGAAGGCCGACCGCCTCTCCGGCCTCGGTGTGTTCCTCATGGGTGGGGTGATCGGGTCCGCCATCGGTAGGAGCTGGTCGATCGATAACTGGCCGATCCTTCTCTTGGCCGTCGTGGGTGGCGTGTGGGGCCTTTGGCTCGGAAGCCTGGTGGGCCAAAAGGTATGGAGATGGACATTCCTAGGGGTGTCAGGAGCCATCGGGTTGATCTTTTTGGTGGGGTGGATCGGATGAGCGAGACGGAATCGAGAGAGACTTCCGTGAAGGTCGTGAACCGAGCGGGCCTCCACGCCCGTCCGGCAGCTGCATTGGTGAAGTTGGCCGGATCTTTCGCGTCAGAGATTCATGTCGAAAAAGACGGCTTGCAAGTGAACGGGAAGAGCATCATGGGTGTCCTTATGCTGGCAGCCGAGCAGGGATCGATCCTGCGCTTCACGGCGGTAGGCCCTGATTCGGCGGCTGCTCTGGATGCCCTGACCGACCTTGTGAACCGGGGCTTTGAGGAGGAATAGCCGGTGCCAATCATTCGCGACGGATTTGGGGTTTCGGAGGGGATAGCAGAGGGAAAGATCCGCGTTTTGACTTGGGAGATCCCGGAGGTAGTCCACCGGAGGGTAGAGATCGACCAGGTGGAGGCCGAGGTGGAGCTGTTCCAGGATGCCCGTGAGAAAACGAGGGCCCGTCTTCACGCCCTAAAAGATGCGACGTCGAAGCGTCTGGGGGACATGGAGGCGAGGATCTTCGATCCCCAGCTCATGATGCTGGACGACCCCGAACTTGTCGACCGCACCATGGAGTATATCCGGGGCAACCACCTTACCGCCGCCCAAGCGTTCGAATGGAGGATCCTTGAGCTTCGAGCCATGTGGGAGCGGACCAACCAACCCATGGTGCTGGATCGGATCAACGATCTGGAGGACCTTCATGCCCGGGTGCTAAGGCGGGTCATGGACCTCCCGTTCCTTTTCGATCCCACGGACGTCGATGAACCCATCATCCTTGTCGCGAAGAACCTCACTCCTAGCCTCGCCGTTCAGTTCGATCCGGAGAAGATCCGGGGGGTGGCCACGGACCAAGGCACGCGGACCTCGCACTGGGTGATTCTGGCCCGATCCCTCTCTATGCCGGCCGTTGTTGGCTTGGGCGACATCACTAACCTGGCCCGGGATGGCCAGGAGGCCATCCTGGACGGCCGCATCGGGCGCGTGGTACTCAACCCGACCGAGCGGGAGTGGAAGATCTTCAGGGGCAGGGAAGTACAGATCCGGGAGTGGGAGGAAGAGATCACCGAGATCGTCAAGCTGGACCCCGTCACAAAGGACGGGCAGCCCATAGCCCTGAGGGCCAACCTGGACCTTCCCTGGGAGGCGGGCCATGCCCAGAGCCACGGCGCCCACGGCGTGGGCCTGTATCGAACGGAATTTTTGGTTGTAGGTCGGTCGGAGCTGCCGGGGGAGGAGGAACAGTACGAGGCTTACCGCCACGTAGCGGAAACCTTCCCGGACTCAGCCGTCATGATCCGGACCTTCGACGTGGGTGGAGACAAGTTCCCCATGTTTCTCCATATGCCCAGGGAATCGAACCCATTCCTGGGTTGGAGGGCGATCAGAGTCTGCCTGGACCAGCCCGAGCTATTCCGCCCACAGCTGCGCGCTCTGTTACGAGCGACCGCTCATGGGGACGTCCGAATCATGCTCCCCCTGGTCAACGATGTGGACGAGGTTCTCCAGGTGCGTGCCCTCTTAAAAGAGGAAGAGGATCGCCTCACTGAAGAGGGACTCCCGTTCAATCCCGGCTATAAGCTCGGGCTGTTGATCGAAACCCCTGCTGCGGCCCTGGACGCGGTGGAGTTGGCCCGGCATGCCGATTTCTTCTCCATCGGGACCAACGACCTGGTCCAGTACACTCTTGCGGTAGACCGGAACAACACTCGGCTGGCCCCCTTGTTCAATCCATTCCACCCCGCCGTGGTGCGACAGCTGCACCAGGTTTCGCGGGTCGCCCGAGCCGCTGGGATCGAGGTCAGCGTCTGCGGGGAGCTGGCGGCGAACCCCCTCGGTTCCTTCCTCCTCCTGGGGTTGGACATCCACTCCCTATCCGTGGCGTGGCCTTCGCTACCTGAGATCAAGAAGGTCATCAGAGGCTTCCGCATCGAGGACGCCCGAACCGCGGCGGCCAAGGCTCTGGCCGCCCCGACAAGCCGGGAGGTGACCACCCACCTCGTGGAAGGGGTCGGGGAAAGCATCGATTTGTCCGCCTTCTCGGGCCGATGGAGCCTGAACGTTCCGAATTCCGGGGGGTAGCGCCCCCTCGGAGCCGCTGGCAGATTTGCCGGCGGCCCACCATCACCCTGAACAAAAGAGCTGGCCGTGAGCCTTCGACTCTTTACCTCCGAATCCGTGACCGAGGGTCATCCCGACAAGATAGCGGACCAGATCTCCGACTCCATCCTCGACAACATCCTCGTTCAGGATCCGAAAGCCCGGGTGGCGGCAGAGGTTCTGGTCACCACCGGCATGGCGCTGGTCGCCGGGGAGATCACCACCAACGCCTACGTGGAGATCCCAGAGATCGTAAGGGGCACCCTCAAACACATAGGTTACACTCACCCGGACTTCGGCATCGACGGGAACACTTGTGCTGTCCTGACCACCATTGACCAGCAAGCTCTGGACATCGCCATAGGTGTGGATACCGGGGGGGCAGGGGACCAAGGGATGATGTACGGGTACGCGACGGATGAAACCCCTTCTTTCATGCCGGCGCCCATCACATTGGCCCACGCCCTGACTCATCGTGTGTCCTCTCTCCGGAAGTCGGGCGATTTGGCGTGGATCAGGCCGGACGGGAAGGCACAGGTATCGATGTTGTACGACGGGGACCTGCCTGTCCGGATCGACACTGTGGTCTTGAGCGTACAGCACGATCCTGATATCGAGTTGGAGGATCTGAAGGAGCAGCTCGTCCAGAAGGCGATCCTGCCTTCCGTCCCCTCCGAGTTTCTCGACCCCGACGCCTGCACCTTCCATATCAATCCCACCGGGCGGTTCGTCACTGGGGGTCCCCACGGGGATGCGGGCCTGACGGGGCGGAAGATCATGGTGGACACCTATGGGGGCGTCGGGCGGCACGGTGGCGGAGCCTTCAGCGGAAAGGATGCTACCAAGGTCGACCGGTCCGGAGCTTATGCGGCGCGTTGGGCCGCAAAAAACATGGTGGCCGCCGGGGCAGCAAGGAGGTTCGAGCTCCAGATCGCATACGCCATCGGCGTCGCCGTACCCGTGGCGGTTTACGTCGACACCTTCGGCACGGGTGTCCGTCCGGATGACGACCTGGCAGCCATTGTTCAGGAAGTTTTCGACTTCCGGCCCCGGGCCATCACGGAGGACCTCGGCTTGGAAGCCCCCGTCTTTTTCCCGACGGCGGCGTACGGGCATTTTGGACGGGAACCCGAGATTCTCCGGGGAGGGGGGGAGGATGGTTGGGAAGCCCATCTTTTCAACTGGGAAAAGACGGACCGGGTCGACGAAATTCAGAAACGCCTTGCGCTCTGAGGCGGCGGGCCGGCGAACCCGCCGCCCGCTTTGGAGTACTGCTTTGTTAGGGCATCTGTTCTCCGGATGACTCGGTCGCCCTGGACACAGGGTCTTGAATGGCTTTGGAGCCCCAAGAGGAAGGCATCGTGCTGGTAGAAGTCAGAGTTCAGAGCCTTGGTTTGGATCGCGCAAACAACAACCCAGTAGTGATCCTGGAGGAGCGCAACGGCCCCCGTGTCCTCCCGATCTGGATCGGTCCAGGGGAGGCGAGCTCAATCGCGATGCAGCTGGCCGATTGGAGCTTCTCCAGACCCCTTACCCATGACCTCCTGGTGTCCGTCCTGGGAGGCCTCGGCGGTTCCCTGGAACGGGTCATCATCACCGAGGTTGTTGAGAATACCTATTTCGCTGAGATGATTATCCGGCGGAATGGAGCGGTAATCTCGGTAGACGCCCGGCCTTCGGACTCCATCGCTGTCGCCCTCCGGATGCAGGCCAAAATTTTTGCCGAGGAAGCTCTTCTCGAACAGGCGACGATCGAGATCGCAGAGGAGGAGTCTGTCACCCCCGATTCCGACTCCTTCCTGGACACCGACCAGCCCGAGATCAAAGCCGAGGATTTAAAGGAGTATCTGAGGAAGTTGAACCCGGAAGATTTCGGCCGTTTCACGCCCTGAGAACCCAATGCGCCCCTCCCAAGCCGAGCTGGGGAGTGTTCTTCTCCTAATCCTACCCTCCCTTTTGTTCCTCTCCGATCCTCTTTGCGCCCAGCAAGAGGTCCAAGCTGAAATCCGCGGGGAGGTTCGAGTCGGTACGGAACCGATGGCCGTGGGGACTGTCGTCCTACACCAGGTTTCTGAGGATGCGTCTGGAGAGATCGACAGCGTCAGCGTGGCAGCCGATGGTTCTTTCGTTCTCCCCCTTCCTCACGTACCCGATCACGCCTCCCGACCGGAGATCTTCTTCGCATCGGTGGAATACGGTGGGCTGCTCTACTTTGGGCCAGCGGTGACCGAGGCCTTCCAGCTTGATAGCCTTTACCTGATCCAGGCCTTCGACACCGTGTCTGCCCCTCCGGGTGGAGCTACACTCCCGCTGTCGGCACGGAACATCTTCCTCGAAAAGATCGAAGCCGGCTGGATGGCAACCGACGTATTTGAGCTCCGCAACGATGGCACCCACACGCTGTATTCGCCGGATGAAGGGATCGTTTGGCGCTATCCGCTTCCGGCCTCAGTGACGGACTTCCAGGTAGGTCAGGCCGACATGGCCCCTGACGTGGTCCGACTCGAAGAAGGGGAGTTGACTGTCTACTCTCCTCTTCCACCTGGGGACCGATACCTGATGGTACGCTATCGGATTGCGGAGGATGACTTCGTCGTCCCAATGCCGGGTGAGACCGATCGGATGGAGGTTCTCGTTCAGGAGCCGGCCCCCCCTGCCGAGTTTTATCCCCTCCAGCTTTCGGATCCTGTGGAGTTGGAGCCGGGGAACGCATTCCGGCGTTACGCTGGAGACAGTCTGGTGAACGCGGAGGTCCGCAGTGAAATTGCCCCTGAGCCCTGGTCTCTCCCGGCCGAGTGGCTGGGTTTGCTCATGGCCGGCCTTCTGGGAGCCGCAGGGGTGGCGGCCTATCGGCTCCGGGCCCGAAAAGAAGCGGATGTCCCCGGCCCAGCCGTGGGAGGAACCGAAAGGGATCGAGTCCTGCTCCGGATCGCCGAGCTGGACCAAGCGTTCGATGCTCTCGAACTTCCGTCCGAGAAACAGCGACAGGAGTACCGGACTGCCCGGGACAGCCTTCTCACGAAGCTGAAACGACTCTCCTGAGACCTGTCGAGCCTTGGCCTCCCTCTCCACCTCCGCGATCCTCCTCCGCTCCTACCCATTCAGCGAGACCAGCCAGATCCTGAGGTTCTACTCCGAGTCCCATGGGGTGGTAGGGGCCATGGCAAAGGGCGTACGGAAGTCGGGCGGCCGCCGGGGCGGCCCCTTGAGGACCTTCTCCGAAGGGATCCTGAACGTGCAATTTCGGGAGAACCGAGATCTACAGACCTTCCGGGAGTTCTCGACGACAAAAACCCGGCCCGGCCTGGGAGCTGATCCAGCCCGATTGGCAGCTGCCTCGGTCCTCGGCGAGTTGTTGCTCCGACACGGCGAGGGGGAAGGGAACCCCGCCCTATTCGAGAACCTGGGCCGCGGTCTGGACCGCGTGGAAGAGGCCAACCACACCAGTTTGCTCCCCTCTCTTCTTGGGCATCTTTGGTCGCTGATCCAGGGGTTGGGCTTCGGGCCGTTGATCCACCAATGTGTTCAGTGTGGGCGAAGCTTCGAGGACGACGAACTGGGCCGATTCGACTTCGGAGCCGGCGGCCTCAGGTGCGATTCTTGTCAGGCCGCCACCCAAGGTCCCCGTATAGGCCCCCTGGCTAGGGAACAGCTGGGCTCTTTGTTGGAGGGAACACCGCCGGAGGTTCTGGTGAAGCCTTTGGTCCACCTTCGCCTAGCCAGCGACTTCGTCACCTACCATATCTCCGGTGGGACTCCCCTTCGTTCCATGGCCGTGTTGGGAGATCTGATAGCGAGGGAATATGCGTAGGCTGATCCTCGGAACTGCCGGACACATCGATCACGGGAAAACCGCGTTGGTGAAGGCGCTGACCGGGGTGGATACCGATCGCCTCAAAGAGGAGAAGGAGAGGGGGATCACAGTCGATCTTGGGTTCGCCGAGTACCAGCCCCGGGAGGATATCCTATTCGGGGTTGTGGATGTCCCGGGCCACGAGGGGTTCATCAGGAACATGGTGGCGGGAGCCACAGGAATGGACCTCGTCCTCCTGGTTGTCGCCGCCGACGAGGGTGTGATGCCCCAAACCAGGGAACACTTGTCGATCGTTCGCCTGCTCAGGGTGCCGCGCCTTGCCGTGGCCGTGACGAAGTCCGACCTCGTGGAGCCCGATTGGATGGAGCTGGTCCGAGAGGACGTTCAATTGTTGCTCTCGGACACCCCCTATGATGAGGCTCCCATTATTCCTGTTTCGTCTCTCTCCGGCGAAGGTTTGCCCGAACTCGGGGAAGCCCTGGCGGAGCTGGGCCTTCAGGCTCACGAGAAGGGCTCGGACGATGTAGTCCGTCTCCCCGTCGACCGGGTCTTCACGATCAGGGGTGCTGGGACGGTCGTGACCGGGACCCTTTGGTCGGGCCGGTTGGTTGAAGGGGCCCGGGTATTGGTCCTTCCCGGGGAAAAGGAGGGTCGTGTTCGGTCGGTCCAGGTCCACGGAGAAGAGGTGTCCGAAGCCCGGGCAGGAGCCAGGGCCGCCGTAGGGCTGACCGGAAGCAAACTGGATCACCATGAGATCCATAGGGGCCAATGTGTCGTTCAGGCTCCCGGGTGGGAGGCTTCCTGGATGTTGACCTGTTGCCTGTCCATGCTCCCCGATACCGGCTGGGAGCTGGAGCAGGGCCAACGGGTCAGGGTTCACCTGGGGACCGCCGAAGTCCTGGCAAGAGCGGCGGTCTTCGAAGCTGAGCGCATCACCGGGGGAAACCACGGATGGGTTCAGCTACGGCTCGAAGAACCCGTGCTTGCCAGGGTGCGTGATTTCCTCGTCATCCGGTCGTATTCCCCCGTCACGACCATCGGGGGTGGGCAAGTAGCGGAGGTACATCCCCGCAAGCGGGGGAGGCTTCACCCAGGCGAGGGAGAACTCCTGGAAGGGCGAATCAGCGATTCCGAAAAAAGGAATCTGTCGGCACTTCTGGAAATGGCCGGTTGGGACGGGGTGCCAAAAGAAAAGGTTCACCAAAGAACAGGCCTCTCCCCCACCGGCCTGAAGGATGTCGTCCGGGAACTCGAAAAGAGCCACCAGCTCGCGGAGGTGGACGAGCGGTTCTTCTCCGACCGAGTTTGGCGACAGGGGAGGGAGGTCCTCGTCTCGAGCCTATCGGGCTATCACGAACAACACCCCCTTCGGCCGGGGATGCCCCTGGAAGAACTCCGGCAAGTCGTCCCGGGCAACTCCGGGCAAAAGGTAGCGGAGGCTCTAATACAGGACCTGGTCTCCGTCAGTGAAGTGGTAGTCCGTGGAGGTATGGCCGCTCTCGGGACGTTCCGACCCACCCTCTCACCTCGGCAGAAGGAGGTCAGGGGTTCTCTCCGAGCACTCCTCGCCGACGCTGGCCTGGCACCTCCGAACCTGAAGGAGTTGGAGGAAACCCTGGGTCAGGAGGAGGACGTGGAAAACATCCTCCGATTGATGGAAAACCAAGGGGATCTCATCAATCTGGACGGGGAATTTTTCTTCGACAAAGAGTCCATTCATTCAGCCGCGGCGGCTGTGATCAGCGCCCTGGGGGGCAAGCAAAACCTCGGACCAGCAGACTTCCGGGAGGTCCTCCCGATCACCCGTCGGCACCTTCTCCCCATACTCAGGCACTTCGACCTCGTTGGGGTCACCACCCGGATCGGGGATAGCCGAGACGTCGCTGGCTCCCTCCCAGCGGGATGGGGAACCACAGCCGGCGCGAAACAGTAGGAGATATGGTAGGAAACAGTTGAAGATTTCCTGCTTGCAATTGGAAACCAAGGTAAGTAGTATGGTGATGAGGTAGTAGGTTTTCGCAACCCTTGATCTTGGAGGGCTATCGTTCCACAGCTACAGCACAGCAGACTGTGCGGAGGTTTGAATGAGACGCCATAGTTGCGTTCTCTTCCTCCTCCTCTCCATTCTCGGCCTCACAAACTCGGCCTCCGCCCAGGAGGTGGGGTCAGATGGAAAGCAGGATTCCGGGTTTATCCTGGAGCAGAACTACCCGAACCCGTTCAATCCAGAGACGAAGATCCCGTTCGTACTCTTCGAGGATCTTTTTGTCGATGGGAAACCCGTGGTGGTTTCAGTTCGGATATTTAATGTTCTGCAGCAATTCATCACCGCACCCACTGCATTGAACCACCCCAACGGGGAAGGAGTCCGGGTCTTGGACCTGGAATACCCATTCCCTGGAAGGTTCGAGGCTTACTGGGACGGACGGGATGAACGCGGAAGGCAGGTCGCGTCGGGAGTGTACTTTGTACAACTCACGGTGAATGGAAAGACTCAGTTCCAGAGGATGTACGTCACCAAGTGACCTTCATTCCTCCGGCCCTGAGTCGGAGGAGAACCAAGAGACACGAAAGAGATAGGGGCGCTTCTTGCTAGGCGCCCCTATCTCTTTTTTCTTCTTAGTGTTAGGCCGCGTCAGGTCGGAGTATAGATGAACCGGCCACAGCTCTCGCAGATCTCGACGCTTTGGCTCCCGTCACCAACCCTGGATGTTGGGATGGAGACAAAGCAGCCGTAGCATACACCGCCGATCACGGGAACTACCATCCGCCCAAGGGCGGGGAATCCCCGCTCACAACGGAGCTGAATCGCAGGGTCCAGGCCCTGCTTCAACTCTTCAATCTTCTGGTCGAGAGCCTCTGCGGCACTCTTCGGATCGATATTGAAGTGTTTTTCCTGAACCGAGTCAAAGCCCGGTTCTTCCAACAGGGCCGTTTTCTGGAGATGTAGGTCCTGAATCTCCAGAAGGAGCATGAGCTGAGGGTTCATGAATTATTGTGCTTTTTCTTCAAGCAGTTTCAGGAATTCCTCGGGGGTCGTTAGACCTTTCAGCTCCTCCGGCACCTCCGGATCTTTTGCGAATTGGGCAATCTTTCCTAGGACCGGGAGGTATTGGTTCGAAACCTCCAACGGAGGGGCCACGATCAAGAAAAAGTTGAAGACCGGATTCCCGTCGATGGCCTTGAAGTCCACCCCCGCGGGTTTTCGCCCGTAGGCGAGTCGGAGGCGGTTCACCACCAATGACCGGCAGTGAGGAATGGCGATTCCCTTTCCGAT
>JANQDZ010000031.1 GCA_028278645.1 Longimicrobiales bacterium | reverse complement strand
CCCTGAGGCAACCGTCCGTGCAATGTTGCTGAGGGGGATTCCGGCCTGGCTCGGGATGGTGTGAATCGACGGCTGGGCACCCAGCCAGCTTCCAGCTTCAACCCTCACCGTGACAAGGTTCTCGGCCAGAGACACCGCGGAAACGGGAGCGGCGAAAGCGTCGTTGAGGTCCTCGGGATCCCATCGGGGATGACGGTCGGGGCCGTGGAAGAAGCTGCCGTCCACCACCAGGTTCCCCCGTACTTCTCTCACCCCTTCGGCCAAAACCGCCTCTGCGAGGCTGTCCAGGGGCGCCGTTTCGGAGGGGAAGAAGCGCTCCGAAAGGCTCGGGTCCCCAGTGCCGTACAGCACCAGATCCCCGTCGAGGACGCCGCCCTCGACCCGGCCGTCAGCCATCAAGAAGGTCCTGTACCTGAAATCCGGGCCGAGGTAGTGAAGGGCGGCGGCAGTCGAGAGGACCTTCATGTTGGAGGCTGGAACCATGCGCTCCCGAGGGTTCATGGCCAGCAGGGTGTCGTGCCTATCGAGAGACACCGCCAAAACGGCCCATCGTCCCCTCCGGTTCCCGGTGGAGGTGAGGATCCCTTCCAGATCCCTCTGGAGCTCCTGGATCTCGGGGTGAGTCTCGTAGCTGGGTGTTTCACCTGGCGGGACGGCGGATGCGGCGAGTTGTGGTCCCGGGTTTTTGGCAGATCCGGTTCCCTCCGGAATTGTCAGGAGGGCCAAAAGCACGCTGATCAGAAAAGCGGGGCGGATTCTTCTCAGGTCTGCCATGGCTGGAAGAGGCGGCTCCTTACTTTTGGCCTAGGGGCCGCCCCGCAACCGAGATCAGTTCATCGGGCCGGCTGAGTTTTCGACGGTCTGATGGGGACTGCAGGATCCACAGAACCCGGTCAACTCCAAACGATAGCCCAGGACGGAGAATCCGTCCAACCCCCTGGTGAGGCTTTTGAGGTGGTTCTCCCTCAATTGCCCGGGGATATCCATGACCCCACCGCAGGAAACACATTTGGCGTGATGGTGGGGATCAACCCTGGCATCGTAGCGGGCGGACCCGTCACTATACGTCAGCTTCGTCGCCAAACCACAATTCACAAGGGTTTCCAGGCTCTTGTAGACGGTGGCGAGGGAGATTCCAGGGACTTCGGTCCTCACCTTTTGAAAGACCTCGTCAGCGTTGGGATGGGTGGTGGTCCCGGAGAGAAACCGGTAGACTGCGGCACGCTGCTCCGTGAACCTCTGGCCTGTTTCTTCGAGTGCCTTTCTCAGTCGGGCGTTGGCAGCTTCAGGCGACGTATTCATGGACAAAAAAGGGGGCTCCGAACATGCTTCAATGGGTATGTTTCAGGGGCTCCCGAAAGCTATTCGGGGAAGAGTCCTTGTCAATATTGATTCTTAATAGCCATGCCTGCTTCTGAGCCACTGCTTACCCTCGAACCCCTATTGGAGGCTGTACGAGAGGGCCTCGAAGCAGACGGGTGGGCCCTTTCCGGCCTTCAAAAGACAACCAGCTATGAGTTTGAAGGGAGGTGGGCGGGGGATTCCTCTCGGAGCGCCTACCTTTTTTTCCACGCTGAAGGCGTACCGGAGTGGGTGAGCATCGACGTCTTCTTGGACGAAACCACCCGGGGCCTGAAGGGGAACCTGGCTCTGGTGGTTGACGGGCCGGAGTTGGCAAAGGTCAGGGACCCTGAACAGACACTGTCACACCTGGCTGCCGTGGCCCAAGAGGCTCTTCCCAGCGGTTACCGGACCCCTTTGACCCTCCGGTACCGCCTCCCTAGGCTGACCGGTGACCCGGCCGACTCGGATACGGAGTTTCGCTTCAAACTCTATCTCCCTCCTTCGGCCCTCCAGGCGGGCCATTCGGCGGTCGTGGCCCTGGCAGAAAGCACCGCGGGGGCATTCAGGGGGATCCTGGGGTCAGAAGAACTAGCCCCGCTTCTGGCCGCGGAGGAGGCGTAGGCCGTTCAAAATGACTACGATAGTACTCCCCTCATGCCCCACCACTCCCGCTGGGAGACTCACCGCACCCAGAATGGCCAGGACAACGAGGGTCACGATAACACCGCTCGAAAACACCAAGTTCTGAACCACGATCCTTCTGGCCCGAACGGATAGGGAGCGGGCATAGGGGACCCCTGCCAGGTCATCCCCCATCACGACTACGTCGGCAGTCTCCAGAGCCACGTCGGTTCCGGCTGCCCCAAGGGCGATGCCCACGTCCGCCGTAGCCAGGGCGGGGGCATCGTTCACACCGTCTCCCACCATGGCAATCGGACCATATTCCTCTCGAATCTCTCCCAGGATCCGGGATTTCTCCTCGGGCAGCAGCTTGGAATGGACACGGTCGATTCCCAACCTGCGGGCGATGGCGTCGGCCGTGCGAGCTTCGTCACCGGTGATCATGGCGAGTTCTCCCACACCCCCTTCCCGAAGGGCTTCGAGAGCTTCCTTGGCTCCGACCCTCGGCTGATCGGCGATGACCAGGATACCTACGTGGACTCCGTCCGCCGCCACGAAGATGGGAGACGCCGTCTCCCGACCCCCTTCTTCCGACCACCGGAGAAACAGGGGTGGTACGGTCTTCCCGGTCCTCTCCTCCACCCACTCCTTTCGCCCAACGAGGAGGGAGATCCCTTCCACCGTCCCCGCGACGCCCAGGCCGGGAAAGGACTCGAAGCTTCGGGGCCCGGAGATCGTCAGGCCCAGGGCTTCCACTGCCCGAAGGATGGCTTGCGCCACGTGGTGCTCGCTCCTGGATTCCAGGCCCGCCACGAGTCTCAAAAAGTCTTCGTCCTCCGGCGTGAGCCCGGGGCAGTGCCCTCGGGGCCCACCATCGGTTTCCATTACCGGGCACACCCGGGCCGGAAGACGGGTCATGATTTCCGCCACCTCCGGGCTCACGAGGACCTCACCGGGCTCCTCCCCTTTGAGGAGGTGAAAAAAACCGGCCACTTCGGGTCGGCCTTGCGTGAGGGTGCCGGTCTTGTCGAATGCAGCCACCCTCACACCCGCCAGGGCGTCCAGATGTGCGCCGCCTTTGAAGAGGATTCCGTTCCGGGCACCGTTCGACACTGCCGAGACGATGGTGGCCGGGATGGAAATCACCAGGGCGCACGGGGAGGCCACGACCAACAGTGTCATTGCCCGGTAGAAGGACTGTTCGAATGGCCAACTGAGGAACGCCATGGGGAAAACCACGGCAACCACAGCCCCAAGAAGTACCGCTCCGGCGTATTTGCTCTCCGTCCTCTCGATCCAGCTTTGAGCCGGGGCCTTTGCCTCTCTTGCTTCCTCCACCATCCTGATGACACGGGCGAGGGTCGTGTCACTGGCCAACCGGGTCACTCTGAGGTCCAGTGTCCCGGAACCGTTCAATGTGCCGGCGAACACGTCGTCACCGACCCGCTTTCGGACGGGCACAGCTTCTCCCGTGAGGGTGGATTCGTCCACCGGGGATTCGCCGGCCAGTACCTCTCCGTCCAAGGGGATCCGGTCGCCAGGTCTCACCCGGATCATGTCTCCCGGCGTCAGGGTTTCGATCCCCACCTGGGCCTCCGTACCATCGCTCAGGCGTTGGGCGGATTCGGGGCGGAGGTCCATCAGGGCCCGGATGGACCTCCGGGTCCTGCCGAAAGCGAAGGTCTCGAGGGTGTTCCCCAGTGAGAACAAGAACAGGAGGACCACTCCCTCAGCCCAATGGCCCAGGATTGCCGCTCCAACCGCCGCCACCACCATGAGGAGGTCTACCTCCAACTGGGCTCTCCTCAGGGCCCTGAGAGCCTCCCAGGCCGCTTCCCAGCCTCCTGCCAGGTACGCCAGGGCAAAGAAGGCCAACCCCATCCCGGAATCCCCAGCGAACGCACCCGCGACGGCTCCGAGGATACCAAAAAAAGCGCAGGCCCCCGTTGAGATGGCCAGAGCCTTCCAGGATTGATCATCGGTACGGTCCGATGAGGCTGCCGTGTTCGGTTCGTGAGCTGTCATAAATTCCTGGGCACGTAAGTCGGCGGTACGCCCTCCTACGCCAAAGGTACGCCCGAGAGACCCGTTTGAAACACTCCCGGCCGTTCGGGGAGAGGTGTTATCGTTAGGGGTTATCTCTTCTGCCGTACCAGGAATCCCAAAGATTCCCTCAGGAGTCTAGGCCATGCATGACGTGCTCCGAACGCGCGTTCTCCGGAAGCTGGAAAGCCTGCCGGAAGACCAGGTCTACCAGGTCCTGGACTATATCGAGTTTCTCGAGTCCAAGTATGCGCCCGATATCAAGTCCGATACGACGGCTCTCCAAAGCTTCGCCGAAAAACTGGAGGATCAGCTGCGACGGAGAACCGTCAGCCCAGCGAGCCTCCGAGAGGCCTTCCAGCTTATCTCCGCTGCGGACAAGGTTCTCTCCAACGTCGCCAACTTGGGCAAGGAGTTCATCGGTGATCTGAACGAGCCTCCTGAGGGAAAGACCAAAACGAGCGGGTCTTCTTCCGGAAAGAAGGGCGGGGGAAAGACCGGGTCGTCTGGCGGTAAGAAAGGCCCCGGCTCCGCCGGCGGTTACGGCGGTCAAAAAAAGGGTTAGCGAGGGGATCCGGTATCGGGTTGACACCGTTCCGAGGCCATGAATATCATGGCCCATGAGAAGGCTTGTGGAGCATCAATGGCTTCCCGCCCGCTCGTCGAGGCATTCCCGAGGAATGCCTGGTGACAGCGGGCGGTTATTTTCATCGACCTTCCGAACCACTCACGACCACGAATTGCTGTTCTTGAACCGAGGGAGAGAGCCACAATGGCCGAGGTAGTGGAAGGCAACGAGAGGATTCTGGGAGAAGGCCTCACCTTCGATGACGTGTTGCTGGTTCCGGGCCACTCATTGGTCCACCCCCGTGAAACCTCTCTCGGATCGAGCCTGACCGAGAATATCCCGCTTCAAATCCCGCTGGTCTCTGCGGCAATGGACACCGTGACCGAGTCCCAGATGGCCATAGCCATGGCCAGGGAGGGGGGGCTGGGGATCATCCACAAGAACATGCCCATCGATCGCCAGTTGGCCGAAGTGGATCGGGTGAAGCGATCGGAAAGCGGCATGATTTTGGACCCCATCACCCTCGGCCCGGATCATACGCTTCGGGAAGCTCACGCCCTAATGGCACAGTACCATATCTCGGGTGTGCCCATTGTCCAGAACGGTGGCCACCTGGTGGGAATCGTCACAAACCGTGACCTACAGTTCGAGAACGACCTGGATCAACCCATAAGAGAGGTGATGACCGCCCAGGGTTTGGTTACCGTCCCCGTGGGGACGACTCTCGATGAAGCCGAGCGGCTCCTCCATGAACACCGGATCGAGAAGCTCCCCGTGGTGGACGACGACGGGAACTTGAAGGGCCTTATTACCGTCAAAGACATTTTCAAGCGCCGACAATTTCCGGACGCCTGTAAGGATGAGCACGGGCGGCTTAGGGTGGGAGCCGCCGTGGGCGCCGGCGTGACAGACCTCGACCGGGCAAAAGCCCTGGTCCAGGCCGGGGTGGATGTCCTGGTCATCGACACGGCTCACGGGCACTCCGAGGGAGTGCTCAAGGCCGTGGCTCGGGTCCGGGAGGCCATTCCGGAAGTCGAACTGATAGCCGGGAATGTTGCCACGGCCGACGGCGCCAAAGCCCTTGGCGACCGAGGGGCCGATGCGGTGAAGGTGGGTGTGGGACCAGGATCGATCTGCACCACGCGGGTCGTAACCGGCGTCGGCGTGCCTCAGTTCACCGCCATCCAAGAAGCGGTTCGAGGGGTGGACGGACAAATCCCCGTAATCGCTGACGGTGGGGTCCGGTACTCGGGGGACATCGTCAAAGCTCTGGCGGCCGGTGCCCGTTCGGTCATGATGGGGTCCATGTTTGCGGGGACAGACGAGTCCCCCGGTGAAAGCTTCCTGCTGGAAGGGCGGCGTTTTAAAGTCGTTCGGGGAATGGGATCCCTTTCCGCCATGGAGGAAGGATCGGCCGATCGGTACTTCCAGGATCCTGACGCCGGCGCGAAAAAACTGGTACCGGAGGGAATCGAAGCCCGAGTTCCCTATAAGGGCCCTCTGGCCGATACGGTTTTCCAACTGGTCGGCGGAATCCGGAGTGGGATGGGGTACTGTGGAGCCGCCGATCTGGCGGAACTCCGGGAGAAGGCCCGTTTCTTCCAGATCACCTCGGGTGGGCTTCGGGAGTCCCATCCCCATGACGTGACCATCACGAGGGAAGCGCCCAATTATACCCTCTAACAAACCCTCGCCTCCGTCCGCAGGCTGGAGGTTGGACTCGTTCTTCCGGGACCGGAGGAGCATGATCCGCCAAAGGCCGTCACTCGCCGTGGGCCGTCGGACCCGACCAAGGTGGGGAGGGGCCTTCTTCGGTATTCTGCTTACCGCTTCTCTGACGGGCTGCGGGAGTCTGGTGGGTGTTCAGCCGTCATCCGGACCGGGCCCGGCGGCCCACCCTGCAGGGGAGCCCGCCCCGGAAACCCCCACCGAAACGCCGGTTCGGGTGCCGGTGGAAGACCCGGCCCGTACTCCGGTCAGGTCAGCCCCCTTGGCAGAGCCCCGGGACATCGATCCCATCCTGGACTCCCCCTGGGCCCGGACCGAGGAAATGGAGGAAAAGGTCCAGGAGTGGATCGTGTCGTTCCAAGGCCGAGAAGCCTCGGCGTTCGAGAGCACCTTGAGCAGGATGGGCCGCTATGAGCCCATGGTCGAAGAGCACATCAGGGCAGGCGGGCTGCCAGCAAGCCTGGCCTATCTACCCATCGTCGAGAGTTGGTACAATCCGCGAGCCGTCAGTTGGGTAGGGGCGGCCGGTCTTTGGCAGTTTATGCCCCCGACGGCCCGTGGCATGGGCCTAAAAGTGGATCGCCTCATCGACGAGAGGAGAGATCCCTACCTCTCCACCCCCCTTGCTTTGGAGTACCTGACCTACCTCCACGATCAATTCGGGTCCTGGTTTCTCGCCCTCGCCGCTTATAACGGGGGCCCGGGACGTCTGGACCGAATCCTCCACCGGTACAATCAGTCCGAAATCACCCACGACGGAATCTTTATGGAGATCCTTCAACAGCTGCCGAGGGAAACGAGGAACTTCGTTCCCCGGTTCCTGGCCGCCGCCCGGATCGGCTCCGATCCTACGGCTTTTGGGTTTCCAGATGTGATCAAGGACGCCCCTCTTGGCTTCGAGGAAATTGTGGTCCCCGACGCGACGTCCCTGGACGTAATCGCCCGGGCCAGCGGAGTGGAGCAGGAGATCCTGGAGGAGCTTAATCCCCAGCTATTGCGGGGGCTGACCCCGGCCGGTGTCCAGACCGCTCTCCGGGTTCCCCCGGGATACGGGGCCCGCTTCGCCGAGGCCTATGCCCTCATTCCCCCTGAGGAACGGGTGACTTTTTTGGAACACTTCGTCAGGAGCGGAGAAACCCTCACTCACATCGCCCGACAGTATGGAGTCCCGCTGGATGACCTCCGAGCCACCAACCCAACCATCCAACCCCGCCGAATGCAGATCGGCCAGAGGGTGGTGGTGCCAAAGGCACCGTCGGTCAGGGGTCGGACCGGGGCTTCGAGCCAGAGCTCGAATAACCAGGGGGAGGAGCGGTTGGTGGTCTATACGGTTCGGTCCGGGGACACCCTTTCGGGGATCGCCCAACGGCACAGGGTGGGAGTGAACGACTTGCTTCGATGGAACAGCCTCTCACGATCATCCATCATCCACCCCGGGGACGAGGTGAGGATCTACCTCCCTGGGGGTTGAGGGTCCCCGTCCAGGCCATCGTCCGCCTCATTCCGGATCCATCGGCCGGAACGGCCTCCTTCCTTCGAGACCAGCCGAATCCCCTCCAGAACCATCCCGCGGTCCATGGACTTGGCCATATCGTACACCGTCAGCAGAGCCACCGCCGAGGCCGTCAGTGCTTCCATCTCGACACCGGTTTGTCCCGCGAGTGTGGCCGACGCACGAACCCTCACTCCTGGGAGCTCCGGGTCCAACTCCACCTCCACCTTCAAGGAGGTTCCCGGGAGGAGATGACAAAGGGGAATCAGCTCCCCGGTCCGTTTCCCCGCCTGGATACCGGCGAGCCGAGCCACCTGGAGGACTTCACCCTTGGGGGTTTCACCGGCACGGATGGCCTCGAAGGTCTCCGGATCCATGCGGATGGCTCCCTCGGCAACGGCTTTCCGGACCGAACCTTCTTTCCCTGAGACGTCCACCATTCGGGGATTCCCCCTGGAATCCAGGTGGGTCAACGGTTTCGGGGATTCACTCATTGCTTCCGCCGTTTTTTCTTGAGGGCTCCCTGCGGGTCAGCTCTTTTCTAAGGTCGTGAAGTAGTCCAAAAACCAAGAGTTGGGGATTTACGTTCCCAGCCGCCATGACCCTGGCTTCGTCGACTTTTTCCATGGCCGAGGGGACCCAAGCGGGCCGGATGCCCCACCGCTCTACGATCTCACGGAGGAAACCGTTTTCCCCTTGGTATCCGGCTTCTGGAGGGGTCCCGGTGGCTGTTCGGGCCAGATCCCCCAGGGCCTCCTCCAGGAAGTTGAATAGATCCCGGAGGCCTCGTGCGCCTACAGGTTTAAAAGCCATGGCTGCTTGGATCGCGGCGTCTGGCCCGGTGGCCAGGGCGGCGCCCAGAAGCCCCAGGGCATGGCTGCGGATCTCTTCCAACGGTCCCTTTCCTTCTCCCTGGCCGAGGAACCCCAAGGCCCGGCCGATTGCGCCTTTTGAGAGGGCCCCGATCCGGGAGGCTTCCTCCTTCTCCAACCCAACATGGGAGGCCAGGAAATCGGTTACCTCACCCAAAGAAAGGGGTGGGACGTGGAGTTGGGTGGTTCGGGATCGGATGGTCGGCAGAAGGCGCCCGGGCTCCGCAGAGGTCAGGATCAGAGTGGTTCCCAAAGGGGGCTCCTCCAGGAGTTTCAACAGGGCGTTGGCCGCCTCGGAGCTCGATTCTTGAGGAGCCAGAGACTCGGCTTCAGCGATGATAAAAACCTGGCTGGGTCCCATGGAAGGTCGCCGCTGGGCTTTTTTCCTGAGACTCCGAGCGGCCGCCAGGTATAGGCTCCTTGGTTCACTGTCGAAGGTCACCCGGAGGGGGTCCGCACGGAAATCGGCGAGGGCCTCCCCCCGGGCGTCCTCCAGGGCCTGGGCCAACTTCTCGGGAGTGTTCGCCTTTTTTGGTCGGGGGAGAGGGAAGTACCAGTGGAGGTCCGGGTGTTCCAGCTTCCCCGCCAGGTGACAGGAGTGACAGTCCTCGCATGGGCCTGACATCCCCGGGGCCTCGCACAGAAGGGCCCGGGCCAACCAAAGCGCCAGGTGCTGTTTCCCCACACCCTTGGTCCCGTGGATCAGCAGGGCTCCAGGGAGGGATTCTTCGGCCCGGGCCCTCGCCAGGGCCTGTAGGAGGGATTCATGCCCCCAGTGCTTATGGAGGGTCATGGGGAAGGGAACCGGCCTTTCAGCCATTGGAGGGGATCCATGGCTTGGGGAGCGCCGCCGGCAACGGGTGCCCGGATCTGGAACTCGATATGGGGTCCCTCGGGGGTTTGGCTCCCACCCACGGTTCCGACGACCTGCCCTGCCTCGACCTGACTTCCCTGCACCACGCCGATTTCTTCCAGATACAGGTAAAGGGTATAGAAGCCTCCACCGTGGCTCAGAACCACCGTCGGCCCATATCCCTCGAAGGGCCCGGCCAGGACCACGGAGCCTGCCCTCACCGCCTGGACGGGAGTACCGGTGGGGGCCCGAATCCCGATCCCGTTCCATCGGAGCACGGTCCCGTTGGGTCGCTGTTCCCGGCCGAACCGGTAGATCAGGTCTCCCTCCACGGGCCAGTCCAGGGAGCCGGCGTCGGTTCCGGAGAGGGTGCTGGGACCCTCCCTACCCAGGCCGGACAGGGCACGCCGTCTTTCTTCTTCCAGGCGCCTCCTCTCCAGGTCATCGATCAGCGTGGTGAGCTGAGCCTCGTCGGCGTCCAGCTGTTCCAGTCGGTCCTGGGTCTGGCGTTCCTCGTTCTGGACCTGTTCCAAGGCTTGTTGGCGATCCCGCTCCACGGACCGTAGTTCCGCCACCTCACCCAGCTTGGCCTGCCGGAGCCTTCCGAGTTCCGCCAGGCTTTCCTGTTGCTGGATCCCGTGCTCCTCCAGAGCCATTTCCAACAGCTCCACACGATCGACAAGAGCATGGTCGTAGGAGGCGATAAGCTGGAGGTATCGGTATCGGGTCAGTAGGTCGGCGAAGGAATCCGCTCCCAGGAGGACCTTCAGGGAATGGAGCGGACCCCGCTTGTAGATGTCTCGGACCCGCCTATGCAGGACAGCCTTGTCCTCACTGAGCTCTTCCCTCGTTCTGAGGAGTTCCGCGGTGGTCTCCTGTACCTGAGCCGCAATCGCCTCGGCCTGGAAGTCCAGCTCGCCCAGGACGGATCGGGACGCCGTCAGCTGCTGCTCGATATTTCTGAGCTCGCTGGAGGCGTCCCTCACCCTCCCAGCGATTTGGGCCATCTCGGCTTGGAGTCGGTTCCGCTCTTCTCGGATGGCCTCCAGTCGCCGCTGGCTCTCCTGGATCTGGCGCTGAAGTTCTGGGTCCTGCCCGGACGCGGGTGGGACCGGGACCAGGAACGCGACCCCAACGAGAAGAAGAACCAGCCGGCGTCCCATTCCCTCAGACCTCCTTGAGGTATCTGCGGACGGCAAGGTTGCTGGCCAGGATCCCGAAGACCACGCCGATTCCGATGCCGCTGAGGACCCAGCTCGTCGGTATCCAGGATAGTTCGAAGAGGAAATGGAAGACGGATTGGTGGGTAGCCCAGGTCAGGAGGGTCGCGAGCAGGCCCCCGACCAGCCCGGTCACCGCGCCTTCCAGCAGGAACGGCCGCCAGATGAGACTGTCTCGGGCACCCACGAGGCGCATCACATAGATCTCTTCCCGTCGGGCGAACACGGCGATGCGGATGGCGGTCCCGATGATAAGAGTGGCCACCGTGGCGAACGCCGCCCCGAGGATCAGGGAGGTAATTCCTCCGATCCGGCGCAGGAAGAACAGGCGCTCCATCCATTCCTGTCCGTAGCGGACGTCCTCGACGGCCGGTAGAGACTCCGCCGAGGCTACCACCGCTTCCACCGTTTCGGTCGTTCGCCCTTCAGGGAGGAAGCGGACCTCCAGAGAGGCTGGGAAGGGATTGACCTCCAGGTCCGTGGATACTTCCGCGATCTCTGGAAGATCTCGGATGGCCCGCTCCAGAGCCTCGGGTTTGGAGAGATATCGAACTTCCTCCACGCCCGGGAGGGTTTCCAGTGTCTCTACGGCCGCATCCAGGTCGACCTGCCTGAGATCTTCTCGGAGGTAGGCCACGACCTCCACTCGCTCCTCCACGGTCTCAAGGGCCAGGCGGAGATTATATGCGGCCAGTGAAAACAGCCCCAGCACGAAGAGAGCCAACCCCACCATGAGGCTGGATAGCCCTGCCAGGAGCGGGGATCGCCTCAAAGACGCCACTGTTTCCCGGATGGTGGTGGCCATGTCACCCTCTCCCAGCGTCTTCGGAGGAATCATAGACCAGCCGGCCCTGATCGAGCTCGAGGACCCGGGCCTCCGGGTATGTTCGAATCAGGTCCAGGTCATGGGTTGCCATGACCACCGCCATACCCATGGCGTTGATCTCCCAAAACAGGTCCATGACCCCCCGGGTCGCCCTGTCATCCAGGTTGCCCGTGGGTTCGTCTGCCAGAAGTACGAGCGGTTCGCTGGCCAAAGCCCTGGCGATGGCGACCCGCTGCTGCTCTCCACCCGAAAGCTCGTGGACGTGGGATCCGCTCTTTACAGCCAGGCCCACCTGGGAGAGCAAGCGCTGAGCCCGAGGCCGGATCTCCGGTTTTTTGCATCCCGTCACCTCCAGAGCGAAGGCAACGTTCTCGAGGGCGTTGCGCCCGGGGAGGAGCCGGAAATCCTGGAATACGAATCCCACCCTCCGTCTGACCTTCCAGACCTCGCGTCGGGACGTCCGGAGGCTGGAGAAGCCACTGACCCGAACCTCACCGTCGGTTGGCCGATCGGACATGTGGATCAGCCGGAGGGTTGTGGTTTTTCCAGAGCCCGAGTGTCCAGTGAGGAACACAAAAGCGCCCTTTGGTACATGAAGGCTCACGCCCTTCAGGGCGGCCCCTGTCCGAGGGAATTCTTTGGTGACTTTTAGGAGTTTGATCACGGGTTTTTTGGGGAGGAAAACCTCTTGTCTTCGGGTATTTTCAAGCTACCTCTGGCCAATCTGGGTGTCAAAGCGTTGGTGTGCGAGTCGGGCCGCCAGGAGGATCGCCTCACGGGTGGAAGTAGGGTCGGCCCTCCCCGTTCCGGCGATATCAAAAGCGGTTCCGTGGTCCGGCGAGGTCCGTATAAAAGGTAGGCCCAGGGTAACGTTCACCCCAGTTCCGAAAGAAACGCTCTTGAATGCGGCCATGCCCACGTCGTGGTAAGGTGCGACCACCGCGTCCAACTTCCCGTCGAGGGCCCGCCGAAAAATGGTGTCCGCCGGGAGTGGGCCTTCCACCGAGAGGTTCTCCCGGTTGAGCTGATCCACCACGGGACGTAGTAGCTCCGCCTCTTCCGTGCCGAAGAGACCTCCGTCGCTGGCATGGGGGTTCACCGCGCAGATGCCGATCCTCGGATCCGTGAAGCCCCAGTCCTCGCTGAGAGCAGAGGAAAGGAGCCGGGCCTGTTGGAGCAGGAGGTCCGGGGTGAGGTGCTCAAAAAGGGACTTCAGGGGGATATGGGTGGTGGCCAGGAGCACTCGCAGGGGGCCGCCGACTCGGGTTCGCTCGGCGCACATAAGCATTCCCACTGCCTCTACCCGAGACAGTTGTTGGAGCAGTTCAGTCTGCCCCGGTACCCTCCACCCCGCTGCTTGAATGGCTGGTTTGTGGGAGGGGCCGGTTACGATGGCCCCGATCTCGCCCCGCAAGGCGAGGTCAACGCCTTTTCGAATGGCGTCCACGGTCACCTTCCCGGCGCCGGCTTCCGTTCCGTCCCAAACCCCCACCGACTCGTACGGAGCCAGGGCCGGATCACTGCCTTCCGGCCCCAGGACGAGGACGGACTCTTCCGGTAGGTCGGGAGCAAGGGTCGCCAAGGCCTTCGGGACCACCTCGGGCCCAATACCTCTCGGGTCGCCCAGGGTAACGGCGAGTTTTGGATGGACTGAGCGAGAGCTCGGAGCCTTACCCATAGCCGGGTTTGCTCCCACTAAATGCGGATCTGGATGTAGGTTTTTGCACGGAGCTCGGCCAGGACCTCTTCCACGAACTTCCGCTGCTGGAGTTCCGCCCGGATTCGGTCCCGAAGGCCCGGGTCGTCCAGGGAGTAGGGCCCGGCAGGGAGAATGTCCAAGACCTGTATCACCGATATTCGGGGTTCACCCCTGGCCTGGTATTCCACCGGATCCAGGATCTGTCCAGGTTCGGCGCCAAGCAACGGTTCGGCGAACCCGGGTGGGAGATCGGAGCTGAGTTGGTTGAAGGGTACGGTCAGAGTGTCCGGCGATTCCGGATCTCCGAACTCCGCCCTTACGGCCTCGAAGGGCTCCCCCGCAACCAGCCGGTTCTTCACCTCCACCCCAATGCGCCTGAATGCCTCCAGATCCGTGGTCGAGGGAGCAACCGGGATCAGGATGTGCCGGGCACGGACTTCCCCGGATCGTCGCCGATTCACCTGGATGAGGTGAAACCCATGCTGGGATTCTACCGGCTCGCTGATCTCGTTGACCGCCAGGCTGAATGCGGCGTCCTCGAATTCCCGAACCATGACCCCTCGGCGAAACCACCCCAGGTCCCCGCCGCTTTCCGCCGAGCCGTCCTGAGAGAACTGCTTTGCAAGTTCCCCGAAGTCCTCACCTCCTACGGCCAACTCCCGGATCCTCGTGGCTTCGGCCAACGCAGCGTCTCGGGCCGTGTCCGACGCCGTGGGCGCTATGTTGACCTGGGCAAAAACGATCAGTGGAGGCCGTTCCCCGGTCAGCTCTCGCTGTTCCTCGAAGAACTGGACGATCTCCGACTCTTCCACGATGACCGAGCTGAGGTTGGCCGACCGTTTCGCCATGTACTGCTGGCTAAGGCTTTGGCGGCGGATTTGCCCTCTCAAATAGTCTCGATAGGCCGGGAGGGTCATTCCCTGGGCAGCCAAACCCCGCTCAAAGACGTCCTGACCACCAAAGCTCGCGATCCTCGAATCGACCTCATCGGTTACCATGTCCTCGATATCGAGGTCGTCGACCGAGATAGTGGTGTCCTGTAGGGCGGCCTGCACGATGAGCTGTTCGCCGATCATCTGGTCCAGGATATCCCGCCGCAACTGGCGCCATTCATCCGTTCCCTGGTCGGGGACGTCCGCCCCTCCGGCTTCCATCTCGAACACCCTCTCCTGGATCTGGGAAAGTGCGATCACCGAGTCGCCTACCACCGCTGCGACCCCATCCACCAAACTCCGTTCTTGCCCGGAAGCGACGGGAGTCAGGGAGGCAAGCGCCATCAACCCCAGTGCGACGAATGCCGGGAACCTCCGGATCTGGACGTCTTTGCGCACCTTGTTAATCCTCCACCGGGAGCCGGGCCTTAAATGGGCTCTGCCCCCGAAATGCCGTGTTCATAGGCCGGGCGTTCGCCCCAGCGCCATTTCCTCTAACCCACCCGCCAAAACCGGGTTCCGGACTCATCCCTGTCCACCCGAGGTGTCCGCTGTAACCGTGTCGCCTGCAGCCTCTGGGAGGGTCGGATCGACGGTTTCCGTAGGCTGCAGCCGAAGCTCATTGATTCGAGTTACGGCATGACCGAGCCCTGGCCCGAAGATCCTGGCGCCATATTGTTCCTTGAGGGTGAAGGCGATGGTTTGAAGGTGGATCACCTCCCTCTCTCCCTGGACCACCTCCGCCAAGATCCCGCGAACGACCCGGTCGGCCGCCTCGTCGGAGCTCTCCCCTTCCTCCCGGGTGATCTCGAAGAATCCCAAGCCTTGGGCAACAGTCTTTACGCCGTCGAGGATTTCGGACGTTAGGGCGTCTATTCGATCCTGAGGGACCTCCACCCCCTTGGCTTTGGCGTCGTTCACCAGGAGTTCACTCCTGGTCAAGTTGTGGAGGAGACCGTTCAGCTGCTCATCGGAGGCACCCGAGACCTGGACAGCCATGTCCGCCGGGTTGGTCAGAAGCCATTCCCGGAACTCCTCGAGAGTGAGGACTCCGCCTTCGTAACGGACAAGAGATCGATCCAGGGCCCGGGGGGTGAGGGCCAGGTCCGGAGCCGCGGCGAGCAGCCTGACCGATTCGAATCCAGCACTGTCGGCCTCGATTTGGGCGGCTTCGACCAGGTTGGCCACATACACCGACTCGGCCTCCATGACGATCCGGTTCCGGAGTTGGGCCCTGAACTGGTCCCGCCTCTCTTCGAAGTCAGGGATGACACGCTCGTCGACACGGATCAGGTGGAGCCCAAGGGTGGTCTCCACTACGTCGCTCAACTCGCCCTCATCCAGGGCGAATGCGGCTTCCTCGAACTGGGGAAACATCTCGTTTCTGCCGAACGATCCTAGATCTCCCCCGTTGGATGCGGTTTGGGTGTCCTGGCTGTAGTCTCGGGCAATTGCCTCGAAGTCCTCGCCACTCTGGATCCTGGACCGGAGCTCCTCGGCCAAGGCGCGCACACTGTCGGCCTGGGCCGGGCTGGCGCCTACCGGAAACTGCAGGAGGATGTGTCGAGCCCGTAGGCGGCCCCCTGGAAGTTCGGCTTCGAAACGGGCACGGAGCTCCACATCGGAAACCGCTGTGTCCACCTGGATCACCCGGTCGCGAAGGCCTGACACCATCTCTCCCTGGATCTGGCGTTCAACCAACGAGGTCACGTCGAGGTTGGCGAGGGTAGAATCCTCCGAGGATGTCTTTGCCAACAAGAAATATTGGACCCATAGATCGGCCAAGATCCTGACCACCGCCGTATCGGCCGGCAGCTGAGGCTGCGGGGCGAGGATTTCGGCTGCGGTTTCTGCCTTGAACTCAACGCCGGCCGCCCGGGCCACCACGTCGTCCCCGGATGGGGCCCCGGAATCAGCGCAGCCGGCCAAGCCGAGCGCGAGTACCGGAAACAGTGCCCTCCACGCTTTCATCAATTCTCTTCTCCTTGGGCGTTTCACCCTCAGGGGACCTTCACCTGTATTTGATCCGAGGTCACCTCGGAACGTTGGCCAGGATCAGGCCTCCTCCTGCGCTTTGCTCAGCCGTCGCGTTGAGCTTCGCTCAACACTATAAAGGCCTCTTTCAGGGTGCCGACCAGGGGTTCGGCCCCTTCCTGTTTCAGGACCATCGAGAGAGGATCCAGTCTTTTTACCTCCACGTCCACCTGTCGATCCTGGAAAGGTGCGTCCAAGTGGGACAGGGATGGGATCACCCCGTCCAAAAAGCTGACGCGGCCCTCACGACCTCTCAAGATGATTCGCTCCACGCCCAACCCTCTCGCCAGGAGCCGGAGCGTAGACCCGTCCAGAAGGGCCTCGGCCTCGGCGGGAACGGGACCAAAACGGTCCACCAATTCCGTTCGAAGTTCCTCCACCTCTCCCGGGGTACTCATCTTCGATAGCCGCCGGTAAAGGTGGAGCTTCTGTCCGGAGTCCGAAATGTAGGAGTCCGGGAGGAAAGCGGAAGCCGACAGGGTGATATCCGGCTCGGGGTAGGTGGTCTCCTCGGGCCCGGTTCGGAGGCGATCGACGGTCTTCTGCAGGAGCCGGAGGTACGTGTCCAGGCCCACGGCATGAGCAAAACCCGACTGGTCCGCACCGAGGAGGTTCCCCGATCCGCGCAGCTCCAGATCCCGGAGGGCCACGGAATACCCACTCCCCAGGTCTGTGTAGTGCTCCAGGACCCGAAGGCGCTTCTCCGCCTCATCCGAGACCGATTCTGGGACAACCAGATAACAGTACGCTCTTCTGTCCGATCGCCCCACACGGCCTCGTATCTGGTACAGTTGCGCCAGACCAAATCGGTCGGCGCCATCGACGATCAACGTGTTGGCGTTCGGTACGTCCAACCCGTTTTCGATGATGGACGTACAGACCAGAATATCCAGGGCTCCGTTGACGAAGTCCCGCATCACGCCGTCCAGCTCCCGGGGTGGCATCTGCCCGTGGGCTACTCCCACCGAAGCGTCCGGCTCCAAGCGTCGGATCTTTCCGGCAACCGTGTGAATGGACTCCACCCGATTGTGGACAAAAAAGGCCTGCCCTCCACGGTCCATCTCCCGGTGGATTGCTTCGCCAAGAATCTGATCGGACCAAGAAAGGACGTGGGTGATGATGGGCATGCGATCCCTGGGAGGGGTTTGCATGAGAGAGAGGTCACGAACTCCGGTCAGGGATAGGTGGAGGGTCCTGGGAATGGGCGTGGCCGTGAGGGTGAGGACGTCCACCGAAGCCCGGAGCCTCTTCAGCCGCTCTTTGTGCCGGACTCCGAACCGCTGCTCTTCGTCCACAACCAACAACCCAAGGCGCTTGAACACGACATCGGGCGAGAGGAGCCGATGAGTGCCGATGATAACATCGGTCTCTCCTTGAGCGAGGGATACAAGAAGTTCTTTCTGCTGTTTGGGTGTGCGAAAGCGGCTGAGAGCACCCACCTTTACCGGATAATCGGCCAGTCTCTCCTCGAAAGTCCGCCTGTGCTGTTCCACGAGGATGGTCGTGGGGGCGAGGATCGCCACCTGTTTTCCGTCCTGAACGGCTTTAAAGGCCGCCCTTATAGCGACTTCCGTCTTCCCGTAACCCACGTCCCCGCAGACCAGCCGATCCATGGGGCGTTCAACCTGCATATCATCCTTTACCTCGAGGGTCACTTTCCTCTGATCGGGCGTATCCTCGAAGAGGAACGAAGACTCCATCTCCTTCTGCCATCGGGTGTCCGGGGAGAAGGCGAAGCCCTTCGCGGTCTCCCGTCTGGCGTATAACTCAAGAAGCTCACTGGTCATGGCTTCGATGGCTTTTTCCGTCTTCTTTTTGAGCGTTTTCCATTTTCGTCCACCGATTCGGTGGATCTTTGGATCAGGGGCGTCGTCCGATTCCCCAACCCACCTTTCAATGAGATCGACCCGGTAAACCGGAACCCGGAGCATCTCCCCACCGGCATACTCGATGGCCAGAGATTCGATTCCCTCACCGGCGATCTCCAGATGCTCGAGTCCCCGGAAGACGCCGATTCCGTGATCCATGTGAACCACGAAGTCCCCCGGCGTCAGTTGAGCCAGACTTTCCAGAGCAGCGGCGCCCCGAAACTGCCTCCCCCTCCGGATTCTCCTCGATCGCCGGAAAATCTCGTGATCGGTAAGGACCCGGAGGTCCCGGTGTGCCCCCTTGAGGGTGAAGCCACCGGCCACGGCGCCAATTCCGAGACGGGTGCCGGCGGGGACCTTCTTCTCGCCCAGGATTTCTTCCAACCGTTGAACCTGCCCGTCGTTGTCGCAGAGGATCAGGGTTTCGTGGCCCCCCGCCAGTCCTTCCACAAGGAAGGTCCTTAGGCGGTCCATATCTCGGTCGATGGCTGGAGGTGGGCGGATTGGGAGATCCAGGGCTCCGGTGGTTTCTTCCTGGAGCCGGATTCGGGGAAAGGCGCCTAGGGCCGAAGCGGTTTCCCCAGGAGAGAGGAATAGCCGATCCAACGGCTCCGGGCTTTGACCGTGCTCCAGAAGCTCCTCCCGGATCCCCTGAGCATGCGCCCAGGTCCGCTCAAGGTCTCGCGTCCAGTCGTCCGATCTCCAATGAAAGAAGAGGGCGTCGGAGGGCAGGAGTTCCAGGAGGGATCGATCGACGGTTTTTCCCTTCACCCCCTGGTGGAAGTCTACAGGAAGAAGGTGGGTAGACTCGAGTTGCTGGATCGATCGCTGGTCCAGGATGTCGAACGCCCGGATGGACGTGATCTCATCCCCCCAGAACTCCACCCGGAAGGGGTCCGGAGATCCGAAGGAAAAGACGTCCAGTAGGCCCCCGCGGATAGCAAACTGCCCCACCGATTCCACCAGCGGCACCTCTTCGAACCCCCGTTCCCGGAGGTCGGATATCAGGTCTGTGAACCCCCTCTCCTCCCCAACCCTGAGGCTCAACCGGAGCTCCGCCATGGAAGCGGGCACAGGCCCTTTTTCCTGAAGGGCCCTGATCGTCGTTACCAGCAAACGGGTCCGACCGCCGAAGAGAGCTTCCAGGGCCTCAACCCGGAGGCCTCCGACCTCCAGGTGGGGCTCCGCTGATTCGTACGGGAGGGACTCCCGCTGGGGGTAGAGGAAAGAAGCCCCTTTTCCCAGCAGAGCCTCCAAGTCCGCCTCCACCGACGTCGCCTCGATGGGCGTGGAGGTCAGGCCCACCAAAACCCGATTATCGGAGGCCTGGTGCACGGCGGCCAAGGCCGCGGAGCCGCTGGATCCTAGACAACCTCCCAAGGCCCGGCTTTCTCCTGGCAACGGGAGTGCCCCAAGAAGCCGTTTTGTGTCCTCGGAATTGAGGAACCACTCAACGATGGTGTTGGTTTGTCGGGTCACTCGAGAAAAAGCCTCACAAGGCGTTAAGGGCCCCTCGAGGGGGAGAATGCGATCAGGAAAGATAGCTTCTCCGGCATGAGATGTGGGATTCAGAAAGTGCGCCGGAACCCCCTGTCCCCCACCGGGTCCCGGGGTGTCACCCATCGAGGACGCATTCGCCCCCCCAAAGGCGGTTTTCCTTTGGCCTCACTGGTTTTGGAGGCCACAAAGGCTGGCATGAGTCATGCACCTCCAGACCCCGGGAAAGATGTGCACGACAAGGAGGATCCCATGCGGTTTCGGCAAATGACTGCGTACTCTTCGACTCTGACCCTGATTTGGTCGGGGTTGGGGCTGAGCGTCGCTGCCGGCCAGGATTACGATGCCCAGGGGTATGAGGCCTACCCGCTGGAAGCCCGAGTTTGGCTGGATAGGGGTGCCGAACCGGTGCTTCAGCGAGGCGAGCGCGCCCGGATCTACTATCGGGTGTCCGAGAGCGCCTTTGTCTCGATATTCCATATCGACACCAATGGTACCGCCAGGATGATCTTCCCGTCCTCGCCCCAGGAGAACCACTATGCAAGGGGGGGGAGGGACTATCGGGTCCTTTTCCCCGGGTCGACGTACTGGTATGTGAACGACGATCCAGGGGTGGGTTACTTCTTCATCGTGGCTTCGCCGGAGCCTTTCGATTTCAGGGATTTTGGCTACTCCCACTACGCCGGTGGTTGGGATCTTAGCCTGGTGGGCCGTCAGGTATATGGGGATCCCTACCTCGCCATGGATGATTATGTCGCGGCTCTCATCCCCGATTGGGAGTATGTGGCCTACGGTTTGGATTTCACGTCGTACCACGTGGATCGCCACCACGAGTATCCCAGGTTCCTCTGTTATGATTGCCATGGGTTCCAACCCTACTACAGCTGGAATCCCTATGCATACTCCTGTAGCAGCTTTCGGGTGGTGATCTACAGCGATCCGTACTACTACCCCAGCACCCGGTATCGCGGGACAAGGGTGGTCTATGTCCAGCCGCGCCGTGGTGTAGCCCGATTCGGGTTCAAGGAGAGGGCTATCGGAGAGCCGGGCACACCCAATGTGATCGTCCGGAAGACTCCGCCTGTCTCCCAACCCGGGGTGGAGGGGGCCCAGAACCGGAGGGCGGTTCCGCGCACCACTTCCCCCTCGACGTTCTCTCCAGGGAGCTCGTCTGGGAATCGCTCCGGCGCCACGAGCCAGCGCCGTCCCGGCGTGGAGACCGGATCGAACCGCAGGACAGGGTCGTCCGTCTCAACGTCGTCCACCTCGAACCGTCAGGTTTCGGGGAGCCGCACGGGGACGAGCCGATCCTCGGCTACGCCCCCAAGGACCGGGACAACCTCTCGCGCCACGGTGACCAGACCTTCCTCTCGCGTCCGGAAGCCCGGGGGGGGAGGGAATACGGGAACTGTGAGGAGCGGTGCCACGAGTACCCGGACGACACCCATCGTGAACCGGGGGGGGACGTCTACCCGATCGACGCCAACGGTCAGGAGCGGAGGAAGCTCTAGCAGGACCAGTCCTACTGTGAGAAGCGGGGGCAGTTCGTCCAGAAGTAATCCCACTGTGAGGAGTGGAGGCCCGACCAGGACCACGGTGAAACCCCGCTCTGGTGGATCTTCGGGATCGGCCAGGCCCACCACCTCGAAGCCGCCGACCCGGCCCAAGGTGAAGGTGAGGAAACCCGGAGGCGGAGGGACGTAGACCGGGATCGATGGGAGGAGCCCGGCTGGGAAAAAACAGCGTGGGCCTCTGAAAGCCCGTGAACGCCCAGGGGGAGCCCCCTTGGGCGTTTCTCGTGGTGGAGCGTGAGTCAGGCGGAAAGCCTTGAACAGCCGATTGATCCTCCCTCGCGGGCTTGGTTATACTTCATGGCTGAGTACCCGAACCCCCTTACCGTCCGGTAGTCCCCGCGTGAGCACCGACCACATCAGAAACTTCTCCATAATCGCTCATATCGATCACGGGAAGTCCACCCTGGCCGACCGCTTGTTGGAAAGAACCGGTACCCTCCAACAGCGGGAGATGAGGGACCAGGTCCTTGACACCAACGAGCTGGAACGGGAGCGGGGCATCACCATCAAGCTCCACGCGGTCCGGATGGACTACGACGCGGAGGACGGCGGTGCCTACGAGCTGAACCTCATCGACACTCCCGGGCACGTGGACTTCAGCTATGAGGTCTCCCGGTCCCTGGCGGCGTGTGAAGGGGCCATCCTCGTAGTCGATGCAAGCCAGGGAATCCAGGCACAGACAGTGTCCAACCTTTTCCTGGCTTTGGACGCCGATCTCGAGATCATTCCGGTAATCAACAAGATCGACTTACCTGGAGCGGAGCCGGAAAAGCGTCGGGAGGAGATCGCCGACCTCCTGGGTGTGGATCCAGGCACCGTCCTCCTGGCCAGCGCCAAGGAAGGGATCGGTGTCGATCCGATCCTGGAGGCCATCGTGGAGAGAATTCCTCCCCCGAAGGGCGATCCGGGAGCCCCACTCCGGGCTCTCATCTTCGACTCGTATTACGACCAATACCTCGGTGCTGTCCCCAGCATTCGAGTGGTGGACGGCACCCTGAGAGCCGGCGCAAAAATCACCTTCGGGAACGTGGAGGCGGGGTACGAGGTGGACGAAGTCGGGTTTCTGCGACTGGGCCGGGTGCCCAGCCCTGAGCTTGGTCCGGGGCAGGTCGGCTACCTGGTGGCCGGAATTAAAGAAGTGTCCCACACAAAAGTCGGTGATACCATCCTGGACTCCTCCCACCTGGCCCCAGAACTCCTCCCGGGTTACCAGGACGTCCACTCCATGGTCTTTGCGGGCCTCTACCCTACCGACGCGGACGACTATGAGGCGCTGAGGGATGCGTTGGATCGGTTGATTCTCAACGACGCCAGCCTTCACCATGAGCCGGAAACCTCCACCGCCCTGGGGTTCGGGTTCAGGTGCGGGTTCTTGGGGCTGCTCCATATGGAGATCATCCAGGAGCGACTGGAGCGGGAGTTTGGTGTTAATCTGATCACTACGGTGCCGAACGTGGAATACCACGTGTTCCTGACCGACGGGACCGAGATCACGCTGGAGAACCCTGCTAGTTTGCCTCCTGCTGGAACTGTGGCGGATATTGCGGAGCCGGTGGTCAAGGCTCGGATCGTTTGCCCGTCGGAATACATAGGGAACGTCCAGAAGCTCTGTCATGACCGCCGGGGTGTATTCGGAGGCATGCACTATCTGGATCCGAAGAGGGTGGAGCTGGATTATGAGCTTCCCCTGGCTGAGATCGTCCTGGACTTTTACGACCGCCTGAAGTCGGGAACACGGGGCTACGCGGGCCTGGACTACGAATTCGTTGAGTTTCGGTCTGGCGACCTCGTTCGATTGGACATCCTGGTCAACGGGGATCCGGTGGATGCCTTCAGCGTCATCATCCATCGGGAAAAGGCCTTCGACTACGGCCGGGACATGGTAAGGAGGCTGAAAGAACTCATCCCGAGGCAGCAGTATGAGGTCGCCCTCCAGGCTGCCATCGGTACACAGGTAATCGCCAGGACCAACGTGAAAGCGCTCCGGAAGAACGTGACCGCGAAGTGCTACGGTGGGGACATCACTCGGAAACGGAAGCTGCTCGAAAACCAGCGGGAGGGGAAACGCCGGATGAAGCAGGTGGGTTCAGTAGAGATCCCCCAGGAAGCCTTCTTAGCCGTGCTTTCCCTCGGAGATTGACCATGGATCTCTCGGTGATCGTCTCCACGTACAACAAACCGGAATGGTTGGAAAAAGTCCTTTGGGGCTATCTCCGGCAGGACCTCCAGGACTTCGAGCTCTTGATCGCCGATGATGGATCCAAAAAAGGCACCCGGGAGCTGATCCGGAGTTTTGCCGAAGAAAGTGGGTTCCCTATACGCCACATCTGGCATCCGGATAAAGAGTACCGTCGGTCAATAATCCTCAACGCGGCCATACTGGCTTCTCGTGGAGACTATCTGGTTTTCTCGGACGGGGATTGCATTCCTCGTCGGGACTTCGTCCGGACCCATGCCGAGTTGTGCCAACCGGGGCGGTTTCTTTCGGGGGGCTCGGTCTACCTCTCGATGGATGTGAGTCTGCGGATCTCCGCCGAAGATGTGGCAACCGGCCGATTCGCGGATTCGCGGTGGCTGAGGCAGCAGGGGCAGAGACTTGGACGGCACCGCCTCCGTCTGGTTCCGCGAGACTGGCGAGCGACCCTGCTCGACCACCTGACCACCACCAATCCCACCTGGAATCTGAACAACGCGTCCACCTGGAGGGAGTGGGTATTCGCCGCCAACGGGATGGAAGCGGAGATGCAGTACGGGGGCGCCGACCGGGCCCTGGGATCCCGTTTGGAGAACCTTGGTCTGAAGGGGAAAAGGGCTCGGTTCCGGGCCGTACTCCTTCACTTGGACCATGACCGGCCATACAAGACCAAGGAGTCCATACAAAAGAACAAGGGAATCCGGAGGCGGATCGTCAACGGGGGAGAAACAAGGGCCCGGGACGGGTTGGAGGAGATGGTGGAAGGAGGTATGGACGGGGGTTTCCTGGAGTTTGGGCCCGACGTACCGAACGGCGCGGAGCCGTCCTGGAACCTCTAGGTGGTATCTTGGCAGGAACAAAAGCGAAACCAGGATGGACAGCCCACAATACGGAGGACCAAGAGAGCTGTGATGTCAGACAACTACCGCTGGATCTTAGGGCTGGATATCGGTGGCACCAATGTGGTGGTGGGTCTTGTCCCTCTCGAGGGAGGGGAGGCCCTCGGGTTGAGGAGGCTTCCTACCCTACCGGACGGCGGTGGGGAGGACGTAGTGCGGAGAGCGGCTGCCGCGGCGGAAGATTGTTTGGCTGACGTTCTAGGCGCAGACGCCGGCCGTCGGTCGGAGGTGGCTGGGATCGGGATTGGGGCGCCGGGACCTCTAGACCGGGAATCGGGGATTCTGCTGGAAGCGCCCAACTTGGGGTGGCGCGATTTCCCACTTCAGGGTTTGGTGTCTGAGGCGCTGGACCTTCCGGCGACCCTGGACAACGATGCCAACTGTGCCACCTATGGTGAATGGTGGATGGGAGCTGGCCGGGGATCTGAGATCCTGGTGGGTCTCACTCTGGGTACCGGCATCGGCGGGGGTTTTGTCATGAACGGAGAGATCCACCATGGGGCTTCCGATGCGGCCAGTGAGTTCGGACACATGACCATCGACTCGACAGGCAGGAAGTGTAAGTGCGGGAACTACGGTTGCCTGGAAGCTTATGCGTCGGGCCCCAACATCGCGGCACGAGCCGTGGAGGGTATCGAGGCCGGCGTGGAGTCGATCCTTACGGACCTCGTGGACGGAGATCTGGAAAAACTCACGGCCGCCACTGTCTATGACGGTGTGGTCCAGGGGGATCCCTACGCCCACGAGGTCATGAAAGAAACCGCAAAGTTCCTCGGGGTTGGAGTCGCGAACCTGATCAACGCCCTCAACCCTGATGCCATCGTGATCGCAGGGGGAGTGACGAGGGCTGGGGATCACCTTTTTGGTCCACTTCTGAAAGAAGTCCGACGGAGGGCATTCCGCTCAGCCGTTGAAGCATGCCGAATCGTTCCCGCCACCTTGCCGGAAACCGCTGGGGTCATCGGGGCGGCCGGTATCTTCAAGAAGGAGACCTTCGGATTCGTGTAAGTTTTCCTGCCCAAAAAGAACGGCGGTTCATGAGAACGGCAGCTCATTTCGGAAGGGGTGTCTGATCCACGCGTGGAGACTCCGTCCCCGACCGAGGTTCGGAGATTGGGGGTCCTCGGGACCTTGATCTGGGACCGGATCTACCTCCCCGGGCCTCGTGAAGGTTTCGTTGAGGGATGGGGGGGAATCTCCTATTCTCTGGAGGCTTTGGCCGTTTCCCTCCCGGCCAACTGGACGGTGGAGCCGATCCTCAAGCTTGGGTCCGATTTGGCCGACGAGGCCCTGGCTTACCTTGATACAATCCCGAAGCTCGGGACCGGTCGGTCGGTCTCTGTCAGTCCGGGCCCCAATTCGAGGGTTGAGCTCCGTTACCACGACCGGGCGAGACGGACCGAGCGGATTTCCGGTGATATCCCACGGTGGGATTTGGCCGACCTCCAACCCAATCTGGAAGGGTTGGATGCGTTATATCTGAATTTCATCACAGGGCGGGAGATGAGCCTGGAGTCGGCCAGGGGCATCCGGGACTGTTTCGGGGGTCCGATATACGCCGACCTTCACACCTTGTTCGCCGGCATCTCCCCAAAGGGCTTCCGCTTCCTCCGAGAGTTGCCTGACCTGGACCGATGGCTCAAGGCCTTTGACGCCATCCAGATGAACGAAGACGAGTTCGGCCTCACTGCTCCGGCCGGGACCGATCCATGGAACAGGGCCGAAGGACATCTGGGGTCGGGCCTTCGACTGATCGTCGTCACCCTGGGATCAAGAGGGTCAGGGTATATCGCCGAACCCGGGTTTTCGGCCAATCCGCTGACCTGGCGGAGCTCCACGGGCCCGTTCAAAATCGTCGGAGGTGGCCTCAGGGGGACGGTCCCAACGCCGAAAGAAAACGATTCTGGTGACCCTACTGGATGTGGGG
>JANQDZ010000010.1 GCA_028278645.1 Longimicrobiales bacterium | reverse complement strand
TTCAGGCCCTCTTCAACCATCCGGATACCCGGTCCTACCTGAACAAGATGACCCACTTCGACATGGCTGCGAATCTGCCGGCCCTCCTTCATGTCGAGGATCGGGTGAGCATGGCCGTTTCCCTGGAGTCACGGGTGCCGTTGGTGGACCATAGGGTTGTCGAGCTCATGGCCTCCATGCCACCGGCACTGAAGTTCGACGGGGGACAACCGAAACATATCTTCCGCCGGGCGATCAGCGGGCTTCTTCCTGCACCGATCATGGAGCGGAAGGAAAAGATGGGGTTCCCCGTTCCGCTGCACATTTGGATGAAGAACGGGGCAAGGGACTTCATTCGTGATGTCCTTTTGAGCAAGCGTGCCCGGGAGCGGGGCCTTTTTAGTCCGAATGCTGTTGAGGACCTGATCGAACGGGAGGAGGCCTTCTCCAGGAAGCTCTGGGCCGCGCTCAATCTGGAGCTGTGGTTCATGGAATTCATGGACTGAGTTTCGGCCTACAACCCAGTCAAAAACGGTAGCCTTATGCCACTGCGTTTGAACGGACCCGAAGTCGGAGAATTCGAGCTTCGGAAGATTGCGGTAATCGGACCCGGGATCGTTGGGATGCCCATGGCGGCCCTCCTCGCCCGGGCCGAGATCAAAATCGGGTCCGCGGGTCCAGCCAAGGTAGTTGTGATACAGCGGAACTCGCCGACGTCGGGATGGAAGGTCGACAGCATCAACCGGGGGGAGTCACCGATCGGGGGTGTGGAGCCGGACCTCGATCAGATCGTCAGGGAGACCGTGAAACAAGGGCTCCTGTCGGCGACACACGACCCTGAGGCCGCCGCCGACGCCGACATGGTGATCATCTGCGTTCAAACGGACAAGACGGGCTTGGCCCCCGACTACGGGCCGCTGGAATCCGCCGTCGACAAGCTCTGCTCGGCCCTGAAGAATCGACCCGAAGGGAACATGCCCGTGATCGTGTTCGAGTCGACGCTGGCTCCCACGTCCATGACGACGGTCGTTCGGGACTGGTTCTCGACGCAGGGGCTCGAGGAGGGAATCGACGTCCTGCTGGGAAACAGCCCGAACAGGGTAATGCCGGGCCGGTTGGTAGAGCGGGTTCGATCGTCCGATAAACTGGTGGCTGGTCTGAACCCGGTCACAGCGGGAATCATAGGGAGGGTGTACCGGCATGTGGTCACAGACGGGACCATCTACGAGACCAACTCCCTTACCGCCGAGATCGAGAAGACGCTCGAAAACGCTTTTCGCGACGTGCGGATTGCCTTTTCGGCCCTCTGGGCCCGGCGTTGTGAAGAGGAGGGCTTGGATTTCTTTGAGCTCCGGGACCGGGTGAACCGCGCTCTCGGGCAGGAAGATGGGGCATCGTCCGACGCTACGGAGATTCCGTCCGGGGGCCTTCTGGTCCCCATGGTGGGCGTCGGAGGACATTGCCTTCCCAAGGACGGGATCCTCCTTTGGTGGCGGGCCTTGGAGGGAAGGGGACTGGACCCGGGCAAGAGCTGGATTCTGCGTGCGCGGGAGGTCAATGACGGATCCCCAGGGGCGACCCTGCATCTGGCCGAGGAGAGGTTAGGGGCACTCGATGGGAAGCGGGTGGCCTTGCTGGGTGTGGCATACAGGGCCGACTCGGAAGATACGAGGAACTCTCCCACCCTCTCCCTTGCGGAACTCCTGAGCGGGAAGGGGATCGAGGTGGGGTTGCACGATCCGCATGTCCGCAGGGAGGACCAGAACCTCGTGGAACGGGGGTATCAGGACCTTCTGAGCCAGGACCTGGAAGAAGCCCTCGCAGGCGCAGGGCTGGCCATCGTATGCGTGGCTCACGAGGAATACCTTCGTTCGGACTTCCCGAAGGCCCTTTCCCGAGCCGCGGACTTGAGAGGGATCCTCGATGGCGCCAACGCGTTTCCGGGACCGGCTCTTTTTGATATGCCGGTACCGGGTTTCGGAATCGGCAGGGACGGAAAGGCTCCGACCAGGGAAATCGTGGATCAGGTGATTGGAGAATACCGGAGAATGGAGCTCGAGGTGGCTTCGGAGGTCTCTGCGCTTATCGCCTACTACAACGACTCCTACGCGCCGGACGTCTTCAACGAAGCCTCGTACGGTGAGGTTAGAGAGTTGGCCTCGACCTGCGTAACCGGCTGTATTCTCCCGACGCTTCCCGAACCTGGGCCGTCTCCGTGACGGACGGTCGGCGGTTCGAATGGGTTGACGCTGCGAAGGCATTCGCCCTCACCGGGATCCTACTCAACCATGTTGTCGAGGAGATAGGGTCTTCAGCCTGGTTCACCAATCCGGGCGCCGTCTGGCCAGACCTCGGAACGCGGCTGGCCAATGTCTGGCCGAGTGATTACGAATCGCCCATAGCCAGCCTTGTTCAATTCCTCGGGTGGCTGGGGGACGCTGGGCCCGGGGTTTTTATCCTCCTTTCCGGTTTTGGATTGGCGTGGTCGGCGCTGGGTCCTAAGGGGCTTCCTTCCTATCCGGAGTTTCTCCGTCGGCGCGTGGCCCGGATCTATCCCCTCTACATCGCCGCCCATTTCGTCCTACTTGGGGTGGCGCTTGCTTTTGTGCTTCCTGAGATCCACTTCGGTCGAAAGCAAACCCTCCTCAGTCTTATGGGACTGCGTTTTATGGGGCACGGGTTCTTTTTTGTGAACCCGTCCTGGTGGTTTGTTTGGACGATTCTTCAGCTCTACCTCGTATTTCCGATCCTCTTCCGCATCCAGCGTCGTCTGGGTCCCACCGGCTTCTTTCTCCTCGCTCTGGTCCTGACCATGGCATTCCGAGGGATGGGGTGGGCCGGCGTTCGGCACGTCAGCCTGTATTACTGGATGACAGGCAGCTTCGCCGGTACTCGCCTGGCGGAGTTTGCCTTCGGCATGGTCCTGGCGAGTTGGTTCAAATCCAGAAGCGGTGAGTCCGGGGGACCGAACCCGTGGAGGACATTGGCTTGGTCCTTCCTCATCTATGCGGCCGGTTTCGCGGCTTCACTGACGACGCCCGGCACTCTGGTCTCGAACCTGCTGGTGAGCGTCGGTCTGACGGGGGTCGCCTATGGGGTATGGGAGGGGGCGGTGGGGTCTCTCTCCGGTGCGAGAGGGGTGGTCTGGTTCGGAGCCCAGTCCTACGGCGTTTACCTTCTCCATCAAGCTCCCATGAGGTGGGTGAACGACGTCACGGGGACGACGCTTTCCTTCCTGCTATCGGCCGTCGTCATTCTGGTTTTGTCCGTCGTGGCTTCCCCGTATCTGGACAGATTCGTGACGAAGCTGCTGAGATGGCCCTCGACCCAAGATCGCTTGAAGCCCCTCCGTTTGGTCACGGGGGTGGCGGCCGCACTCGGACTCCTGGTCATGGCTTTCTTGGAACCGGCCTTCCACGACGGTGACTTGTCCCGGGCTGTTGATTGGGTCCTGACGCTGACCCTGGCGCTATCCGCTTTGGGGGAGGCGAAGGCGTGGGGGACACCCTTCGGGTGGGATCGGCGCTTCAGGTGGTTGAATCTCTTGGGGGTCACCCTCGTTCTCTGGATCCTGCCAGGGGGGTGGGGGACGGTGTGCCTGGTTCTGACCCTGATCGGGCTCACCGGGGCCCGGGCGGCTCTTCGGATGAGCCCGTTTTCGGCTCCGGTGCGAAATGGAGCCGTCCGGTTCCAGATCGGTTCCTTCGCGATCTTGGCCACGGGGCTCGCCGTGGGCGGACTGGGGGCCGGGGCCCTCGGAGAGCTCCTCCTCAGGAACCGGGTCCCTCTGGAGACCTCCCGTTGGGGCGAGTACCCCGCTTTGACTTCTCATCCGACGAGAGGATACGGGCTAAAGCCTTCTATCGATTTGCGGCTCAGGTATAACAACTACGACTACGTGGTAAAGACAAACTCCCTCGGCCTTCCGGGCCCTGAGCCCCTGGGAGAAGCCGATCCTGGGGCCCTGCGGATCCTGATTGTGGGCGACGCCTTCACCATGCCGGAGGGTTTCGGTAGTGAAGAGGCCTATCCCGCTCTCCTCGAGGGGAACCTTTCTAGATGTGTCGATGGATCGGTTGAAGTTATCAACGCCGGCGTGACTGGATATGGGCCGAATGAAGTGTCTCCCCAACTGGGAGAGCTCCTGCCGGAGCTCCAGCCCGACGTTGTCCTCTACCAGTACTTCATCAATGAAATCAGAGAGGTGGGGCGAACCCACGACGCGGTGCGCCGGAGTATCGGACTAACGGTAGGGAATGACTTGGATGCCTTCCTCGAACGAACTCAGCTTCAGGCTCACGGGCAAGCTCTCGGTCGTCGGTTCTTCGAGACCATCACCAGGATTTCCCATCCTTGGCGGTACTGGAAGGCGTTGTTGCGCTTCTATGATCGACGGCTGGAAGAGGAGGTCTATTCAGGGGAGCGGGTTGACTCTCTCTCAACCCGTATCGGTGAGATGTTGGCGGTTTCGCAGGAATCCGGTGCTGACTTTCATCTCTTGTTCACACCGAGTGCGGCGGAGATCCTCGATCCCTCCGAGATGGCCTATTTCCCCTGGGACATTCAGCTGGCGGACACAAACCTCTTCGACCTTTCCTTGCCCAAGGAGATGATTCGAGCCCTAGCGGCACAGACAGGGTTTCCTCTTTTGGACCTTTCTCCCGCTTTGTCCGTTCCGGGGGAGCCCACATACTTTGCGGAATCTTGGCATTGGAATTCGCTCGGGCACCGGACCGTCGCGGATGAACTGACCCGATACCTGGTCCGGGAAGGGTATGTCCCGGATGATTGCTTGACCCGCGAGGAGGGAACATGAACCCCGGTACTCAGCCCGACTCCTTGGAAGCACCGTCCGCTGGGCTTCTGACGCCGACGGCGTTCCTCGCCTATGCCCTCCTCGCAACGGTGGTCTTGATGACCGAGGGGCGGCCTGTGCCGTTCCAGAACGAACAGGTCTACCTCCTGGCACCTTTTCGCCTCTTCCACCCTGATTTCCTGGCGTACGAGTGGAGCTTCCTCGAACCCCAGCTAGAGCACCTTCCGTTTGACGTTCTAAGCGGCGCGTTGATGACCCTCCTACCCCTGGAGACCGTGGGATGGATAATCAGGCTGGTGAGCTGGTCGGCGATACTGGCCGCGTTCGTGGCCATTGCCGGGAAGATGGGGATCCGTCCATGGATATCCGTGGTGGGACTGGCAATCTGGATTCTCAACGGGCAAACGACCGTGGGCGGGGAATGGTTGATCCGAGGGGCTGAAGCCAAAGCTGTCGCCTACCCGTTCTTGCTTTGGGGAATCGCGGCGCTGTTTTATTCCCGGGGGTATATAGCCGCGATCCTCATAGGGCTTGGGATCGCTTTCCATCCTGTCGTCGGCCTTCAGCTGGGAGGCGCGGCCTGTTTCGCGGCCTTCCTGGTCTTTCGGAAATCCTGGAACCTGTGGGTATTTTGCGGCCTGGTGGTGCTGTGCTCGCTGCCCGGGATTATCCCCTCTGCCATGGTGTCCGGGGGGCTGTCCAACTCCGATTGGGAGTTTCTCGCTCTGGTCCGGATGCCGTTCCATATCGATCCGCTGGATTTTCCAAAGAGGGACCTGTTGTCCCTGGCGGTATTCCTCGGCTTCAACGCTCTCTTCTCGTGGTTCTTCTGGTCGAACAGATTCGTTCGTTTTTTTGCCTTCTTCCAAGGGATCCTGGCCCTCTTTTTCGCCGCCGGGGTGGTCGCAAGGCTCGCCGGTTGGTTTATCCTCCTCCAGGTGATGCCGTTCAGGGTCCTTCCGGCCCTGGCACCCCTCTTGTTTCTCTTCTATCTCGGCATGATGCTGAGAAAGGACGCCGGACCTCTCCGTCCTGTCCTTCTCGCAGCCGGGGCCTGGGGGCTGCTATGCCTCGAAGAGCCGGTGCGGAAGGTGATCGACGAGGTCAACTCCCAGGCGATCTCGGAAACGAGTGAGATTTCCGAGGCCCTCGCTTGGCTCTCGACAGGGTCGGACCCGTCCGCGGTGATCCTTTCCCCACCTTGGGCGGGGGACGCTTTCTCCGCTTCTCATCGGGCTCAAGTCGCCAATTGGAAGTTCCTACGGTTCGGTCAGTATGACGAATGGCGCGGTCGGCTCGAAGCCGTGGTGGGCCCCATCCACACCCGCAGCGATGCCCTTGCCGCCGCCCAAAGGGAAAGGTATGCGACTCTTACCTTGGGGCAGGTACGGGACATCAGGGACCAGTTCGGGGCGACACACTTCCTGTCAGAAGTAGCCTACGATCTACCGGTCTTGTACGAAGCAGGGGAGTGGCGGGTTTATTCACTCGAGGAGGGTTAGGCGACCTCGAAGTCGGGCGCGGCCTCTCGCCCGTGTGTGAGGATTTCTCCTGGAATGGGATGCAGGAACTTCAGGCGAAGGTCTTCAGGACCTCTTCTCTCACTCGATCTCCGGCTGTTCCGTCGCCATACGCCAAGCCTCCCCACATCCCGCCGAGGAATTCTCGCTCTGTGAGAATCTCAGGAAGTCGGCTCGGGTCCCTCGGGTCGACGAGGACGTTGGCACCTTCCTCCACCGTCTCGACCCATTCGGTTTCGGAGCGAAGAGTGATACAAGGCGTACCGAGCCAATAGGCCTCGCGTTGAAGCCCTCCCGAATCGGTGACCACCGCCTCTGCCTTCGAAATCCAGGCGATCATCTCCAGGTATCCCACCGGTTCGGCCAGGACCACATTCGACGGAAGGTGAGAGGTCCCTCTGGTGAGGGAAAAAGCGGCTACGGTCCGTGGGTGAGCGGGGAAGAACACGGGGAAAGGCACCCGCCCGAGCTCGTCGATGACCTTCTCAACGGCCTCGGGGTCGGATGTGATCTCGGCCCGGTGCAGCGTGGCGAGGACGAATGGAGGGGAGATCCCAACGGACTCCCATGGGGCTCGTGGGCCGCCGGGCAGGGACCGCGCCTTCTCCAGAACGTCACGGGCAACGTCGCCGGTAAAAACGACACTCTGGGCCTCGGACACCCTTTCTTTCAGGAAGGCCTCCGCTCGCCGGGAGGGGGCCAGGAGCAGGGAGCTGATTTCGTCCACGGCTCGACGGTTGATTTCCTCGGGCATCAGGAAATCTGCCGCTCTCATTCCCGCCTCGACGTGAACTACCGGAAGCCTCATCTTCGCTGCGGCCAAGGCGCACCCGAGTGTCGAGTTGGTGTCCCCGATGACAACGACCACTTCCGGTTCGGTTTCTTCGAATGCGCCAGCGGCCCGAACCATGACCTCCGCGGTTTGGGCCGCGTGGCTTGCCGATCCGACCTCCAAGAATTGATCGGGTGGCCGGATACCCAGTTGCTCGTAGTGGACTCCGTTAAGCCGCCACTCATAGTGTTGGCCGGTGTCGATGGTGGTGACGGCCCAGTCCTGTTGGAGGGCGTCCAACAACACCGAGGCTTTGACGACCTGTGGCCTCGTGCCGTAACAAAGGCTGAGCCGAGCTTTCTCTTTTGTCATCGGAAGGAGTGCACCAACTCGATTGCGGGCCTCGCGTCTTCGATTCCGTACCCTCGGCCCGCGAGGATCTCTTCGTAGACCACGGTGTGGAGGTCCGTAAAACCGCCGCTGAATTCGACCTCCTCACCATCAACAGTGATGGACCGGAAGGTCCTTTGAGGGCTGGGGGTGTCCTTCGGAAGATCCTGCTCGTCGACCGAGAGGAGCCACTCCACGTCGGCGTCTTCCAGGGTCAGGATGCCACCCATCCGAGTAGGCTGATTGACCTGGAGCTCGTGATCTTGAACCGAACCGAAGATCCAGATCAAAGCGTCGAAGAAATGAATGCCGATGTTTGCAGCGATCCCGCCGGATTTCTCCGGGTTGCCCTTCCAGGAGTATCCGTACCAGGTACCCCGGCTGGTCACGTACCGAAGAGAGATCCTGCGTCGCGGTCCCGGGGCCTGGAGGGTACGAGCCCGTAACTCCTGGAGCGCGGGATGGACCCTCAGTTGAAGGACAGTGTTGATTTTGCGGCCATGCTCCTCCTCGAGCTCCTGGAGAGCATCCAGATTCCAAGGCCTCAGCACCAGCGGCTTCTCGCAAACCGCATGGGAACCCACCCTAAGGGCGAGTCTGCAGTGGGCGTCGTGGAGGTGATTGGGCGAGCAGATGCTCAAGTAGTGGATCCGGCCATCGACGGGGCCGCGCCTGAGTTTTTCCAGGTGGCGATCGAACCGCTCGAACTCGGTAAAAAAAGCCGCCGAGGGGAAATACCGGTCCAGGACTCCCACTGAATCGTGGGGGTCGCAGGCGGCCAAGAGGCGGTTCCCGGTGTCTTTTATGGCCTGCAGATGCCTTGGAGCGACAAATCCCGCGACACCGGTGATTGCAAAGTTTTTCAAGAAAGTCGTCCTTTGAGATTCCCGTCCTTAAGGGATGTTCACCGGTTCCAACTTCTTGTTCAAAAACCTCTCGATATTCTCGATCGAGTCGAGATTCTCCGGGAGCAATTCGGAATCCTCGACCCGGATTCCGAATTCATCCTCGAGGAACTGAACGAGCTCGAGGACGCCGGTGGAGTCAATGATTCCGGCGACCACCAATGATCCACTCTCGTCAATCTCTTCAGCCTCAGGAACGTAGAAATTCTCGAACAAGAATTTCTTCACCCGGTCCTTATTGCTCATTCCGTGTCCGATTCATAAAGGGAGTGTAGTAGTGCGTTCTTGTCGACCTTCCCATGGGCCGACTTGGGAAGCTCGGAGGACAGGATCACCCGCTCCGGGACCATAAATGCCTCGAGCATGGCCCTGCATTCGCGAAGGACCTGTGCCTCCGTGAGATCCGCGCCTGGATCAACGACCGCGAAGCCTCTGAGCGCGCTTCCCAGGATCGGGTCGGGCACTCCGACTACGGCAGCCTCGCTGATCCCTTCGATGCGGCAGAGGACGTCTTCGACCTCTTTCGGGGAGACCTTCTCGCCCCGGCTCTTGATGATATCATCCATCCGGCCTCGAAAGTACAGGTAGCCGTCTTCATCGAGCCAGCCGAGGTCCCCGGTGAAAAGGAGGTGTGTTCCAGGCTCGGGTCCCGGCCGGAGTTTGGCGGCCGTGGCCTCGAAATCTCCCCAATAGCCTGCCATCACCGTATCTCCTCGGACCACCAGTTGGCCCACCTGACCCGGTCCGAGTGTGTTCCCCGAATCATCCACAATCCAAAAGTCCGTATTTGGGATCGGGATCCCGACGCTCCGAGGTTTTTGGTCCAGGTCTTCCACCGGGAGGTAGGAGACCCGGTGACACTCGGTGACGCCGTACATCGAGAAGATGCGGGCCGCCGGGAAGGCTCCCTTTAAGAAGTCTATATTCGATTCGTTGAGCGTTGCCGCCGTGCTGGTGACGAAGCGAACCCGGGAGAGGTCAAATTCATGGAGGTTCTCCATTCGAGCCATCATCGAGAAGATGGTGGGAATACCTGGGAACCCGGTTACCCTCTCCCGTTCAATAATGCCCAGAGTCCGGGCTGGGAAGGCGAACGACTTCTCGAGCACAACGGTAGCTCCGGTCCTGGCTGCCAAAATGACCTGGTAAAGCCCGTAATCGAAAGAAAGCGGGAGGACGCTCAGTAGGATGTCGTCCTCCCTCATCTCGAGGTATGTGCCTACCGATTCTGCCGCCGCCAGCATGTTCCTCTGGGTGAGCATGACGCCTTTTGGCTCACCCGTAGAGCCCGACGTATAGATGATTGCGGCCAGGTCCGAAGGGTTGGACTCCCGGCCCGGCCTCCCCGTACCGTCTCCTTCCGTCACCACCGAATCCCACCATTCGATAATGAGGTGGTTTTTCACCGTAGGCGGGACCTCACGTTTCCCCCACGCGAGGACCTGAAGATCAGCACTGGCCTCCGCCAATGGACCGGCGAGGACCGGGAACAGGTGGGATTCCATCACAAGGGCCTTCGGCGAGGAATCTCCGAGCAGAAAAGCGAGTTTACTTCCCTTGGTCTGTGGGTGGATGACCGACACCACCCCACCCGCCTTCTGAACTCCCCAGAATGCTGCCACAGCCTGGGCAGAGTTCGACCCAAAAACAAAGACCCGGTCTCCGTTCCTCACCCCACCCTGCTTCAGCCAGTTCGCTACGGCGTTCCCGTCTTTCTCGAGTTGACCATAAGTGACTCTCCCTTCCTGGGTTACGACGGCCTCTTTTTCGGGGAGCGTGTCGGCTACTCTTTCGAGGTATCGCCGGAGGCCGGTTTTTGGTTCAGAGTCTCGACTCATCCGTCCACCCTATCCACACTTACTGAGAAGTGCATCTCGGGATGGGTAAGGGAGGGGTAGGAAAAGAACTCCCTTACGAGCAACTGCGTGGAGGCCACGCCGACCAGAGCCATGTCGTCCGTGTTTGAAAGCGGTCGGCTGTGGGTACCTGAAAGGCACTTCTCCCAAAGGAGTGAGACCAACTCTGGATTGAAGATTCCGGCCCCCCGGACCTCTTCAGGGGAGAGGACCTCATCCACCCATTCACCCCGGTCCTCGGAAACAAAAGAGACGGCTCCTGGAGCCCGGTAGGGTTGTTTCGGGCGTTCCAGGATCGACGCCGGGACCCTGGCAGCAGCAATCAAACGAAGTATACGTTTCTCCTCCATGTCTCGGATCTTGAAATCCCCGGGGAAGGAGTTGGCCAGCTGAACCACCTGTTTGTCCAGGAAGGGAAACCGCCCCTCTACCGAATGGGCCATCAGCATCCGGTCTCCTTGGGAGGAGAGGATGTATCCAGGTAGCAGGGTAACCGCTTCGATGTATTGGTCCTGGGCCAAGTACTCCCATCGCGAGAACGACGGGGGAAGTTCGGCGCGGAAATCCCCAACGGTGTCTTGATCGGCGAGGTCAAGGAGTAGGTCTCGGGAGAACAGCTTTCGCAGGGCTCCCGTGGTCTTCCAGCGGAGGCTGTGGGCGAATCCGGGTTCCTGCCAACGTTCGAGACCCTGCCCGAAGAACTGACGAGCCATGGACCGTTGGGATACTGGAGAGCGGGAGAGGTATGGGTACAGACGGCTGAAGAGCTCGGGAAGCCCATCGGAATCCGGTTCCTGAGCCCATCGCCGACGCAAGATACCCTCTCGGAAGAGATCGTACCCTGCGAAGATCTCATCAGCGCCTTCACCGGTGAGGACTACTTTCACGCCGGCATCTCGAGCCAGCCTTGAAAGGAGAAAGAGAGGAGCGGGAGCAGTCCGGAGTACGGGCCGCTCTGCGTGACGAATCACCTCGGGAAAGACCCCGCAAATATCCCGTCCCGAAACCCGAACCTCGTGGTGATCTACGTCAAGAGTCTTCACCAGGGTCTGCTGGAAGGACGCCTCGTCGAACTCGTCCTCTTCGAACCTGATCGAGAACGTCTGGCACGAAGCCTCTTTGGCTTCGATGGCCAGGCTTGTCACCAGGGAGCTGTCCAGCCCCCCCGACAAATAACAACCCACCGGAACGTCGGACCGGAGCATTCGCAGCGAAGTGGCCCTCAAAAGCTCCTCCTCCAGCTCCTCCACCCCTCCGCTCTCCGCCCCTTGGAACTCACCGCCCCCGTCCACGGGGAAGGTCCAGTCCCAATGACGACCCTCGCCGACCTCGCCCCTCCGGTAGATCCGATACGAACCCGGGGGAAGTTCGGAAACTCCATCGAAGACGGTGGTGGGAGACAAAGAGGACCAAAACGTGAATGTCTGCAGAAGGCCCAGGGGGTCTAATCCCCGACGGAGAGACGGATCACCCGCAAAAAGGGCCTTTACCTCACTGGCGAATACTACCCGGGACCCTTTCTCGGCATAATAAAGGGGGAGGATTCCCATTCCATCTCTGGAAAGGATCAATTCGGACTTTTCGGAGTCCCAGATTGCAAACGACCATTGTCCGTTGAACATTCCCAGTGAGTCCTTACCCCACTCCTCCCAAGCGTGGACGATGACCTCGGTGTCGGACGACGTGCGGAAGGTGTGTCCCCGTTGGACTAGCTGGGCCCGGAGTTCCACGTAGTTGAAGATCTCTCCGTTGAACACCACCCAGAGGGTACCGTCTTCGTTGGAGAGGGGCTGCTGGCCGTGTTCCAGATCGATGATCGAGAGCCTGGCTGCCACCAGACCCGCCCGTCTGTCGCGGAAGATCCCGGCCTGATCCGGGCCACGGTGACGGATCGCGGAAACCATACGGCTGAGGGAATCACGGGAGGGCGGGCTCATGTCACTTTGGAGGTTCACGATCCCAGCGATTCCGCACACTTGGGTTTCCTCTTTTGATGAGCCTGGGTCAGGGAACGCTCACGGAGCCACGGCAAGCCAGTATCAAAGGTACGATGAGATCATAGAAACCGGGAAGTAGTGGGGCTTGTACCCAAAGGCCAGATGTCCCAGTAGAATGGTCTCAGGGCACCGGTCCCGGTCGCTTCAATGGTGGCCCTGTGTCCAACCAACGTCCTTTCGGCGGTGAAGAATGATTCCTGATCGACTCGAGAAGACCCTGGAGAGCCTGTTCTCTTTCGACATGGCTGAGGAGGTGGAACGGATTTCCACGGGGATTCAGGACCACCTCCGGGTCCGACTCCGAAAGCGGGGGTTGGTGGTGGGGCTGTCCGGTGGGGTGGACAGTTCGGTTGCCGCAGCCTTGGGAAGCCGGGCCGTTGGCCCGGATAAGGTCCTTGGCCTGATTCTCAGCGAAACCGAGTCCGCGCCTTCGGGCGAAGAACGGGCACAAACACTGGCGAATCAGTTGGGGATCCCTACGAAGGTCGAGGACATTTCTCCAATCCTCGAGGCCATCGGCTGTTACCGGTGGCGGGACGCCGCGATCAAGAAGGTCATTCCGGAATATGGCCCCAATTGGAAGAGCAAGCTCGTCATTTCCGGAGGGTTGACCGACCCATACACCCATTTTCTGGTCGTGGCACAGGACCCGGAAGGGAACGAGACCCGGGAACGCTTGAGATTGGAGGAATACCTGGAGGTTCTCGCAGGCACGAACTTCAAACAGCGGGTGCGGAAAACCCTGGAATACGCACACGCGGATCGTCTTAATTACGCTGTCCTCGGGACGCCGAATCGAGTGGAGTTCGACCAAGGTTTTTTTGTCAAAAACGGTGATGGATCGGCGGATATCAAACCGATCGCCCACCTTTACAAGTCTCAGGTCTACATGCTTGCCCGCCACCTCGGGGTTCCAGAGGAGATTTGCGGAGCGACCCCGACGACGGATACGTACAGCCTGCCCCAGAGTCAGGACGAGTTCTACTTCGGTCTGCCATACTGGGAAATGGACCTCGCCCTCCTTTTCTTCAACCAGGGGAGACCGATCTCCGCCCTCGCAGAAGCCCTAGGGATCGATGAAACAAGGGCGGGTCTGGTCTACTCCTCCATCGAGCAAAAGAGACGCACCACCGCTCCCCTTCATTGGTCGGGCCTCCTTCTCGACTCCGTGGAGGGACCCATCACAAGCCCAGGGTGATCCGTGGACGTTAAGACCGTATCCGGAACACCGTATCGGGTCCGAAAGGCGAAGCTGAGCGAGGACGCTCCTGCGATCCTCCAGCTGTGGGCGGACGGTCTGGACGGGCTAGCAGGGGAGGCTGGGGCAAAGAAGCTGGAATGGCTCTACCGAGAGAACCCCGATGGCGCGGGAGAGGTTTTTGTTTTGGTCACCCAGGAGGATGACCTGGTGGGCTCCAAAGGTTTTGGACGCCGTGCGTTCGGCGTTGGGGAGGGAGTAGCCACGGGCGCGATCATGGCGGACTTCGTCGTGAAGCCTGGCCATCGATCTCTCGGGCCTGCGTTGAGCCTGCTCAAGGAGAGTATTTCGAGTGCCAAAGCCTCTGTGGCCTTTCTCTACGGATTCCCGAATAAGACTGCTTTGGGAGTCTTCAAGCGGGCGGGGGTGGAGCCGACTCTCGAGATCCGGAGGTTCGCGAAGGTCCTCCGCTCGAAGCACCTGCTGAGGGAGAGGCTGCCGAAGGGCCTGGCGGCGGCCCTTTCTCTCGTTACGGATCCGCTCATCTCTTTGATGGGGATCAGAGGATCTGCCAGGGCTCTACGGAACCTTCGATGGGCGGAGGTGGCAGACTTCGACGAGCGGTTCGATGAGTTGTGGGCTTCCTCCGAGGGCGGGCGGTCTCTGATCGCGGTCCGGTCGGGTGAAACCCTCCGCTGGCGGTTCCTCCGTGGCCCGAGGAGGGTGCCTGTGAAGGTTCTCGTGGCTGAATCTCCTAAGACGGGAAAGGTGGCGGGCTATGCCGTTTGGGGTTTGGATGAGGGTAAGGCACTGATCCTCGATATATTCGCGGGGCCACGCCCGGATATCTTCGAGGCGCTTCTGAGAGGCTGCTCAAGGAAGGCTAAGCAGGCCGGGTGTGATTCCATATCGGTTGAGATCTCATGCCCCAGGTCCTTCGAGAAGCCGCTGCGTCGGGCAGGGTTTATTCAGAGGGGATCGAGTCCGGTGATGGTCATTAAAGGAAAAGGGCCCGGATTTGAATCCGGGCTCCCCTGGTACCTGACCAATTTTGACCGGGATTGATCGACAACGAGCCTTCTAGTGGTACCCTTTCCGGCCCAGGACGACCGGAACCGTTTTTGCCATGATCTTAAAATCTTCAGCGGGTGAGCAGTTGTGCACGTACTCTAGGTCGTACCCAAGCTTGCGCTGAACGTCCTTGAAGGTTTGATCGTACCCGTTGTTGATCTGGGCGAGGCCCGTGATGCCGGGGAGTACCCGTTGTCGTTGCGGGTAGTCGGAGATCTCGCCTCGGAGTTCTCGGAAGATCTCCGGTTGTTCAGGGCGAGGCCCGACAATGTTCATGTCCCCTCGGAGCACGTTCCAGAGTTGGGGGAGCTCGTCAAACCGGAAGGCCCTCAGCACCCGTCCCACCGGAGTTACCCTCGGATCGTCTTTCTTTGCCCACACCTGCCCCGAGTCTTCGGAATTCACATACATAGTCCTGAACTTGTACATCCGAAAAACCCGTCCGCCCGCACAGGCTCCTCGTCGGTCGGTCCCGGCTCTGTTCCTTCTTCTCCTGTCCCGATTCCGGCGGCGCCGATTGAGACCCACTCTCTCTTGGCTGTAGAACACCGGTCCCGGAGAAGAGAGCTTCACCGCAATCGCAACGATCAGGAAGAGTGGGAGAAGCAGCAAGAGGGAAACAAACGCAACGCCGACATTCAGGGCGCGCCGGGCTTTACCGGCAGCGTCCTGCACCCAGGAGGACCGGTTCGGGTCAGCGAATTCCGGGTCCCTGAAAACGGGTTGCTCGGTCCACCGCATGATGGGGGACATGAGATTACGGCCGAGGTTTCCCTTGACCTTCATGCCCAGCGCTGGTGGGGTTGATGGCTCCAAGATCTAATCTCACTTCGTTGGGTCGATAAACGACTGGTCGTTGGTCGTTCCCCAATGCAAGGCTTGTTCTCGTTCTCCGAGCGACTTCCTTGTGCCCCTAAAGATAATGGGGGCCCTAACTTAAGGGACGGCAAGGGATCCGTGAAATTTGTTACTTTGGGGCGGGGAGTCCACGAATGTCGTCATTCAGCAACAGCCGCGCCCTCCTCTTCTCCACACCCCGCCGGGTTGTCCCGCCCTACTCGAGCGGGGCGAACTCGACTATTCGGTATTCGTCCATCCTCCTTCCAGGGCCGGGGCCAGCTTGAGTTCGAAGTGGAACCTTGTCCCCCAGCCAGGTTTGGTTTCAAAGGTCAGGTCGGAGTCCAGCGCTCTCAGATACCGACGGGCGATGCTCAGCCCAAGGCCGCTACCCGAGAAGAAGTATCCTCGCCGATCCCTGGATTTCTTAAAAGGTTCGAAGAGCGTTTCCTGCGCTTCCGGAGCGATGGCCCTGCCACTGTCGCGCACCGAGAATTCCACAAGGTCACGGTCGAGGCTCTTGGCGGTGACCTCCACAAATCCCTCCTCGGTGAACTTGATGGCGTTGGTCGTCAAGTTCAGGAGCACTCGGAGGAGGGCCAAGCGGTGACCCGTCACTTTCTCATGAAGCGGAGGGGTGAGTCGGAGGTCGATCCCTTTTACTACCACCATCGGCTCAACCATCTGTCGAAGTTCTTCGAAAAGCCCGCTGATGGAAAAAGGACCCGGGGAATCCTCAAACATGTTCGCCCGATCCTTTGCGAGGTCCATCAGGTCGGAGAACACCGACATCATCCCGAACGCAGCGCTCCAGATCAAGCTGAGTTGGTCTTTCTGAAGATCGGTGAGTTCTCCGCTGTACCCAGCCCGAAGGGTTTCCGCCATGAAGGTGATCGATGTAAGAGGTGAGCGCAGGTCATGGGCTACTTCGACCAAGAGCTCGAAGCCGTCCGGATCGGTGAGCCGGGAGGCAAACTCCTGTGCCTCCCTCGGAAGGGTCGACCGCCTGACCTTCTCCAGGTCTTGGAGGGCTTTCAGATAGGCAGCAGCCGATTCCTCTGACCGAGCTTTCTCGGATTCTTCGAGCACTTCCATTCTGAGAGCCCTGACGAGCCTCCCTACCAGGGTCCGGTCCTTCGTGAGTTCCTCGGAAATGTCAGCAGACCAGTCCTCTCTGCGTTCGAACCCGGTGGCACGAAGAATGGTCTGGAGCCGTTTGGTGATCTCTTCCCGTGTTCGGTACGGGGAGTCCTCCGGCCAGGCGTCCGAAAAAGCATCGGCCGCTCTGGACAGGATGGACGGCACCTCCGCTATCTGGCTTTGATCCCGGACTGGGAAGGGTGCCGTCCACGGCTCGGGGGCTTCGGAAGAAGGATTCATTGCCGTAAACCCGACAGAAGGGCGTCCCGGGACGTCCCATGTCGTTCCATCATCCGGTAGAGTGTAGTCCTGTCCACTCCGGCGAGCCTCGCCGCGTCGGAAATGTTCCCGTTGGCTTCCCTGACAATGTGTTCCAGGTATTCAACCTCGAACTGGGCGAGGACCATCTCCCGTGCCGCATGGTAGTCGGCATTCAGAACGGCTCTGTCCAAGGCCAGCCCGGTTCCCACACCAGGGGAGTCGTCCATGTCCTCGTGGATGAACGGGATGGCCTCCGGGAAGATCTCCGAATCCGGATCGGCCAGCACCACGAGATGTTCAATGACGTTCCTCAGCTCACGGACGTTTCCTCTCCAGGGCCAACCCTGGAGTGCGGTCATGGCCGGGGCAGAGAAAGTCGGCATGTCTCCGGCAGATCCACGGTGATTTAACCAGAACTCAGAGAGGAAACTCTCCGCCAGTACGGGGATGTCCTCCCGGCGCTCCCTCAGGGGTGGGATATGAATCGGAACGACCCGTAGCCGGTAGTGGAGATCCCGCCTCAGCGTGCCCTCCTTCACAGCCTCGAGAGGATCGACATTGGTGGCTGCGATGAAGCGGACGTTTACGACGGCATCAACCTTTGTGCTCCCAACCCTCCGGACCACGCCATCTTGAATCACACGGAGGATCTTCGCCTGGACGGAGAGGGGCATATCAGAGAGCTCGTCCAGGAAGAGGGTCCCACCGTGGGCGACCTCCAACAACCCTGGCTTTGCCTTGGTGGCTCCCGTGAAGGCTCCTTCCGTGTGGCCGAACATCTCAGACTCGAGGAGCGGCTCAGGCAGCGCCGCGCAGTTCACGGGCACCAGGCTCCGGGAGTTCCTCCGGCTGTTGTCGTGAATAAAGTGGGCCAGGAGCTCTTTTCCCGTCCCACTCTCTCCGGTCAGAAAAACAGAAGCATCCGTGCCGGCAACCTTCGAGGCCAGCTGGACCACCTCTGTCATTGCCAGGGATTCACCCAAGATTTTCCTGCCACCTACCTCTGGAACCGGGTCGGCTTCCTTTTCGGCTCGGCCCACCTCCACGCCGCTCTCCCGGGCCACCGTGACGGCGTGTGCCGCCCGTCCGATCAAGACCTGGAGTTGGGTCGCAGAGAAGGGTTTCGGCAGATAATCCCAAGCCCCGGCCCTGAGGCCTTCGAGACTACTCTCGACGGAGGGGTTGCCGGTCATCAGGATGACGAGGGAGGCCGGAGATTGTTCCCTGGTAAACGCCAGGATCTCCATTCCCCCCACCTGGCTCATGAAGAGGTCCACCAAAACGATGTCGTAATGTCTCTTTTTCACGAGGTCGATGGCATCGTCCCCGCGTCCGCAAAGGGTTACCGGGTAACCCTCGGCTCGCAGGAGGGAAGCGCAGCTCTCGCGAAGGGAAAACTCGTCGTCAATCACGAGGACTTCGACCGTCGCCTTTGCTTCTTCAGGGAGGGTCAAGGGGCCGCTGGGTTCCTGACTCGGTCGGGCCCGAACTGTTTCTGGAGAGCCGGGCCCGTCTCTTTCTGTGATCGACATTCAAGTCCTCGAAGAGGCACGAACAGCTGTTTACAGGGGAAATTTAAATTTCCAACTCCCATCTGGTTTCTGCAAGGGTTTTGTGGTGCTCCAGCAACACCAAATGCCTGGAGTGATGGATCCGCGCCACGGGCAAGTAGGAAGTTGGGGGTCGAAGGTCACCCGAACCGAAAGGCTTTTGTTCCTGCTGGAAGGCGGTAATATTTGTTTTTGTGGCGGTGTAAACCGATTTGGACCGGCTGGAATGGAACTGGCACCGTGGCTGCTAGGTACCAAACAACTGTTTGGACTCCAGGTCGTTCAGATTCCTTTAATTGTTGAGAGAACAACCGGATGAGCGAGAACCTCCCCACACAGCGTGGGCCGGACTCCCCTGCTCCTCAGGAGGAGTTCGAATACTACCCACACGAATCCGCCTTTTCATCCCGAGACATGGATGAGGGGCTGGGCTTCTCTCTGAAATGGATTCTTCCGGCTTTCAAACGGTACTGGTGGGTGATGGTCCTGTCGGTCGCTGCGGGTGTGGGTGCTGCCACCATAGCATTCCGGATGGGTACCGTTGAGTATAGGGCCCAGGGATCGATCTGGATTACCACCGATACCCGCCAGGGGGATCTCCCCGGCCCCATCACTCAAGGGGAGCTTCTGGAGTCCACGGCCTGGGAGGAGTTGCTCACCTCCTTCCAGGTCCTCGATCCGGTGGTGCTCCAGGAACGCCTATACCTCTCCTCCCCTCCACAGGATTCTCTATTTTTTCAGGATTTTTCCCTGGCTGACGCGTTCGATCCCGGAACGTACCAGCTCACGACCTCCGCTGACGCGGCTGGCTATACACTCTTTGATGAAGAGGGGATGGTGTTGGAAGAGGGGGAGGCAGGAGACTCCATCGGCGTATCGCTGGGGTTTTCTTGGGCTCCTCCCGTGGTGGCCTACTCGCCGGAGGCAGATCTGACCTTTTCGGTCACGACGCCACGGGAAGCCGCTCGCGGCTTGGCCCGTCGAGTCATTCCGCGTCTGGATCGGGACGGGAATTTCCTTCGTCTGCAGCTGGAGGGGAGAGACCCGGTCCGAGTGGCCAGTGTGTTGACCTCCCTGATGGACCGGCTTGTGGAGGTGGCCGCCGAACTCAAGAGAAGGAAACTCGATGAGCTGACCGTCCTCCTCCGGGAACAGCTGGATACGGCGGAGGCCAAGCTGGTGCAGGCCGAGGCCGACTTGGAAGGGTATCAGATCGCAACCATCACCCTTCCGTCGGAAGAGGCCTCACCAATCGTTCCGGGTCTCCAGCAGACGACGGGAACGGTTTTAGGCGAGTTCTTCAACCTCAGGATGAGGCAGGACGCCCTCCAGTCGGATCGTCGCCGCCTCGAAGCGGCGCTGGAACAGACCCTCTCCGGTGACGTGAGGGTAGAGAGCTACCAGATGATCCAGTCGGTCCAAGGGTCCAGCCCTTTGGTCGGGGTGCTCAATGAGTTGACCTCGGTCAAAGCTGATTTGCGGACCCTCCGCGAGACCTACACGGACGAATGGGGTCCGGTGGTTGACCTGGTTCGGAGGGAAGAAAACCTCAAAACCGTAACAATCCCGTCCCTCACGAGAATCCTCCTCGAGGAACTCCAAAATCAGGAAGACGATCTCGCGGCCCTCATCGGATCACGGGGTGAGGAACTTATGGAGATCCCCCCTCGAGCGATTGAGGAAGGCCGGCGGCAGAGGGATTACCAGATAGCCAACGATCTTTATATCAATGTGGAGCGCCGATACGAGACGGCCCGCCTCGCTGCTGCCAGCAGTATCCCGGATGTGATGGTCTTCGACGAACCGGTCCCCCCTCGCAGGCCGAGCTCCGACGATCGGCTGGGCTTCGCGGGGATGGTTTTTCTCATTCCGCTGGGCGTTGGCGTCTTGCTGATCGTTCTCCTGGACCGACTCGATCCGCGCCTCAGGGACCCTGCCGAGATCGGTGGTGATATCGGGCTCGACTGGCTGGCCACGATCCCCAGGTACCGACGCTCGGCGCGAGGGCGTGACAACTCCGAGGAGATACGTGAGGCCTTCAGAGACCTGCGGATGAAAGTCGATTTCGCCATCGGGGCTGCCCGACCCCTGGTTTTGTCGGTCACGAGTCCGTCGGAGGGTGAGGGGAAAACCTTCGTGTCGGCCAACCTCGCTACTGCCTTCGCGGACCTCGGGCGAAAAACCATCCTCTTGGACGGGGATACGAGAAGGGGGGATCTGCATCACATCCTGGAGAGGAACCGAAAGCCCGGCCTCACAGACTTCCTGATGAACGGCGCGAATGCACAGGTGGTGCAGGAGACCGAAAACCCCAAACTCCATTTCGTGGGTTTTGGCTCCAGGTCTTCCTCCTCGCCGGAGCTCCTGAATTCTTCCCGCATGCAGGCTCTCCTTGCGGGCTTGAAGCGGAGGTATGAGGTGATCATTCTCGATTCACCTCCGCTGGCGGCCGGAAGTGACGCGTTCGTCATCGGGGCCCATGCAGGGAACGTCCTGATGGTTCTCAGGTCCGGGAGTACCAACAAAGACCTGGCCACAGTCCAGATGGAGTCATTCCTCCGCTTGCCGGTGAGGATTCTCGGGGCGGTTCTGAATGACTTCATCCCTCAGATCGGTCAGGGTTACTACAAGTACTACTCCAGGTATCTCCCCGGCTATGAAGCTGCCGAAGAGTTGGATGAGGTAGTGGATGAAGTGGTGGAGGAGGTGGGCAGCTAGCCGGTTCCCGAACGACCTAGTTCATTTCCGGTTCCTGGAAGGAAATCCTGTCCTGGCCGGCCTGAGCTTTCCGGAGGGCGGCAGTGGCCGGCCCGATGAGGTCCGTGAAGTCCAGGGGCTCGCGATGAGATCGGGTCACCGAGAAAACACCTGCCTTGATATCGGCTTCTGAGACCGATCCTTCCAGAGCGGCCATGATCCGGTTCGCCAGGACCCCTGCACCGGAACTGTCCGTGTTGGGTGCAACCACCAGGAACTCCCTGTCTCGCACCAGCCCCACCGCATCCGAGGTTCGGCACACGTCCATCAGGGCCCGAACAACCTTCAGGTCGACGTCGTTGTCTTTGTGGCGGTTGCCATTGGTTTTCTCGGTAGCGTTCGGGCGTCCAAGCACGATGCAGGTCAGGGGGCGCTCGTAACGGAGGGATTCCGCCACGATCTCATGTACTCGTCTGGTGAGCCCCTCGAAGTTGTAGGCCCCCGTGTTTTCATCGACCAGGCTTTTTTCTCTTGCTCGGTCGGTTTCCTTTTTTGCCTTGACCCACGTGCTCACCCTCAGTGACAGCTCCTCAGGAGGGAACGGGGAAGTGAACACTTCCCAGGCACCGATCCGAAGGAGGGCCAGCTTCTCTGACTGGGTGACTTGACCACTGGTGATTACGGCTATCGGGGTGACGTCTCCAATGGTGCGTACGTCTCTGAGTTGTCGGATTACGTCCGATCCGCTCATGTCTGGCAAGTGGAGATCCACCAGAACCAGGTCGGGTGCGACCTTGCTTGCAACCTCCAGCCCCTGGTTCCCGGTATAGGCCTTGAAGACTGCAAAATTGGCGGGCCGGAGGATGCTCTCGATAGAGCGGGCGGTCCATTCCTGGTCTTCAATCACCAACACAGTTGGGGTCGTCACTATTCACTCCGGACAGTCGACAGAATCACGTGAAACGTCAAAGACGGCAAGAATTGTGCTTCCCTTCCGGGGTTCTGGTGGGGGTGAAATTCCGAAGGCCCCTAGCCCCGATCCGGCGAACCTTGTATCAGCCCTGCAACAGAACGCAGCGGCGAGCCGCCAATCCCGGTGACAGGCCGGAGAAAAGGCTTCCCAGATGATGATTTCGCCGCCTGGGTTTCGCAAGCCTGAAGAAGGTGCGGGTCCCGGGGTGGAAACCGGCTTAACCCTTGCATTTGTCTCAGCGGGGTTCGATCGTTGACAAACGTAGGTTCAGTGACCCGCGGGAACGGCCGAACCGCCCAACTTCCACCCGTCAGGCATGGGAAAAAATGAGAAGCATCATCTTATCAGTTGCCCTTCTTGCCCTCTCCCTTCCCGGGGCTGAAGCCCAAACGGAAGTCGATTGGATGAGTGTCGGCCGTGCGCTGCCGCTTGTAACCCGAGCCGAACTCGAGGAGAGTCTCGCTTGGCACCAAGCCTTAGCCGACTCCTTGGGTGTAAAGGAGCGTGAGCGGGAAAAGGCCCTCGATGCGATTGAACAGATCCAGAACCGCCTCCGTGAGGGAGACTTTCGAGTGGGGGATCAGATTGTCTTTTTTGTGGAGGGGGAGGACGCTTTTCCGGACACTCTCGTGGTTGAGACAGGCCCCTCGGTCTTGATTCCGAACGTGGGGACCGTGTCCCTGGAGGGGGTGCTTCGGTCCGAACTGAACGACCATCTGGCCGAACAGTTGTCGCGGTACATTCGTGACCCGATAGTCAGGGCTTTTCCCACCATCCGTCTCACGATGGCCGGCCGAATCGGCCGACCTGGGTTCTATACCTTCCCAGCTGGATTACCAATCGGAGAGGCCATCATGGCCGCCGGCGGCCCCGGCGCTGAGTCCAGGATGGACGCTATCAAGGTTCAGAGAGATGGGTTCCTGCTCTACAGTGGAGAGGAGATTCAAACCGCGATTGCGGAGGGCACAACCTTCGACCAGTTGGGGCTGCGCCCCGGGGACGAAATCAACGTTCCCGAAAGGATATTCACCATCAGGCGATTGGTTACCTGGGGGATCGGCGCCGTAAGCGTCCTCGTGCTCGGTTTCCGTATTTACGGGGGCTGGTAGAAACCCTCCTGTTGGGCCTACTTCAGCCGGCCACTTCCGCCTTTTCCACCACTACCAGGACCTGGTCCGGGTGGCCTTCATCGTTTCTGATGAGGGCCATCGTCGTGTGGGTCCAGAACACCTCACCGTCTTTCGTCATGAACCGGCGCGCGGCTTCGAACCGCCCAGCTTCCCCGTTGGCTAGAGCTTCCAGCTCCTTGGCGACCGGCTCTTTGTCACTCTCGTTCAGGAGCTCCACAAAGGAGATCCCCTCGGTCCATCGGAGGGCGGGGGAGAACAACCCTGCGAAGGACGGGTTCACATCATGAATCCGACCTTCCAGGTCTATGAGCGCTACACCCGACCGGGTGGCCTGAAAGATCGCCTGGAATCGTGCGGCGTCCCCGACCCGGTCGTTCGGAGCAGGTCCCGCCGCCACGGGGCCGCTCGCTGGTGGGCCGGCGGATGCGGTTTTCCCCGCGGGAGCCCCCATCTCGCGTTCCCGTTTCTCCCTAACCGCCTGGGCGCCTTCGGCTCTCTCGAGGGCATGCCTTATGGCTCTCTCCAGGGCGTCGGGATCGATGAGGCCCTTCACCAGGTAGTCTGACGCTCCGAGCTCCATGGCCTCCATGTCCACTTTTCGGCTTCCCCGGCCGGTGAGCATGATGATGGGAGACGTGATCCCTCGCCCCCGGGCTTCTCTCAGCAGATCCAGGCCGGTCCGGTCCTCCAGGAAATAGTCCAGGAAGTAGACGTCGTGCTCGGCGGCATCAAACGCGTCCATTGCCTCTTCGTAGCTCGAGACCCATTCCAGTGCATATTCCTGGTGCTCCGCCTTGGCCAGCATGACGCGGATCATCTCGAAATCACCCTGGTCGTCGTCTACCAGCAGGACCTTGATTTGCTCGGTTTCCACTTGATCTCCTGTTCGCATTTTGAACGGCCGTCCGGCCCGGGCTTCCCTCCACCGGTGTGTCGGTTCGGAGTTGACGGAACGGCCCAAGAATAGTGGTGGCTGGGAGTCACCTCAAGGCGCTGTCGTCTGCATCCGGGATGGCGCCATCGGGCCTGGCGATGGAGCTGGTGGAAGGATGATGCATCCTCAGTCGTCCCGCTCGGCCAGCGGCTTTTTCCTCAACTCCTTCACCCGTCCCCGTCGCTTCTTATCCGCGATTCGCTTTTCCCGCTCGGGTTTGGGGACTTTGGTAGGGCGGCGCGTCTTGGGACGCTGATTCCGTTTCTCAAGCTTGTCCCTCAGGCGGTCCAGGGCGATGGCCTTATTCCTGTGTTGGCTGCGCTCGGCCCGGCTTGCCACAGTGATCCCGGTAGGCTCATGAACGAGCCTCACCCCACTCTCGGTCTTATTTTGGTGTTGCCCGCCTTTCCCGCCCGACCTGAAGGTTTCCACCCGGCATTGGGAAAGAAGCTCCTCGTCGGTTTCGGGGATGGGGAAGTGATCCGGGAACGAAATCTCACTCTCCATGGTTCAAACCTTAGGGAATAAGCGGGAAATAGCCACAATTCCGGTCGAATCGCTATGGCAAAGGATCCGCCGGCCCGGTTATGTTCCAAAGATAGAAGTTCTTTTCACCGACAGGACGGAGACCCCATGGTTTTGGAGCGGATGGAGCAGAATGCCGGGACCCGGTTCCTGTTCAATCTCGCTTTGGTCGTAGTTGTGGTGGCGGGGTTGAAGCTGGGTGCCCCCATCCTGCTGCCTTTTGCCCTGGCCCTTTTCCTGGCCATCCTGACCCTTCCCATCGTTGTCTGGCTCCAGCAGCGGGGGGTGCCCAGATCACCCGCGGTTCTTCTGGCGGTCCTGGTGGATGTGGCCCTCTTCGGGTTGCTCGTTCTCCTTGCCAGCCAATCCCTCAATGACCTGGAGGGTGAAGTCAGGCGGTACGGTTTCCGATTGAGCGGGATCTGGACAGGTTGGATCGAGAGTCTGGAAGAAGCGACGTTCCCGGGAGCCAACTTTCTCGCCCAGTACCTGAACCCCGAGATTCTGGATCTGGACCCCGGGCAGTTGTTTTCCTTCTTGCAGGGCACCCTGTTCACCGCCTTTTCCTTTGCCGGCAGTGCCTTCCTGGTCTTTTTGATACTCATCTTCATCCTTGGCGAGGCCACCGTTTTCCCGGCCAAATTCCGGGCGATCCTGGGCCGGGAACAAGGCCATTCCAGTCGCCTGACGAAGATCGTCACAGAGGTCCAGGAGTACCTGGGGATCAAGTTCTTCATCAGTCTGGTCACGGGGATTCTGTTGGGCGCCTGGTGTTGGGTCCTGGGTCTGGACTTTCCGGTGTTGCTGGGGCTGGTGGCTTTTGTCCTGAACTTCGTCCCCACAATCGGCTCCATCATCGCTGCGGTTCCTGCCATGCTCCTGGGCCTCATCCAGGTCGGAGCGGGGCACATGTTCATCGTTGGGGTCGGGTACGTTCTGGTGAACTTCGGGTTCGGGAACCTCATCGAACCGAATCTCCTTGGTCGGCGGTTAGGCCTCTCCACGCTCGTTGTGATCCTCTCCCTGGTTTTCTGGGGTTGGGTATGGGGGGCGGTGGGAGCCCTCTTGGCAGTGCCCCTCACCATGGTCGTGAAGATCATGCTGGAGAACACCGCCGACCTGAGGTGGATTGCCATTCTTCTCGACAAAGCTGGGCCTGACCCGGGGGGTCCCGGAGTCGTCATCGAAGATCTGGGTGATTAGGGAGCCTCAGGTTCATCAGCTTGATAAGCGGAGTTGGTCCTGTATGAGGATCCAGGGGGGATCCTAAAGGGCGTACGGGAGTATCAGGTGCTCGGCGTTGAAGGCGCCGGGCTTTTTTACGAGCCTCCCACTGAACCTGCGATGGCGATGCACGCCGCAGACCATGCGGGACCCGGCATTGGCACCCGGAGGACCAGTCATGCCCCAGATTCCATTTTCCGACCTTCCCTCGGCCTCCCGCCTCTGGATATTCCCCGCCGAGCGCCCTTTGTCCCAAGAGGAAGAGACCGAGTTCCTGGCTCGAGCCGACACGTTCCTGAAAGGCTGGGCCGCCCACGGTATGCCCCTGACCTGCGCACGGGATTGGCGGTACGGCAGGTTCCTCCTGGTCGCCGTAGACGAGGCCTCCGAACCCCCGTCGGGATGCTCCATCGATGCCATGACCCGGATCCTCAAGGAGTTGGGCCAGGACTTCGGCATGAGCTTCGTGGACCAAGGGCCGGTCCTCTATAAGGAGGGAGATCACGTCCGGCGCCTCACCAGAGCCGAGTTCAAGGCGAAGGTAGACGCAGGCGAGATCACCCTGGACACGGTGGTGTTCGACAACTCCATCACCCGGTTGTCGGAGCTCGAGGCAGGTGGATGGGAAAAACCCGCGAGCGCCAGCTGGCACAAACGAGCATTCTTTTCCGCCGGGTGAAGTCTCAGGCTGAGGAGATGGCTCCCAGGGGAATAGACCGATCTTGAGCCGGTCAGCCCAGGAACCGGTCCAACCCCTTTGCCAGAGAAGCTACAAACTGATCGTCCCGCATACATCGGAAGTGGGCCTCAAGGCTCCCGAAACGCTCTACGATTGCCGCCGTCCGCACGGTCGGGGTGCCCAGGTCGTAGACCTGAGTCTCCAGGTGTTTCAAATGTGGCCGGAGTTGAGCCTCCAGGAGGCCAAGGTATTTGGTGCGCGCCTGGGCTAACCAGACAAATCCATCGTAGGCCCGAAGTTCATAGGCGTGCTGGGAGCGAGCCTGTAACTCGTACTGGACGGCGATCCGCTCGACGGTGGAGGGATCCACCTCTGGAGTCAGTTCCGCCACTCGGGCCAAAAGGACGCCGAGATACTCTTCCGCCGGTATGCCCAAAAACGCGTCGTCGGCCAGGTCGTAGGGGACGCCGGTATTGAGCTCCATCAGACCTGCTAGAGCTCTGATGTGAGATTTCTTCGTCGATGCGTACCGGGTGATCTCTTCCACCATCTGGTCTGAGAATGTGTGATTATTTGGGCCAGGGCTGGTTCGGATTGCACCGACCAGCCTGAGGAAGGGCGCCCGAAGCCGACCCACCAGTTTTACGATCTCCCGAAATACTGGCCCCATCCAGGTCGCCTGGAGAGCCCAGTGCCCGTATCGCCACTTGTTCCGGCGATCCAAGGCAAGGGGGTCGATCAGGGCGAGGAGCGGTACTTCCTGGCCTTGCTCCTGGAGTTGGCGAGCGATCTCCAATCCCCATGCGCCGCCGGCGGAGTAGGCCCCGATGAAATATGGGCCGCTTGGCTGCCTCTCCCGGATGGCGTCCAGATACAGGCCGACCCAGCGCTGGAAGCCCTCCGTCGGATCGCGTTGGCCCCACACAAACGGGTCCCGGATCCCGATGACTTCCCGATCGGTGGTGAGGGCGCCTGCCAGCTTCTGATAAACCCCCAGGGTGCCTCCGGCCGACGCAATGAGGAATAGAGGCGACTTATCGGGAGCCAAGCCCTTCCTGAGGGTCACCCGGATCGGGGAGTCGGTATTCCCAACGGGGACGTCCCCCGAGAGGATCCCTTCGACGCGCACTGCCATCTCAGACACCGTCGGCGCGTTGTATATCGACTGTTCCGGCATCTGATCGGGAGTGATTCCAAAGCCGTCGCAGATACTGTGGGCCAGCGTGAATACAGAGAGGGAGTCACCTCCCACTTCGAAGAAGTTGTCCGTGGCGCCGAACTGGGAGTGCCCGAGGGTCCCTTTCCAGACGGCCATCACCTTCTCTTCCGTCGTGGTGAGCCCCGAGTCGCTAACCGGGACATCGGCCCGTTGGGCGAAGCGCTCCAGGAGCTTGATCCTGTCCACCTTTGCACTGGCCGTGAGTGGAAAACTCTCGAGGCCCACCAGAAACGACGGAACCATATAGGATGGCAGGTGCTGTCGGAGGGTGGCCGCCACCTCCGACCGATGAATGGTATTCGGAGTGTAAAAGCCGATCAGGGAGGTCCCCTCACCGAGCTGGTCGGTGGCGAGGGCTATTGCCTGGCCGACATCGGGATGGAGGAGCAGACCCCGCTCGACCTCTGGGAGATCGACACGGAATCCACGAATTTTTACTGTGTCGTCTACGCGCCCGACGTATTGAATCTCACCACTGGTCGAAAGCCGGACCTGATCCTTGGTGTCGTAAACCGGGGAGGGCACATCGGGAAACTCTGAAAATGCCTCCTCCGTCATTTCCGGGTCCTTGAAATACTCCTGAAAGAGGGCGGTCCCGGCCATGAAGAGGCGACCTTCGCCTCCCGGCTCTACCGTGGCGGAGTCCCGGTCCAACACAAGGGGCCGGACGTCAGAAGAGATGGGGACTCCGAGCGGGAGCTCCTCCGATGGCCGGAGGTACTTACGAACGTCGCAGACCAGAGTAGAGCTCGCTTCGGTGCTCCCGTAGATGGAGAAAACCTTGGTGTCCTCGGGGAAGGCCTTCAATGTCCTTTCGGCCAACCGGGTGTTCAGGTATTCGCCCATGATCACCAGGACATTCATGGGCGGAGCCGAGAAGCCGGGCACATCCAGGCTGGCTCGTAACGCGGACGGGACGATCAGAAGGCGTGTGACTCCATTCTCGCGGATGAGGCGCCAGAAGACCTCCAGGTTCCGTACGGCCTCGTCTGGAATGATCACCACCGGAACGCCCACGAGGAGGGGTTCCAACAACTCGTAGACCGAGTGTGTGGTGGTCATGTGGGCCTTTTGGCAACACACCTCGCCGGGCCCGAAAGGGTGCTCTCCCCAGGTCCATCGGAACCGGTGGAAGAAGGAGTCGTGGCTTCGGACGATCATCTTGGGGCGACCGGTGGAACCTGAAGAGCAGAGGACGAACGCCGGCTGTTGGGGGTCGCCAGTTTCGATTTCGGAAGCGGGTTTTTCGAAAGTGAATCCCACCTCCGCGAGGAGCCCGGAGAAAGAGACCACGTCGGTCGGGGGCCGAGGGTCCGGAACTCCTTGCCCCTGATCGACGACCAAGTCCAGAGATGAGAAGGCCAGGATGTCCCTGAGCCATCCTTCAGGGTTCGATGCCGGGAGGGGAACCACTGCAGCGTTGGTTTTCAGGACCCCAAGAATCCCCACCACCCAGTCGATGGATCGATCCATGTGGAGGCCAACAGTCGAGCCTGAACCGATCCCTCTGGCAACCAAACCAACAGCCAGCTGCGCAGCCCGGGCTTCCAAGGCCGAGTAAGTGATAGTCTCGTTCCCGTATCGGAGGGCGGTGCCCTCCGGATCCTTCTCAGACTGTGCTCGGAAGATCTCGTGGATCAGGGTTTCAGAGTGGTCGTGCCCCATGCGGGCATGCCTCTTCCAGGTGAGGGTGGTTGGTCTCTTCAACGATACCCACGAAAAGCCCGCCAGCGCCAGTTGGCACCGACGGGCGTTCTTTTCGGGATGATCTGAAGGCCGAGCCACACCTTGGCCCGTTTAGCGGACCTTTTCGCTAATCCACCAACCGCAGCGGTGTGGTTACCATACCCCTAGAGGCCGTCTCCCTTACCCTTGTCGGTTCCGCTGTCTCCAACGAGCTCCAGCCCTAGGGTCTTGCCCTTCATGACCGCCGGCACGCCCTCCACCATCCAGACCGGTGCGGGGGCGCCTTTGAGGTAGTGGTCGAAGAACTGCTGCATCCGGACGGTCCAGTCTCTCCGGTTCTGCTCCTTCCGGACTCCGTGGGGCTCACCGTTGTAGTTCAGCATCCAGACGGGCTTCTGGAGCCTCCTGAGTGCCATGAAATACTCGATGCCTTGGTACCACGGTACGGCCCCGTCCTGGTCGTTGTGGATCATGAGGACCGGCGTTTGGACTTTGTCGGCCTCGAAGATCGGCGAGTTGTTGATGTACCTGAGGGTCTCCTCCCAGAGGGTTCCCCCTATCCGGCTCTGGGTGTGTTCGTACTGGAACTGGCGGTTCATCCCGCTCTGCCAGCGGATTCCCCCGTACGCGGAGGTCATATTGGAAACCGGGGCGCCGGCTTCAACTGCCGCGAACAGGTTGCTGCGGGTGACCATGTAGGCGAGCTGATAACCGCCCCACGAGTGTCCCTGGGCTCCGATCCGGTCCTTATCGATGTATCCCTGATCCACGATCTTGAGCACCCCCGGGACCACGGCGTCGATGGCGCTCTCCCCCGGGTGGCCGATTTCGTAAGGAATGTCCGGGATGAAGAACACGTATCCACGGCTCACGTAGAACGTGGCATTCACCGACCCGCCGTGGTTCGGGGCTCGGTAGCTGTGCAATCCGTCGGAGCTCCGCTCATAGAAATACACCATCATGGGATACTTCTGCCGGGGATCAAATCCCTCCGGCTTGATGAGGATGCCCTGGATGGGAATCCCGTCGTTCGACACCCAGTTCATGAGCTCCGCCTCGCCCCACACGTAGTCGTCCTGCTGGGGGTTGGTGGAGGAGATCCTCTCCATGTCTTCGAAGTTCCGGTTCGTCGTCCAGAGCTCCGGGTATTCCTGGAAGGTGGAACGGGTCAGGAGGTAGAGGTCGGAATCCTCCGCCTTGGTGGGATTCGAGAACCGGACGTCGTCCATGATGAGCTGGCGCGGTTCCCGGTCACCGTCGAAGCGGTCGCGGTAGAAGCCGCTCTGTTTGGTGTAAACACCAAATGCGGAAAGAAGGACGTCCTCGGTCGGATCGAGGCCTTCTTCGGCACCGCTGCCGCCGAATCCACGGAAGCCACCCCCGCCGCCGCCGGCTGTGGGATCAATGAGGTCGAAGCGGATGTCATTGGCCCGTCCTACCCCCTCCGTGAGGTTTCTGGGTTCCGCGACACCGGCTGGATCCACCGCCCAGAGATCGTAGGCGTCTTTGATCACGAAGGCGACGTCATTCTCGAACCAACCCTCATTCCCGTATGAGGGTGGCTCGTCCGGATGGTCATCCCATTCCCGATAGACGGGGTAGGGGAGATCTTCGGAAACATTCCGAACCGTCCGGCTCTGGATGTCCATTACCATCCAGTGTTTGGCCACCCCGTCCCACCAGCTCAAGTATCGGCCCGTGGTGGAGAAGCTGCCCGGAGAGTTTGGATCAAATTCCCGGATCATCTCGGCTTCACCGGTGGTCACGTTCATGAGGTAAATGTCACGGTACGTACCGTCGTGAGACACGTGCCACCCGTACTTGACCATGGTGTTGGTGGTGGCGATGGCCAGGTCCCCTTCGCCGCCCAGTCCAATAGTCACCTCTGGGATTTCCAGTGTGGCCAACTGGACCACGTTGAAGTCCTGGGTTGAGGCGTAAGCCAGGTAGTTCCGCTCCCGTTCCCGGTTGGCCTGGACTTTCTGCATGGGCTGGATGAGCGGATCCTTCCAGTTCCAGATGTCCAGCACCACTTCCTCATCCTCGGGGATCTCCTCGTCGTCCTCTTCAGGAGGTTTGGGAGCGGTCCGGAACAGGAGCCGGGATCCCTCGTCGGAGAAAGAAGGTGACGCGTTGTCGGGGACCCACCAGCCCTCTGGGATCCCCGCTGTGCCCTCGGTGGCCACCGCCGTGGGCTCCCCTCCACCCAGCAAAGCGTGGTAGAGGGTCTGGGCCGGTTCATCGGCTTCCCAGTCGTCCCGGTTGGTGAGGAACGCTACCTGGTCTCCGTTGTCGGCCAGGGCCACGGAGCTGTACTCACCCTCACCTGTCAGCACCGGCGAGGCTTCGCCGGAAGAGGTCCGAACGGCGTAGACACCATCAGCTGCGCCGTCCTCGTTCGAAGCGGTATAGACCAACCAGGCTCCGTCATCGGTGAAGTAGTAGTTCGTAACGTCTTCGAACCGGGTTTCTTCGCCGCTCCTCAGATCCCGGAAGACCAGAACGTCACCCTCGGCTTTGTCCCGCTCCCCTTCTTCTCCCTCTTGGCCACCACTCCTCCGGGCAGCCCCGGGGCGTCCCTCGCCAGGGCGCCGTGCCCGGGCTGGGGCTTCTTCTTCGGCCTCCTCACCCTCGGCGGCGGAATCGGGGTCCTCTTCTTCCGGCTCCAGGAGATAGGCCAGGTAGGATCCTTCGTCGGCCGGGGTTTTCCAGTTCTGGATCCTCTCGGCCCGGAAGAAGTCGGCGTTGAAGGAGCCACCGCTGAAGGCGGAAGAAAGGTCGATAATCCCCAGGGAGTCCTTTGGCATCTCGTCCCTGTCGGCATCGGCGTCCTCAAGAGAATCCACAACCGCGTACATCGGATCGATGGTGAAGATGAGAAAGCGGGAGTCGGGGGTGATGCGGGGGCCGGAAGCCCTGTCCACCTCCACTACCCGGGCGCTGCCTCCCAGGGAACGGAGGGTCATGATCCCGTCGCCCTTCCCGGGGGAGGTCACGTAGGCGATGTACTCGCCATTGTTGGCGAGAGCCCGGGCGCTGATCCTCTTCCAGAGGTCGTAGTCGTCGTGGGTCAGGGCCTTCTTCCCTGTGACCTGAGCCCCTAGGAAACTCGGGGCTGCACAGAGAAGAACGCCCAGGGTGAGCAGGCGACGGGAGATTTTCTTGAAGTCCATTTTTTTGCCCTGAGGGTTTTGGAATCCTATGAGGAGCCGCGAATGTCCCTCGGCTCCGGTCAAAGTCCGGACATGATTCGGGCCCCAGCTTATGCGCGGCAAGCTGGCCGCGGGAAGAAATCAGGAGGTTCCAGAACCGGCAACGGAATGTCGCGCTTGCCTTTAGGGGGTGGCCCGGGGATATTGGCACCGTTCCATGTTTGCCTTGGGATTCATGGCTCGTCCCTTTGGCCACTCGAGACTTGTATTCAGGAGCCCGATATGACCCACTCGTCGCAGGCCTCCACCGTGCCCCAAGGCGGAGGCTTTTTTGGCCACCCCAGGGGTCTGGCCACCCTCTTCTTTACGGAGATGTGGGAGCGGTTTTCGTACTACGGGATGAGGGGGATCCTCATCCTCTTCATGGTAGACGCCATTCAAACCGGCGGCCTGGGCCTGACCGTGGGAAGGGCCGCCGCCATCTACGGCCTTTATACTGCCGCCGCCTACCTGACCGCTCTTCCGGGAGGATGGTTCGCCGATAGGATCGTCGGTGCCAGGAACGCCGTCTTTTACGGCGGGATTCTCATCGCCGCAGGCCAGATCACACTGGCCATGTCGGCCACTACTCAGGCCGGGTTTTACAGCGGCCTCCTGTTGGTGGTGACGGGAACCGGACTTCTGAAGCCGAACGTCAGCGCCATCGTCGGGGATCTCTACCCAGACGGCGGGGCCAGGAGGGATGCCGGGTTCTCGGTCTTCTACATGGGGATCAACATCGGCGCCTTCGTCGGGCCACTCCTCTGCGGCTATCTGGGGGAGAACATCGCCTGGAGCTACGCTTTCTGGGCCGCAGGGATCGGGATGATCCTGGGTCTGATCCAGTACAAGATCGGAGCGGGGCTGGGAGACCTGGGTGGTCCGCCGACCCCGACGCCTGAAGAGAAAAGCAACACCAACAAGACGCTCTGGGGAGTGATCTTTGGAATCGTCGCCGTGGTTGCCGTCCTCTACTGGCTCTACACCTCCGGCATCTTCACCTTCACCCTTGAACAGGCCGCAACCGCCACGGGCGTTCTGATCTTCGGCCTGGTGGTGGTCTACTTCGCCATCGCTCTCATGTTCGGCGGGTACACTACAGCCGAACAGAAGCGGCTGGTGGTGATCTTCTTCCTGTTCCTGGGTGCTGCGCTGTTCTGGTCGGGATTCGAGCAGGCCGGTTCGGCTTTGAACCTGTTCGCGGCCGACTTCACGGACCGTGTCATCTTCGGATGGGAAGCGCCGGCGAGTTGGCTCCAGGCAGTGAACCCAATCTTCATCATCATCTTCGCCCCAATCTTCGGCTGGCTTTGGTTGGCCCTGGGGAAGTGGAATCCTTCCCTCCCGGTGAAGTTCGGGTACGGCCTGTTACTTCTGGGCCTCGGATTCCTGGTCATCGGCTGGGCGGCGGTCTACGCCACCCCCACCGATGGGGTGAGCCCCATGTGGTTGGTGGTGACCTACTTCCTCCACACCTCCGGTGAACTCTGCCTGAGCCCCATCGGGCTCTCGAGCATCACAAAGCTGTCGCCGAAGAAGCTGGTGGGTCAAATGATGGGAATCTGGTTCATGGGCGCCAGCCTCGGGAACCTCATCGCCGGTCTGGCGGCGGGGCAGATGGAGAACATGCCCCTCACGCAGCTTTTCAACACGGTGGCCATGGTGGCCATTGGGGCTGGTATCCTGTTCATCCTGTTCAAGGGTCCCATCAGGAGGCTGCAAGGTGGGGTTGAATAACGGCCGGCTTCTGGCCGGCGCCTGGTGATCCGGGAGAAGGGCCAAGCCCGGGGACAGGTAAAGAAGAGAAGCGGCCGGGGGGATCAGTCCTCCCGGCCGTTTTGACGTGTCACGCCAGCCGGCCTCCCGCCGACGCCCCGAGTTCGGCTCTACTCCCCATCCTCCAACATCCAATCGGAGTCGCCGTCCTCCAGATGGGGTTGGCCGGATTGGGCGAGCTTGATGGTTCCATACCCGGTAAGGGCACCAAATACGCCCATGGCCGCTAACATGATCACGGCAACCGTGGCCTGGAAACCCACTCCTACCAGACTGCCGATCCCAAAAATCCCGGATGGCACCAGGAGGCCACAGAGGGTCCCCCAAAAGCCCATGCCCGCGGGGCTCAGATCGGCGAGGTTCCGCCGCCCGTAGAACGTGCTCAGGACTGTCGAGAAGGCCGTGCCACCCACGAACCCGGAAGCTGCCGAGATCGCAGTGGCGGGAAAAACCCCCGGAAAAAAGAAGGCTGGGCCCGGGGATAGGAGATGCAGGAAGGAGTACAGCCCAAACCCGCCCAGGCCCCAGGTCACGGCCCAGGTGATGGCCGTTCCCAAACCGCCGCGGAGCTTCCTCAAGATCGCTTTCATGGCTCAAACCGATTCTAGAACTTCTCTTAAGAACCTCGTCCCCTCGTCCTCGGTCCAGAAGGTGGGCAGGCCCGGAATCTGGCCGCCCAAGAAACCTACATGACCACCCCTCCGAGCAAAGGCCGGGAAGAGGTAGGGGTTCTCCCCGACGATCTCGTGAGGGATGGCTCGGGGGGGCAGGAAGGGATCGTTCCGGGCATGGAACAGGAGGGTAGGAACCCTGATCCGGTGAAGGAACTGGCCGCAGCTGGATTGCCGGTAGTAGTCGGCCGCGTCTTCGAACCCGTGGAGCGGTCCTGTGGCGTGATCGTCAAACTCTCTGAGGGTGGTGGAGGCGTAGACCTTCCGGAGGTCCAGTAGGGGCGAAAGGAGCCCTTCCTTTGCTTTTACCTTCACCATCAACTGCTTCAGGAAGTAACGGGCGTAAAGCCAGCCGAGGACCCCCTGCTCCAGGTAAGCGGCCCCGGCAGCCAGGTCGTACGGGACCGAGATGCCCACAGCTGCATCGATAAGCCCTCTTCCTCCGTCGTCCCTCTCGCCAAGGAGCTTCAAGAGGACGTTCCCGCCGAGAGAGAACCCGATGGCTCCCAAAGGCCGATTTGGCCACTGACCCTTCAGGAATCTCAGGACCAGAGCTACGTCTTCCGTGCCTCCGGAATGGTACATCCGGGGGCGTATGTTCATCTCACCCGAGCAAGACCGGAAGTTCAGACCCACCGACGCCATTCCCCTGGCTTTGAGAGCCTGTGCCGCCTGGATCATGTAGGGTCGCTGGGTGAATCCCTCCAGACCGTGCAAGAGGAGGACGAGGGGGGCTTCTGGGTCAGGGTCCGGGCTGAAATCCAGGTCCAGGAAATCACCGTCCGGAGTGTCGATCCGCTCCCGTTTGTAGGGGAAGGGGCCCGACCGGCGGAGGTACTTGCCCCCAAGGGTTTGCAGGTGGCCTCCAGGGAGCCACCAGGCTGGCCGGTAGGGCGCGACGGTGAATTTCGGCGGACTTTCCATCATCCTCGCAACATAGGGTGGACTGGCCCCGGGGCGAAGAGGAGGTTCTTCCTTTCCCCTCCTCCTGGGTCCCCGTACGGGATTCCCGTAGATTCGTTTCCGATGAACGTTACCCCTGATTCCGGAGAAATCGATCCCAGGCCAGCGGTCCCTCCCGGCCTGGCGCTTCTTGGTGCCGTCACGGCCGTGTCACTGGCCGGGCCTTTGGTTCGCTTTTCGGGGGCTCCTGCCTTGGCCATCGCCGGGTGGCGTCTCCTCTTCTCGGTAGCCTTTGTCGGGTTGGTTCTCCTCCTCCGTGGGAGCTTTCTGAAAAGCGCCGAGATCACAGGGAAAGACTGGGCCCTTGGCGTGCTGGCCGGTTTCCTCCTGGCGGGACACTTCTGGGCCTGGGTGGCTTCTATACAATTCACGACCATCGCCAACTCGGCCGTGCTCGTGAGCACCCAGCCTCTCTTCGTGGCCGCCCTCTCGGTGATGTTTCTGGGAGAGCGTCCCGCGCCCAGGCAGTGGTTAGGGATTCTGGTTGCCATCTCCGGGGCCTTTGTCATCGGGTTCGGGGCTTTTGCCCTGGGCGGAAAGGCTCTTCTGGGTGACGCCTTGGCCCTCTCGGCTGCCGTGATGGCTGCGGGGTACTTCTCCATCGGTCGGAGTCTTCGGAAGAAGCTGGACCTCTGGGCCTATATCGGGATCGTATACGGGGCCGCCGCAGTCCTCCTGCTCGTGGCTGTTTTGGCTTCTCCGGGCGTGCCCCTCGCCGGGTACCCAGCCCAGGACTGGTGGGTTTTCCTGGCCTTGGCTGCGGGTCCCATGATGCTGGGCCATACCGGAATCAACTACGCCCTTCGCTATTTCCCGGCCTATATGGCAAACCTGGCCTCTCTGGGTGAGCCCGTAGGCGCCACCCTGATCGCCTGGGCTCTCCCGGCCATCCGGGAGGTACCCCCGCCACAAACCATCGTCGGGGGGCTCCTCATCCTCTTCGGCATCGCTCTTGGCACCCTGGGCTTCGGTGGCCAAACTGAGGCCGCACGTGAGCCCGACACCCCTACCTGAGAACGATCGAGACCGAGACACAAATGAGCCACAGAGACATTCCAATGTACAAAACGGCCCTCTCTCTCGCCGTGGTGCTCGCCCTGGCACCGACCCTCTCCTCCTGTGGACCGGCCCCGGTGCCCGATGAGCCGGTGGGGGACGTTCCAGCCCCGCCGACCAGGCCCACCGACGGCCTATTGTCCAACCCGGCTCTCCAGGAAGTGGTAGAGCTCCAGGTAGCCAGAGACGGGGGAGCCTTGACGGCCCTTCTTCGGTCCGAGAACGCTGCGGTCCGAGCTCGAGCGGCCTACGCACTGGGCTCGGTCCAGGATCCAGGGGCGGCATCGACTTTGGTCTCCCTTCTTTCCGACCCCGACGCGGCCGTGAGGCGGGATGCTGCATTTGCCCTCGGGCAACTGACGGATCCCCTCTACGGCCCGGCCCTTCTGGGCTCTTTGCGAGACGAAGCGGATCCAGCGGTGCGGTTCCGGTTATTGGAGGCCGTGGGGAAGGCCGGAGATCTCCGAATCCTCCAGCCGTTCCTGGACGAGGTGCTGCCTCCGGGAGAAGAGGCGGCCAGGAATCTGGCGGTCTCCAGGATGGGCCTCCGTGGCTTCACCCAACCCACCAGCATCAACCATCTCGTTGGGGCCCTCGGACATGAGGACCCGGAGGTGAGGAAGTACGCGGCCTACTACTTCGGGCGGCACGACAACCCCACCCCCTGGGCCGGGTCGGCAGGTTCGATCCGGGCAGCGCTGGACGCTCTCTCGCCATCGGATTTAACGGCCGCCCACCTTCTCCTGGGGCTGGCGCTTCTTGGGGAGCTGGAGGACAACGGGCGCCTCGTGTCGTGGTTGGGATCCTCCCCTGACTGGAGGATCCGTACCAATGCCGCGGTGGGAGCCACCGGCCGGAGTGGGGGCCCCAGGGTCCGGGAAGGCCTGATGCAAGCCCTGGACGATCCCAGCACCCACGTTGCCATATCGGCCGCCGATGTCCTCACTCGGGTCCAGCAGCTTTCCTCCTCGGAACGTGAGGACCTGAAGAGGTGGGTGGAGGATAATCCCACCGACTGGCAACGGGCTGGGCCGATTCTCGCCACCTTGGGGCGGGTCGGGGAGGGTGAGTTCCTTCGGGAATGGCTGGCCAACTGGCCGGAAGAGGATGTGATTCCTCGGACCCGGGGGATTGGTGCTTTGGCGTTTGTCCCCAACGCCGACGCTACGGCGGACCTGATGGAGTTGGCCTCCTCTCCCCAACCCCAGATTCGGCGAACAGCCCTGGGGGGGCTGGCCCGGAGATGGAGGGTTGAGCAGAAAACTGGTGAGACCGTGGATCGATACTTCCAGGTTTTTAAGGCCGGATTGGAGACGGGGGACCCGTCGGCGGTGTTCATCGTGGCGCCAGCTCTGGCCGACTCGGCGTTCCTACCCTTGGGTTCCATGGATCTCCTGGTATCGGAGTATGGGAAGCTCTCCCCCCAGGAGAACCCTGAAGGCATGCAGGCTATCGAGAGGGCTATCTCAGCCATAACCGGCACTTCAGAGGACGCCGGAACCCCGGGAACGGGGGTCGAGATGGAGAGTGGGGCGGATGCCAACGCCAGACAGATGGATTGGGAGATGCTGGCGGGTTTGGGTTCCTATCCAAAGCTCATTCTGGAAACTGAAAAGGGTGCCGTGACCCTGGTTCTGGATACGGAAAGCGCTCCCCTCACGGTTCAGACCATCGCCGGGTTCGCCATGGAAGGATTGTACGACGGGACTCCATTCCACCGGGTGGTGCCGAACTTCGTGATCCAAGGTGGGGATTTCGCCCGGCGCGACGGGTTCGGCGGCCCGGGGTTTTCGATCCGAAGCGAGTTCACCCAGATCCCGTATCGGCGGGGCGTACTTGGCATGGCCAGCTCTGGGAAGGACACCGAGGGATCACAGTTTTTCATCATGCACTCCATGGCTCCCCACCTCGACGGCGGGTACACGGCTTTCGGCTGGGTGGAGTCCGGAATGGACGTGGTGGACAACCTTTACGCCGAGGACCGGGTCGTATCTGCGCGGGTGGAGCCTGACCAGTAGTGACCACCGGATTCTCCCGAGGCCTCCGATTTGCGGTCCTGGGGGCCCTCTACTTTTCGATAATGAGCGCCTGCGCCAAGCTGGCCGGTGCTCGATTGCCCAGCCAGGAGATCGTGTTCTTCCGGGCTATCGTCGTCACGGGTCTGACGTACTACGCCCTTCGAAACAAGGGCTTGAGTCCCTGGGGAGCTGGGCGGGACCCGACCCAGGTCAGGACCGATCGACGCCTGCTCCTCCTGCGGGGTCTCCTTGGCTACGCCGCTCTGAGCTGTTTCCTTTGGGCGGTGATCCGGCTTCCGCTGGCCGATACCACGGTCATCCACTTCACAAACCCGGTCTGGACCGCCCTCTTGGCCGCAGTGTTCCTGGGGGAGGTGCTGAGGCGCTGGGAAGTCCTTCTGGCCGTCCTCGCCTTGGGAGGCGTGATCATCGTCGCCCGGCCCGGTTTCCTTCTCGGCGACACGTCAGGTTTGGATCCGGTTGCGGTGGGGGCGGCTTTGGCGGGGGCCCTTCTCTCCGCGGCGGCCTACGTCTCGGCAAAACGCCTCACCCGGACTCAAGACACGCTTGTAATCGTATTCTCCTTCGCGGCGGTCTCTCTGGTGGGATCCATCCCCCCAACGGTCTCGGGGTTCGTGATGCCCGGACCGTGGGAGTGGATGTTACTGCTCGGGGTAGGTCTGGGGGCCCAAGGCGGGCAGGTCTATGTGACGAAAGCGCTTCAGGTGGAAAAAGCGGGGCGAGTCATGGCCGTGGGGTACCTGCAAATCGTATTTGCGGCGGCCTGGGGCTTAACATTTTTCCGGGAAATCCCGGACCGATGGACGGTACTGGGCGCGACCATCATCATTGCGTCTACCTTCGTGATGGGGCGTCTCCACCCCGTAGCAGCGCCCCGTGGGCGGTAGAAAAGAAGGCGCCTCTCCCAAAATGGGGATCGGCGCCTTTTCGTGAAACTGAGGGTGCCGGACGCCGGCCCGACCCCCATCCCATCAGGTTCCCGGATCCAGAATCTCGTCGATCCTCTGCACCACGTCCTGGAGATGGAGTCTCGTGGACGTGGGGGCTCCTCTCAGCATGATCCCTGTTTGGATTTGCCTCTTTACCTGCTCCAGCTCCCCTCTGAGGTAGGGTACGATGTCCGTGGGGATGGCCGCCTCGTCCTCCATGACCGCCCCAACCCTGGCCACATAAGCCCTCTGGAGGTTCCGGCGATAGGAATCGATCTCCCCTCCCGTCCGTAGCTCGGCCCAAACCGACCCACGGAGCTCTTCCAACATCTCGGGCAAGCTGTACGCCAGGTCGCCCCGGAAGGCTTCATCCTCGATGAGTCGTTTCATGCGGTCCACATCAAGAACCCGGGTGAGGGCACCAGCCTGGAGCTGCTGGATCCGGTCTTGGCTACCAGAGTCCTGGATCCGGTACAGAAGGGCCCGATCCAGCATCCAGTGTGGTGTCTGGAAGACTTGACGGTCCAGGTAGTCCATGGCTCTCCGCTGGGTGGCCTCCGGGACGGGAACGTAGGGAGTGCCAGTCTGGCTCTGATCCTTCCGTGTCCAGACCACACCCCCAATGTTGGTGACGACGTGGCCGACGTAGAGGTTCCATTGGCCGATAATTGCGTTGTAGAGTTCGGCGATCTGGCTGTAATCCTTCCCGAACTCTCCGGCCCAGTCCCTCAGGTTCGCCACCGTAAGCTTGAGATTCTCGACTCCAAAGTCCGACGCTCGTATAGCGTCGTCTCCCAAAGCCTCTGAAAGGGAAGTCGGGTCGGTCCGGCTCCCGTCACCGAATCGGTAGGTAGGATCGTTGGCCTTTTCGAGGATCCACTCTCGGAGGGTCGGGAGCTCTTCCTCGGCGCTCATGGCGTCCAAGATGGGCCGGTAACCCCACTCGATGTTGTAGAGATCGTAAGGCCCGATCTTGGGATTGTAGCAGGTGTCGTCCCCCGGTTGGGCCACGTAGTTGAACCTGGCGTAGTCCATGATTGTGGTGGCCGTACCGTTTCGGCACACGAAGTCGGTCCGGAGGGAATCCACTGGCCACATGGCCGAGGATTTCATGTTGTGCGGTAGTCCCAGCGTATGCCCCACCTCGTGGGACGACACGAATCGGATCAACTCGCCCATGACATCGTCGTCGAACTCAACGCCCCTGGCGCTGGGGTTCGCCGCGGCGGTTTGAACGAAGTACCAGTTCCTGACCAGGTTCATGACGTTGTGGTACCACTGGATGTCACTCTCCAGGATCTCCCCTGACCTTGGATCGTGGATGTGGGGCCCGGAGGCATTCTGGACCGTCGAGGCCAGATATCGAATCACGGAATACCGTGCGTCTTCCGGGCTGAAGTCCGGATCTTCCTCAGGGGTCGGAGGGTCTTTGGCGATGATGGCGTTGCTGAATCCAGCTGTCTCGAATGCCTCCTGCCAATCCTCGATCCCCTGCTTGAGATAGGGGCGCCACTTCTCCGGAGTAGCCGGATCGATGTAGTAGACGATGGGCTTGACCGGGTCCACCAACTCGCCCCTCCGGAAGGCCGCCGTATCCGATGGCTCCAAACGCCACCGTGTGATGTACCGGCGGGTCTCGGCCCTCTGGTTGTCCAGTCCGAAGTCCGTCTGCTGAACCGAGAAGAAGCCGACCCGCTCGTCCCAGATTCGGGGTTGCATGGGCTCCTCGGGCAGGAGGACCATGGAATGGTTCATCTCCAGCGAGATGGTGTTGGTAGGGCTGTCGGAAGGGGGATCCGTCGCTTCGTAGGTGAGGACTCGCCGAACTTCCACGTTGATGGGGAAACTCTTGGTCCAAAGCAGAAAGGTCCGGTCGGAATCCACTCTCCGGACACCGAACTGCTCCCGGCGGCTCTTCTGTAAGCCTAGCAGGGGCACATCCGACGTGAAGAGGTCGGACACCTCGATGACCACCGCCCCCGAGTCGGGAGAAAGTGCCTCGATGTCAAAGACGGCGAGGATCGGCTCGAAGTTCGAGCTCTCGACGGCCCGGGAAATCGGTTCTGCTTCGTGGGCGATGTTCTCATAATTCATTCGCCGGAAGAGAATCCTGTCGCCCATCCTCTCCCAAGCCACTACCGAGAAATCCGACTGACTTCCTCCAAACCCCACTCCATTCGCCGTCTTTGCGATACGGGACTGGAGGACCATCTCCCTGCCAAGGAGGGGCAGGGGGATTTCGAAAAAGAGGTCGTCTCCGTCGGTGTGGACCTTAAAAACGCCGTCATCGGTAACGGCCGAAGAGGAGATGACGTCGGAATAGGCCTTCATCCCCCCTTCTTCCGCCGACCCCGGGGCGTCCCTGTCCCCTTCCGGACCTGGCGCTGCCACGGCTGAAGGCCCCCCTGCGCATCCGGCGAGAGGTGCCAAAGCAAAAAGGATGAGGAATGGGTAGGTGGAAATCCGCTGCATGATTCGGCTCCCGCGTTGATCGGGTTGGACCCAGATGGCTCGCAATCAGGTGGATCGGATCCGGCGTGTTGGTTTCGGCAAACTGGGCGTTGGCAGCGAACGGCGGAAGACCCAGCTCTGGTACCCCGGAAATCTGGCCCAGGTGGTCTAACCCGGAAACACTTGTATTCTCGGGCCTGAATCGTGTGTATCGACCAAGTGGTCTAAACATGTAACAAATCGAGAAGCCTTGTAATCCCTTGAAACCTTCCCCGGCCTGTTTACGTTGTTAACACTATGAGCATTCAAAGGGAACAGATCATCAAGTGTGCCTGCGACCTCTACCTCTCGGATGGGATCGAGGGTTTTTCCATGCGGAAGCTGGCGAAGTGTGTCGGCTGCACCGCACCGGCCCTGTATCGCTATTACGAAAGTAAGGAAGAGGTCATTCAGGATGTTGTGGCCGAGGCTTATCGGCAATTCACCCAGTACCTCTATCGGGCCCTGGAGGGCCGGACCCCGATCGACCGGTTCACCCTGGCTGGGAAGAGTTACTTCGACTTCGCAATGGAGCAGCCGGCCCTGTACGAGATCATCTATTTGCCGAGGGAGCTTCTTGGAGCGGACACCGTCGAATCGCCTTTGGCGGATCAGGCCTGCGCCATCGGTCAGTTCTGGACAGACCGGGTTAGAGAGATGATGGACGCTGGATACCTGAAAGAGGGCGATCCGTACGAGGTGTCCAACACCCTTTGGGGTCATGCCCACGGGCTCATCTCCATTTACCACCGGGGGCTTCTCCCGGTCGAATCGGAGGCGGAGTTCCGGGTCCTGATGACGGAATCCTTCTTCCGCGTGATGAGAGGCTTGGGCACCGATGCCTTCGAAGAGGTGGTCGAGAAGATCCGAGAAGTAAGGCGTATGGAAACGTTAACGGCGTAAAGAAAACAAAAAAGAGCCGACACGATGAAGATAGAAGCCAAGACCCTACTGATCCTCCTCCTCCTCGGGCCATGGGCTGCGTTGAGTGCCCAGCCCCGGGCCGAATCGGGGAGTGGCGCGTCCGCCCCCGAAGGGCCCGGGGTGGCAGAATCCGCCCCCGAGATCGTGACTTTTTCCATGCGAGAGGCCATCGAGACCGCGCTGAACCAGAGTCTCGATATTCAAGACGCCTTCCTGACGCTGGAGGAGGCGAACGAAAGGGTTTCGGAGGCCTGGAGCAATGTGATGCCCCGAGTCGATTTCTCCGGGAGCTATACCCGGAACATCGCTCCAGCCGTGTCATTCCTCCCCAAAAATTTCTGCCCTCCTGAGGAACCTGGAGAGTTCTGCCCGGTCCGGTTCGGTGCAGACAATGCTTGGGCCACAAGCGTGGTGCTGGACCAGCCGATCTTTGAGGGCGGAGCCTTCATCGGTGTGGGCGCGGCGGCCAGGTACAAGGGCCTCCAGGAGGAGGTGGTACGGGGTCGGGCCCAAGCGCTGGTGACCAGGGTCCGGTTGGCCTACTACGGGCTCCTTCTGGCACAGGAGGATTCCCGCCTCATCACGGAATCGGTGGACCGAGTCCGCCAATCGTTGGACGAGACCCGCTCCCTGAACCGTGCCGGTCTCGCTTCGGATTACGACGTGCTCAGGTTGGAAGTGGAGTTGGCCAACCTGGAGCCGAACCTCCGGCGGGCCGACAACGCCGTCACCCAGGCTCGAAGGCAGTTGGCCATCGAATTGAACCTGGAGCAGATGGAAAGCCTTCGGGTGACAGGCTCCCTCGCAGCCATGGACCTGGAGAGGATTGAAGGGAACAACGAGGCGAACCGTGAAATCCTGAACCTCGGTCGCCTGGACCTGGCCTTGACGACGGGCATGGACGAGGTTTTGGAAATAGCCATGGAAGGCCGGTCCGACCTGAAGCAAATGGAGCTGATGGAGAAACTCCGGACGGCGGAGATGAGGGCGGAACAGGTGGAATTCCTGCCCAAGATCTCCTTCTTCGGGAACTACTCCATCAACGCACAGCAGGATGGTGCCCCGAACTTCTTCGGGGACGAGCTGACGCGGGCTACCTCGAAGTGGGTGGGGGTGTCGGTCTCACTTCCGGTGTTTACCGGTTTCAGCCGCAAATCCCGCATCGACCAGAAGCGAGCCTTGCTGAACCAGGCGAGGAACCAGACGGCCCTCACCCGGCTTCAGGCAGAGGGGCAGGTGAAGTCGGTCCGGGAGCTGGCCGAAGAGGCATTGGACCGGGCCCGTGGCCAGCAGTTGGCGGTGGAACAGGCGCGCCGGGGATTCGAGATCGCCCGGGCCCAGTACCGGGAGGGGTTGAGCAGTGAGCTTGAGCAGAGGGACGCCGAAGTGGCTCTTCGTCAGAGCGAGTTCAACTATGCTCAGGCCGTATACGACTTCCTGGTGTACCAGGCCCAGCTGGATGAGGCCGTGGGAGAGGTGCCGATGGTCGGTGAGCTTCTGGACCGGAGGGGCGTCTCATGAGAAGCCTGCGCGAAATGACTGAAATGAGTATTCAGACCCAAAGAACACACGATCGGAATAGAGAGATGACGGGATACACGAGGCATTCGAAGGACCAAATCCAGGCGGACCAGACCCGGGGTCGATTCGGTCTCATGAGGATCGCCCTCCTTGGCGCCCTCGTATTCCTCACGGTTTTTTCGCTCGGCTGCGGCGGAGCTCAAGCCGAGGGAGCCGCGGGAGAAGAAGGGTACACCCGCATCCTGAACGTGGAGGTGGAAAAAGTCGCCACAACAACGTTCACCGAGACGATCCGCCTGACAGGGACGGTCCAGGCGGACAAGGACGTCGTAATCTCCGCCGAAGAGAGCGGCGTCATTCGGGAGATCGTGGTGGACAAGGGTCGGTGGGTTCAGGAAGGGCAGGCAATCTTCCGGTTGGACGACGACCTCCTTTCTTCTCAGGTGGAACAGGCCAGGGCCCTGGCCACCCTCGCTCAGGAAACCTGGGACCGGCGGAAGCGGCTCTACGAAGAGGACCAGGTCGGGTCGGAATTGGCCTACTTGGAGGCCAAGTACGCGGCGGAGCAGGCTGCCGCCAACCTCAACCTCCTAGAAGAGCGCTTAGCTCGGACCGTCATCCGGGCTCCCATATCCGGGATCCTGGACAGCCGTCAGGTCGAGGTAGGGACCATGGTGGGTGCTGGGACCCCTGTCGCCCGAATCGTGGACACGGATCCCGTGAAGGTCACCGGAGGGGTCCCCGAGCGGTACGCCACCGATGTCCGAACGGGGACGGGGGCTACGGTCACCTTCGACGTGCTCCCCGATCAGGTCTTCGAGGGCCAGATCTCGTATGTGGGTGCTGTGGTGAACCCTCGAAACCGCACCTTCCCGGTGGAGCTCAGACTCCCGAACCCCGGGGGCATGATCAAGCCGGAGATGGTGGCGAACGTAGATATGGTCCGGAGGATCCTGGAGGAGGCCATGGTGGTTCCCCAGGAGGCGCTGGTCCGGGTGGAGGACGGGTACGTGGTCTTCACGGTGGAAGCAGAAAACGGAGCCGACATGGTTCGATCCAATCCCGTGGAGCTGGGCCCGGCACAACAGAACGAGGTCGTGGTCCTATCGGGGATCGAGGCCGGTGACAGACTCATCGTCGTAGGCCAGCAAACAGTGGCCGCCGGCGACCGGGTCACCGTGGTAGCGGGAAGATAGGGGAAACCATGATCAAGCAACCGGAGAACGGGAGAGGGAAGGCCCCTCCGAAGACGGAGGAGGAGCTCAAGGAGTTCAAAGAGTTCCGCCTGACTTCTTTCGCGATCGATCACAGCACCAGCGTGATCCTTCTATTCATCATCGTGGCCATCGCCGGGATTATCACCTACGGGCGGATTCCAAAAGAATCCTTCCCGGAGCTGGAGATCCCCATGATCGCCGTGAGCACCGTGTACCCTGGTGTCTCCCCGTCCGATATCGAGACGCTGGTAACCCGGCCCATCGAGGACGAGCTGAACACCATCGGTGACATCAAGGAGCTCACATCCACTTCGGTGGAGGGCTATTCGAGCGTGGTGGCGGAGTTCGAAACCACGGTGGACCTGGACGAAGCCCTGCAAAAGGTCCGAGAGAAGGTGGACCTGGCGAAGCCGGAGCTTCCGGAGGACGCCGAAGATCCCTCCATCATGGAGTTCAACTTCTCGGAGGTCCCCATCATGCAGGTGAACCTGTCCGGTGAGTACGGGCTGGTTCGCCTGAAGGAGATCGGGGAGGACCTCCAAGATCGGCTGGAGCAGATTCCGTCCGTTCTCCGAGCCGACCTGCGGGGCGGATTGGAACGGGAAGTGAAGGTCGACGTCGATTTGGCCAAGCTGAAGTTCTACGGGCTGTCCATCGACGACGTCATCGTGGCTGTCCAGACCGAGAACGTGAACATCCCGGGCGGGACCATCGACGTTGGGGCGTTTAAGTACCTGGTCCGGATCGATGGTGAGTTCGAGGATCCGACCCTCATCGAGGACCTGGTGGTCACCACCGAAGAGGGGCGGCCGGTTTACGTTCGGGACGTAGCCACGGTGGAATTCGGGTTTGCCGAGCGGGAGACGTATGCCAGACTGGATGGGAACCCCGTCGTGACGCTGGACATCGTGAAGCGGACCGGTGAGAACATCATCGAGACTTCGGAGGCCGTGAAGGCCGCCATCGACGAGATGGAAGCCGTCTTCCCGCCCTCCACGGTGGTGAAGATCACCTCGGATCAGTCCAAAGACATCAGGATGATGGTGAGCAGTTTGGAGAACAACGTCATCTCCGGACTCCTCCTGATCATCGGCGTGTTGTTCTTTGTCCTGGGTGTGAGGACGTCGATCTTCGTGGCGTTGTCCATCCCGACCTCCATGTTCCTCTCCTTCCTGGTGCTGGGAGCACTGGGAGTGAGCATGAACATGATCGTGCTCTTTTCCCTGATTTTGGCGCTGGGGATGTTGGTGGATAACGCCATCGTCATCGTGGAGAACATCTACCGGTATTTGGAGGAAGGCTGGGACCGGGTCACGGCGTCCAAGAAGGCCACCGGTGAGGTTGCGATGCCGGTCATCGCCGCGACCATGACGACGTTGGCGGCGTTCGCTCCGCTCCTGTTCTGGCCAGGGATGATCGGGGACTTCATGGGGTACCTGCCCCTGACCCTCATCATCACCCTCTCAAGTTCTCTCTTCGTTGCGGTGATCATTATCCCTACGTTGTGCAGCCTCTTCATCCGGCTGGACGAGGCTCCGAAGAAGCCTCTCACGAAGATTGCGAAGAGGACCATGATCGGGTTGGCCGGCCTCTTCATCTTCATCGTAGCAGGGATCAACTGGCTCACCGCTGTCCTCTTCGTCTTGACCGCGGCCCTGGCGTTCGGGGCCCATCGGACGGTGCTCCACAAGCTGGAAGACTGGTTCCAGGAAAAGGCGATCCCCAACTGGATCCGAGCGTACGAGAAACAGCTCTGGTGGGCTCTGGAGCATCGACCGGCCGTCCTGGCCATCGCCGCTGGAGCTCTCGTCGGAACCGTCATGCTCTTCGGTGCCTTCAACAACGGGGTCGAGTTCTTTCCTGAGAGCATCCCGCCGAGGCAGCTCTGGGTGGATGTAGACGGGCCGGTGGGAACCAGAGCCGAAGTCACCAACCGGATAGCTGGAGTCTTGGAAGAGCAGGTGCAGCACTTCGATGGCATGGCCGACGCGGAATCCGTGGTGACCACGGTGGGTGCCGGGGGCGGGAACTTCATGGAAGAGGGGCCGGGCGGGCCGGAGGCCGGCCGCGTGAATATCTCTTTTGTGGACTTCCAGGACCGGGAGTTCGACGCGTTCGAAACCCTGGCTCAAATGCAGGAGACCGTAGGTAAAGAGTTGGCCGGAGTGGACATCACCGTCGACAAGCTGACGGAGGGAGCCCCCACCGGGGCCCCGGTGAATATCGAGATCATCGGGGAGGACCCTGCGGTTCTGGAGACCCTCTCTGAGGAAGTGATCCAGATTCTGGAGGGGGACCCCGTTTATCCCAAGCTCGTGGGTCTGGATAGTGACCTGAACGAGGCACGCCCCGAGCTGTCGGTCCTGGTGGACCGAGAGAAGGCGGCCCTATATGGCCTCTCGACCTCCCAGGTGGCCATGGCGGTCCGGGGTGCCATCAACGGGATCGAGGCCGGTAAGTACCGGACCGGAAACGACGAGTACGACATCATCGTCCGCCTCGCCCCTGAGTTCCGGAACGAGCTCAACGCTTTGAAGGACCTGACTGTCATGGATGAGGACACCCAGGTGCCCCTGGTGTCGGTGGCGGACTGGGAGGTCGGGGAAGGCCTGGGATCCATCCGGCGGAAGGATATGGTCCGGGTCGCTACGGTCAGCTCCGACGTGGCCAGCGGCTACAATAGCAACGCCACCCTGGCCGAGGTCCAGGCCGTGTTGGCCGGTTTTGAGGCTTCGCTTCCGCCGGGATATACGGTTCAATACACCGGAGAGACCGAGGAACAGGACGAGGCCAGCGAGTTCCTGTCCACGGCGTTCATGATGGCACTTGCGCTGATGGGGTTCATTCTGATCTCCCAGTTCAACTCCATCGTGAAGCCGGTCATCATCCTGAGTTCCGTGGTGATGTCCACCGTGGGGGTCCTGGCGGGCCTGATGGTGTTCAACATGCCCTTCGTCATCATCATGACCGGGCTGGGAATCATCTCGCTGGCGGGGATCGTAGTGAACAACGCCATCGTGCTGATCGACTATATCGACGTCCTCCGGGAGCGGGACGGAATGGACCGGAGGAAGGCACTGGTCCAGGGGGGCAAGACGAGATTCCGGCCGGTGATCCTGACGGCCACAACGACAGCCCTGGGCCTCGTTCCACTGGCCATTGGGCTGAACTTCGACTTCTTCGGCCTCTACGGGTCGCTGACGCCGGAGCTGTATTGGGGCGGTGACCAGGCCGCATGGTGGGGCTCCATGGCCGTGGCGGTCATCGTGGGAATCATGTTCGCCACGTTCCTGACGCTGATTCTGGTCCCGGTAATGTACTCTTTGGTGGACGACTTCACGGCGTTCTTCCGGAGGCACTACACCTCACAGCATGGGGAGGGGGATGAGGTCGAACCGGAAGGGCTCGACACGTCTGCGGAGGTCGAGGAGGCCGGTGCTCCGGGGTTCGACGCGGAACAAGAGGCCGATACGGCTCCCGAGCCGGAGGCGGCCCCCGTGTTAAGAGTGGGTAAGAAAAAGCTCAGGACGCCCTCATTGCGCCCCCAGACCGAGTAGGCGGGGCTACTTTTTCTGATAGGAAAATGTTCCCTCGGACCATGGGGGAACGATGTGGGGAAACTCGACCAGTTCACGCACACGGAAGCGGTACGTGATGTTAAAGGAATCGATCCTGGCCACTCTCCTGTTGAGTGCCATCGCTCTTCCGAGCCCCGTCATGGGCCGGCAGGAAGGCGACGATATTCGTGCGGGAGCCCTGAACGTCTATCTGGACTGTGAGGGTGCCCGGTGGGCGTGCGAGATGAACCACTACCGGACCGAGCTAACTTTCGTGAACTGGGTCCGGGACATTCAGGATTCCCAGCTTCATATCATCATGACCATGGTGGGCACGGGGTCCGGAGACCTCTTTCAGTTGGACTTCATGGGACGGGAAGATCTCGAGGGGAACGACGACCAGCTCACCTACTCCCATTCTGACACCGATACGGACTTCCAGCGAAGCCAAGGGATCACTGGGGTCCTGGGAGTGGGGCTGGCCAGGTACGCGGTCCTGGTGGGCCAGACGGGTCCCTTCACCGTCAATACCCCCCGTGAGGAGGAGCGAATCGCCGACCTTCCGCCGGGCCTCCAGGGTGCCGTGGACGATCCTTGGGATTACTGGGTGTTCAGCGTTGGTGGGGACGTCCGGTACGAGGACGAGGACCGGTCGGACGAAAAGCGGTACTCGGGGAACCTGAGCGCGAACCGAACCACTGAGATGTGGAAGATCACCATCAGCGGTCGGGGCTCATACACCGACGAAACCCGGGTGTACAGTGACGGGACGCCGGTAGAGACCACCCGTCGGGAAGGCTCCCTGGACGCACGGGTGTTCTACTCCCTGGCCGAACGCTGGTCCTGGGGCTTCGAGGGCGGCGCTTCTACTTCCACCCGAAACAACCAGGATCTGGGCGCCCGGGTCGGAACAGGGGTCGAATACTCTTTCTTCCCCTATCGGGATTGGACCCGTCGGCGGATGACCGCCCAGGCGTTGGTTTATGCCCGGTACTTCGATTATGAGGAGGTCACCCAGTTCGACAAGATGTCCGAGACGGTGATGGAGGGGTCTCTCAGGTGGGGCATCGGGTTCCGACAGCCTTGGGGGACGGCGAACATCAATGCCACGGCCGAGGCTTACCTCCACGACCCGAAGAACCTCCACCGCCTCTCCTTCGGTGGCCGGTTGAGCATCAGGATCGCTCGAGGCCTGGAATGGAATATTGGCGGAGACATCTCCAGGATTAAAGATCAGATCTATATCCCGTTGGCTGATCTGTCCGACGAGGACGTCCTCCTGGGACGTCGGCAGCTACCCACCGACTCCAGGTTGAGCATCAACACCGGATTCTCATTCCGGTTTGGATCGATTTACAACAACATCGTGAACAACCGATTCGGGTTTGGTGGCGGAGGAGGGTTCTCCAGCTTCGGTGGGGGTTACGGCCGCGGGAGGTAGGCTTCCCGGGGGCGACAGGGGAAAGATCCATAGGAAGAGCCGGGCATTTGCCCGGCTCTTTTCTTGTCCTCTTCGAGGGCGTCCGCCGTCTCTCCCGGCCCCGTCACATTCCCCTTCCTTGGCCCAGAACGAGGGACGTTCTTACCTTGCCGATATGAAGAACACTCCCGCCCTGGTCCTCGCTTTGGGCGGTGTCCTGTTCCTGGCAGGTGCCGTCCTTCTCTTCCTTTGGATGGAAGGCCGGGCCGAGAGGCTTATGGCTATCGGCCTGACCTTCTTGTGCGTTTCCGTACTGTCATTTGCTGTGGGGGGCAGTCGGATCGGGAAGGGGAAGGACTCTCTTGAGAAACGGCGGGAACAGCGGCTGTGGAGGAGCGGCCCTTTGGGTCGATCGTGGCTGGGGAGAAGGAATAAGCGGCCATGAGGGCCGGGTGGCCTCCGAGGGACCGGGGATGATAGACACGTACCAGGACTTCCGTGAACTGGAAGCCCACGAGAGGGAAGGGGAGGATTGGACCCGGGAATACGTAAATCGGGGGTCCAACATCCTCGTTCTGGCGCCCCATGGTGGGTGGATCGAACCCTTTACGGCGGAGTTGGCCGGAGCCATCGCCGGGAACGACCTCTCCTTCTACGCTTTCCAGGGGCTGAAACGGCGTGAAAACAAAAGCCTTCACCTCACAAGCCATCGATTCGACGAGCCCCTGGCCTTGGGCGCCGCAGCTGCGGCCTTGTGGGTCCTGACTGTCCACGGTGAACGGGATTCCAGCCGGGAATTTGTCATGGTCGGGGGTCTGTGGGACCAATTCAGAACGGGGCTGGTGGAAGCGTTGGAAGGTGCCGGGATCACAGCGTTGGACCCGAGGGAGGGCCTCGGCGGAATGAACCCGAAGAACATCTGCAACCGTGGCTCCTCTGGAGTAGGAGGCCAGCTGGAGATCAGCGAGGGTCTGCGAAAAACCCTCAGAAGGGACCAAAAGAAGCTCTTGTCTTTCGTTGAGCTTGTGAGGGGTGTGCTGTTCGAGGTCGAATCCCAAATGCTGGCAGGAGGCCTTCGTGAGCGTCGATCTCGCTGAGAGAGCACAGTGGGCTGACAACACCCTCCGGTCCCTGACCGATCCGGAGCGGCAACGGGTCACCCAGGGGTATTTCCCTACCGCCATGGAGATCCTCGGTGTCTCGGCTCCGAAAATGCGAACCGTCCTCCGGCAACTCCTGAGAGACCTCAAAGGCCAATCTCCGGGCGTCGTCCTCGAGTTGGTCTGCCTCCTCAGAGCCCAGGGTACCCACGAGGGGCGGCAGGTGGCGTACGAGTTGTTCGACCGGCGCAAAGATGCCCGGTCCCATCTGAAAACCCGGGACGTCCGGAGCCTGGGAAGGGGCAACGACAACTGGGCGTCGGTGGACGCGTTTTCCGTCTATGTATCTGGACCGGTATGGCGGGATGGGCAGATTTCGGACTCCGAAGTCCTGCGGTGGACGAGATCAAAGGATCTTTGGTGGCGTCGGACTGCCCTCGTGTCTACGGTTCCTCTCAACATGAAGTCTCGGGGAGGGTCGGGTGACGCTGACAGGACCCTCCTGATCTGCCGAGAGCTTGCCGGTGACGGGGAGCCCATGGTGGCCAAGGGCCTTTCCTGGGCCCTACGGGCCCTGATTGCGGTAGATCGCCGCCGGGTGGAGGGGTTCTTGGTTGATCAGGATGAGCGTCTCCCGGCTCTGGTGAAGCGGGAGGTGGGGAACAAGTTAAAAACGGGAAAGAAGAACCCAAACGGTTGACCGGAGGATCCAATGACTAAAAAGGGTGCGTGGGTGCCTGTTGGCCTGCTGGCGGGCCTGATCGGCTATGTGACGGTGGTAGCCCTCTTTGGTTTCATCAATGTTGTGGGGGGTGAGGCGGTCTTCCACACTGCGGCCCTCCTGGGTTCGGCTCTGTTCTTTGGTGCCCGGGGGGCGGCCGAGGTCGTGGCCGGGCCCGGCCCCATCATCGCCTACAACGGCGTGCACATGCTGGTGTCTTTGGTGATTGGTCTGGGTGCTGCCTGGTTGATCTTTCAGACCGAGAAGAACCACCCACTTTGGTTCATCGTGTTCTTCGTGTTCCTTGCCGGTTTCATCTATAGCGTGGCCCTGGTTGGAGTTTTGGTCGCCGAGGTGGTCGAGCTGTTGTCCTGGCCCGTCATCGTGATCGCCAATGTTGCCGCAGGTGTAACCGCAGGTGGGTACTTGTGGTGGCGGCATTCCCGTCTCCTGGTGGAGCTGACCGAGGAGGATTAGACGGGAATCCGGACGGCGAAGGGCGGAAAAGGAAGGGTGCGGGACGGGACGGTCGGGAATAGGGGAGACCGGGTGATAAACGAAGGGGCCCACGGGAGTCTGAAAACCCCCCCCTGGGCCCCGAGGTCTTTGGATCTATGGCCTACGGGTCAGTCGCTCCCCAATCCTTCGAGGATATAAGCCGCAACGGCATCGACCGCTTCAGCCTTCAGGCCTTCCAGCCCCCAGTGCGGCATCCCTTCCTTGGTTCCCACAAAAATGGCCCTACGGATGGCGTTTTCATCACCCGCCAGGGGCCAGGTGGGCTCACGAAACGATGGCGGCCTGAGCGTGTCACCGGCCATCACGAACCCGGCGTCACCGAGGCCATCATCACCGTGGCAGCGGGCACAGCTGAATGTGTAGACCTGTGCTCCCCGGTCGGCCCGTTTCTGGGGAGTCTCCCAGGTGACCGTGTCGAAGACCGAGGCGTCGAACATTCTTTCGGCTGCTGCCATCATGCTGTCTTGGGCAGCTGCGGCAGCTGCAGCCGCTTCAGCGGCGATCTCCTCTTCGGTCGGGCCGCAGGCGACGGCGAAAAGAGCGACAACCAACGGAAGTGCGAACCAGCGCATTCTTTCCTCCCAATCCCGAAAAAATACAGCATTTCCCTCTTGGTCTTGGAGCAAGATACTCGCTGAGAGAGTCATCCTTCAAGGTTAGTCGGGCGGCCTATCCCTTGGCCGTGAGTTTTGTGCCGCATCCTCTACAAAAACCTGCGTCTTCTTCGTGGTCGGCCCGACCACATCCGGGGCAGGTCGAAAGGGAGTTCCTTTGTCGTGCCTGTTGGGCCAGTTCAACGGTGACGATGCCCGTGGGCACTGCGATGATGCCATACCCCATGATCATGACCAACGAGGCCAGGAGTTGGCCTATCGCCGTTACCGGGTGGATGTCGCCGTACCCTACGGTGGTGAGGGTCACAATCGCCCAGTATACCCCTTTCGGAATGCTGGTGAAGCCGGCCTCGGGCCCCTCGATCAGGAACATCATCGAACCCACCACGATGACGATGGAGAGTACGGCGAAGAGAAAAACGGTGATTTTGTATCGACTTGCTCTGAGGGCGGCGCCCAAGGTCCGGGCCTCGCCGACGTACTGGGCCAGCTTCAGCACCCTGAAAACCCTGAGGACCCTCAGGATCCTGATCACAATCAGGTACTGACCGCCGGGCAGAAGGAGGCTGAGGTAAGTGGGGAGGACCGCCAGGAGGTCGATGATCCCGAAGAAGCTCAGAGCGTACTTCGACGCTTTCCGTACCGTCAGGATCCTTAGGACGTACTCGATGCTGAAGAGGATCGTGAAGATCCATTCGGCGACTCTGAAGGCTGTTCGGTTTGATCCGGCAACGGACTCCACCGAGTCCAGCATGACCACGGCGACACTGATGAGGATGGCCGCGATGAGAGCGACGTCGAAGGTCTTCCCGGCCGGTGTGTCGTGGAGGAAGATGATGTCGTAGGTGCGGGTCTTCCAACTGGGGCCCCCGTCGGGCCGCCAGTCGTCGACCTTGGGGTTCCCCCGCCAGGGATTCCGTGGTCCGCCACCGAAGGGCCGGGATCCAGTCCCCCCATCATGGATCATGGCGTTATGTCCGGTCGGTATCGGGTCATGAAGCTGAAGAATTTCGAGACTTCCACCATGTCCTTCCCGGTGAAGGATATGGTGTGGCTATCAACCCTGTCTACGATGGGGAGATAGGCGAGGAGCTCGGCGGCCATATAGTTCTTGAAGCTCACCTCGACGTCGATGGGGCCTTCGAGGCGGTAGACCTCAAAATCCTCCAACCGGCCCAAGGCCGCGGTCACTTTTTCGGCGATGATCTCTCGTCCCTCCTCGGGAGTCACCGTCATGGCTGAATGGAAGCCGTAGTTCCACTTCAAGACCGCTCCCTCCAGGTCCCCCAGATGGTCCCGGGCCTCCTTCACGATGGCATCGTCACCGGAGATCATTACCACTGGAACCCCGAAGTGCCCGGCGATGGCCGCGTTGATGGTGGCTTCAGGGACAGGGATTCCGTTCAGCTTTACGCTGGTGAGAGTGCCCGAGGACATGGTGTGGGCCCGGACGCCCTCGGAATTGGTGGTGCTCGTGTGATACCCGATGAACAGGACCGCGTCAAAGCTCTCGTCGATGCCCTGCATCATGGCCAGGGGTCGAGGCCAGGAGCGGACCAGCCTTACCCCTCTGGGGATCCGGTCCAGGAGAATGTTCTCTCCGTTCCCGTGGGAGTCGCTCACGACGATCTCGGTGGCGCCTGCCAGCTGAGCGGCTCGGATGGCGGTAGTCACCTCATCGGTCAGCCATTCCCTCGCCTTCTGGTACTCGAAGCCGGTAGGTCCCAGATGGTCGCCGGTGACGACACCTACCACGCCTTCCATGTCGGCGGAGATGTAGACCTTCAGACCGTCCTGTGCGGAAAGCGTGGACGGCAGCAGAGTGAGACAGGCCAGGGCGGAGAAAAGTAACGTGACCGGCCAACGCCAGCTTGAGAAATGCCGCATCATGAGGTCCTCTCATGGAAATGGTGAAGGATGCTAGAATATTCTATGCGATCCATGGGGTCACAGCGACAGGGGGTTGGATTCCCTGACCCCAGACGCGAAGAAAGCCCCGATGGCGTGGGATGCCACCGGGGCTCTCTCGTCGAAGGAGCGAGGAAGGGGCTGTGATCGCCCCGGGCCCCAAGCCCTATCTCGCCTGGCCGGACACGTGCTCCCCAATGAGGATTTTCCCGATCTCGTCCCGTTGGATCTGGTTGGTCCCCTCGTAGATCTGCGTGATCTTGGCGTCACGCATGTACTTCTCCACCGGGTAGTCCCGCATGTAGCCGTAGCCGCCGAACACTTGAACCGCGTCGGTGGTGACTTCCATGGCCATGTCCCCGGCGAAGCACTTGGACATGGCGGAGTACATGGTGGGGCGGAGCTTGGTGTCCGAGTCGATGTGTCGGGCGGTGGAGTAGATCAGTGCTCTGGCCGCTTCCACCTTCATGGCCATATCGGCCAGCATGAACCGGAGCCCCTGGAAAGATGAAATGGGGTGTCCGAACTGCCGACGTTCGATGGAATAATCCACCGCCATATCCAGCGCTCCCTGGGCGATGCCGAGGGCCTGGGCTCCTACACCGGGCCTGGAAGCATCGAAGGTCTTCATGGCGGTAATAAACCCCGTACCCTCTCGACCCAGGAGGTTCTCCGCCGGCACCCGACAATCCTCGAAATGCAGCTCCCGGGTGGCCGAAGCCCGAATCCCCATCTTGTCTTCCTTCTTACCGAAGGTGAATCCGGGGGTGTCCTTTTCTACGACAATCACGGAGGCGCCCCGAGGGCCTTTGTCCGGGTTGGTCAGGGCGACAATCGTGTAGATCTCCGCCTCACCGCCGTTGGTGATCCACTGCTTGGTTCCGTTCAGGACGTAATGGTCTCCGTCCCGGATAGCCGTCGTCTTCACCCCGCCCGCGTCGGATCCAGCGCCGGGCTCGGTGATGGCAAAGGCGCAAAGACGCTCGCCACTGGCGACCGACGGGAGGAAACGCTCCTTCACCTCCGGGCCACCCGAGATGATGATGGGGAGGACCCCCAGGGCCGTGCCGGCAAAAGCCAGAGCCGTCCCTCCGCATGCCTTCGATAGCTCCTCCGTCGCCAGACACATATTCATGGTCATGGTTCCGCCGAAGCCGCCGTATTCCTCTGGAACCAGAATGCCGAAGAGGTCCACCTCAGCCATCTTTTTGACCACGGGCCAGGGGAACTCACCCGTCACGTCGTATTCCGCCGCAACCGGGCGGATTTCCTCATCTGCGATGGTCTTTGCCAACTCGCGGATGGCTTCCTGTTCTTCCGTCAATCCATAGTCGAGCACGTGGTAGTCTCCTTCGTATTCTTCAGATCCGTACGGTGGATTTTGTTCTTATTCAGAGTTGTCCGCCCATAAGAGCGGGTGTTGGACCCAGAGCTTTCCGGCATCGAAGACAAGCCGGAGTTGGTTCTCGGGGAGGACGGTGCCAAACGCGCTTACTTCAAACCAACCCATGAGGCTCCGCGGCTGCGCCACCTCCTGGAGAAGAGATACAAGCCGGGCCGCATCGAGGTTGACTTCGGACATGGTCAGCTCGACTTCTGCACCGCCGGTCGCCCTGGCGACGCAGTCCCCTTCGGGGTAGAGGCCTTCGAACGTATCAGCGAGATCTTGAAGAGCCACTGCCGCAGCTTCAGGTGTTTGAGACCTCAGGGTGACCTTTCCGTCGAGGCGTTGCACCTCGGGATCGATGGCGAGCTCCGCCCCGCCCATGTAGGGACGCCTCAGAGCCCGTCTGAAATCGGGGTGGGCCCATTGGATGTGGATCGTTCCACCGGATTCCACTCGAATGCGAACGAGCTGGCCGTGTTCGTCCTCCGTGTGGACGAAGAGATCCCCGCCGGGCATGTCCTCATGGTACTCCGCAGGGATCTCCGAAAAGATCCTCACCAGTTCGTGGGCGATGGCCGGAAGGTGATGGGTTGAGGTGGGTTCCACATGCCGGACGACAATGGAACCCGTCGGGGGATCGAACTCGAGCCATTCCCCTGGGATGGCCGCCAAGCGGTTGGCAACCGCTCCCGGAATGGAGCCGACCTCGATCCGTCCGACGCACCCTTGATCGTAGAACATTCCCTTTCCTCGGCAATCGAGAATCTCAAGACGCCGTAACGATATGCAAAGGATGGCGACCTGTCACCAGAGGCCGGTGGAAAGGTACGGGTCGGATGCCTAGATTCCACTCCTTCCATACTTCGATACCTCTTGGGGATGGTGGCCCGTGACCGATCGGTTTAATGAACTCGTGCAGGCTATTGCAGGGAATGATGCTTTTCGGGTTGGAGCCCTTTTGTCCGAGGAGCCTGACCTCTTCACTACGCGGGACTCGGAGGGTCGGACGCCGATTCTCCTGGCCCTCTACTTCAGGAACGAACCCCTGGCCACCCTCATTCGGGAACGAACGGAGACCGTGGACTTCTTTGAAGCCGCTGCCCTCGGCGAGTCGGAGCTGGCTTCGGTGCTGATGGAAGGGGCACCGGGTGGGGCCAACGCCATCGCCCCTGACGGCTTCGGTGTCCTGGGCTTGTCCGTGTACTTCGGCCGCCTGGAAACGGCGGAGATGCTCCTGAAGGCCGGCGCGAACCCCAACACGTCCTCGGCAAACCAGTTCAAAGTTCGACCGATCCACAGCGCCGCGGCCCATCTCGACGCCGAGCGTTCTCTCGAGTTGGTGAAGCTCCTCCTGGAAGGCGGGGCTGATCCGAACGTGGTGCAGGCCGGCGGCTGGACCCCTCTTCACCAGGCCGCCGCACATGGGCGGGAGGAGTGTGCCAAGCTCTTGGTGGAGCACGGAGCTTCCTTGGCCGCAAAGAGTGACGACGGCCGGACCCCGTTGGAAATGGCCCGGGCCAAAGGACATGAAGGGCTCGAGGGCCTCCTCGGCGGATAGGAAGCCGGGACCGGTCGTGAGATGAGACGGCGCAACTTCACCGTCGGAGAGGCGAACGCCCTGCTCCCCCACCTCCGAGAGATCCTGGCGAGGATCCAGGAGCTTCGAGGGCAGGTGGGCGAGCATTCAGACCAGATCAAGATCTTGGACGTGATCTGGGGCAGGGAGATCCAGGATCCCGTCAATCCCGACCACTCAGACTTCGAGGGGCACCGGAGGGCCATCGCCGGGGCCGTGCGGGAGATCGAACGCCTCATCCGGGAGGAGATTCTGGCACTGGGGGTCCGGTTTCCCCCAGGTGGTCTCGAGTACGGTCTGTTGGACTTCCCAACTCGCCTGGACGGCCGCTGGGTGTACCTGTGCTGGCGTCTCGGCGAAATGGAGCTTTGCGCGTGGCATGAAGTGGCGGACGGGTTTGATGGGAGAAAGCCCCTGACACCACAGGTTGCTGACCGGATGGGGAAGACAGAGGCTGAGGACGCGCCGGATGAGTCAGACCAACCCCACTGAGGGTGGGCAGGGCCCCGGGCGGAGGGCCTCCCTCCTTCAGCTCATACCCAAAAAGAAGGAGCTTCGTGCCGTCATGGCCCTGGCTTTCCCCGTGGCCACGGTCCAGGTAGGGATGATGTTCATGGGGGTGGTGGATACGGTGATGGTAGGACACTTCTCAGCCCGAGACCTGGCCGCGGTCGCACTGGGAAATCTCTACTTCTTCACCGCCGTGGTTTTCCCCATGGGACTCCTCATGTCCCTGGATCCGCTGGTGTCCCAGGCGGTGGGAGCAGGGGACCGGCCGGCCATCGCCCGGGCCCTGCAACGGGGAGGATTGTTGGCGCTCTGCCTTTCCGTACCGGTTGGGCTGGTGCTGGTGCCCGGAGACTACCTTCTGACCGTCCTCCGGCAACCCCCTGAAGTTGTGCCGGTGGCGGCTGGATACGCGCTCGCCTCCATCCCGGGGATCTTCCCCTTCCTGGCGTTCATCGTCATGCGGCAAACGCTCCAGGCCATGAGCCGGGTGGCACCCATTGTCATCACCATCGTCCTGGCGAACGTGGCGAACGTGTTCTTCAACTGGGTCCTGATCTTTGGTAACCTGGGTTCTCCGGCCCTGGGTGCCGTCGGGACGGGATGGGCTTCGAGCCTTTCCAGGTGGCTCATGTTGATCGGGCTCCTGGCGTTTTCCTGGCCTCTTTTAAAGGACTATATCAAGCCCCTCCGCCCAGACGCGTTCCTTCTCAAGCCTCTGATCAGGATGGTGCGTCTGGGTGCGCCGATTGGAATCCAATTCGGCCTGGAGTTCGGTGCGTTTGGAGCCATCGGCATTCTCATGGGATGGCTGGGAGCCATAGCCATGGCTGGCCATCAGGTGGCCATCAACCTGGCCTCCCTGACCTTCATGGTCCCCCTGGGGATTTCCCAGGCCTCCGCTGTGCTGGTGGGTCAGGGGGTTGGACGAGAGGATCTGCTTGGAGCGAGGCGCGCGGCAGGGGCGGGATTGCTGCTCGGGGTGGCCTTTATGGCCGTTACCGCTGTCCTGTTCCGGTTCCTCCCGCACTTCTTCGCTGGGATTTACACGGACGAAACCGAGGTGCTGGCCCTGGCGGCCATGCTGATCCCCTTGGCGGGCCTGTTTCAGGTCTTCGACGGACTTCAGGTCGTGGCCTCCGGGGTGCTCCGGGGGGTTGGAGACACCCGTTCCCCAATGATCCTGAACCTCCTCGGATTCTGGTGCCTGGGCATGCCGGTGAGCGTCTGGATGGGGTTCCGCACAGCCGCCGGTCCAGTGGGCCTGTGGTGGGGGTTGGTAGTGGGGCTGGCGGCCGTTGCGGTGATGCTGTTGTGGAGGATTCGAGCATACCTGGGTACGGAGTTGAGGCGGATCGTCATCGACGATGAGGAGTAGAAGGTCCCATGGAGCCTTCCAGAATTCCTCTTTTTCCGTTGCCCATGGTCCTATTCCCCGGAACCCTGGTGCCGCTTCACATTTTTGAGCAGCGGTACCGGGACATGGTTTCGGATGTGTTGGAGGGGGAAAAGAGGTTCGGTCTCCTCTACCACGACCCGGATGAATCCGGCCCTTTCATGAACGAGACGGGACGGGTCGGCACGGTGGCCTTGATTCGACGGCACCAACCTTTGCCCGATGGGCGGTCTATGATCCTGGTGAAGGGGGAAGACCGCTTCCGAATTGAGGAGGAGGTCACTGGCGATGCCCTCTATTATGAGGCGGTGGTGGCCCCTTACGAGGACCATCCACCGGCCTCTGACCCGGCGGCTCTGGTGGCTCGGAGGAAACGATCCCTGGCCCTTTTTAAGAATATCCTCCAGACTCAGCCCCACGTGCCCGATGCCTTGCCTTCCTTTTCAGTGAAACGAGAGCTCTCCTTCAGGCTGGCAGGAGTGGTAAGGATGGATCCTTTTTGGCAAAAGGAACTCTTGGAACTGCGAAACGAAGCCGACCGCCTGGACCGCCTGGACCCCGTTTTCCAAGCCGGGATCGAACGATGGTGGGCCGGTGGGGGAACGGAAGCCTGATGAAGAAGGAGCCCTGGATCGAGACCAGGCAGGGTGGCTGGTTTTTTGTGAACGCCGTCCTGGTGGCGCCGGAGTTGGTGGTGCTATTCCCCCTGGCCCTGGGAGGATTGTTGGGCCTCCTAGTTCCCGATCGTGGGCCTTCTCCGTTTATCGACACCATCCCCTTCGTCGCTTCCAAGACCATTCCGATCCTGGGATGGCTCCTGGTGGTCCCAATCTGGACGACCATCCACAACCTGAGGATGGAAGGCTTCAAGCTCCCGAGGATCGTACTGGGCGGATTCCTTTTGATCCACCTTTCGTTCCTGGTCTATGCGGTGCGGAGCTGGGTGGGATAGAGGCTGTCGACGGCGGTTTTTGCCTGTCAGAAGTCTCCCAGGAGGGTGATCTCCGGCTCCAACGTAAGGCCGAATTCCCTTTGAACCGTGTCCTGGGCCAGGTTCATGAGGGTTACCACGTCCGCCGCGGTCGCGCCGCCGAGATTGACGATGATGTTGGCATGTTTCTCGAAGATCTGTGCGTTTCCGTGGGCCTGACCCTTGAGGCCACACTGGTCGATGAGGCGTCCGGCACCTTCCCCTTCCACCTTTTTGAAGATGGATCCGGCTGACGGAAGCCTCCGAAGATCCGGATGTCTCTCCCGCCTCCAAAAGAGGTTCTCCTGCATGATCCGCTTTAGCTCTTCGAGGGGGGCCTTCTCTAGGGAGAAGGTGACGGAAAGGACGACGTCGTCCCTGTCGTGAAGGACGCTGTAGTCGTATCCGAACTCGAAGTACGCTTTCCCGACCTTCTTTTCTTCCCCTTCCTCGGAGAGGATTTCGGCCGACTCGACCACTTCCTCGATAAATACGGTGCGTTCCCGCTCCGGGGCGGGGGAGAGGAAGTGGAGGTTCTGCCAGAGCGCGCCGCCTACCGTGCTCGGGATACCGACAAAATGGTGAAGGCCCCCGAGACCTCGTTCCACGGTTGCCTGGACGAGATGCGGAAAGACCTCGGCTCCCCCGTCTGCCCTGACCCGATTCGCGTCCAGGAACCGGATGCCCCTGACCTCGTTTTTTATGACAAGCCCGCGGAAGCCCCCGTCACCCACGAGGAGGTTCGCTCCGCGGCCCAGGAGGAACGTGGGGACCGCCAACTCGCGGCTCAGGTTCAGGACCTGAACCAATTCCCGTGTGGTGGTGGCGATGAAGAAAAGGTCGGCGGGGCCACCAATTCCGAAGGTGGTGAAGGGGGCGAGGGGCACCGAATCCTGGATCCGGGCCGGGCCCAGGTAAGCCTCCAATTCACTCTTATGGCGTGCGGTCTCCGGAAACATGCTGGAACCTACAGTTGGGATGAAGGCGCCGGAAGGCGAGTTCTCAGCCCGAAGTTCTGACGTGATGAAGGATCGCAGCTCCTGTTCGGGCCACGGGACCATGGGTGAACCAAGTTTGGAACGATGGCGTGGGATGAGTGTTTTTCCTCATAAGACCTGCGTTTGTCGGGGTGTCGGGGTAGACCTGAGACTCTACGCTGGTCTGTCTTGAATGTTTCCAAAACGCTCCTCTTGACAATCGACAGAAGAGGGGTAAGGATACCCATGGCGTTGTCGATTATCTAGGCATGGGCCTGGGAGCTGAACATTTCGAACTTTACTGCAACTTTCGGCATCCTACGGCCGTAGGGCTCATCGACGTGATTCAAGTAGACGCGTCATCGGAGTAGATGGCCCGCTGATCCCGGTGGGCGGAAATGGGGCAGGGCGGAGGCAGGGGCCGATGGTGATTTTGGAAGGAGTATGGACGGTGACTCGAGGAATACCTGGTTTTTACTGGCGGGCTGCGACCCTCCTCATCCTCACTCCCCTCCTGATGGCCCCTCCATGGGCCGGAGAAGACTTGGGCGGCCAAGAGGTTGGGAGCACACTGACGTTGGACAATGCCATAAACCTGGCACGCCGCCATAACCCCACGTTCCTGAGCACAGAGAACGACCAGGGGCCGGCGGATTGGAACGTCAGGCAGGCTTATGGCCTATTCCTGCCCGACCTGAGCACAAGCATTTCAGGCCAGTATCTCGCTCCTGGTTCTCCGTCCTTCGGGATCTTCGACGCGGGTGACCTCGGGCTGGATGTGACCGATTACTACTTCTCCGGATACAGCCTCACGGCCACGTATAGCCTCCTGGGCGGGAACATTTTCCAGGTCGCGAGCGCCAGGGCGGATCGTAAGGCGACGGAGGCGCGGATCACGGCGGCGTCCTTCACCCTGGAGTCGGAAGTCACGGCCCAATATCTGATAGCTCTCAGGGCCCGGGATGGCGTGGAAGTCGCCTTAAGGCAACTGGACCGGGCTCAGCAGAACTTCGAGCTCGCCAATGCAAGGGTGTCCGTCGGCGCAGCTACGCCCACCGACGGAAAGCAGGCGGAGGTGGAGAAGGGTCGCGCGCAGATCGACCTGCTGGAGGCCGAGAGCCTTCTCAGGACCGAGAAACTCCGGCTCCTGGAGCAGTTGGGGGTGCCCGCCGAGGGCCACTTCAGTCTGGTGAGTGAGTTCGAGATCTTCGAGCCCAACTGGGCCCGGGAGGACCTGGTAAGCCGGGCCATGGAACGCCACCCGCAGCTTCAGGCGTCTAGGGCCCAGGAGAGCGCCCGCAAAGCGGCCTCCCGACAGGCTTGGAGCCAGTACCTGCCCAACATCTTCCTTTCCGCCAACTGGTCGGGCCGGGCGAGACAGATCGGAGACGAGCAGTTCCTTCTGAATTCGGCTCGAGGATCGGTGGCCTCCCAGGCAGCAAGCTGCGCGCGATTGAACGAGATCAGCGCAGGCTTGAGTCAGCCACTGACTGGCTACCCCCAGGACTGCGGGGCCGGCATACTCACGCGGGAGCAGGAAGAACAGATCCTGGCCAACAATGATGTCTTCCCTTTTAACTTTCGCAGGGAACCCTGGTCCCTGTACGTACAGGTGTCTCTCCCGGTTTTTCAGGGGTTTGGGCGACAGCGCCAGGTGGCGGAAGCCAAGGCTGCTGCTGAAGACGCCATGTTGGACCGGGTCTCCGAGGAGCTCAGACTCCAGACCGGGGTCACCCAGGCCTACGACGAGCTGATGACGGCCACACAAGTCGTGGAGATCGAGGGCCGGAACCGAGAAGTCGCCGAAGAGCAACTCGAGCTGGCCCAACAGCGGTATCGCTTGGGTGCCTCCGCATTCCTCGAGCTTCTCGAGGCCCAGACCTCCATGGCGACGGCCGAACGAGATTACTTGAACGCACGGTACCGCTTCCACGGGGCCATATGGGCCTTGGAGGCAGCAGTGGGAGAGAGGCTTCGACCTGAGGTCGACTTCCAGCCGTAAACCATAGAATTGAGAGGGTGTTTCCTTGGACATCATCCGAGAGCAGAAACCCAAGGGGAAAAAGCGGGCGATCCAGATATCCGCCGGTGTCATCGTCCTGATCCTCATCACCTGGGGCCTGAGCAACCTCAAGCCTGCGTCCCCCACGGTTGATCGGGCCACCGTCTGGACCGATACGGTCCAGTTCGGGACGTTCGTCAGGGCCGTCAGGGGGAACGGGACCTTGGTCCCCGAACAGATGCGCTATATCACCGCCCTAACGGCCGGCCGGGTGGAGCAGCGGTTCCTCCTACCCGGAGAGGAAATCGATTCGACGACCGTCATCCTGAGGTTGAGCAACCCCGATGTGGAGGTCCAACTTCTCCAGTCGCAACAGCAGCTCACCCAGGCCCAGGCGAACCTCATCACTCTTAGGTCCGGGTTGGCTACGCAGCGACTTACCCAGGAAGGCATGGTCGCTCAAACCCGGACCCAGTATCTGGACGCGAAGCGGATTTACGATCAGAACCAGCGTCTCTACGACATGGATCCCGACCTGGTGGTTCGGGCCGAGCTGGAACGTAGCCGCGAATTGGCGGAGGAATTGGAGACCCGTCTCGCCCTGGAGCAGGAGAGACTGGAGGTCTTGGAGTCTTCGGTGGAGGAGCAGATCAACGCCCAGGAAAGCCAGGTCCGGCGCCTCCAGGACATCGTCGTTTTCAACACCGACCGGCAGGCCTCGTTGCTGGTGACAGCTGGGGTTTCCGGAGTCCTCGCCGAACTGCCGGTGCAGGAAGGGGAGTGGGTTCAGGCGGGGGGTAGCCTCGCCCGGGTCGTCCAGCCCGGACGTCTGAAAGCCGAGGTGCGGATCCCACAAACCCAGGCTCAAGACATCGTGGTGGGACAGACCGCGTTGATCGATACGCGGAACGATACCATAGTTGGGAGGGTTTCAAGGATCGATCCCGCCGTCCAGAACGCCGCTGTCCTCATCGACGTGGCTTTGCCGGCCGAGCTGCCCCAGAGCGCCCGACCTGACCTGACCATCGACGGGACGGTGGAAATCGAGCGCCTCGAGGACGTAGTATTCGTGGGGCGGCCCGCCTTCGGGCAGGCCAACAGCCGGGTCGGGATCTTCAAGCTGGTGGAGGAGGGCAACTTTGCCGAGCGAATCAGCGTCCAACTAGGTGCCAGCTCGGTGAACGAGATCGAAGTGATGGAGGGGTTGGAGCCCGGGGACGTGGTGATCCTGTCCCCCATGGACCAATGGGACGGATACGACCGGGTGAGGCTGAGGGGCTAGGGGCCTGCGTTTCAGGCCGAGGTGGCGGACGGCCGACGGGTGATGAAACCCGGGGGGTCGAACCGCCGTACGGCTTGCAAAGTGGAGCCCTGCCCGGCACCAACGAAGACGACACGAGAACGTACCCCAGGAGATAGAGGAGACCAATGTCCGCAGACGCACACTCCCTGATCAACCTCAAGGGACTCAGCAAGGTCTTTTATACGGAAGAGGTGGAAACCCACGCTCTCTCCAACATCGACATGGAGATCCAGAAGGGTGAGTTCGTCTCCATCGCCGGTCCGTCCGGGTGCGGAAAGACCACCCTCCTCTCCATCCTCGGGCTCCTGGATTCACCCAGCGGCGGAAAGTACGTTCTGGACAACGAGCCCGTCGAAAACCTGACGGCTTCCACCCGAGCCAAAATCAGAAACCAGGCCATCGGATTCATCTTCCAGGCCTTCAACCTGATCGGCGACCTCACGGTTTATGAGAACGTCGAGCTGCCTCTCACGTACCGGGGGATGCCCGGAAAGGAGAGGAAAGAGCGGGTCCAGGAGGCCCTCGAGAGGGTAGGAATGGCCCATAGGATCAACCACTATCCGTCCCAGCTCTCCGGCGGTCAGCAGCAGCGCGTAGCTGTGGCGCGGGCCATTGTCGGGAAGCCCCTGATCCTCCTGGCTGACGAGCCCACGGGTAACCTGGACTCGAAAAACGGTCACGCGGTCATGGAACTTCTGAAGGAGCTGCACGACGACGGGGCCACCATCTGCATGGTTACGCACGATCCGCGTTACGCCCATATGGCCCAGCGGATGATCCACCTCTTCGACGGTCAAATCGTGAGCGAAGAGGACGCCAAGAAGATGGCGGAACTGGAAGAAAGCGGCTTCGATGTAGCCTGAGACCATCGAGCCCAATAGCTTCGGGGGGTGAAGGGACAATCCTTCACCCCCCTTTTCTTGAACCCATAACTCAACCAGAGGTCCAACCTAATGTCGCTCATCAGTCTTCGGAATCTCGAGAAGTCATATAAAACGGGTGCCGGCGAAACCTTCGTGCTACGCCGTATTACCATGGACATCGACTCCGGCGACTTCATCACCGTTATGGGCCCGTCCGGGGCAGGGAAGTCCACTCTGTTGGCGATCCTTGGGATGCTGGACGGAGATTGGGGAGGGGAATACTACCTCCTACACGAAGCGGTTCACGCCATGCGTCCAAAGGACCGGATCGCGCTGAATCGAGAGTACATCGGGTTCGTCTTCCAGCAGTATCACCTTCTGGACGACCTCACGGTCTACGAGAACCTCGAGATCCCCCTCTCGTACCGGAACGTGAAGCGTAAGGAACGGCAGGCGATCGTGGCCGACACCCTGGACCGTTTCCAGATCGTGGGGAAGAAGGACCTCTATCCGAACCAGCTGTCCGGGGGACAGCAACAGATGGTTGCGGTGGCCCGAGCCATCATCGCCGAGCCAAAAGTGATCCTGGCCGACGAGCCTACGGGGAGCCTTCACACCTCCCAGGGCAAGATGATCATGGATCTGTTGAAGGGCCTGAATGAGGAGGGCACCACCATCATTCAGGTGACCCACAACGAGAGCTGGGCGGCCTACGGCCAGCGGATCATCAATCTTCAGGATGGTTGGATGGTGAGCTAGGGCCTGCCGTCCTCCGGAACCACACGGCAACCAGTCCGAGGGGCAGAAGGGCCAGGACCAGAATGAGGTATGGGTTGGCGAAAAGCCCTGCCTCTCGGACTTCCACCACAAACAACACTTCTCCCGCACCCTCCGGCCCGTCCACGGCCACAGTTATCTCCCACTTCCCCTCGGCCCCCAGAGCGAACTTCGCCGCGTAGAATCGAGGGTCCTCGGCTTGGTCTCGAGTGGCTTTGCGGCGGATCTCTTTGCCGTGGAGGCCAGCGCCCCCCTGGGGTCCCTTGTCCCCATGGGCGGCCACCGGAGGGCGCTCGTCGGGTTCCTTCCGCCTGTTCCCCTGGCCCAGATCGGTGCTGGCCGGGGCCACCAACCGAGCCACGACCTCGATCTCCAACCCCAAGGCCACTCCCCGTCCTCGTTCGAACGTGGCAAGGACGGAAACGTCGATGGAATCGGGCGTGATGGGAGTGGGATCCGTGTAAACGTTCACCCGGTAGGCACCCATGGGCACGTTGGCCACCCGCAGTGTCCCACCGTCGGCCCGCAGGAGGTTGGCAGATCCAGGAAGGGCCAAAGCGGCTAACAGCGCGGCTGATGCGGAAACGCACAGTACGCCGAGGCGGGCCAGGCCGTTCACCAAGTCGCTAACCCCCCATGAAGGTGCCCCTCATCTCCATGGGTTGGAGAAGGAGCCACACGCCGGCGATGGAAAGGGTGATTGCAAGGAGGCCCCAGGGTGCCGCGGCCTTCATCGCTTTTGGGCCCGGTCCGACCTCACGGACAGCGATCCTGTGGGCCACCACGAGGGAAACAAGCAACCCCAGTTCGAGGAAGAGAAGCTCAACCGGAAGCAGCCAGGCGTCGGGCACCAGAGGGCCCAGGGCCCAATCGGGCGTACCGGCAAATGAGAAGCCGAGAAAGGTAAGATACTCCTGGGTCAACGGAACGATGGTCAGGCCACCCACGAGAAAGTGGAAGAGATAATGGGCTATCCACATCCCAAAACCCACCGGAATCAAGGCATACACGTACCGTGTCGCCTCCTGGACCACACCCCGTCCGGACCCGGAAACACCGGCGGACACTTTGGCGGCCGTTCCAGCGAGGAGGGCCGGGATGGCCAGGGTCCCTATCAGGAACAACAGTGCAAGGATCAGCGGTTCACTGGATGTCCCTAAGGCCCGTCCGATCCATTCCTCCAGTGCGTAGACCGGGGTGACCATCCCAAAAGCGTTGATAAAAGCGGCGGCTGTGAGAAACAGCGCCAAGGCTGCCAGGTCCGGCCTCTGGGTAAACCGGCCGACCCCGGCTCGTTGAGGGTCCTCCCAGAGCTCCCGGGCGGGAGGGCGGGTGAGGATCCCCACGTTGTCATGAGGGCAGGCGTGGACACACTCGAGACAGAAGGTGCAATCCATGTTGCCCCCTTTGGTCTCCTGGTAGAGCCAAAGCTCACACCCGTTCTGGAGGAGCTTCCCTCTCTCATGAGGGCGGAGGGCCTTCGTTCCCGCATCCAAGCCACGGGGATTTTCGTACCGCCCGACAATACAGTCCCTGGTTCGGCAGTCCCCGCAAACGTCCGCAGAGCGGATGGCCACTTCCATGGGTGATGCCAGAGAGTTCACGAAGTGGAATTGGCCGATGGGGCAGACGTGTTTGCAGAAGGCCGCTCCTCTAAAGAAGCCGTCGATGACGAAGGCCGCGGCAAAATATGCCAGGGCCAGCCAGGCAGTGAGGAGGGGGCTGGACCAGAGGTCATAGGCTTCGTAGGCCCAGAGAAAGAGAAGCAGGAGGAACAGGGCCAGCCACTTGGTCCGGAGGTACCGAGGCCAATGCCTATCACCGCGGAAGAGGCGCTTTGCCAGCCGCCTGGGAAGCATAAAAGGGCATGCCAAACAGAAGAGGTTACCGGCCACCAGAAGGGCCAAGGCAACAAAACCCCGCCAATGAACCCAGGGTAGGACGCCGGCCATGTTCTTCGGCGCAAGTTGGGGCCCCCACAGCCCGTCCAGGATCACCAGGAGAGCAACACCCAGCATCAAGACCTGGAGCACGGTCCTGGCGTGGCGCCAGCCCAAAAAAGGCCCCAGGACGGGGACTTTGAGAAGATCCTGCCTCAAATCAGCCTCCGACCCGACCGACCACGTTGGTATTCCTCTGGACCGAGACGGTGTCGCCATTTGGGAGAACACCCCGGATGGTAAGGATCCAATCTCCAGCCATTGTGAAGTTGAAGTCGGAAATCCCATACCGGCCCGGGTCTTCGGCTTGTGCCGTGTCGATCACTGGGACCATCCCCGCGTGGGTCATGTTCCCCTCCACCACGATCTCGGCTCCATCCACCGGCCTTCCGGCCGAATCGGAAAGAGCGATGATGAGGCGGGCCGGACCTACGGCCGGGGGGGTAGGGGAAATTCCCAGCTCCAGCACATAGCTGGAATCATCCATGTACCCACTTCCCCGGCATCCCGACAGACAAACAAAGGAAAGAAGGGCCACCGAGACGACCAAAGCCCGGGAGAATGGAGTGAGGTTCATGGCTGTCCCCTCAGGAGAATCGTCAGGTCCCGGGCCATCTCCTCGGCGGTAGCCGTGACCGGAAAGGTCAGGGGAATCGCACCGCTCGGATCGACGATGAACGTCCGAGCCGTGTGGTCCACCGTATAACCCTCGCCTTCGCCGACTTTGGCGAAGAAGGCTCCGAAAGCGTTCGCCACCTCCTGGATCTCCTCCTCCGTGCCGACCAAGCCGAGAAACGATGGGTGGAACGAGGTCAGGTACACGCCCAGTCGTTCCGGAGAATCTCTCTCGGGATCGACGGTTATGAACAGAGTTTGGATTCTCTCGCCGTCTTCCCCGAGGTCGTCGAGGACCCTGGCCAGGTGGGCAAGGGTAAGGGGGCAGACGTCGGGGCAGGACGTGTATCCGAAAAACACCGCCAGCAATTCGGCGTCAAGAGCGTTGGAGGTGACCAGGTCACCCTCATGGGAAGTGAGAGTGAAGACCGGTGCGGGGATGGGAGCGGGGAGGAAATAACTCTCCTGCTGTCGCCGCTGCTCCCCGCTCTCCGGCCTGAAGAGCCAGAACACTGCCAGGAGGCCTATCAAGAGCCCAGTAGTGACCTGAAAGATTCGCTTCTGCAACGCTCGATTCACCGGTTTCCTCGGTTCTGGAGGATCCAAAGACGACCTTGCGGGAGGGGTTATCCCTTGAACCTAGGAGATCGCCACGGATGGGTCCACGGGTTAGGTTTCTCTCGGCCCGAACAGGCCATTTTCCGGTTCTGAAACCACGGCAGGACCGAATACCCAGACGCAAAGACGGGAAAGACTGACGTACTCGTGACCGCCGACTACCCCAACGCCTCATCTCACTGGATGGTCCGGGTCGCCGGGAGGGCAGACCTCCTGGGCGACGTGGAGGTGGATCTTCCCCCTCAGGCCTCGGCAGACGACGCCTGGGAAGCCGTGGCCAAGGCCGCCGCCATATCGGAGGCCGAGTTGTCGGGAGTGGTGGCCGAGTTTTTCCGGATGACCGTGGCTGACTTCTCCCACACCGATCCCGGGGCCTTCCTGCTGGTTCCGGAGGATCTGGCGAGGCGACACAGGGTTTTTCCGGTATCGGCCTCGGACCGGCAGTTGGTCGTAGCCACAGCCGATCCCACCGATATGGAGGCCGAACGGACCCTGGCGTTCACCTCCGGACGGAAGGTGGTTTTCCAGGTGGCCTCCCCAAAGGCCATAAAGAATGCCCTCGATGAACGCTTCTCCCCGGAAAAAGCGGTTGAGGACCTCCTGGGGAACCTGGATTTGGTGGGAACTGATGAAGATGCCGTGAAGCTGGTCGAGGCTATGGGCCCGGAGACCATCACCGAGGGGGAAGTCCAGGCCACCCCGGTGGTGAAGCTGACAAATCTCATCATCCGGGACGGGATCTCCCAAGGGGCGAGCGATATTCACATCGAGCCGGGTCGGGGATTGGGCACGGTTCGGTACCGGGTAGACGGGGTCCTGCGGAAGCACATGGATTTGCCCATGTCCGCCCTCAACCGGGTCATCTCCCGGATCAAAATCCTATCCAGGCTTGATATCACCGACCGACTCCGGCCGCAGGACGGAAAGGCCAGGGTCCAGGTGGGCGGGTCGGCCTACGATCTCCGGGTATCCACCTTGCCTGCCGGCGGTGCGGAGAAATGTGTGATTCGGGTGTTGGACTCCGATGTTTCGGTCACGCTGGAGGATCTCCACGTTCCCGACTACGAGCTGGAGAGGCTTCGCCAGCTCCTGGCCTTCCGGGAGGGGATCGTCGTCGTCACTGGACCCACCGGGTCGGGGAAGACCACGACGCTGTACGGCGCCCTCCGGGAGCTGGCCGACGGCCGGATCAACATCATGACGGTGGAAGACCCCATCGAGTACGAGCTTCCGTCCATTACTCAGACACAGGTCGAGACGAAGCAGGGTCTCACCTTCGCTTCGGCTCTCCGTTCGATCCTGCGGCAAGACCCGGACGTAATCCTCGTAGGGGAGATCCGGGATAGGGAGACGGCGGAAACTGCTGCTCAAGCGGCCATGACGGGGCACCTGGTTCTGGCAACTGTTCACGCCAACGACGCGGTTGCGGCCGTTCCGCGGCTTGTCGATCTGGGACTTCAGTACACGGTCATCGCCTCCACCCTGCGGGGGGCGCTGGCCCAGAGGCTCCTGAGGAGGGTTTGCTCCAGTTGCGCGGAACCGGTTGAGGGAGACCTGACGCCGGAAGAGCAAAGGCTTGTGGAGCGACACGGGGTGGATCCAAAGGTTCGGGCCGTGGGCTGCCCGGAGTGTGGGTTTTCCGGGTACAGGGGCCGTCTGCCGGTAATGGAGGTCCTGACCATGGGTCACAAGCTCGGGGAAGCCATCGAAGCCCGAAAAGGATCCATCACTTTGGGTAAGCTGGCACAACAGGGTGGAATGCGGACCATGCATGCGGTAGGCCTCGATTGGGTGCGGGACGGAGCGACGACTCTGGTGGAGGTGGAAAGGGTCTTGGGTCAAAGCCTGGAGGAGATGGAGCAGGCCTCGAAAGAGGCGAGCACGCCCAGGATCCTCCTGGTGGACGATGACGAGGACGCCAGGGTGATGATGAAGACCCTCCTGGAGAGGGAGGGCTTCAACACGGTGGAGGCGACCAACGGGCATGAGGCCATCGACATTCTCCAGGTGGACACCGACTTCTCTCTGGTGATCCTCGACCTGGCCATGCCGGCAATGGACGGGAAACAGCTGTTGAACGCCGTGAGAGGTTCTGTGGACACGGCGGCTCTGCCCGTTTTGATCCGAACCGGGTCCGAAACCGAGGCGGAAGAAGCGGCCCTTCTGGACGCCGGTGCCGATGATTTTGTCACCAAGTCGGCAGGCGCCGCCCGGTTCTTGGCCAGGGTGAAGGCGGTGATCCGTCGGTCACGTCTCTGACGGTGCGCGGGCGTGGGCACCATCCTTCTTTTTCGCCAGAGAATCCAGCAAGGCAGGGGTCCGGGCATCTTGAACTGAGGATGGCGGCCGGCTTCCGGTAGAGTGGCCCCGACCGGGCTGACTGTCGCCTGAGACCCACGGCCAGCCTCCGGGAACCTGCTCCCCGCGGGGAGCAGAGGGCCTGGTGGGGGGGCCGGCGGGCCGTCCCGTTTCGGGTGGGGCGGGTCGTGGGGTCTTGGTTTTCGTGGTGTTCTTTCGGTCGGAGCGCTTCCATGTTGCGCTGGTTCGGGTCGTGGCCGTGCGGGCGGTACCGCCCCGGGTCGTGGGGTTTTGGGTCCATCCTGGTCATGCCGCCTCCGCCGGCGCCCGATCCGGTATGGGGGCGTTATCGTTGTCGTGCCCATCCGAGCATGAAGAGGCCCATCGAGCCATTGACAACTTTTGGGCGCCACGATGGGTCAGGTCTCGGACCCAGGTCAGATTCGGCTTTGGGTATGGGTGGCTGACCCCCTGCCGTCCGTCGTCGGCCTCCCCCTCATCCGATGATCTGGCACCCTCTCTTTGGTCCTCAGTAGGCTAGCAACGGAGCCAAGGACCCGCCCCGTATATTGTAGATAACCACTGTCACCATGGGCCTTTCCGGGGAGGGGACGACGATGCAGACCGCCCAGAACTGCTACCAGAATGATCACTTCGACTAT
>JANQDZ010000100.1 GCA_028278645.1 Longimicrobiales bacterium | reverse complement strand
CTTAGCGCCTGGGCCCCGATCCCGCTGAGTGGCGATGGGGACGTATCCACCGGAGCGAATTCCCCCATAGCCTGGTCGAGGCGTATGACCTTCCGCCGGCGGAGCGTTCAGGAGGGGCCGGAACCGTGGCGGCGACGGGGGCGACGTACCGGCACATTATCGACTTTTCCCACCTGGACGGCTCCGTATTCACCAACGCTCCCGGCCAGTCGGGTCGACCCGGGAGCCCGTACTACGGGAACCTCACGGAGGAGTGGGGTGCTGGAAGGTACTTTCCTTTGCTCTTTTCTCGTGAGGCCGTTGAGGGAAGGGCCGAAAATCGCCTGTTGTTAAAACCGGCAGGGTAGCAGCCTACTCCCCATAGGGCACCCAGATGTTCTTCCATTGGATGGCCTCTCGTAGGAACGGCTCGCCCCCGGTTTCAGCGTCGTCCCACCAGTTCAGGTGTCGTCCCCGACTGACCCACGTTCGTTTCATGTTCCCCGTGGACAGCCGCTCGACTTCTTCGCTTCCTTCAGCCGAGCCGAAGTACCAGATGCCGTCTACATCGTCATGAGCTGCCAGGGTCGGGACCATTTCTTCCTGTAGGCCGGTGACGATATTGATCACGCCGGGAGGAACGTCGGAGGTCTCAATGACCTGGTAGAGGTCGGTTGCCAACAAAGGCCACCTCTCCGACGGGAGGGCCACCACCGCGTTCCCCATTGCAATGAGGGGTGCGACGGTTGACACAAATCCGAGGAGGGGGGCTTCTTCCGGGCAAACCAAACCCATAACTCCGATAGGTTCGGGCATAGCCAAGGTCACGTTCCGGAAGGGAGTGTGATGGACCATGCCGTCGTACTTGTCCGCCCACGCTGCGAAGCCGAAAAGTCGCCGGACCGCCGCTTCGACCTCTTTCCCGGCATCTCTCCGCCGGATTCCCACGATCTCCTGGAGGCGAAGCCGGAACCCCTCACGCCTGGCATCCAGGTTCTCGGCCCAGAAGTAGAGGATCTGGGCGCGATTGTAGGAGGTCCGCGGCGTCCAACCTTTGGCCCCGGCGTGGGCCGCTTCGACGGCGTTCCGGATGTCCTTTCGGTTCCCCCGGGGCACCTCCCCAACCAGGGAGCCGTCTCTTCCTTTCACCGGGAGGGAGTAGTCGCCGTCCCCCCTGACCTGTTTGCCGCCGATATATAGCTTCGCCGTGCGATCCACAGGGGGTAGGGATCCTGCGGCTGCGACCCTGGCGCCCGCATCACCCTTTTCCTCCCGGACGATCCCGGAACCCTCGGCCGATTTGGGGCCGAAGGGTTTCTCCCGGGAGCCTTTTTTGATCCATCCGGGCTGGAGGTACTCCAACAGCCCCTCTTTGCCACCTTCTCGCCCGAATCCGCTCTCGCGGTATCCTCCGAACCCGGCGGCGGCGTCGAAGAGGTTGGTGCAGTTCACCCAGACCGTACCGGCCTTTAGCTTCGGGGCCACGTCAAGAGCGAGGTTGACGTTCTCTGTCCAAAGGCTGGCAGCCAGGCCGTAGCGCGTGTCGTTGGCCAGCTGGACCGATTCCTCCGGCGTCCTGAAGGTCATTAAAACCACGACGGGGCCGAAGATCTCCACCTGGGCCAGGGTGGAGGTTGGGGAGCACTCGGTGCAGAGGGTAGGTGGATAAAAAGTGCCTCCCTCCGGGACCGTCCACGACGGCTGCCAAACTCGGGCACCCTCTTCTCGACCCTGGTCCACCAGGGCTCGGATCTTATCCAGCTGGACCTGATCGACGATGGCGCCCATGTCGATGCTCTTGTCCAGCGGGTCTCCCATGCGGAGGGTTTCCATCCGGGCCCGGAGCTTCGTCTCGAGGGCCGGGGCGATCCCTTCCTGCACAAGAATCCGGCTGCCGGCGCAACACACCTGGCCCTGATTGAACCAGATCGCATCCACGACGCCCTCGACCACAGAATCCAGATCGGCGTCCTCGAAGACCAGGAAAGGCGATTTTCCGCCCAATTCCAGGGAGAGCTTCTTTCCAGTGCCGGCCGTCTGGGTTCGGAGGATCCTGCCGACCTCGGTGGATCCGGTAAATGCCACCTTGTCCACCTCAGGATGGGCCACCAGTGCCGCGCCCGTCTTCCCGTCCCCTGTGACGATGTTCACGACCCCTGGTGGAAGACCCACGCCCTGGCAGAGGTCGGCAAAAAGCAGTGCGGTCAGAGGGGTGAACTCGGCCGGTTTTAATACTACGGTGTTCCCGCAGGCGAGGGCCGGCGCGATTTTCCAGGCCAGCATCAGCATGGGGAAGTTCCAGGGGATGATCTGGCCCACCACCCCGACGGGCTCGTGGCCGGGCATCTCCGTATCCAACAGCTGAGCCCACCCGGCATGATAGGAGAAGTGTCTGGCCACCAGCGGGATATCCAGGTCCCGCGACTCCCTGACCGGCTTCCCGTTGTCCATCGTTTCCAGGACGGCGAAGAGCCTCGCTCGTTTCTGAATCCCCCGGGCCAGGGCATACAGATACCGGGACCTGGCGTGACCCGAGAGCTTAATCCAGGAATCGAGAGCATCTTGGGCGGCCTCCACGGCACGTTCCACGTCTGCCTCCGTTCCTTGAAGAACGGAGGCCAGGAAATCACCCGTAGCCGGATTGACGCATTCGATCCGTTCCTCCCCGGATCCGGGAAACCACACCCCATCGATGAAGTGGTTGAACTGGCGCCCCATGGATTCCAGCCATTCCTGGGCCAGTTTGTCGCTCTCAGGAGCCGGGCCATACTCCATGCTTTCGAAGACTTCCGAGACTTTCGACATGGCGGGTCAACCCAGTGGATGGCGGTGACTGGCCGAGTACCGGCCGGTGACAAAGTGCTCCAGCTGCCTCTCGATATCGCTCAACAATGAGCTTGCGCCAAACCGGAAAAGGCTCGGCTCGAGCCACCCGTTCCCCAGTTCTTCCTTCATCAGGAACTGCCACACCAGGGCTTGTTTGGCTTTCCCGATTCCTCCGGCAGGTTTGAATCCCACCTGATACCCGGTTCTTTGACCGAATTCCCGGATTGCCCGGGCCATCACCAAGCCGACCGGAAGGTTGGCATTGACCTTTTCTTTCCCGGTGGAGGTTTTTATGAAGTCGGCTCCAGCCATCATGCAGACCAGGCTGGCTTTGCAGACATTCTTCAGGGTGCCGAGCTCACCAACGGCAAGTATGGTCTTCAGGTGAGCTTTCCCACATGCCTCCCGGTAGGCCGAAACCTCTTGATAGATGGCGTCCCAGTCTCCCAGGAGGACGTGCTGTCTGGTAAGGACGATGTCGATCTCCTCGGCCCCGGAAGCCACAGAAGCTTCGATTTCAGCCACCCTGGTGGGGAGGGGGGAAAGCCCATGAGGGAATCCGGTCGAAACGGCCGCCACCGGTATGCCCGATCCATCCACTTCCCTTGCGGCGGTCTCCACCATTTCATGGTAGACACAGACCGCTCCGGTGGTGATCCCACGATCCCCCACGCCCAGGCTTTCCAGGAGGTCCTGTCGAACCGGTTGACCGGCTTTGGCGCACAGCCGCCTCACCCTACCGGGAGTGTCATCTCCGGAAAGGGTCGTCAGGTCGATACAGGTGATGGCCTTGAGGAGCCAGGCTGCTTGCCAGTCTTTTTTGACACTCCGCCGGGTCCCCAACGTGGCGGCCCGACGTTCCACGGCGCTCCGGTTCACGTGGACGTCTCTCAGCCAATCCAGGTCCAGCGGAATCCCGGGATTCCTGGCGTGATCCGGCGTTGGCCCGGGAGATTGCCCTTCTTTTCGAACCATGCGGGTTTCGACCTGCAAATTCCCTCCAAGGATTTCTTCAGGGGTAGGTCTGAAAACTATGGATGCCGGCGCGGGTGGGGAACCATGCCACCGAAACCGGAGTTAAGGTTGCATGACCGAAAGCTTCACTTTCAGGTTCCTCACCGAGGGCGACCTCCCGCTCCTGCTGGAATGGTTCCGGCGCCCACACGGGCAGGAGGTGTGGGACGAAACACCTTCTCTCGAGGAAGCCCTGGATAAGTACTTACCCAGGACAAAGCCGCATGGGCATCAACCGGCTCCGGCCAATAGGGAGGCGATCTTCTCGTCGGAGTAACTCAAAAGCTCGCCGAACCGGCGGGCGATCTCCTCCCTTGCCTCACCCAGGTATTGAGCTTCCTCTTCCAGCCGGCGCTTCTCCGCCTTCAAGGCCAGGTATGCGTCCAAAGTCTCGCCCCGGTAGATGAGGAGAACCTGCTTCCCGTCGGTGAGATCCCGCGAGAACAGGTCGGTAACGAGAAAGTCGGTCTCCAGGTAAAGGTCCACGGCATGGTCGGCGGCAATGCCCTCGGCGTCTTCTCGTAGCGCGTCCATCTCCTGGGGGGTCATGGGTGCACTGAGGGCCAGTTCCTTTACATCGGCAGCTACCATCTCGGCGAACGCCCCTATAGACCCAAGGCGATAGGATCGTTGGTCGATTTTGGTTGGGTTAGCCTCCTCCGCCGCACCCACGTCGTCGGTGTTCGAGGCGGATTGGTCTTTGCAGCCGGCCAAGAGGCCTAGGGCTGTTACGAGAATCAAGAGCTTGGGCTTAACGATCATCGTTGCCTCCTTTGGGCGAGCAGAGTAGCGGAGGCCGTGCCGGATGGCCATGGCCTCCGACTTGCCGCCCAGGCCTCTCGAACCGCACTTTCCAAGCCTGTTTCTCGGCCTCCGTCTGATTCGGTGGGGTCGAATTGTCTCCAAGCACGGTTCGAGGCACGCCATGTACCGCTTCATCGTAGTTCTGTTGTTCGCCGGTCTTGCTCTTCTCTCAACGCCGGACCAAACCCGAGCCCAAGCGGGGTCTGCCCCCATGATGGAAGAGGTGGATCCAGCTCTGCTGGATGGCTTGAACTTCCGGTTGGTTGGTCCAGGCCAGGGTGGGCGTTCCACCACTGTCGCCGGAGTCCCTTCTCAACCCGGCACCTACTATATGGGCGTGGCCAGCGGGGGGTTGTTCCGGACAACGGACTACGGGGAGACCTGGGTTCCCATTACCGACGGACAAGTGCCGCTGGGGTCCACGGGGGCCATCGCGGTGGCCGATTCCGATCCGAACATCATCTACCTCGGGACCGGTTCCGACGGGGTAAGGAGCAACGTGTCCACGGGGAGGGGCGTGTACAAGACCACGGACGGCGGGGAAACCTGGTCGTTCGCGGGCCTTTACGATGTCGGCCAGATCGGCGGTGTCAAAATCCACCCCACCGACCCCAACACCGTCTGGGTGGCTGCAAACGGTGACATCTTCAAACCCAGCCCCGATCGAGGTGTCTACAAGACCACGGACGGCGGGGAGACCTGGGAAAAAACGCTCTTTGTCTCCGATAGCACCGGCGCCATGGACGTCGAGCTACAGCCCGGGAACCCTGACGTCGTCTACGCCTGGATGAACCGCATCGAGAGGAAGCCCTGGACCATCATCAGCGGTTCCTACGAGGGCGGGTTCTACAAGAGCACCGACGGGGGGGAGAACTGGGAAAACATCCGCAACGGCCTCCCCACCGAGCTCATTGGGAAGGGGAACCTGGCGGTCACGGCAGCCAAGCCGGACCGGGTGTACGCCTTGGTGGAGGCGAAGCCGGACGCAGGGTTCTATCGGTCCGACGACTACGGCGAGAGTTGGCAGAAGGTCAGCGATGCCCAAGGCCTCCTGGGTCGTCCGTTCTATTACACCTCTCTTGGCGCAGACCCCACCGATGCAAACACGGTGTACGGGGGTTCCGAAGGTTGGTTCTTCACGAAGGATGGTGGGGAAACTTGGACCCGCCAGGCCACGCCCCACGGCGATAACCATGACATCTGGGTGGACCCCAACGATGGGAATGTCATGGTTCAGGCCAATGACGGGGGAGCCAACGTGTCCATCGACGGTGGGCGGACCTGGTCCACCCAGATGAACCAGCCGACCATGGAGATCTATGGGGTCTGGACAGACGACGGCTTCCCCTATCGGCTCTACGGCGCCCAGCAGGACGACGGGACCCACATCCTCTCCATGGCCGCCACGGGCGGGGTACGGGGGGAGGACTGGTGGAGTGGGCCGGGCTGCGAAACGGGGCCCATCATCCCCCACCCTTCCAAACCCAACATCGTCTACGGCTCTTGCAAGGGGCAGTACAGCGTCATGAACATGGACACCCGGCAGTCGAAGAATTATTGGGTCGGGGCCCAGTCACTCTACGGGAACGAACCACCAAACCTGATCCTGCGGTTCCAACGGGTTTCCCCCATGGACGTCTCACCCCACGACCCGGAGATCCTGTACTACGGATCCAACAAGGTCCACAGGACCCGGGATCTGGGCGTGACCTGGGAGACCATCTCTCCCGACCTGACCTGGAATCCACCTCACAGCCAGCGTGCCAGCGGATGGCCCATCACCCGTGACGTCACTGGTGAGGAGGTCTACAGCACACTCTATGCGATTCGGGAATCGCTCCACGAACCTGGAGTGATCTGGACCGGATCCAATGACGGCCTGTTCTACGTCACCAGAGACAACGGTGCCAACTGGACCAACATCACCCCACCGGGGCTGCCCGAGGGCGGCCGAGTCCAGTTCCTTGAGCCGTCCCCTCACCGCCCCGGTTCGGCATATTACGCAGTGCACCGCTTCCTTCTGGGGGACTACGCGCCTTACATCTACCGTACGGACGACTATGGAGCCACCTGGACGCTCCTGACAGATGGGACCAACGGCATCCCGGCTGACTGGCCAACCCGGGTGGTCAGGGAGGATCCCGACAGAGAGGGGCTTCTCTACGGCGGCACGGAATTCGGGCTCTTTATCTCATTCGACAACGGGGCTCATTGGCAGTCCTTCCAGCAAAACCTGCCCAACGTGCCCGTTGCCGACATGAAGGTCTTCAGGAAGGACCTCATCGTGGCAACGCAGGGAAGGGCTTTCTGGATCCTGGACAACCTCTCGGCCCTCCACCAGATGATGCCCACTACGGCCCAGAACGACGTCTATCTCTATGAGCCAAGGGACGGGTACCGTACCCGGGACGGCGGGGCATTTGTCGGGCCCACGGTGGAGTACTACCTCGGATCCGTCCCGGCGGGCCCGGTTACCATCGAGATTCTGGATGGCCATGACAACGTCGTAAACTCCTACTCCAGCGGGCGCGGGGCCGCCCCCGCCGCGGCCCGAGGGAACCCCGACTCACCACAGGCCATGATGATGGCCGGGCGTGGCGGAGGCCGGTTCGGCGGCATGCGGGCCCCGGTGGTTACAGCCAACGAAGGCCACAACCGCTTTGTCTGGAATGTCCAACACGAATCGGGCTTGGGTGCCCCTCCGGGGGAATACCAGGTCCGCCTGACGGTAGGGAGCACCGTCCTGACACAGCCTCTGAACGTCCTCATCGACCCGAGGTTGGCGGAAGAGGGCCTGACGGCTGAGGACCTCCAAGAGCAGTTCCACCACAACCTGACAATGAGGGCCATGGTTGAAGAGGTGCGCGCTCTTGTGGCTCGCGTCGAAGAAGCCCAGGAGAGACTCCAGGGTGCGACGGGCAGGGATGCCCAGGTCCTACAGAGCCTGAACCAGGTGGCTGCGGCTCTGATCACCGGACCCATTCGGTACAGCCAGCCGGGGCTACAAACCCACATCACCTACCTCGCCGGGATGACTTCCCGGGTAGACCAGAAGGTGGGGCGGGATGCCTTTGAAAGGTACGAGGTCCTGAGGGAGGAGTTGGACACCCTTACCGAAGCCGTGAACCGACTTCTCGGCTCTGGGAGCTGAGCCTCGGCGGGCCAACCCTTCAGAAACTCGAAATACCCCGGGTCGGCGTTGGTTGGCCGGCCCGGGGTTCTGTCTGTTTTCCCCGAGGTTCGTCAGTGAGCGAACCCGTCCAATCGGGCCAGTAAAGCCTCTTGGTCGGCGGCCCCGGTCACCCCCATCAATCCGCGATCGGTCCAGGTGACCCCCACGAGGCCCCGATAGGGGACTTCCCTGAACTTCACCTCGGACCCGCCGCTCTCCACCGATTCCCATTCGCCCGAAAGGTGATCCCAAACCTCTTGAGCCGCGTCGGGGAGCACCACGAATCCCTGCCAGCTTTCTTCGCCATCTCTGGAGTAATTCGCGAAGACGCAGTCGGTGAGCTCGGTCAAACCCAGAAAGGCCTCGGCCTGGAAGGAATGGGATCCTTCCATGAGTCCCTCTGAAGGAAGTAGGCCAAATTCGGCCGGCGGCGTGGCTTGGCCAGGAAGGCCTGCCGCCAGCGCCTCGAGGAGCCCCTGCCCGGATTCCATCGTGAGCTCTCCCTCGAACACGTTCACCTTGGCGTACGTGCTTCCCTTCAGCAGGAGTGCCTGGTAAGGAGGGGAGACCAGGGCAGCCACCGCGCCCGCCACTTCTACCGTTTCACCTGAGGATTCCTGCTCGAAGACTCCATAGGCGTTTAGCGGGGTCCCCATATCGTAGAGGTCCACCGTGACGGTCAGGTCCCCCGAGGAGAGGTCGGTGGTACGGCAGCTCTGGACTCCGTAAGAAACGAACAGCTCGGCGGCACCGTTGATGTACTCCCAAAGGGTGTCAGCGTCGTAGAAGAGCACCTCACCTGGCTGGGTCCATCCCTCTACCTCCGGGAACTCGGACCCGCCGCTGGAGCATCCCACCAGGGGAAGCAGGGCCAGGAAGAGGCCCGGGACCAGGACCGTGTTTCTATTTGTTAATCCCACGACGTCACCTCCGGGTTTATTTCGATTTGGGTTTTGGGATTGGATCGTTTACGCCAGGGTCAAAAGAGCATGGGCCTGATGCATGGTGGTCTGAATGTCCAATCCGTGTGTGCAGGCACCTTCACATTTTCCCACGCAATCGAGACAAAGTGTTGCTGACTTCTCCTTCAAAGCGGCGTACTTCGACATAGCGTACTTCTCTCGTTTTTGCCCCTGGTAGTAGTAAGCGTATCGCATGACGGTGCTTACCGGGACCTGGAAGGGGCATGAATCCAGGCAGTCGGAACAGCCGTGTCTGCAATACTGGTCGCCCAGCACCAGGCTGATCTGCCGGAGCATATGCTCCTCAGGTGAAGTGAGCCTGGTGCCGGAAAGGGGGACTACTTTGTCTATCAACTCGAACTCGGTGAAAGAGATGCAGGCCGTATGCATGTCGGGGTTCTGAAGGACCCAGTGGATGCTTCCCAGGCGCAGCTGGTCCTGAGTCTGGATCCCGTACCGTTCGGCAAAAGGTCGGGTCTTGTCGTACGTGTCTTTCTGTCTGTTGGCCTGGGATTGGAGGCGTTCCAGGGCCCGTTCCCGGGATTGGCCACGACTCGTCAAGCGCTCGATGTACCGCTGTTGGCTTTCGGAGAGGTTGGCGGGGTCCACCGGCTCGTACTCCAGGGAGCCGGGGGAAGTTTTCATGGCGGTGGTGCCGACGTTGTTGGCTTTGCAGGCCGCGATGATCTGATCACTCTCTTCATGGTTCATGAAGTTGTAGACCAGCAGCATCATGTCGAAACGGCCGTCCTCCGCAGCGGCGCTCAGGATCTCGCCCATGCCGGGACCGTGGTTGGACACCCCGGTGAAGCGGACTCTTCCTTCTGCTTTCAACTGGTCCATGGCTGCGTGGTACCCTGGGTGGCCCAGGGCCTCCACGCTGGGGACCGCGTGCATGGAGAAGGAGTCGATGTAGTCCGTGTTCAGGCGTTGAAGGCACTGCCGGACTTTCTCGATTACCGCCTCGGCGTTCTCTCTCTCTCCCACCCGAGCTTTGGTTGCGATGAAGACCTTGTCCCGCTCCATGTGCTGGAGCGCTTCTCCGATGGCCCGCTCCGCAGCGCCGTTGCCATAACCCTCGGCTGTGTCGAAGTAGTTGACGCCTTTGTCATAGGCATACCGGACCACAGAGGTCTCACGGAGGGGGACACTCCCCATTCCCACGTCCGACACCTGGAACCCGGTGCGCCCCAGGGTTCTGTACGTTTGGATCCGGGCTTCCTGGCGCGGCACGGAGGGGAATAGGCTCGGGCTCTCTTCCGGGGCAAGCGGGCTACCGGCCAGGGGTGCTGCCGCCCCGCCAAGGATTGCGCTACCCGCCGCGGCGGCGCCTCCCGCTCTTACGAAATTCCTCCTCGAGATCTCGCCGTTTCCGTCGGGTGACCGCCGATCCTTGGCCATGGTAGGGCTCCGTTCGGGTTTTTATGCCAGGGTGAGGTTCTCGTGCGCTCTGGTCAGTAGACTGCGTGCCCGCACCCCGAACGGGCAAGCGGCTTCACAATGGCCTTCACAGTCGGCACAGGGGGCCGCTCGGGGACCCGGGAGCTTGGCGTACTTCTGGATGGCCTGCTTCTCCCTGCTCTGGACGTTGAAGTAGTGGCCGTACCGGGCAATGGTGTTGACCGGCACGTTCAGCGGGCACGCCGCTTCACAAATGCCGCACGCATGACGGCAGTAGTAGGATCCCAACAGGTCCTGGTAGCTGGCCAGCAGGGGGGATTCTTCGGAAGATAGGGTTTGTCCGGAGAGAGCTACAAACGCCTCGAGCTCGTCGAACGTGTTCATGGTCGGGCAAACCGAATGGACGCCCTGGTGATCCAGGCAGAACTTGATTGCTGCGTCTCGGACCTCTGTAGCGGACCGGACCCCGTGCCGGGCTTTGAACTCTTCAGCGGCTTCAGCCCAAGCTTCGTAGTCACGTAGCAGTCGGTCTCTCGCCTCTGAGATCCGGCCGCTGGCCCTGGCCGCTGCGGCATTCTTTGAGGCCCGGGTAACTACTCCCACGGGGTTGGTCTTCATGAGCGTCACGCCCATGCCCTTTGCCTGACAGGCATCGATGATGCGTTCCCCCTGATCCTTCTGCAGGAAGTTGTAGACGAACAAGGCCACATCGAAGCGCCCGTCCTCGGCAGCGGCCCCGAGGACGTCTTCCATCGGGCTCTCGATGCGGCCGTATACCGAGTGCTCCGTGCCATGATTCGAGAGACCTGAGAACCGTACTCGACCTTCTGCCTTGAGCTCTCGGACGGCTTCGTGGTAAGGCTCGTGTTTCACCTCTTCCACCCGAGGGGTCATGTGGATCATCAGGCAGTCGGCGTAGTCCGTCTGCATGCGCTCGAGGCAAGCGGAAAAACGCCGCTTGAGATCCTCCTTTGTGCTCCCACCCCCGAAAGAGAGGTTGAGCTTAGTAGTGATAAAAATCGAGCTTCGATCTCTGCCCCTGAGCACTTCCCCAACCGCCCGCTCCGACTGGCCGTTCATGTAGTGCTCGGCGGTGTCGATGTAGTTGATCCCCAGGTCCAGGCCCACTGCCAAGACATTGGCGTTGGTCAGGAATCCGGCCCCGAAGCCGATGTCCGAAACCTCGAAGCCCGTCCGGCCCAGCGTTCGGTGCGCTTGGATCCTCAGTTCCTGGGTTTTCGGGCCACCTGGATCCACCTGAATGCCTCTTTCGGAGACGACCGCGCCTCCCATGGCAGCAATGCCGGTCTTCTTCAAAAACCCTCGGCGGCTCACCTCTCGTTGGTCCGTCATCCCACCTCCAAGGCAGAAGCAAAGATTCCTACGAGTTTGAAGTGTGATTGCTGGCACACTTGACCCACCCATATACTGGGCGAGTGCCGCAATCTAGGCACGGAAAGGGCATTGGAAAGGATGGAACGTAGGGATTTTCTGAAGAAGACGGGGCCAGCCGTGGCGCTGGCCGCAGTTTCGGGGACCACGGGGCTCACTTTCCATAACCGGGAACCGACCGCACGCCGAACCGTGCTTTCCAAAACGGCGAGCTTTGAGGTTCCACCGGATTCGAACTTCCCGATCCTCACTTCCGCCAGGAATGAAGATCCGGCGGCGGCCTTGAACGCCGCTCTGGAAGGGATCGGTGGAATCGGGCGGTTTGTGAAGACGGGAGAGCGGGTGGTCGTGAAACCCAACGTCGGATGGGATCGGTCTCCTGCTCAGGGAGCCAATACAAATCCGGCATTGGTGAGCGAGATGGTCCGGCTTTGTTTTGGTGCCGGCGCAGCCCAGGTAACCGTGTCGGACGTATCGTGCAACGATCCCAGGCGGAGCTTCCTACGGTCGGGAGTGAGGGAGGCGGCGGAGAGCGCCGGGGCCGAGGTGAAGCTTCCGGCGGAAGAGGACTATGGGGAGATCGACCTGGGTGGGTCCGTCCTGCGGGAATGGGAGGTTCTTCGACATTTTGTTGAGGCCGATCGGTTCATCAACATGCCTGTGATCAAACACCACAACCTCACCCTGTGCACCATCGGCATGAAGAACCTCTACGGGATCCTGGGAGGACGCCGAAACCGGCTCCACCAGGAGATCGAGCAGTCCATCGTGGATCTCGCGGCCTTCACCCGGCCCACCCTCACCGTCGTCGACGGCACCAGGGTCCTTTTCAGAAGCGGCCCGCAGGGTGGATCTCTCGACGACGTCAGGATCGAGAACACGGTGCTTTGCTCGACCGACCAGGTAGCGGCGGACGCCCGTGGTGCCGAGTTCCTCGGCCTCGACCCGGATCGAGTCGGCCACATCGTACTGGCGGACCGGGCCGGGGTTGGCACCCTCGACTATCAGGCTGCCGGCTACAAGGAGATCATCTGATGCAGGTGGACCTTCCATGACCATCCGTACCGCACGGAACCTCAGACGAGCCTCTCAGGTCACGTTTTTCTTCATCTTCATCTGGCTGGTTCTCAAGACCACTTTCGATGTGGATTTTAATCCAGCTGAGGTTTCGGAGATCCAGCTCCCATATCCCGTCTCCATCGCTCTAGAGTTCGATCCTCTCACAGCTCTCATGACCCTCCTCGCCAGTGGGTCTCTGTACAAGGGCCTGCTCTGGTCTCTGGTCATCCTGGTCCCGACGATCTTCATGGGGCGGTTTTTTTGCGGATGGATTTGTCCTTTTGGGACCCTGAACCACTGGATGTCCGCCTTCAAGTCGGAGCGGAAGGAGCGGAAGGGGAAACGTCTTCTCGACTCGAACCGGTATAAGCCGTACCAACGCATCAAGTACTACATCTTCTTCTTCGTCACGGGCGCCGCGCTGCTGGGGAGCCTCCAAGCGGGGCTCCTCGATCCATTGCCCCTGCTGGCCCGGTCTATCGGAACGGCCGTCCTTCCCACGCTCCACACCGGCGCCCTGGCCATGACGGCCGCTGCCCGGAATACCGGGATCACGCCGATTGCCGCTGTGGCGGGGGGCATCTACGACGTTCTCGATGTGGCCGTGCTGCCCTACCGGCAGGCCCACTTCCACGGGGTTCTCCTGATCGGGGTCCTCTTCGCGTCGATTCTGCTGCTGAACCGGGTTTTTACCCGGTTTTGGTGCCGAGGCATCTGCCCCCTTGGCGCAATGCTAGGCGTCTTCTCCCGCTTCGCCATCTTCGGCCTCCAGAAGGACGAAGAGGCCTGCGGCGGGTGCAACAAATGCCTCCTGAACTGTCAGGGGGGCGACAATCCCATTGTCGGAAGTAAGTGGAGACAATCCGAGTGCCATCTGTGTCTGAATTGTGAGGCGTCTTGCCCGGATGGGGCCCTCCATTTCCGGTTCTTCCCGCAGCAGGAAGACACCCGTGAGAACCCAGCCGGGACAGCGGAGGTGGATGTCACCCGAAGGAAGGTCGTGGGCTCCCTGGCCGCAGGCGTGGTGGCGGTGCCGTTGTTCCGTTCCGGGGATGCCTTCGAGGTCAAACGGTCTGCTTTCCTGATCCGGCCCCCGGGTTCCCTGCCGGAGAACAACTTCCTGGAACGATGTATCCGATGCGGGCAGTGCATGCGCGTCTGTCCGAACAACGCCCTTCACCCGACCATCCTGGAATCAGGGTTCGAGGGTTTATGGACCCCTTACATGATCCCCAAAATCGGATACTGCGAGCCAACGTGCACACTCTGTGGGCAGGTCTGCCCCACGGGAGCCATTCAAGAGCTGTCTTTCGAGGAGAAGGTGGGGGATGATGACACCCCGCCAATGCGGATGGGCACCGCTTTCTTCGACCGGGGCCGGTGCCTGCCGTGGGCCATGGCGACCCCCTGTATTGTCTGCGAGGAGTGGTGCCCGGTCAGCCCGAAGGCCATCTACCTCCGAGAAGAGACCGCCATCGACATCGATGGAAACGAGGTGAGGGTGCAACGCCCACGGGTAGATCCCGCCCTGTGCACCGGGTGTGGTGCTTGTGAGTATGCTTGCCCGGTCTTCGACAAGAAGGCGGTCTACGTCACATCTGTGGGTGAGTCCCGGTCCGAGACCAACCAGCTCCTGTTGGAAAGGGCCACCTGAGCGGCGAACGGGGCTAAATCAGCTCCTCTCCCTGCCAGCCCAGGCGCACCAGGTCGATCCGGTCCATGTCGGCAACCCCGAGGTTGTGGACCGTCTCGGCCAGCTGGATGTGATGGGCGGTGGGTTGCAGAGGCCTGTCCTCGCCGAACGACTCCCGCCGTTTGGCCTGAATGATTTTCAGCCCCACCGCGTCGGCGGCAACGGGGTCAGTGCTGACGATCAGGCCCTTATAGGGCCAGGTGTACTCCGGGTCAAAGTGGTGGGGCCCGATGTTGTGGAACTGCGGAGTCAGCATCACCAGGACATTCAGCCTGGTTTTCCCTTTGACGATTGGAAGTTCCCACAGCTTCGCCAGGTCGGCGCATGCGTCATCGTGGTAGTCGGGTGGATGATCAAACATGATGTAGTTCTTGATCAGACTACCGACGCCCGACCAGGCGTGGGTGCGCATGGGCCTGGAGTTGATGAGGGCCGTCGTGCGCTCGAAAATCTCCAGCCTGAGGACGTTCTGGTCCCCCATCCCGATGTTTTCCTCGGGCACACCAGCCCCCATCACGCCCCGTTTGATGGCGTCCTCCACCTCCGACGGCGTGGGGAGGAAACGCCAGATGTTGGTTTTGATGCCAACCACGTCCTCGGGCTTGATGATGTGCTTCCAGCACTCTTCCGGAGAATCCAATCCGAAGAGGGTCGTCATGGCCTGATCCAGCATGCCCTGGATTCCGTCCGGGTCTATGGTTCCGGCTGTCGAGACGACGTTCTCATCTCGAATCAGCACCACTCTCGACGTCGGCTGAGGTACTCCAGATTCAGCCTTGCCCTCGGATCCGGAGGCCGGCTCGGGTAGCCCCATCGCTCCCCCCACAGCAGCCAACCCCACGCCTTTCACGAAATCGCGCCTCGTGAGGTCTGAAGGTCCCTTGTCCATGAGATTTCCTTTCGTTGGGTCAGGGCTTCGGCTGCCCTGGGCCGGGGATCTGGTCGAGCTGGGCCACCGCTCCCTTTAGGATGAGATCAGCGGCTTCCTTGGTATCAGCTTCCAGGGCCGCGACCAGGAACCGGCCCCGTTGGCTGATGGAGGTCCAGGATTCGCCGTCGGTGGACGAAGCCCCTCCGCCAGCGTCCGGGGCGTTTGTCACCGCGAACCCGATCTGGGTCAGGTGGGCTTCGAAAGAAGTGAGAGCAGTGGTCGCCGCGTGTTCGTCTTCGTATTCGACAATCAGGAGGTAGGTCGATCCCGGTTGGTAACGGGCCAACGCCACAGCCGTCTCAGGAGAAAGCTGAAGCACGTTCTCTCGAGCCAGGTAGTTGTGGTAGTTCAAAGACTGGTGTGTATGAAAATACCTGTCGCTGAAGGGCACCTGGTTCTCTTCAGGCAAGGCGGCCATGAGGGCCGGTCGTTCGCCGCCGGGGGGCAATTCAGCCGAGACCCCACCGGCCACCTCCCGGAGGTCGTCTTCCACATTGTCCCCCCGCTGTTCGGCGGCCACGCAGACATAGTACCGGTCCTGCCAGAAGCAGAGGACGCTCCCCTTCCGTTCGAACCCGGCTCCAATCCCTGACTCCTCGTCCTCCCGAGCGTAGCTGAACACTCCGAAGGCATCCTCAGTGGTTCCCATGTCGAAGACTTCCACCGAAACACCGAGGCCGGAGGGGGTTTGATACCGTTCGACCAGGACCTGGGAAAAAGCGTAGGAGCGGTAGACTTCGCCGGCGCCGTTGATGTAGTCGAAGATGGTCTCGCGGTCGTAGGTGACGGGATCCGTTTGCCTGACCCATTCACCGATGGTCTCGGGGAGGAGCATAGCGACGTCCACTCCGTCCGACGGGGAACCTCCACATCCGGAGGCGAGAGGAAGGAAGAAGCCGTACAGGAGGCCGAGGAAGAGCTGGGCCTGGACGGGGCGTGGGGAATTCATATAGTCCGTCGATCCGGGCATAGGCTGCTTCGGGGTTGAGGTTGTGCGAAGCTACTGGGGGCTAGGCCGGGAGGGCAAGAAAAACCCCCGCCGGTGATGCCGGCGGGGGAGGGAACGCCTCGGGAGGGAGGGGTTCAGCGTCGGCCGCCACCCACCTTTTCGATCACCATCTTCACTTTGGCAGCTTCGAACTCCCTTATTGCCTCCAGGCTTTCCAGCTCGGCTTCCAACGCCTGAAGCTCCGCCTCGACTTCGGCTTCGATCTGTGCCTCCAGGCCCTCGAACTCGATCTCCAGGACGTGGTCCAGATGCTCCAGCTGGGCGTCCAAATGGCGCAGTTGGTTGTCCATGTGGATCTCAACCACATCGTGGACGCTGGATCCACAGTCTCTTATCGAATGGACCCTGACATCGGGGCTCACCACGATCGCGTGAGCCCCGTCATGCCCCGCAACCGCAATGGTAGGGGCTACAGCCGTGCGTTCGATTCCGCAGCGCCGGTGGACGTGATCACCGCCATCCATTACCGCTAATGTCGCCGCCCCACCAACCGCTGCTCCTCCCAGGATACATCCAATCGCCACAATGTCAGACCCGAACCAACTCATTCTCTCACCCCGAAGTTTCTCGTTCCCGAAAGCCTTCTTTCCTACTGAGATGCCGACAAAGGCCGAAGAGTTGTCCCGGAACGGCAGATTACCAAAACGGCCAGGCCCCCGTCTTCAACACTTAGGCCCCCGGAAGGCCATTGCTTAAGGCGTGTAGAGCCGCCGCGAACCTACCGGCCCTGGGAGGAGTGAGTGTACTGCCAGTACCCGCCCATCACGGCCCCGGCGCAGAGATTGACAAAGGCTCCGCTTATTAGGCCCGGGGTGAAGGGGGAGGGGTTCCGGCCGGGTTCGGGAATTGTAAGAAGGAACGTCGGAAATCTCCGAGGCCGTTGAAGTGAGGGGTGTGGGCCATTAGATAGGTTCATCTTCAAATCCTATCGGAGTGAGCTAATGAGAGCGTTTTTTTCGGTTTCCCTTGCCCTCCTCCTCGCTGGGTGCGGTGGGGACGGGGCACCCGTTCCTCAGGAGTTGACCGCCGCGGAACGGAGCGAGATCCAGGCGGAGGTCCTGGATTGGGCCGACCGGTATCTGGAAGCCGCGGCGAACCTTGACTTTATGGGGATCGTTTTGTTGTTCGACCAGGCGGATGGCCATTTCCTCAGGGGGTCCAGGTACTGGTCCACCTGGGACGCCATGCGGGTCGGCATGGAAGAGCTATACGGGGGCTGGGACGCCTTCGAGGGTCAATGGGCCACCCGGAGGGTGGACGTGCTTTCCTCCGACGCAGCCATCCTCGTTGGAGAGCTCACTGGAATGGTGCGGTTTGAGGACGGGAGGGAGTTTGAGAACCAGGCTGGTTTCAGCTTCGTCCTTCGGAGAACGCCGGAAGGGTGGAAGGGGCTCTTTGGCCAAGCGGCCGCAACAAGGACTCCTGTGCAATAGGAGTGTCCCGTAAATATAACCTCCGATCCCCCTCGATCCTGGCTGAGCGAGGGGGATCGTTTTTTTCTCCTTCCAGCTGTCTGGCATTGGGCGGCGGGGAAAAAACTCCTTGCGTTTTTTCCCATTTCTCCAATTCTTGAACTTTCCGCCAAAACCCCTTGTTGTCCGAACCTGTCCGGGAGGAGAGGGTTATGCCGCGTTTTCCAGTGACCACCTTGGAGGGCACCACCAGGAACTTGCAGGACGCTGAGCTCGACGATTTCGCTGCCGGCCTCAGGGGCGAGCTGTTTGCTCCGCAGTCTCCTGGATATGACGCAGCCAGGGAACTCTGGAACGGGATGATCGAACGGAAGCCGGGCCTCATCGTTGAGTGCGCCGGCCCGGCCGATGTGATTCGATCCGTGAACTTCGCCCGGCGGAACGGAATTCTGGCGTCGGTACTCGGAGCGGGCCACCACATCGCGGGAAATGCGTCCTGCGACGGAGGGTTGATGATCTCCCTCAGGAGGATGAACTCCATCAGGGTGGATCCGAGGCGGAAACGGGCGAGGGTGGAACCCGGGGCCACTCTGGGGGAGATCGACTTGGAAACGCAGGTATTTGGCTTGGCGACTCCATTAGGGGTCAATTCCACGACGGGGATCAGCGGCCTGACCCTAGGCGGGGGGTTCGGATGGCTGAGTCGGAAGTATGGATTGACCATCGACAACTTGCTCTCAGCCGACGTCGTGACTGCGGGGGGCGACTATCTCAGGGCCAGCGAGAAAGAAAACGCGGATCTGTTCTGGGGACTCCGTGGGGGTGGAGGAAACCTCGGAATCGTGACCTCGTTCGAATTCCAGCTCCACTCCGTGGGACCGGACGTTCTCTCTGGTCTGCTCGTCCACCCGTTCTCCGATGCCGATGCCGTCCTTCGTTTCTACCGGGCTTTTGTCTACCATGCACCCGAAGAGCTCACGGTCTGGGCGGTCATGAGGAAAGCTCCACCCCTTCCGTTTCTTCCTCCGGAAACGCACGGTACAAAAGTCCTGATCCTCGCATGTCTCTATGCGGGTGACCTACGAGAGGGTGAGAGGATCCTGAGGCCGTTGAGAGGTTTCGGGACGCCCCTCGCCGATGTGATCGGACCCCATAAATACGCCGATTTCCAGATGGCCTTCGATCCCCTCCTCCTTGCTGGCCGAAGGAATTACTGGAAATCTCACACCTTCCATGAGTTGAGCGATGGCCTCCTCGACGCTGTGTTCCCCTTGGTCCACAGCTTGCCAAATCAAGCCTGCGAGGTGTTTTTCGCCCAGTTAGGTGGCGCGGTCAGTCGGGTCCCGACTGGCGCGACCGCATATCAACCGAGGGACGCCCAGTTCATTATGAACGTCCATGGGCGATGGCATGAAGAGAAGGACGACGGTCGTCTCATCGCTTGGACCCGGGATCTCTTCGAAGCGGCCAAGCCTTTCGCCTCGGGGGGCGTGTACGTGAACTTCATGACGGGGGATGAGAAGGAGCGCATCCCATCGGCTTATGGTGAAGCATATGAACGGTTGTCGCAGTTAAAAGCCGAGTACGACCCCCACAACTTTTTTCGGTTGAATCAGAACGTTCCGCCTTCCACAAAGGGCAGGCCGTGACCTTTCAAGAGCACAGAGTCTTGGGTAGGACCGGCGTCCCCGTAAGCCGGATCGGGCTGGCGGGCGGGTATGGGATCCCTGCTCAGGCCGTGGAACGGGCCTTTATGGAGTACGGAATCAACTACTTCTATTGGGTGTCCCGGAAACCGGGCATGAAATCAGCATTGAGGAACCTCGGGCGAAGCCGGCGAGAGGACCTTGTGATCGGGGCTCAGTCCTATACTCGGAGCCCTGGATACTTGAGTCGTTCGGTCGAGAAGGCTTTGAGGGAGCTCGACACAGAGTACCTCGACGTCCTGTTCCTGGGGTGGTTCAATAAGATGCCACGCAGCCGGTTGCTGGATCGGGCGAGGGAGCTCAAGGAACACGGGAAGGTGAGGTTCCTGGGCCTTACGGGGCATAATCGGAAGTTCCATGGGGAGATGGCTCGGGAGGAAGACGGCCCGTTCGACGTTCTCCAGGTGCGCTACAGTGCGGCCCACCGGGGGGCAGAGGGGGAGGTCTTTCAGGACCTCCCCGCGGGGCGACCGGGGATCACCACTTACACGGCGACCCGGTGGGGTAAGCTCCTCAAACCCCAAAAGATGCCACCGGGCGAACCCCCCCTGACAGCGGCAGACTGTTACCGTTTCGCTCTCTCCCATCCCGCCGTGGACCTTTGTATTGCCGGTCCCCGGACGGAGGAGCAGATGCTTGACGGATTCGAAGCCCTTTCCCGAGGGCCCCTGGATCCCCAGGAAATGCACCGGGTGAAGAGGATCGGGGATTTCGTCCACGGGTGATCTGTCACCGACGGGACAAACACCAATTCCTTGACAGGGAAATCCTTGAACGTTTAGGTATTTCAATCCAAAGCCAATAATCTCACACCAGTCAGAGTTTTAATTCCTCCTTAGGAAGGAGTCAGACCATGGTCGGCATCCTGGCCCTTTGGCTGCCCGTCCTCGTCGCCGCTGTGCTGGTCTTCGCGGCCAGCTCCATCATCCACATGTTCCTGCCCTACCACCGCACGGACTTCGGCCGGGTCCCCGATGAGGATGCCCTCATGGACGCCATGAGGGGGTTCAACGTTCCGGCTGGCGACTACGTGATCCCGCAGGCGGGTAGCCCTGAGGTGATGAAATCCGAGGAATTCCAGGCGAAGGCCAGGAAGGGGCCGGTATGGTTCATGACCGTCTTCCCTCCCGGGAACCCCTTCGGCATGGGGAGTCAGCTGGCCCAGTGGTTCGGCTTCTGCGTCCTGGTAGGCATCTTCGCCGCGTACATCGCTGGTCGAGCATTGGGGCCCGGCGCCGAATACCTTTCGGTCTTCCGGTTTGCAGGCACCACCGCCTTCGTCGGGTACGGGCTGGCCCACCTCCAGCGTTCCATCTGGTATAGGCAGGCCTGGAGCACCACCTTCAAGAATCTGTTCGACGCTTTGGTTTACGGGGTTCTCACGGCCGGCGCCTTCGGCTGGCTCTGGCCCAACGGCTGAGGTTCCCAGGGCGTCCAATCCCCACCGGCCCCCGCTGCTGGACGCGGCGGGGGCTTCTTGTTTTCCCTGCGCCGGCGTTTCCGGGCGCGGTAGGTGGGACCAAGTAACGCGGACACCCCTTCCCGCGTACATCAGGTGCGGAGTAGGGAACGAGGGTGTCCGGGGCAAAAGCCCGGAGGATCTTGCGGAGTTGATCGGCCAGACCATAAGACACATCCGTGGCAGAACCTGAATGACGGTGAGGGGAGATCCGTCTCCTGATCGGAGAGGCAGAGAGCTCGATGAGGGTCGGGAATAAAATCCGGGGAGTGGCCCTGTTGGGCTGGGTCCCGTTATTGGTCTGGGCCTGCGACTCGACGGGACCGGACGGGCCGAAAGGGCCTGGTAACCTGTCTGTAACCATGCTTTCGCCCAACGGAGTGGAGGGCTCTGCCGTGTTCGAGATTACAGGTGGAGCCGACCTTTCGTTTACTTCCTCCCAAGGAGGGGAAGTCTTTTACGAACATGTGCCGGGCTCCTCCCGGGTGGTCGTCATCCTGGATGATCCCGGTGAGATCAACTTCCGTGTTGGAACGACTGACGTCGCCGCGATCCCCGACGTTTCCGTTCTCCAGGTGGCCGATGGCGAAGACCAGCTCCGCCCCTCCCTGTCGGGGTATGAGGTCATCGTGGAGGGAGAAGAGTTCCCTTCCGCGCCAGGGCAGGGAGGTAGGCCATGACGAAGCGGCGGTGGATCCCCCTCGGGGTTTGCCTTCTGGCCCTCGTGCATCTTCCCGGATCGGCGTCCTCTCAGGTCGTCGGGGGGGCTCCCGGCACGCCGGAGATCCCTCTCCCTGCCGCTTTTTCTCAGCGACTGAAGGAGGATCCAGGCTTCCACCGCGTCCGGGCCGGTTGGGTGCACAAGACAAGGTCGGCAATAATGAAGGGGTCCCCCCTCTCGGGAGTCCTCCCCGTGATCTTGATGCAGGGGCTCTTCGCCGATTCGCCCGAGCCGCAGGTGTCCCGGGAGGACCTCCTGGCCTCCCTCTTTTATGGCCCATCACCCTACGGTACCCTCACCGAGTTTTATGAGGAGGTTTCCGGAGGGCGCCTGACCGTATCGGGCGACGCGACTCCTTGGGTCCGGACATCCCTGAACAGGGCTGAGGTGGTAGGTGACTCCTACGGACTGGGGAGTGGGGCCCAGACCGGTGCCTACCTCTTCGAAGTGGTGGAGCGTGTGGACGGAGAGGTGGACTTCGGGCAGTTCGACAACGATGGGCCCGACGGCGTTCCGAACAGTGGTGACGACGACGGAACGGTGGATGGCGTGGCCTTTCAATTCCTGGAGGTCTCGGCTTCCTGCGGGGGCCCGGGCATCTGGCCCCACCGGTGGGGTCTCCAGGGCTGGAACGACGGCGAGCCGTACGTGTCCGACGACGCCGCTGCGAACGGCGGGTTCATCGTTGTGAACGACTACACGATCCAAAGCGCTGTGGACTGCGGAGGGATCGAAGTTCAGAAAGCGACTACCATAGCCCATGAGCTCGGCCACGTCCTGGGACTTCCGGACCTTTATGATCGATCCCAGGGCCTCGAGCCAGAGCATCGGCGCTGGGTCGTGGGTTGCTGGGACCTGATGGCGGCGGGTGCGTGGGGATGCGGCACTACCAACAGGGAAGCGTGGGTCCGCCCGACCCATTTCGGTGCCTGGGAAAAAGACCGGCTGGGGTGGCTAGGATCCCTGGAGCTCGTGGGGGACGTGCTGGACGAGGAGTACATCCTTGACCCGATCCAGGACAAAGAGCAGGTGCTGAAGATTCCCCTCGAGCCAGGGCCCCTCAACAGCAACACCGAACACCTGCTGATCGAGTACCGGACCAAGGAGGGGTTCGACCAGGACCTGCCTGCGTCGGGTGTGCTTGTTTACCACGTCGATCCGAAAGTCTCGGGGAACCGACCCTGTGATACTTGCCCTCAGCAGTACATGGTGGAGCTTCTCGAAGCGGACGGAAACAACACCCTCCGCCTCACCTTTCCCCAGGGGGGGAACCGTGGGGAGGCGGGGGACGCATGGGGTGTGAATGGCCCGGGTCGGCTGACGAACAGCACCTATCCTTCTTCCCGCCGAACGGACGGTTCGGCCTCCCCAGTGGCGATCCACCGGATCGTGCTCGAGGGTGGGAGGGCGCACATCACGCTGTCCACGCGCGAACTCCTGCGGGCGAACCTGGCCCGACCTTTTCTCGGTGGGTCCGGCCCGAGCCTCTCCCCGGAGGAGGCCGAGTATCTTGACAAGTACGGAAATCAGAACGGACAGTATGATGTAGGGGATCTACGGGCCCACCTCAGGCGCTAGGTTCTCTTTGGCCTTCTTCCCCAGAACGTCCCAGAATGCGGCCTCCAGCCAGTATTTCCTCCATCCCAGAGAGCTGGCCTCTCGGATTCGCTGTCTTCCGATCTTAATGTCGGTGGGATCCAGGCCGGGTAAAACGCCTTTGGCAGCGGGATCGCCACATGGAAAAGCTCGACCCGGTCGATTTTCATTCGTACCGCCAGCTCGTTACATCGGAGCCAGGGGGAGCGGTGCTGAGGATCCGGTCCCTCATAAGCGGGAGGACCCGCTGGTATGAGGTCTGGCCGGGGAATTCCGGAGTCCCGCTGTAGCAGTGAGGGGCCCCTTCGCCCCAATCAAACGAGCCGCCGTAGTAGGGGTCGGTGGTGCTCTCCAGGAATTCCTCCAGGAGCCGCGTGGCCTCCTCCAGGAAGTAGGTGTCCATGTCTCCCATGTAGATGTGGAGCTTTCCTTCCAGCTTTGGCCCCAGGGTTTCCCAATCCCGCTCCAGGATGTGTCTGAGGTCGTAGTTCTCCCTCCAGTGCTCGGCCACCTCCGGATTGATCTCCCCGGTCCACTTGTCGTAAAGGAGGTCAGGGTACCCGTCATCGCCAACGGGGCCATAGACCGACATGAAAATGTCCATCTGGTCCCCAGATCTACCCTTCGTCCCCAGGACTTCCTCCAGATGGCTGGCGTCCCTTTGATCCATGAAAACCTGATCGTCGGGTCCCCGCATCCATGGTCGGACCGGAGTGCGTTTCCATGGGCTCCTCCCGTCCCCGGGATAGAAGGCGTTCACGTCCTCATAGATGTTCACCATCTGGAAATAGCGGAAATCCACCGGATCCGGGCAGAAGGTCCAGGTCCCGTTGAACATGTCCGGATAGAACACCTGCCAAGCCAGGGACTCCCAGCCGCCGGTGGATCCTCCCGACAGCGTCCGGGCCCACGGCTCCCCTATGGCCCTGAACTCCGATTCCACCCTGGGAATCAGCTCCTGGGTGAGAGCGTCTCCGTAGGGGCCATTGTTGGCTGAGTTGACCGCATACGAATCGTCGTAGAACGGGGTGGGATGCTGCATAAAGACGAGCAGGAACCGTCCCAGCTCCCCCGAAACCCACTCCTGGAAAAAGCGATATTGGCTCTCAGCTCGAGTCCGGGCCTGACCGGTCAGGTCGGGCTCCGGAGGGGTTTCCCGGAATCCCCGGAAGGTTGCCGGGAAATGCCCATGCCAATAGACCACCGGATAACGGGCGTTGGGGTTTTCGTCGAACCCGCCTGGGAGGACCACCACCGCACCCAGGTCCATGTCGTGTCCCCACCATTCGCTGAGGATCTCACTCCGGAACCTTATGTGTTTGACGTAGTCCGTGTCCTCAGGGGGAACGAGCGGAGGGATCATCTCATCCAGGGTCAGGCGGATCACCTCCGAGCTCTGGGGGTCGAGCCTTACCCGTTCCACCTGGCTGAGAAGGTTCCCCGGGGATCGGTTCCACTGCTGGCCTTCCCACTGATCCATGTGGGCTTTGATGGTATGCCCGTCCGCTCTGTCAAAGGTCGTGTAGACGTTGAAGACCGCTTGGACGAAGTATTCGCCTGGAGGTAACTCGGCCATGGACTCCAGGGGGTAGCCACGGGATCCATAGCCGATGCTCGTGTTCTCGCCCGGCCCCAAGGCATCCACGTCCCCGCCGAAAATCTGAGGCGGATCGGTGCTCCTCAATCTCTGAAAGCGTGGTTCCGGATCGTCCGTGGTGGAAATGAGGAGGATCACCCGTCCGTCCAGGGGCCCGGTTCCCAACTCGGGCGAGAGGCTAACCTCGAACTCGAGGTCTGTAGTGGCCTGTCCATCCTCGGCCTGCGGCGTTGACCCATTGCACCCGGTGAAAAAGGCCAACCCAAGAGCCAGGATTATGGCTGATCGCATGGTCAATCCCCTTTCTCGTACCAAACTGGGATCCTGTCTTTTCCAACCTGCGTCACGGGACCTGGATCTGATTCCCGAAGAACAGCGCGTTCAGGAACAACCGGCTCGTTCCCCGCCAGTATCCCCTGAAGTTCGTGTTGTCCACGAACAGGACCACCGTCCCTCCACCAAACCGGTCGGTAAGGACCGACGGAGACCCACGAAGTCGCTCCCTGTTCTCCGGAGAGATGTAGCCGCTCAGGTACGGGTCGTCTTCGACCAGCTGGGCCACGGTGCTAAAGGCGTTCCTACTTGGCTCGAAGAAGATGCTGTGGTCCCGCCATACCGGCAGGAAACGCCGGTGGTATCCGAACCCCAAGGGGTGGGAAAGGTCGAGGTCGGCTTGCCAGATTGATCCACCGATGGCTTGGGGTCCCTGGAAGTTCCTGGCGTCGTCGTAGTCCCTGCGCTGGACCGTGGCGTCCTCCTCTTCCGCCTCACCGGTGGGCCTCCCCATCCCCGGCTCGTCGATATTCGGCGTGAGGCCGTTTCGGGCGGCCCAGGCGGCTGCGTCCCGCTGGGCGATGACTGTACCGCCACCCCGGACCCAGGCCTTCAGTGCATCGAGGCGGGTGCCAGCGAAGGCCCGCTGGGTACCCGAAACCATGACGAGAACGTCGTAGCGCTCCCAGTCGACTCTCCCGAAGTCAGTGAGGTCCACCTTGGTGATGGGCATTCCTACCCGTTGGTCCAGGAGGTGCCAGAGCTGACCGGCTTCGTAGGAGGAAACGCCTTCCCCCACGGGAAGCAGTACCTTCGGGGCCCTCACGGGGCGGAAGTTCCGGCTACCCAGGTCGATCCCTTCGGCCGTGCCGCCGGAAACAGCCGAATGGATAGGAATATTCCCGACCCTCGCCGCCGAGTTCACAGCAGTGTGGAGTGAATCCGGGCTGATGGTCTGAATAGTGACGGGGAGAGAGATGGACCCGCGGTGAAACGGGACCTCACCGGAAGTCGTCCGGGCCGTGAAGTCCTGGAAAGCCACTTCCGCACGGACGCCGGCGGTTTGGAGGGCCTGCAGTGCCCGAGGTGCCCCCGAGTCCCTCCAGTCGAAAAGGTATCCGATAGAGCTCTGGACCACCGGCCCCGCGCCCCCGAGGGTTGGGACCTCGGTCACGCGGGAACCCAGCGGAAGGGTACCGCCGGAAAGGACCAGGTCCGGCATTCCGTAAGCCAGGCTCAGGGTCCATGCCGATGCATCGTAAAAGACGCTGTCGGCGAAGGTTTCCACCCGCTCGAAAACCGACCGTGCTAAGCGGTACATCGGCTGGCTGGCGGGAACAACCCAGGCCCGACCCGGCTGGAAGGAGATTCCCCCTCCATCCTGCGGCTGGCTCAGTTCATAGACCTCGATCCGATGTCGGAGCAGAAGGTCGAGGAACTCCCGGTTTCGTGTCGCGTCGTAGGGATCTCCGAACACCCAACCGCTCGCCTCGTACTCGTCACCTTCCACCAAGGCGGAGGCGTAGAAGTCCCGCTGGTAGTCCTGGAGGGCCTCTTTGTTCTCGACCGAAGCCCGGGCCGACGCCATGGCCGCTCTGAGCTGGTTCCGGATGGTGAACGGGAAGGTGAGGAGGACGTGGTGGGGGCTCTCCTGCACGAAGCCTCGGGAACTGGCTTGTTCGAAGAGGACCGCCAGGCCACCCAGGAAGTTGGGATAGGTCGAGCCATACCCCGGGTAGGAATTGTCGTAGACCTCCTCGGTGAAGAACATCGATCCCATGTCGTCCATGACCTCTGTCCAGTACTCGGCGAAGGTCACTGTGAGGTCGGTGTAAAGACGCTCGGGCAACAAGGGGTTCCAGGTTCCCACCGGCTTGGTTGGCTCGAAGAAGAACGTGCTGCTGGTGCCCATCTCGTGGTGATCCGTCACGACGTTGGGGCGCCAGTGGTGGTGGAACTCGATCCGGGCTCTGCTCTCGGGGTTGACCAATGGGAACCAGTCTCGGTTCAGGTCGAACCAGTAATGATTGGTTCGTCCTCCCGGCCACACCTCGTTGTGCTCCCGGTCCGCCGGATCGGCGACGAAGGGCTGGGCCCGGTTCACTGAGGTCCAGGTGGCATATCGGTCGCGGCCGTCTGGATTCAGGGTGGGCTCAAGGTGAAAGACCCCATCATCCAGGTACCGCTCGACTTCTGCTCCTGTGCCCGCCACCAGCCAATACGCGGTGAGAAGCGCCGCCTCCCCCCCGGACGCTTCGTTTCCGTGGACGTTGTAGCCGAAGTGGGCGATAACCGGGAGGTCCGGGGCCGGCGCCCCGCCCGGTTCGATGGAACTCAGGTGCTCCTGACGGATCGTTTCCAGTCTCGAATGGTTCTCCGGCGAGGTCACCGTCAGCACCGGCATATCCCGGTGTTCGAAGCTCGTTCCGATGGATTGGTATGTAGCCCGGTCGGAGAGCCGGGCCAGCTCTTTCATGTAGGCTACGATCCTGTCTTGCCGGGTGGTGAATGTCCCGATGGGGTAGCCCAGGAATTCCTCCGGGGAGGGGATCTCGGGATCAAAACTTTCACCCGCCGGGAAGAAGTAGTCGGATTGGGCTTCTCCAGGAGAGGGTGCTAAGATGAGGAAGGTGAATAAGAGTACGATGATTGGCACGGAATAGAGTCGGAATCGGCGATCTGCGGTGGGAAGGGCAGTCATGATGCGAACGTCCTCTCCAGTCGGCTGCTGGGGCTATTTCAGGATCCTGACTTCCGACCATGCTATCCCGAGGGAGTCTGGATGGCCAGTCGGATTGACCCTCCGTGAGCGGACCGCTGAACCATTTCCCGGTTTCTGGGTTTAGAATGTCGTCTCAACGCCCACTTTAGTTTCATCGGCCGCCGAACCGAGACCAATCGCACCAGCGTCCAACATGACGATTCAATCGTGGCTCACTTTAGGTGTCCTCGCCGGGACACTGGCCCTCCTGATTCGGGGAAGGCCCGGTCCGGCCATGGTCGTCTCGGGGGCGGTCGTCCTCCTCCTGGGTTTGGGCGTAGTATCTCCTGCGGAGGGCCTCTCGGGTTTTTCCAACCCGGCGCCTTTTACCGTGGCGGCACTATATGTCCTCGCGAGGGCGGTCGAGAAGACAGGCGGTCTCCAACCCCTACTGAGGCGGCTCCTGGTGGATACTGATAGGACTGCCTCGGAAAAACCCAGACGGCTGTCCATGGCTCGGCTACTGGGGCCGGTAGCCGCTGCGTCGGGTTTCCTGAACAATACGCCCATCGTGGCGATGGTCGCGCCCCAAGTCGAAGCTTGGGCGGAGAACCGGGGCCGGAGTCCTTCCAATTATCTCATGCCGCTCTCCTTTGCATCGATCCTCGGCGGCGTGGTCACGGTCATCGGGACCTCCACGACCATCGTGGTCTCCGGGCTTTTGGAGGCTGAGGGCATGCAGGCTATCGGCATGTTCGAGATCACCAGGGTCGGGTTACCCCTGGCCGCAGCCGGGATCCTCTTCCTCCTTCTCTTTTCGCCGCTTCTTCTCCCGGACCGAAGGGGGGCCATCAAAAGCTTCGAAGAGGCGTACAAGAGCTACACGGTGAACATGATCGTGAGGCCCGGCGGATCGATGGACGGGAAGCCAGTCGAAGCCTCCGGGTTTGTGGGCATCGATGGGATATTCCTTGCTGAAGTACGGAGGGAAGGGGAGATCATCGCGCCGGCGTCACCTCAGCTCCAGCTTCAAGGCGGGGATCAGCTGACTTTTGCCGCACGTTCCGACATGGTCTTGGAACTGAAAAAGCGGAGGGGCCTCTCTTCTGCAGAGGCGGAGCACACTCTCGAGGTGAAGGAGCCGGGGCACACCTACTTCGAGGTCGTGGTAGGCGCCGACTCACCCATCGCCGGGCGGAATCTCAGGGAGATCGGTTTCCGGGAAGAGTATCGGGCCGTGGTCTTGGCCTTGCACAGATCCGGAGAGCGATATCGCGGGAAGCTGGCGGAGGTGGCTCTGAGGGCCGGTGACACGCTGATTCTCCTGGCCGGGCCCCGGTTCAGAGCCCTTTGGCGGCACCGGAGAGACTTTCTGGTCATCAGTCACCTCGGGGGAGCCCCCCCCACTTCAACGAAAGAGGCCTTTCTGGTTTTTGGCGTTTTGATCGGGGTGGTGGCTTCCGCCGCGTTGGGGGTGTTTCCCATCCTCCAAGGGTCCCTTTTGGGTGCGTTCATCCTTATCGCAACCCGAGTGATGACGCCCCGGGAAGCGTTGGAGGCCGTAGACCTGGGGGTGATCTTCCTGATCGCTGGTGCGTTCGGCATCGGCGCCGCCATCCAGGGTTCCGGTCTGGCCGCCACCCTCGCCCAAGGTGTCATGGCGGTGGCTGGGGATTTCGGGGCTACCGGCGCCCTGCTCGGCGTCTTGCTGACGACCATCGTGCTCACCGAGATCATCACCAACAACGCGGCGGCCGTTCTGGTCTTCCCGATAGCACTGGCCACCGCGTCAAGCATGGGGCTGGATCCGAGGCCATTCGCCATGGCGATAGCGGTGGGAGCGTCGGCCTCCTTCCTGACTCCCATCGGCTACCAGACGAATACCATGGTCTATGGCCCTGGGGGCTACCGGTTCGGTGACTATGCGAGGTTGGGTCTGCCCCTCACAGCGCTGGTCGTGTTCATGGTGCTGTGGCTGGTACCCACTTTTTGGGCTTTTTAGACCGGGCTGCCTGGGTAGGGCTGACTTCGTTTTCCTGGCGATCGATTAGGTGAAAAACTCCTGCCCGGTCGTGATCCTCATGAACCGAACGCGGTCCTTCTCCAATCGGTTGAGCGTGATAGCGCCGGGGACGGGGCAGGATGAAACGCAGGTCCCGTCGTACCAGCACTCGCCAGGGAAAGCCACCAATGGTGGTAAGCCTTCAGTAGGGTTTGGGAGGAGGATATCCACCTGGCAGACGTCCACGCAGACGTTGCAGGCGATACAAAGATCCTGATCAAAGCTCACCGGGATTATGGCACCCGCCGACCCTCGCGTCGCTTTCTCCAACCTGGGCCCTTTTCTCTTCGACTCGGCGGTCATGGAGCAGTCCCAGACAGATAGTCGGCGTTGTGGGCTTCGTACTCCTCTTCAAAGGAGCCGTAGTAATCCAAAGGCCTCTCACCCTCCACTACTACGCCCCCCGACAGCCTCACGGTCACGAACTTCTCCCAATCCGGCGGATCCATCGCCGGAAAATCCAGCCTCTCGAACAGGAGGAACTTCGCCGAGGCTTCTCTGGCCAGACACGAGTGAATGACCAACTCTGCATTGGTCAGGACGTTCAGGACCTCCAGCGTACGGGTGAGTTCATGGGGATTCCTGGGCCGGAGGTGGAGTGCCTCGTTTCGACGGATCTCCTTCAGCTTCAAGAGGCCTGGGGCCAGAATGGCCGCGCTCTTCTTCTGACCGCAGTGTTCCTGCATGATTCCGGCGATGGTGGCGTTCACCTCCTGCCACAAAACTCCCCCGAATCCGTTGACCAGAGAATGGATCCGGTCCCGTTCCGCCTCTGCCTGGTCCCTGTCGGTGTCGAGCTCAGGGGCCGAAAAAGCGTAGGAGGCCGCGTGTCGACCCGCGTAGTGTCCAGTGGTGGCTGCGTGGCCGTGGCAGTTTGCGGCGAAGAGTTGGTCCCCGGCAGCATAAAGGCCCTCTAAATTCGTTCTGAGGGTCCAGTCGTTCATCAGTCCCCCGGGGTACCCGAAGAGTTGGCGCTCCTCAGGGGCAAAAGCGGCTGACCTCCAATCCTCTCCGTAGCTCTGAAGGCGGTCTGTGGTCGGATCGAAGCCCGCCCTGGTGTAGTTCTCGAGGATGGGGACCCGGGTCTTTCCCTCCTCACCGACCATCAAACCCCAGATGGCTCTCCGCTCATGGTCCGGCATGGAGGGGAGGTCGGCAAAGAGCGGGAGCTTGAAGCCTTGTTCAAGAAGATCCTCGGCCGGAGGGATATCAGGACCCTGGTATTCGTATTGAGGGATGTCCGGCTCGCACCCGCCCTTCAGGAAGAGTTTCTGTCCAGGAGCGGGACGGTATCTGTCGGACACCTCTTCGAGGACCGTTCCATCTCGGTCCACCCATGGGATCTTCCGCCCCTCGGCATCGACCATGGAACAGGCATACCAGGTGTTGTGGGTGTTTCCAGTGCCATAGGGGGGGAAGCTGCGGGTACCGGACCATTCAGCCTGGACCGATTTTTCCATCATCGTAAACTCGGCGCCGGCCTTCCACGCCATGGCATGCCCGTCCCCGCAACATTGGGGAGGACGGAATTCAGACACCCCGGGCATCTCCCTGGAAAAGAGCCACAAGCGGGAGGGCCGTGACATACATAGGACCGTCGCTTTTGCCCCCAGCACGACGAATCGCCCTGTCCTCGTGTTGACTCCTGTCGCTCCAACGACCCTCGACCGCTGGCCTCCGGCCCCCATGAGAAGCGAGGTAGCCATTGTCCGGTCCAGGATCCTCACCCCCAGCTGCCGGCACGCCTCGTAGAGAGCTGACTTGAAAGTGGTGCCCCAGACCCGAAGGGCGAAACGATTGTGGTAGTCATAGGCGAAAAGCAGTTTGGTGGCGTCGTCCCGAAACTCTGCGCCAATGAACTCATCTTCCGTGTCCCGGATCTTCCCTCCAATGCCTTCCAGGTCCACCAAACGATCCCACCCCTCCCTACACTCGATATAGTGGGAGATGCCGTTGCAGTAGCCCCCGTGGCTTTTGACCAGGGCTTCCGCCAGCTCTTCCGGTGAAACCCGAGAGCACGGGTTCGTCGCAGCCGATTCCCAGTGGTCACAGCCGGAACCGCCGGCCCCGCTGCTTACCGTGGCGCCTTTCTCCACCAACACCACATCCGCCCCCCTGCGGGCGGCACCAATGGCTGCCCAACACCCGGCGATTCCGCCCCCCAAAACCAGGACGTCCGTTTGGACGGTGCTGGCTTGGTCCCATTCGATGGGGTAAGGCCAGTCGATGGATGGAGGCCGAGGGTTCACTGGGAAACCGCTCCAGGCTCGGGTTGGGTGCGAAGGCTGACCCCCACAAATACGATCGCCGAAGCCGAGTAGGCTAGGAGGAGTCCCAAATCGACGTTAAACAGGCCGTGGATCCTTCCCGGCACGCCCGCTAAGAATGAGACCACGCCAATGGCCCCTCCGACGAACAGCGCGGCAATGGCGCCCTTCGCGGTGGCCTTAGGATAAAGCACGCCACCCAGGAGAGGGACGAGCATGCTGCCCATGTAGGGATAGTTGAAGATGATGATCGTATCGAGAATCCCGGTGGCTCGGCTTGCGATAACCACGCCGGCGACGGCCGAGAGGACTATGACTGCCCTCGAAAGCGCTTTGGTATGCTTCAGCTCGTCCAGGCTCACGGCCGGATTGAAGACCTTGTTGTAGAGGTCCCGCGTGAAGCATCCGGATAGGGAGATCAGTAGGCAGTTTGAGCTGGACATTACGGCAGCCAGGAGGGCCGACACCACCACACCGGCAGCAACCGGGTGGAGCAAGGTACCGATGGCGTGGGGCAGCACCTCCTGATATCCCACCTCGGGGTAGAGGGCGGCGCCGACCGCCCCGATAAATCCCACGCAGAGGCTCAGAGCGATCACGATCAGGCCTGCGAGGACACAACCCCACTTCGCCACTGCGACGGACTTGGCCGACTGGTAGCGCATGAAGGCGTCGTACGAGACGGAAATGGACAGGAGAAACGGTAAAATCAGGAAGACAGCTCGGGATCCCAGCCCCGACGGTATGAACGGGGTTACGATAGCTTTGCTCAGGGCGCCGAGAGTTCCGCCCGGATGACCGAGGTCCGAGAGCTGGACCAGGGCCACCACCGCGACGAGGGGAATCCCCACAAGAATGGTTCCCAGCTGAACGAAATCGACTGAGACCACTCCCCACATTCCCCCAAAGGCGCTGTACAGCATTATGGCCCCGGCCACGATGATAATGCCCTCAGTGTAGCCGAAGCCGAAGATGGTGAGGATGGAGCCGGCGGCCATGAGCTGGGCCACAAAAATGCCCAGCAGGCTCGGTATGTTGGACGCCCACCCCCAAACCCTCACCCACTTTCGCTCACCGAACCTCGAGCCGAAGAAATCCAACGGGACGTATCCACCCTGTTTCCTCATCTTCCCAGCCACCAGGAGACCGGCCAGGATCAAACCTCCCCCGCACCCTAGCCCGTACCAAACGCCGGGCCACAATCCGAATTCGGCGGCCATGGCTGAACCGCCGAGGATCACCCCGGCTCCGAGCTGGACCGCTGCAAGAGTTGCTGTAGTAAGGGGGAGACCGAGCTTTCGCCCAGCTACCAGGAAGTCGGAGGCCAGCCTGACCCTCTTGCTCACTACCCATCCGAGGGCGATCAGAGCTGTCAGGTAAACGATTACGACCACTCCAAGGATCGTTTCGTCTGCCATGGATTCCCGTGGTTATGCTGGGGAGGGCTTCTTCTTCCCGAGAAGCGGACCTCACCGACACATGCTATGCCAGGGCCCGGCGGATAGCCAGACCGGGATGGCCCTGGTAGTTGGGGCGGGTGGAGATGTCACCCCTAGGGAGAGAGTACCAACTCGAAGTCGTCCAGATACCCGACCCGTTCGGTATCCGGGAGGAGATGGGTGAGGTCAGACCCGCTGGCCAGCTCCCGATCGAAGGCATCGAGATCCCTCTCATGAGCCTCCTGGTCGGTCTGGTCGCTGGCGTAGACGATGTCCCCAACCTTCTGCTTTTCCAGGGAGAGGCCTTTTCGGATGGTCTCTCCCCCCTGAAGCTGGATCGGGATGCTAGAGAATCGGTACCGCACACCACTCGTCGTGTCCTCCTCAACCTCGCCGTCGAACTCGGCCAGGAGGATCTGGAGCTGGGCCTCCACGAGACTATCCGGGACGGTGCTCTCGGAAAGTATCACACCCCTCTCCTCCGCCCATTCGAGGGGGACGCGAGCGTTGCGACCTTTCACGCCTGCGGTGGGAAGTGCCCTCCGAAGATGACCTCTCGTCCCGCTCAGCGTGATCCATCGCGCCTTACCTCGGATGAGGGAAGCTCTAAAAACCTCGCCCAGAATCACCTTCCTGAGGTTTCTCTCCCTCCGAAGGCGGTTGTGGCGGCTTACCGCTATGGCCCGTAGCGCGGGTACGGCGAAAAACAGCGCGCTGTAGATGACTGGTACCCAGACCAAGCCGATCCAGGCCAGGTCCCCCGCTATCCCTAGACGAGGGAATATGAACCAGGGTGCGCTGGACGCGGCGGCCAGGTTGAAGGTGTTGATCCCGGCAACAATGGCATTCGCCTTTGCATCATTCCCGGTGACCTCCTCCGGTGGCTCTAGGCGCCGCCAAGCTGGGTCGGGCTCCCTTTCGGTCACAGTCCCTTTGGCGCTCACCATGAGCTCCGGAAACACGTAACCCAAAACCCCGTCCTCCGTCACCTTTACGTCGCCGCCGTGGGTGACCATCAAACGGGCCAGTTCCTCCTCGGCTTCCTGAAGAGGAATGCCGGAGTGTTGAACCAGCTCGGTGGCGGTCAGGACTCCCCGGCGGGCCCGGATGAGGCGAATCACGCTCCGGTCCTTCTGGGCCTGGGTCGGCTTCGGCCGGTCCGGTCCAAAAACAAAGGCAAACACCTTCTTGATGAAGGGGACCTTGGGTGTACCCTTCCTGGACCCGTACCGGCGTTCCCACCTGTGCCCGTAATAGGGCCTGCCCCTCCCCCAACCGGGACTCCAAAAGAAGTACCAGAACCAGAACCCCCGGAAGTTTGGGAAACCCCGGCCTCGCCCGCTCCACCGGCCCGAGCTTCTTCCTCCCCCTTTTGATTGACTTGCCACAAGGGCGGCTATGACCAAGGCCACAAAGATCACGAAGTAGACCAAGAGCATGATCACGATCCAAGCTTTGAACGCCTTGGTGAATCCCTGCCATGCGCCTTCCTTCAGTCGTGCGAAGAGTGGGATGGCGTCTCGTTGGATCAGGCGGGGGTCGAAACGGTAAACCAAGGTGCCGGTTTCACCGACCTCCAAGTGCCCCTTTCGACTCTCCAGGAGCGATCTGAGACCAGCCTCCACCTGGTCCCGGCCAATCCCTGTGTCGGCGACGACATCACCGACCGTCGCACGGCCTTTTGCCTTCCGAAGGGCCTTCAGGACCAAGGAAAGGTCCGGAGGGGACGGGGTCCTGGAAACCGACAGCTGGTCCATCGTGCGATCCTGATCAAGCGTCAATGGTTGAGGGGAGCTTCTACCCCTACGACATAGAGAAGCTCCAGCTTCAATGGCAGTGCACTTTGATCGTACCACTCGGCAACGGCGGGAAATCGTTGCTCCCTACTCGACCGGCGTGTATGGTCCGAGATCCGGAAGATCGACCAGTCACTGGTTTCCCATCCAGCCCTGGATCCAGGGGTACAAACATGTTCAGAAGAAGTCGAGCCGGACTGGCCCTTTTTCTCTTCTTTGCCGCCCTCTCTTGCGGAAGGCCCGGTGCGGACCTGGTGATGATCAACGGGGGAGTCTTCACCGTCGAGAACGATCAGCCCTGGGCCCAAGCCCTGGTGATCGATGGTAACACCATCACCGCCGTCCTCGATGACGATTCCGACGCAGAGAAGTACATCGGCCCCAACACTCGGGTGGTCGACCTCGAAGGTAGGTTAGCCGTCCCCGGCTTCATCGATGCCCATATCCACTTTGCCGGATTCGCGGCCCAGCAGCACGACATCATGCTGATGAACGTCGACGACGATGAAGGCCTGGTGGAAGAATTGGGGCGAGTCGTACCGCTGGTCGGGGAAGGGGAGTGGATTACCGGAGGGGATTGGTCCGGGGCAATCCAATGGCTGGCTGGTACAGGGGAACTTTCGGGGGAGGTCGTTCCCGACCGCTGGGAGCCCGACCGCTTCGCCATCGACGAGATCACCGCCCAAAATCCCTGTTTCCTCAACAGCTATGACGGGGACCTCTACCTGGCCAATACCGCAGCTCTGGAAGCCGCGGGCTTGCTGGCTTCCGACCTCGAGGGGATGGAGCTTCGGGATGGGGTCCCCACCGGGTTGATTCGCCGTGGATCTCCGGCCATCGCCCGGATTCGGGAGGTGGTGAAGCCAAAATCGGAAGAACGCGTCCTGAACGAGTACCGGGCTGGCTTGAGAGCCATGGCCGAGATGGGAATTGTGGAAATCCACGACATGATTCGGGATTTTGGCCAGGTCGAGCGCTTCGTGAGACTACAGGAGACCGGAGAGCTGACTGCCCGCGTGTGGGTCAGGCCCTGGCTCGACCTCCAAGAGGAGATGTTCCAACGCGGGTTGACGATGGGTGTCCACCCAGAGACGAAGGAAAGGGACTATTACCTACGGTACGGTGGATTCAAGAGCGCCAACGACGGGTTCCTCGGGTCCCGTGGAGCCATGCTCTTCGAGCCGTACAACGACCGTCCGGACTATATGGGGCACTACCAGGAGTACAACAGTGATTCCGATGTACCTGGCAGCTTGATCGGTAACCCCGAGGTGTTCTACAACTTCTGCGAGGCCGCGGTGGAACACGGGTTTTCGGTGGATTCCCACGCCATTGGGGACCGTGGGGTTTCGGAGGTCATCGACGTGCTGGAGCGGATACAGGAAGACCTGGATGCAGATCTGAGCATGTTTCGGATTATCCACGCGGAAATCGTTCAACCGAGAGAGTTCGAGAGAATGAAGGCTCTGAACCTCATCGCTGAAACCAACCCCAGCCAAATCGCCGATGACATGCGATGGCTGATCCACAGGTTGGGACCAGAGAGGGAGAAGTTGGCGTTCCCGTTCCGAACGTTCATCGACGACGGCATCGTGATGAACTTCGGGTCCGATGCACCGGGGAACGCTGGTGCGATCTTTTTCAGCCACCCGAAGTACGTGCTCAACGCTGCGGTACACCGAACCAACAACGAAGGTGAGCCCGAGGGCGGGTGGACCCCTCACCACAAGATCTCGGTGGAGGAGGCCATCCGGGCGTTCACTCTTAATGGGGCTTATGCGTGTATGCGGGAGGACTCGATACGGGGATCTCTCAAGGCCGGGAAGCTGGCAGACATCACCGTGATCGACCGGAACATCGTCGAACACCCCGACCAACTACTCGACCTGGAAATCGATATGACGATCGTGGATGGAAAGATCGTCTACGAACGATAGTTGACTTCTCCAAGAATCCACGGAGCCTACGTCCATGAATACTGCGAGGAGAACCTTCGTCATCTGCCTCTGGGCCTTCTTTCTCGGCTGCGCGGGCGGATCGGAAAACCCGGCGGACCTCATCCTCCGGAATGCCGACGTGTACACGATGGAGGACGATCAGCCCTGGGCGAGCGCGGTCGTCATTACCGGTAACACCATCACCGCGGTCCTCGATTCCGATGCAGAAGCTAACGCCTTCACTGGGCCCGGAACCCGAGTGATCGATATGGACGGTGCCTTCGTCATGCCGGGCTTCATAGACAGTCACACCCATTTTGCTGGCTGGGGCTCCATATGGAACAACGCCGACCTCATGGCTGTGTCGGAGGACGAGGGACTCGTGGCTGAGATCGGTCGCGTGGCGGCGATCCTCCCGGAAGGGGAATGGATCACCGGGGGAGCTTGGGACGGTCACAGACTGTGGGAGGCCGACTGGCGTGAGCGTGAGCGCCTGAAGGAGAACCGATGGTTGCCGCGCCGGCAAACCATTGATCCCCTCACACCGAACCACCCTGTCTTTGTGAACAGCTGGGACCGGGAACTGTACCTGGCCAATACCGTCGCCCTCGTGGCGGCCGACCTCGATGGCGCGGCTCTCCCGGGAATGGAACTGGATCCCGACGGAAGCCCCACGGGCCTGATCCGGGCCGGGTCGCCGGCCATCGGCCAGATCAGGGCGGTCATCACACCGAAGTCCGAGGAGCGCATTCTGAACGAGATGCGAGCCGGTTTGAGAGAGTTGGCCAAACGGGGGATCACCGAGTTCCACGACATCACCGGGGAGCCCTACCCCCGGCTGTACGCTGCTCTTCATGAATCGGGTGAGCTCACCAGCCGAGTTTGGATGCGGCTGGACCTGAGCCGCAGCGCGGAGATCCGCGACGCGGGGATCGACATGGGGACCCATCCAGTGACCGGCGAATCGGACCCGTACCTCAGGTATGGGGCCTACAAGGGGTATATGGACGGCCTCATGGGGTCTCATGGCGCGTTGCTTTTCGAACCCTATACCGACGATCCGGGAACCTTTGGTCACTTCCGTCGGCATTCCAGTGACGCGGACGACCTCATGGAGCCTAACTTGGGCAAGATTCTCGACATGATGAGGATCGCGACGGAAGACGGGTATGTGGTGAACACCCATGCCATCGGCGATCGGGGAATCGCTCTGACACTGGACCAGTATGAGCAGCTCGCCGCCGAGTTCGGCCCGGAGGCTGTGGCAAGGTCCAGGGTCATCCACGCCCAGACCATGCGAGAACAGGATTACGCACGGTTCGCCGATCTCGATGTCATCGCCGAGGTGAATCCCAGCATGGTCGAAGACGACATGCGGTGGATCATCCGTCGCTTGGGGCCTGAGAGGGAGAAACTCTCACACCCCTACAAGAGCTTCCTCGATCATGGCGTCGCCATTGTTGGCGGTTCGGACATTCCAGGGGCCCAGGGAGCGACCTTCCCGTGTCATCCCAGGTATGTGATCAATGCCGCTGTGAACCGAACCCGCACGGACGGCACGCCGGAGGGGGGGTGGCTACCTGACGAGCGCATCACCATGCACCAGGCCATCCGGATGCACACCCTGGATGCCGCGTACGCTGCGTTCGACGAGGACACGAGAGGGTCCATCAAACCCGGGAAGCTCGCAGATCTCACGGTCTCCGATCTGAACCTTATGGAGATCGAGCCTACCGACGTCCTCCAGATGGAGATCGTCATGACCATCGTGGACGGACGGATCGTGTATGAGAGCGGAGGAATGGCGCCCTAGAGAATCCGCCCACACCCCGGATCGTGGATCTTGGCCTGAGGATGGCGGCCGGCTTCCGGTAGAGTGGCCCCGACCGGGCTGACTGTCGCCCGAGACCAGGGGCCGGCTTCGGGAACCCGCTCCCCGCGGGGAGCAGAGGGCCTGGTGGGGGGCCGGCGGGCCGTCCCGTTTCGGGTGGCGCGGGTGGTGGTGCTTTGGGTTTCGCGGTGTTCCTTCGGTCGGAGCGCTTCCGTGTTGCGCTGGTTCGGGTCGTGGCCGTGCGGGCGGTACCGCCCCGGGTCGTGGGGTTTTGGGTCCATCCTGGTCATGCCGCCTCCACCGGCGTCCGATCCTGTATGGGGGC
>JANQDZ010000067.1 GCA_028278645.1 Longimicrobiales bacterium | reverse complement strand
CAAGAGCCTGCGTTTGCGCCGAGATCAGTTGGAGGCCCGTTTGGATCGGCTCACAGACGCGTTCGTGGAGGGTCTTCTGGAGCGCTGCCTCTTCGAGAGAAGGAACGAAAAGACCCTGCTGGAGCGGCAGGACCTGGACGCGCGGATACGGGACCTTGAGACCGGAAAGGTCAACGTGCCCGCTCGGATGGCCGATTTCCTCGAACTCGCAGGAAACGTCCATCTACGCTATGAAAGCGGCAAAAAGGAGGAAAGGCGGGAGCTCCTGAGAATCGTCACCCCGAATCGGGAGGTGGACGGTCGCGAGCCAACGTTTACGCTCTCTGAGCCCTTTCAGCTCATGGCACGCAGGCCGGAAGCCACAAACGGTGCCCGTATCGAGGCACGGCTCGAAAGTTGGATGTGCTTTTAGACCAGATCAGTAAGTTTCTGGTCCACAAGGACCAAGAGTCTGTGGAAAGGCCCGTTTAGGCCGATTTCCTCACCGGCCACCCCAAAGCATCCTCAATTCTTTTGAGGCGTTCTTCATGGTTCTGAAGGATGAGTTTCTCAATCCGGTCCAACCGGTCTTCAACACGGCCGATGTCGTCACGAACCGCCGAGACATCCTCCTTGGTGGCTGTCTTATCGAATCCTTCTTTGACCATGCGGGCTAGATTGTCGATGGAGTTATTGTTCATAGGGTTATCCTACCATGTGCCAGGCGACAGGATCAAACCGGAGAGACCGATCCAACGAAGTGGAAAATCTCGCTCTGCGCTCCTTCTCCCATCTTGGTCCAGACCGCCAAGGCCTGAGGCGGTGAAGATCAGGGGGATCTCCACTACCCCTGCCAGGTACATGGACGCATGGTCGAACCTCGGGGCTCCAGAGGTTATCTCCCAACATAATTCTCGAGGACTCTTGGAGCCGGCTAGTTGCAAGCGATCCAGTGATTGCTCTTGCAGCTACATGAAAGCCCAGGTGGACCACCTCTGGAATAGGGCTTCCAACCTAGAAGATGCTCTCCGCCCAATCTATCGGAGCCTAGGTGTACCGGACGCTGATCTGTACTACATCTTTGTTGAGAGGTGACCGAGAACCTGTTGGGCCCTCCCAAGAGCAATGTCTTTTGCCTAACAGACCCGCGAGGGGAAGAAAGTGGCCGAGTCTTGTCGGTAGCGACATATGTGTCCATGGCACCGATTGCACCACAGACTTGACATGGCATTAAATCGTATGGTACTACGGAGATACGTGGATTGTGACAGCTCCTCCAGGCTAATGGAACGCGACGCCTATCTTCTTTCCTTCTCCTCTATCTCTGGATCCATCCAGTGCAGCCCTGTGTCCGCGAGCGGACACTCGGATACCCGCCGGTATCCGCCCACTGGTACACGTTGCACTGGAGGATCCATGAGCAAGCATTGGAAAAGCACAACTGCGCAAAGCCAGCCAACTCACTGGGTTCGGCTCGGCCGCACCGGAGAGGCAATGGGTGAGGCGAGGAGTCCGGCTCTTTTAGGTCGCCGTTGGGTAGGCGAAGTGATCTTGGTTCCGTTTCCCCCATCCGAGCTCCTTGAGAACCCAGAAGGCCGGAAGGAAGTCCCCCAACCCGACTAGCGGCCCGCTGCCCAGTTTCTAACTGGGCAGCTTTTCTTACTTCGTTCGGGGGCCATAGCCGCTCGGCGCCGTCCCACTCACACCATATGAGGGGTTGGGAGAAACCGCTCCAACAGCGTGTGCTCACCGCCGTTCCCCAGGATCCCCGACCCAGAGTTGACAACTACTACCGGGACCTTGGCCAGATCGGTTCGAACTCGTCGGCCCGGCCTCTCTTCTCGTTGCGCATGCCAGCGAGATAGCCTTGGAAGTGCCGAAAAAGCAGTAAGTGCCGATGGTTCACTTGCTGGGCGTCCGCTATTCGCCTGTCGGTCGAGAAGAGCTCCAGCTGCTGCTCTCTGATCCTCGTCACTCACCCGGATAAGTGTCACTCGATCCCTCCGGAGAAGCCGAGGATACATCACCAACAACAACGGTGTATAGATTGTGCTGAGTTTTGGGGCAGCGGGTGGGTTATCTCCACCTAGCTCCGGCTCAACTGTAGGAATCTCGATATCATAATCCCCGTAGTTGTTAATGATGCTCTCCCCCCCGGCTGGGATCGCGCCTACGAGGTGGCAATCCGTCTCTTTGATCTTTCTTGCTTTGACGCAGTCGTCCCGCCCCAGGCAGAGGCCGAAAAACAGGTCACCAGTGCCCACTGGAGCTACGATGTACTTAGGAGTTGGCTCGAGTTCCGTGCAAATCTGCCTGCCAATCAAACGGTACATGTAGAGGCCGACCCCGTCCCAACCATCACTAACATCCCAGAACCTCCGCTCGTTGATCTGGGGTCTTAAGCGTTGATTAAGTCGTCTAATCACCTCCTCAACGGGGAAGATCTTCCCTCTGGTGGGTGTTCGGAAGACTGCCACGTGTGCGTCAAAGCTCTGGAGAACATGCCTAACCTCTTCAGGCAGTGGTTCACCCACACTGTAGCATGACACTCGAATCCGCTTTTCGGGAGGAAGAACTCGATTCACTGCGTACGCGAGTTTCGCAACGCTCAAACCAGCATTCCCCGCCGTCCAAACACCTAGGTCACGAATCCCTTGTCCCGTGGCTGTACTCACAACCGCCCATGATCTGGGATCCTTCAAGGTATTAGACCAACCGTAGGTTGACATATCGTAGACTGTGACGCTTCCGGGCTCGAACTCGAAACTGCCCGCCAGTTCGCCCAGGTTGTACACGACAGCATTGCCGCAGCGCAGGTGCTCCATATGCGGAGCCGGTGTCGGGTAAGGAAGCGCGGGAAGCTTCGGCGGACTTGTCATCGGTGATGAGATCGGGACTGTGATACCGAAGACGTCAGGAGCGGGTCGAGCTCCGGGATTAGGAGGAGCAAGGATCCCCCTCCCAACCGGGATCGGGTATATGGTCGGATAAAGCTGTCTGTCATCCCCAAACTTCTCTCGGATGTCGGTGGCTAGCCCGTGCGTGCAATGGTGGCGCTTCGCGTTCGGACCGCAATCGTACTGCCTCCACCGTCTGGACTCACAAAACAGACAGTGACCGGCCACGTGTTCGAACTTCATGTCCTTGACCCTCCATCTGAACCTCTAGTGGATATCCACTCCTTCCGAAGTCGCAGGGCTTTCCGAAGTCCTGCCGACCGTACAAGGCAGCGGATAACCGCCTGCTGGGGTAGAAACAACTGACGAGCGTAGAACCAGCCCGATTTTTCCACGGATCAGACTCGGTTTCCTGGACTCACCTAGGACTCGGAATCAAATCCGCACTAAATCCCTTCCTCACCCTCCCATCTACCATGAGCCTCACGTACCCCTGGTAGTTTGGCAATCCCACAAGATCCCTCGCCCGAAACTCTGGCCAGAACTCCTTCTCCAGGATCTCGGCATCGGCCAGGCCCAGTCGGAAGCTGATCGTCGTTCCCACGTTCCCTAGAATCGCGTCCCGGACCGGGAGCTCAAGCTGTGAAAGGTGCTGATGAGCCAGCGCTAAACCGACTCTGTACTTCCGCAGCTCCGAGAGCATGCTGGCCAAGCTAAGGGTCGTGAAGGTCTGGAACTCGTCCAAGTAGAGGAAGAATTCCCGCCGCTCCGAGTCCGGCATCGCGGCGCGGCTCAGCGCCGCCACGCCAAGGCCGGAAACCAAAAGCGCGCCGAAGAGGGAGGCTGGATCTTCCCCCAGCATACCTTTGGCCAGATTCACCAACAAGATTTTTCTCTCGTCCATGACCTGCCGGAAGTCAAAGGCGCTCTTGGTCTGCGTCAGAATACCGTGAAGAACCGAATCTGCTAGAAAAGCCCCCACCTTGTTCTGGACTGGCGCGACGGCCTCGGCCCGGAACCGCACGGGGTACCCTTCGAATTCCCGGAGCCAGAAGTCCCGAACCCTTGCGTTATGAACCCGCTCGGCCACTCGCCGACGAAACGCCCGGTCGTCGAAAAGGCGCAGGATGTCGGCGAGGGTGGCCTCGGGTTGATCAAGGAGGGCGATGAGGGCATTCCGCAGGATATGCTCCAGCCTGGGCCCCCAGAAGTCGGGCCATAGCTTCTTAAAGACCTCTAGGATCCCGGAAGCCGCCAAGGAACGCTTAGCCACCGGGACCCCCGAGAGGGGATTGTACCCGAGGGGAGCCCTAGCGTTGGGGACATCGAAGTCGATGAGGTCCCCTGCCCTCTCGCTCGGAACGGCGGCCCGGACGCGCTCCACGAGATCGCCGTGGGGATCCAGAAGGGCGAACCCGTTCCCTAGGCGGAGGTCTTCCCGCATGAGGGTTTCCAGAAGGGTGGACTTGCCCGTCCCGGTCTTCCCGATGATGTACATGTGTTGGAGGCGGTCAGCCTGACGAATCCCAAAAAGCTTCCGCTGGTTGCGGAAGTTCGTGCGCGCAAAAAACGCCACCGGGTTGTCGGGCCGTGTCTCGTTCATCCCTCCATCCTCCCGCCTCGGGCTCCCACCGCCTAGGCACCCATTTCTGCCGCCTGCGGCAGGATTCTCCGCCTTGGAAACCTCCGAGGGTCCGTTACGCTGGGACCATCAGCTCTTTCCAACCACCAACGTCCCAGGCCGAAAGGAGGCCCATCATGACACGCGAGGAGCTGGAAAAGAGGATGGAGCGGGCAGAGAGCGAACCCTGGATCATCGCCCAGACAGAGGGAGGATTCCGAATCCACTCCCCCAGGACCGGCGGAGGTCCTTATCGGGTAAGCGGGGTCCCAAATGAACTTACATGCGGCTGTCCGGATTTTCAGAAGCACGCCCAGGACCCCCAGTGGCGCTGCAAGCACATCCTGGCGGTCCTGAAGCGTCACGGAAACCTGGAGGATGCCGGCACCCACGAAACCCAGGAGCAAAAGGCCGTACACGAACAGCAGGCGGACACAGACCGGAATAACACTTCCACTCATCAGAATGGCGGCTCCCGTATGCTCCTCAAACGGAGCGTGAGCCCTGATGGCCGCATCGACGCCCTTTCCGTGGAGTTCTCCTGCCCAGTGCAGGAGACCGAGGCCGAGAACGTGGAACGGCGGGCCCAGGAACTCCTGGACCTCCAGGAAGAGATTGTCGGACGGTTCCTAACCACCAACGGCCGAGAATCTCGCCCAGAACCTAGTCCGGAACTCCAGCCTGCAGACCACGAGGACGGGACCACGCCAGCCCAGCTGCTTCGCATCGGAGGGACGGACGGGAAATGGGGCCGGAGGCTCTTCCTCACAATCCAGGCCAACGGCCGGACCCTTAGGCTCTACGGGAGCCGCGGCCAACTGGCTGAGCATCTCAACCAAGCCGGCTACTCTGAACACGCCGGGAAGGTCCGAGAGGGCGTCTCTCTGAACCTCCCCTGCCGCATCATCACCCAGCCCACCGAGAACGGCTTCTTGAACATCCAGAAGGTCCTTCCGGCCAACTCCCGCCCCTCTCGTCAGCCCTGACACCGAACACCCCAAAAAAACCAAGGAGGTACCCATGTCCCCTCTTGTACGGGATCCGGGGGTGGTGGCACTGGCCAGGACCGTGGATCCAGAAGAGAATCCTGTGGTAGGCGTCGCGGAGTATCTCCGGCGCCGCGGCCTCGCTGCCGACAACCCTGACGCAGTCCATCTTCTCCAGCGCTTGTTGGAGCTCCCCCAACGCCAATGCCGCGGCCGGGTGAGCGTGGAGCGGGCCGCAAGCCTTCTCTACACCAGCCGCCGCACCCTGGGCCGGCAATGCCAGAAAGCGGGCCTACCCCCTCCCTGCCACATTCTCGCCTTCGGTCGGGTTCTGAAGACCTTCCGGTTCCTCCAGGCCTCGGGCTTATCCGTGCCCAAGGCCTCCACCGCCACCGGGTGGCCCGACCCCTTCTCGTTCTCCAACACCATGCATCGCCTCACGGGCGTCCGGCCCAGCACGGGCCGGATTCGAGGACTCCTCTACCTGGCGGAAGCTTGGCTCCAGAGGGAGGTGGAGGTCGGAGGAGCGGAGATCCGGGCCCCCCGACCGCCCCACTGTCCCTCCTGTGGGAGCCAGATCCGCCCCGAGCCTGGAGGGTAGCTGAATGACGAACACCACCCTTCAGACGAAACAACCGTCCCTGCCCTTGTCCACAACCCCTCACCTCTCCCACTCCCGGATCCAACGCTTTCTCCACTGCCCGGAACAGTACCGCCTGTACTACCTGGAGGGGCTCCGGCCCCGGTATCCCTCGGCAAGCTTGGTCTTCGGCCAGGTTGTCCACCAGGCCCTGGCTCACCTCTTCCAGACCGGAGGGGACGCCGCGGCGTTTTTCGAGGAAGGCTGGAACGGCACCCAGGAGCTTGAGCTCACCTACAGTCAGCGGGATTCCTGGGAGAAGATGCGCGATGCCGGAGTGCCGCTCGTCGAGAAGTTTCTTGCGGAGGAGCTTCCCCGAATCGGAGAGGTAGTGGCGTCAGAGACGCCCTTCCGGCTGGACGTCACAGGCCTAGACCTGCCTTTCGTAGGGATCATTGATCTCGTGGGCGAGGTGGACGGCCAGCGGACCCTGGTGGACTTCAAGACCTCGGGCTCGTCCTACGGAGAGCACGAGGTTGTCCTCTCGGACCAGCTCACGGCCTACCAGCTCGCGGAGCCCGAAGCCCGGCAGGTGGCTCTTTGGGTCCTGGTCCGAACCAAGGAGCCCAAGATCGAGTGGCATCCGAGCACACGGACGCCTGAGGATCTGCTCCTGTACCTGGCCAAGGCCCGCCTCATGGCCCGAGAGGTCACCGCCGAACACTTCTACAGGCGGCCCGGGATGTGGTGCGGGTGGTGTGATTTCCTGCCGATCTGTTCCGGGAACCCGGAGCGGGCCGAGGAGACCTTGGTGACCACTCAGTAACCTCAACAGCCAGCACATGCCCAGTGCTGGCTTTTTCTTGCGACCTTTCCGCTCAATCCCCCCCAGACGCCCTGGTAATCTCCTCTGCCCTTCCGAGGATCTCACCAAGAGTCGCCTCCAACCCTTTTGCCACTTTCCAGAGCACCAGCACCGTCGGGTTCCTCACACCCCGTTCCAGGGCGCTGACGTAGGTGCGGTCCAAGCCGCTGAGGAATCCGAGCTTCTCCTGGGACACCCCGAGCTGCAGCCGCCGCTCCCGGACGGCTTGTCCGAAAGCCCGCAGCCACCGCTCCCGCTCCCGCTTCTCGTTTTTGGCCATGGGGGAAATCCTCCCCCCTGTGGCCCATGAGTCTACGGACAATGAGTCCCATTCTGCTATTGACGGGTGGACGCCCGGGAGCAATGTTGACCATCAGTCTACGGACTATCAGTCTCTTTCTCTCGCTCTTGGAGGACCCCATGCGTTCGTTTCCGCCTCTCTTAGCAACCTTGGCCGTCTCATTTTTTGGAATGGCCACCCCCGGTCCGGCCCTCCAGGCCCAGGAACCCAGCGAAGCGACCTTGAGTCGGTACCAGGCCGAGAAAAAGGACGAGTTCGCTGCCGCCGCCCTGGAGCTGGCCATCCCGGTCCTTGGTCACGCCTACGTGGGGGATGCCCGGGCGGGCCTGAGACCCCTGGCCATAAGCTTGGGAGGCATTGCCGTGTGGGTCGTCGGGGAATCCGTAGGATGCCAGAACGAACTCCTCGGGAGTTGCGTTAACAAAGGAAATGATGCCCTGATCCTCCTCGGGGTCGGGGGTTATCTCGCTGGCCGGATCTGGGGTATCATCTCAGCGATGGATCTGGCTCAAACACACAACGAGGACCTGCGACGGAGGCTGAATCTCACCATCCAGCCCACCCCCAGCGGCGTGGGGCTGGGGCTCTCCTACGCAACGAGGTTTTGAGGCACAGCTTCCACGCCTTCGAGTTGCCTCAGCGGAGGCATGGATCGTGGCAACAACCAAGGAGGGATCGGAACGATGAAAAGGGCAGGTGTTTTCCTAGTGGTCCTCCTAACCCTCTCCGTGGCGGCGTGCACCTCGGGCCCTTCGGTCAGCGCCGTCGAGGATTACCTCCGAGAACGGGTCGGGAGGGAATCCGATGGGCGTCTCCAGCTAGCCGAGTTCCGAAAGACGAACGCTCAAGAAGCCAATCCCATCGGAATCCCTCGCTACTCCCTGGAGTACGAGGCGGTGATCGACGTGCTGGAAAGCTGCTACTGGGACCGACGCTACCTGGGTGAGGCCTCCTTCCGGACTGTGGCTCCGGAGAGAATGGACATCTTCATGGAGGCCCAGGGATATCAGCCCGCGCGTCAGGGTGAGCGCGTAACCGTGGAAGGGAGCTTTGAGTTCGAGAAGACCGAGCGAGGGTGGAGGGGTCCCGGAACCCGGATCTTCTAGCCTGGATTGTGAGGACAGCCAGATGCTCTGGATCGCCCACCGCGGCCAGGGCGGGCTGCGGTTCGTCCCTGCTCAGGCCCCCGGGGAACCGCTGTTCCCGACGGGGGCCTTTCAGAGGGAACTCCTCCTCAGGCTTCTACAGCCCTTTGGCGCAGAACCACCTCAGGGCGCTCATCAGCTGGTCGTGGTACGAGTGGGACACGGCACCGTTCCTCAACCTGGCCAGAACGTGCGTCCGTAGACCCCTCGCCATTTCCCCGCCGGCACCACCACCCCGAAGGCACCTTTAAGCGTGATCCAGATACGCCGTCGGCGTGGGAGGGCTATACCCCGCGGGGCGCACCTCCTCGCCGCCTGCGCCAGGACAGGCGGACGGTGCCCGTGGCGGATCGCCTGGGCCAAATGCATATTGACTTCATATCCGGTACGAGAAGGGCGCCGTAGCTCCAAGCACCACCGGTGCCTGGGGCCGGCGGCGCCAGCGGGCCTGCGCTCCTCCCCCCCGGGCGGTGGCCTGAGCCGGATCGGATAGGATGGGCCCGGGATGGGTTTGATGGCGAGGGGAGATACGTCGGGGGGCCACAGCGGTCTTCCAGGCACCTTTTCGCCATTCCGCCTCTTTCGCCACACATCCCGAACCACGCCGATCCGCCAACGGACCAAAAGGTCGGAGATGCAAACGTTAAGCGAAGGGCTTCGAGCCGATGTGCGAAATGGGGCGGGCAGTGCCCGGTAGCCCACTGGGTGTCTCAAACTGATCGGAATAAAAATGGATCCCGAAGAGCTAATCCAACTGCTTGACCTCCACTTCTCTGCGCTCCCCGTCGGACCCCGGACGATGCTGCGAACTCGAGCGTTGGAGGATCTCCAAGCCCTCCGTTCCTCCAATCTGGATTCGAGCAAAGAACGCTCGGACCTCCGACCGATCTTCGATGTGCCGGGAGAATACCGGGAGAGCCCCGGATTGTGGGTGGTCTTGTCGGCGGTGCGACAAGTCGTCTTGGACCCGCTCGACATTGCGCTAGGGCTGGCAGAACCAACGGAAACCGATCGTCCAGACTTCGAGGCGATCGCCTTTGGACCTGAAGGAGACGATCGAGTCGACCTAGTTGACCTTGAGGCCCTGGGGGCGCACCGCGAGGAGATACGAGCATCGCTCGCCCGTCTGGAAGGCTTGGCGCTCGGTAGCGACTTGCCAGAGATTGATCTGGGGGAGGACAAACGTGGCTGACCGGGCGAAGTTGACCCGCGAGGTGAAACGCCTCGCTCGGTATGCAGGGGCCAGCCGCGTGGTCTTGCCGACCTCCGACGGCAACCTATACGAGGCCTTGATCTTCCTCTCGGTATTGAGTGCCCTTCGGACTGCCAGGCTAAATCCCACCCTCCACAACCCACCCGGCCGGGAGGTGCGCTTGCGAGGCTCACCCGGTGGACCGGGCCCATCCTACTCGTATGTGTCGTTCACCGGGACGTCGGGTCAGTACTACCAGGTTTGGAACGGTATTGAGGTCACCGGGCATTCTGGCATGTCGCACGAGGTTGACGTCGGCGTGTTCCAGGTCAGCCATCCTGGGCCAATGGCCTCGGTAACGTTGGCCGAGTTGGCTGTGGCCATCGAATGCAAGTGCTACTCCTCAGCCACAGCCCTAAAGCCTCATTCGAGGACTAATCTCGGAATGGTGACAGATCTGTCGAAGGCCACCCACCGCGCGGGGACGGGACGCTATCAGGGATGCATCCACTGTGGGAAGGGGTTTGAGGCGGCCTTCGTGTCTAACGTTCCCACCGGGGCACGCCGCGATATCCAGGACTACTTGCAGCTGTACGAGCTGAATCCGCAGTTCGGCGTCCTGACTGGGGCGGATCGTGTTCGGTTTGAGGCAAGCCTGGTACCGGTACTACGGGCCCTATGAATAGGGGGTGAGTGGGCAAGGAGGGCAGGTTGGAGCGCCCCTCGCTTAACACCCGGGCTCCGGCTCCGGTCGCTGCGCGGCCTCCGTCCCAACCGGCCTGTGAGAACCGGGGCTTCGGGAGGTGGAGTGACTAGACGAAGGAAGTGTGGTGCGAAGGAGGGCTCTGATAGGGCCGGTTCGGAGCCCTGAGAACGTTACGAGAAAGCCCTTGAAGCAATTGGGGAGGATCCGTGAGACCAGAGGTCGGTGAAGAGTTGGTTGGAGCCTATCTGAAGGTCATCGAGGGTTGCGATGTGGTCAGCTACAACGCCCGCCCCCCCGGAGGAGGAATCCAAGGGTTGGAAGAGTTGGATGTTGTCGGGCTCCGCTTCCGGGATAACACCGCTTTCCTTTGCGAGGTGACAACGCACATCGGCGGACTCCTCTACAAAGACAACCGAACGACGGTGGACCGGATTAAGGCGAAGCATGCGCGGCAGAAGAAATATGCTCGCAGAGAGTTGAAAAGCTTTGGAACGAAGTGCTTCCAGTTTTGGTCGCCGAATGTGCCGAAGGGGTATATCACGCGGAATTTGGCTGAGCTTGAGCCGGGCCTTGAACTGGTGATCAATGGAGAGTATGCCCGACGAGTCGGCCAACTCAGGGAGGTAGCCCGCGCGAGGAAAAACAACGAGGGAAACGACGCGTTTAGGTTGTTGCAGATTCTCGAGCATCTCCGGTACGACTGACCGTGGGTTAGGTCACCTAAGATGTGAGGGCCATCTCATTACAATGCTGTTGCCAGCTTCGGCCGCTTGGGGCGGCCTTCCTCCCAACCGGCCACACCCAATAGGAGAACGCGGCACGAAGAAGATCGAGTCGAAGAAAGCTGGACCTGGGAACCGTCGGGTAAGGCCGGTTCGGCAACAGCTGGGACGTTTTCTGACCTCGAACCGAGTTGGCGGCTAGTTACTCAGAAACGTAGGAAGATGTGGCATCCCCTTCGGACGACAAACCTCGGCTTATTGAGCAACATCGAGAGTCTATTTTTGAGTGCTCAGGGGTCGGACCCGAGTCAATTCCCAGACCTAGGTAGGGCCACGACTGTGCTGGTCGGATCTGACTACGGGGGGGAGCACCAAGGGGCTCTATACCGGAGTTACACGTTTCTCCTGACCGATCTAGAAACCTGGCAAGACTGGGAACCATCCCGCCGGAACATCCGGACCCAACACGGTCTCGGGAGCCGCAGGATGGAGTATAAGAAACTGCGGGACCGAGTCCGCCAACGAATCCTGCCCCAGTTCCTTAGGGAAGTCGGAACGCTCAGCGGAGGGACCATCACTTTCCTGGTTGACCGATCGATTGACAGCCTGTTCACCAAGGACGGTGCCATTGATCCTGGGAGCCCCCCATACGATGCGTTCGCGCACTGGAAGCAGGGTTCGTTCGAGAAGTTCTTGAGGATCACACATCTACTAGGTTTCCTGGTAGCTGGTCTTTCGCGACCGCGCCAAAACATCCTTTGGTTCACCGACGAAGACGAGGTCGCTGCCAATCCCGCGCGGCTTGGGGAATTGACGAAGGCGTTTGGCCATGTCGCCTCAGTGTTGGTTCAACACGATCTGGGTCATTTGAGATGTGGTACCACGGCCTCGGATCATGGTGACCAGAGTATTGAGGACCTTGTCGGAATCGCGGATCTCGTTGCTGGGACCGTGAATGAGGTTCTTGATGCCTATCGGCGCGAGGGTGTTATCCCGACAAGCGAGCTCGTCGTCCCGCTTCCCGATGGATTGCCCGCAAAGGTGCTAGAACTAGTGAACTGGATATCGGATTCTAGGAACCGATTGCGGCCCCTGGTAGTCGCTTTGGATCAACAAGAAGATGGACTGATTTCTGTTAAGCGGTTCACCTTCCACGGCGGTCATTGACCTGAACGGAGCGTGTGTCGAAGTCAGATAACAAGAAAGTTGCCGCCTTTGCTCACGGTGTTCGCTTCGGAGAGCACGGCTCGGGGCGCCGCGCCGGCAACTACTGAACGTTAGACGCCTTCTCCCTCTTACTCTGAGGATCGATGAGTCCTGAAAACGACGATCCCAATTCTAAAGCGATCTCTGAGATTATTGACTGGGCCGAGAAGCGCCCGGTTTGGCAACAAGAGGCAGTCGTGAGGTTGCTTATGAACGGCGCACTCGGACAAAGCGACTTTGAAGACCTCTTAGCGCTCGCTCTTGAGGAGCCATCGGCGCATGGAGCCATCACCGACGGCCCGACGGTTCCCTTGTCCACTTTCAAATCCGAATCACCGTCTGGTGAGGCCGTTCTCCTTCGGAAGATTCACCGACTCAAAAACGTGAATGCCGTCAGCGAATCCTCCGAGCTGGTGTTCTCCGAAACCGGTTTGAACATCGTCTACGGAGAGAACGCGACAGGAAAGTCCGGCTATGCGCGGATCCTTCGAAACGCATGTCTTTGTCGCTCTCCGAGCGAGGAGATTCTGGGGAATGTGTTTGGCCCGTTCACCGAAAAACCGGCTTCCGCCGTCCCGGAGGTGACAGTCGGCGGCACACCTCGCTCCGTCCTTTGGTCAGATGGGCAGCCGACCGATCCCGTCCTTTCGAGAGTGTTCGTTTTCGATTCAGCCGCCGCTTTGGCACATGTCACTGGAGCGAACGAAATCGCCTTCCGGCCGATTGCTTTGGAGGTACTCAAGAAACTGGCCGAGGCCTGCCTGGAACTGAAGAAAGAGCTTGAATCCCGGAGAGAGAAGCTGGCAAAAGGATCAAGGATTGGAGTGCTCAAGAGCGCTTTCCGCACCGGGTCCACTGTGCAGAGAAGCGTCGCTGCCATCACAAAAGAATCAAAGCGGAGAACATTCGAAGACCTTTCCAAGCTCGACGACAGGGAGATCGCTCGGAAGAAACAACTCTCAGCCGACCTTGCCGCTGACCCAGTCGAGAAGATCCGGGAACTTGAACTGAGGAGGCAAAAACTCGATCGAGTACTCACAAGGGTGGAACTGGCTCTGGATACGGTTGGGCCAGAAAGCCAAGAAGAACTCATCCAGTTGGTGAAAGAGCGCGATTCCAGGAAGGAGGCAGCGGAACTAGCGGCGAAACAGGCTTTCGGGTCGGAGCCACTGGACGGAGTGGGATCGGAGGTGTGGAATGCTCTCTGGGAGGCCGCGCGAAGCTTTTCTGGAGCAAAGGCCTATCCAGAGCGACCTTTCCCTGTCGTGGACAAACAATCCCGTTGCGTCCTTTGCCTGCAGGAGCTTGATGACGCGGCGAAGGATCGGTTAGTCGGTTTCGAAACGTATGTGCAGAAGGAGACCCAACAGAGATTCAAAGACGCTGAACGATCCCTTCGGCAAGGAATGGAGGGGGTTCGTCGCGCCAGCTTCCCACCCTCCCGGGATCTCTTGAGTGAGGCGGACCTTGGGGATGAATGGCCTACCGTAAGGCGGTTCTATGTGCTGGCCAGGGCAAGGCAACGGGGGCTATCCCGAATCGACACCGATTGGGAACCATCTTCCGTTCCGACCCTCCCGCCGTCGCCGGCAGAGAACATCCGTGGCCTCATTTCATCAATCGAACGAAGAAAGGGAGTCCTCCAGGCCGAAAAAGACTCTCCCGTCAGGCAAGCGCTTCGGGAGGAGTTGGCGGACCTGGAGGATCGAACTCGCCTGACCAGTCATCTGTCTACGGTTGGGGATGAGATCGCCATTGCAGCCCAACTGTCCGCGCTCGACTTGGCCATCAAGACAACCGACACGTCGTCGATCACAAGAAAAGCCACGGCGTTATCGGAATCCTTGGTCTCGCCGCTTCTTCTTGGTGCATTCGAGAGCGAAGTCCAAAGACTAGGGATGTACTCGTCTCAAGTGGAATTGGCTTCTGTCGGGGGGAAGTACGGAAGGCAACGTTATCGGGTCCGGCTGGTTGCCGAGCAGGCCGGAATGCCAGAAGCGATTCTAAGTGAGGGCGAAAAACGATGTGTCGCCCTCGCTGGGTTCTTGGCCGAGCTCTCAACCGCATCCCACCGCTCCTCGGTCGTGCTGGACGATCCCGTGTGCTCACTCGACCACCGATGGCGGCGGTTTGCTGGAGACCGGCTGGTGAAAGAAGCAGGAAACCGTCAGGTAATCATCTTCACCCACGATGCAGTGTTCCTTTTAGGTCTGATGGAGCATGCGGATGCCGTTGGCGTTCCGCTGCACCTCACGTATCTCCATCGCCGTGGCAAGGAAGCTGGCGTGCCCGAGAACGGAGTGCCGTGGATCGCCATGAAGGTGACCGATCGGATCAAGTTCCTAAACGCTAAGCTTCAGACCGCGGAGGCTGTCAGGAATAAACTGGGAGAGACAGCCTACGAACCTCTGGCCCGTGAGCTGTATGGATTTCTCAGGGAGGCGTGGGAGCGGGCCGTCGAGGAGATACTCCTAAATCAGGTCGTCCTCCGCTTTGGGCGAGAGGTGCGGACACTCCGCCTCAAGCCGCTTACTGATATCGAGCAGAGGGACGTTGAGGACGTAGACGCGGCGATGACGAAGTGTTCGAAGTACTTCAGGGGGCATGACGAAGCTCCTGCCATCGTCGATCCGGTACCGGGCCCTTCAGGAATCCGGTCGGACATAAAGAAGCTAGATGATTGGGCGAAGGGCATGCGAAAGCGAGGTAGGTGAACGCGATAGTGGCTCCGGGTTGGCTGCTTCATCGGGGCCCAAATGGGAGAAGGACGCCTATCAAAAACGTTGCCGCTTTAGCTCGCTATGCCCGCTTCAGAGTGCACGGCGCTGAGCGCGGCACCGGCAACCTCAAGGCGTAATACGCAAGCGGTCCACGGAAGGGTGACGTCGATCCCCGCCGTCGGAGCTCTCATTGGTCGACTTCGCCGTGTGCGGAAGACCTGAAACACTGAAGAGATCGACCGGAGGTGAAAGGGTGCCTAGGGGGGGAGACCCGCCATCCAGCAGACCAGCACGAATCAAGGGGGACAAGTGGAGCACCAAGAACCCAAGGCCCTGTTCCTGGGATTATCAGACCTGGCACTGGATGATGCACCGATCGATTTAGGAGGGGGGGTGACCCTTCGGCCGACAGCCGCCCGTCTGCGCACCTCGCCGTTCTTCTACTCGGGGAAGAGCTTAAACGATGACGCCAAGGTTCTACATGGCCTGAACCTCGACCTCCGCGACGTCGACATCAAGGCCGAGCTCCAGGTACCGCCCACGCCCTCTGGTGAACTTTCCGTGCAGTATGAGATAGGCCGGTTCATCGTATTCCTGATCCGCCTTTGGGTAGAACCGAGGGTGACCGTACCCTTGCTCGCCACCAGCTCCATGGAAAGCGTAAGAAAAGCCAAGGATGAAGACCGCTTCATCCGGCCTCTGGAGGTGTGGCCGAGGTTCTTCCACGTGGAGCTCGAAGGTGCCCGAAGCACGAGCGAGGAGATGTCCTGGATCCGGGAAAACTGGAGATCTGCCTTGAAGCTATATCAGGATCACACGGAGTTCCGCCTTGCGGCTGACGCAATAGACAACTCCGCATTCATTTCCAACACTGCTCTGATACTCATATCACTTTGGGGAGCCCTTGAAGCCCTTTTCTCACCGTCTACATCGGAACTCAGATTTCGGGTCTCCTCACTCATCGCTGCCTACCTCGAACCTCCAGGGGACGCCAGGCATGAGCGCCAGCGGGAAGTGAGTGGCCTTTACGACAAGCGATCAGCGGCTGCACACGGTCGGCCAAAGCACCAGGTCGATGATTTGGTGGACACTTATGCCCTCTTGAGGACGGTCCTCCTACGCATGATCGAAAAAAAGCACGTTCCCCAGAAGAGGGAGTTGGAGGGTATCCTCTTCGGGAGTACGGGTGGGGATGGAGGTCCCAACAGGGAGCCGTATGAAGAAGAAGGACCATCAGCCTAAAACGAAACGGGTTCCGCCTATGCGGCCTTCGGCCGCTCCAGAGTAACCAGCGTCTATCCTGGCGAGTTTGGGAGCGGACCGATAGTCTCTGAGTGATGCGGCCTGGGATTGACCGGGTTTGGGCCGGTTCGGAGGCCCCAAACGTTTAGTGTAATCGCTGGAGCGACCGGTCTCCGTGAGCGGTACCTGGTTTAGCTTGCCCGCCAGGATCGACGGTGGCCCGGGAAGACATATGGCCAAATCGGTGTTCATTAGCTACTCGTGGGAACCCGAAGAGACGAAGGCCTGGGCCGAAAAGCTGGGCAACGCGCTTAAGCAGACCGGATTCTCCGTCCGACTCGACTGCTGGGACCTGAGAGCTGGTGCGGACCTCCTCAAGTACATGGAGTCTGCGGTACGCGAGTCTGACTTCGTACTGCTGATCTGCACGCCGGAGTTTGCGGCCAAGGCCAACGCCGGCGCTGGCGGTGTGGGTTATGAGAAGAGGATAGTCTGCGGCGAGCTTTATCACGGATCCCCCGAGGAGAAGTTCATTCCTCTGCTGAGAGCCGGAGATCCAGCCGTCGCACTACCGTCCTATCTCAAATCGAAGCTGTACGTAGACTTCCGCGAGAATGCGGAATTCGAGTCGAAGTTCCGCGGCCTCGCATCTGATCTTGGATCCGGCCCGGCACCTGCGCGACACCCAGAGATCCCTTGGGAAGACTCGGTCTCGAAGAGACTCGACAGCACCAAGCGCCTGTTCGAGTTCGCCCGCTCCAAGTCGGGCCTCGGTATGCCGAAATGGCGTGCTCAATCCTGGCCAGAAGAGTGGCTTGATGAGTGGCCGGCCGAGCGGATCGATGAGTTCATTGGTGCCTATGGCTTCGCCAGGTCAACAATGAAGCTCGGCAGAGAAGCCGCTCAGGACTTCGCGTTCTTCTGGCTGCGCGAGCATAACGAGAATGAGTTCTACCGCTACGCAGACATATTCGAATGGCTCGATTCGCATCGTCTGAGAACCTCGGCGGCAGCAACTGGCCGCTTGGCGGACGAGCTGATACGACTCGACGACGCTGAGTTGCAGGTGTTCAAAAAGGCCTACGAGACAGCGCGCTCGATGGGCCGGTCACGAGCTCAGGCGGAAGACTACGCGCTTGATGAAGCGGAAGTCGACTACCGATAGTGTTGGCCCGCTGACAAGGACTTGTTGGTGCATGACCGCAGAGGGGTGGCCGTGGTGAGACTTGGGGCTGCATCCGTGGAGCCAAGAGATCTGGGCCGGTTCGGAGGCCCTGAACGTAATGTGAAGTCGGCAGAAACGGTGCTCCGACCATGGGGTAGGTGGTTTGCGTTGCGGCCCTGGAAGAGCGACCCGCAGTTAGGGGTCTCTGCATTCCGGTCGGGTATCGGTCCGGCCCTCACACAGTTCTTGGTTCGAGTCTGAGAGCGTCAATGTGGCCTTGGGAACCTGAACTCAGAATTCGCCCGATCTTGGAAGGGAGCCTGCTGCCGGATTTCTCAATTTCCGGCCCTGACTTCGCGTTTATCTCGGTGCCTGGATCGGCTTGGAGTGCCGTGAACGAGACGCCAATCTCCGAGGATTGGGAATGGGGCGAAGCCGTCGGAATGTCCCCGGCCGAGATCCGTCTGTATGCCGCGCTCCTTCTATCTGAGCCGAATCCATGGGAGAAGGGCCAGTTTACGCTTGTGCCTGGACCACTCTTCTTCGAAGAAGCAGGCGCTGATCTGTCGCTCCCTTCAGTGCAGGCTGACGTGTCTCAACGCATAGACACCCACCTCTCCGCCACCGATCTACGGCGGGCTAGGGAGGTGAATGGGGGCGTTGGCTCGGCTGACGAAGCACTGCGCGTCTACGATCAGATCGATGGGGAAGACCAGCTCCTTCTCGCAGGACTCGGTCGATTGATCCAAGCGCAGCGCCTACTCGTGACCGGGTGGACCGAGGACGCCGCGCTACCGTTGTTCATAGCAATGGGTGCGTCCTTCGAGTTCGTCCGACTGTGGCTCGAGGAGCAGCGAGGCAGTGCCTCTATGGAAGACGTCTACGAGTACATCGACGGCAATCTGCCGGAGGAAAGCGAATCGTCGGAGTGGTTCAAGTGGATGTACGAGGAGCGAGTCGTAGCGGTGCACCCAGCCAATCGCTTCGGTGAGTTCTGGACGAGCCCAATGATGAACGGACAGATCTTCGAATTGCGGCGGAGCCTTCATTCGGTCTATCGACACATTATCACCGATGACCCGCTCCGGTGAGTCAGTGATCCGGCCGCAGACATCCAAAGAAGATTCGCTGAAGAGATCGTGAGTCCGCGTGCTCGGAGATCGACTTCACATAACACTGGGCCTCTAGCTCGGGCAGCTATAGGTGGCCCTCGGCGAAACCCGCTCCAAGTTGGCCGCAACCTCAGTGACGATTGGCCCCGTCAGCCGTCGCAGGTCACCTGAAGGGCGTGGAAGGGCCGGCTCGGAAGCCTTGAACGGTTTTTGAGAACGCCCGGATCCGAGGGCTTTCGAACGGTAGGAAGATCAAACTGACTGCGGACCTCCGGACAAGTCTCAGACACCACCGCTCCTCGTTTGAAAACCAGGCGCTGAAGACCGCCGAGGGGATCGCAGGCGCCAGAAACCCACTTTTGCGCTCCGAGGTTGCGGAATCCCCTGTCCAGGTGAGGGGAGGCGATGTCAGGATTGTGGCCTGGAGCCAGAAGAAGATGGGCCCCGTAACCGCCCACATCATGCCTTCCGCCTCCTCGGAATCCAGATCGGCCGAAGCCCAAGCCCTCAGACAAACGCAGGGTCGTGATTCGTCTGGTGGGCGTCCGCACATCCGTCACAGGTGAACGCGCCGCAGTCGGAGCACTCCTCGGAGCATTGCTGGCAGATCTCTCCTTTGCACTCGGCACAGGTGAGGAGGTATTCCTCGGCGCACCGCTCGCAATAGGGGAGGTCACAGGCCGGGCATTCGCTTTTCTCTTCCTCCTCGGGTTGGTTGTCGCAGAATTCCTCCCCACAACCCTCACAACTCCACCGGTCGTGGAAGCAGTCGTCACAGATCTCTTCCCCGCAGCACTCACAGGGGTTACAGCACTCGGAACAAAGCCACTCCTCGCACACCCAACACCGGACGAATGGGCCCGTCGAGCGGGTGTCGCAGGGATTCTGGCCGCAATCGGGGCAGCTCCATTTTGCGTGCTGCTCGGCATGCTCGGCGCAAAGCGGCACCCGGCACCGCTGGCAGTAGCCGCCCTCGCCCTCACCCAGGGGGTCATGACAGTCGTCGCATCGAACCACCGGGGTTTCCGGGGCGGGTCCCGGCACCGGCCCCGGTGGCTTGGGATCCCTCGGGGGCACTCTGGGGGGCGGTGGAGCCGGCCCCGGGGCCATCCGCTCCCTCCAGGGGACCAGTGCCAGCAGCCGGATGGCGGCGAAGAGGAGACGATCGACAAAGCCGGCAAAGGCCGTTGTGCGGCTCAAGGCCCCTTCGATCTCCTCCGGCTCCGCATCAACCGATACCAGGGCCAGCAGAAGTAAAAAGGAGAGATCATCCTCCACTTGGGGCAGGTGGAGATGTCTCCAGAGATGGAGCACCAGCTCGCGTTGGACTGTGGTGTTCAGCTCGGGAGACCCGACATCGGGCCCCCGGAGCACCTCACTGATGAGGGCACTGGCGGAACGGGGGAAGACCTGCTCCCCCGTTCGCCAGGTGTTTTGGATCAGTTCGGCGACTTCCCTGAGGAGGGCCAAGGTGGGTGGCCCTGGAGCCTCAGGCGCGGGGAGTCCGTGGGCTTCGAGTAACGCCCGACGAAAGGCCTGGCTCTCGTGCCATCGTTCCTCACGGGACGGTCCTGGCGGGGAGGGAGTACTCTCCCCACCCCCACTTGTCACCCGCCGGGTACAACGTGGCGAGTCGGGGGTGCGAGGCCAGTGAGAGAAGTGGGGAGCCCTCAAACGGCGGACGAGGTGGACAAGCTCCTCACAGCGGGGGCAGACCGGGCGAAGGCTGCCCGGCGCAAGCAAAGCCTCATCGGCCGAAACCTCACGGCCGAGGTAGAGGGACCACGCGTTCTTCATGGGGACCTCCGAAATCGAACTCAGAACCTGGCGATCTCCTCGAGATACACACTCTCCCGCAAGGCCGACGGCAGCAGAATCGTCTTCCCATCGGGGCCGGTGTCGACCAGCTCAACACCCACCTGACGGTAGGCCCGCCAAACGAGCTCTGTGCAGTAGAGTGCTTCAGCCATCGACAAGTCGAACTTGTGATCGAAAGGGGCGCCTCTGGTCGCGAAGGCGTGGGCGACGGAGGCAGCGGCCTCTGCGACGCCACCAGGATCCTGTCTCAATCGGAATAGGCCGGCCTGAGCGATCCGGTCCGAGGAAAGGAAGTCACTCAACTCCTCCCTCCTGACGGAGCCGGCCTTCGAGCCCTCCGAGGGAGTCGGCGTCGCATGGATGACGTAGGGCGCCCCTTGTTCGACCCTCACCAAGCCGACGTGCGAGAAATCGCCGTTATCCCTGTCCAGCAACCTCACGACGTGGCTTCGCCAAGACCGGCCTCGGACGAACACGATGTCCCCAGTCCGGAAAACCCGATGTTCATCCGCCCGGAGCTCGACGCTCGGCAGCGACGGCAAGGCCCCACACAGCACCACCGACGAAGTCAAGGCGGCAGCCGCCGCCATGACAACCAACATCCTCAAGGCGCAGACTCGGGGGAATCGGAGTCCTCGTCGTTCGCGCCTCCGATCTGCTGTGTTCCCCCCTGATCCATGAACATGCCCACTACGCCGAGCACCATCGCAGAGATGAGAACGGTCAAGATTACGGGCGCGATGTAGGCTCCACTCTCATCCGTCACTATCTCCGGCAGATGGGTGAGATACTCCGAGAGCGAGAGCTTCGCTCGGACGATCTCGGGCTGAAAGTAGTAACTCAGAGGTATCCCGAGCAGCGCGCCGATGAAAGCCAGAATCGGGGTCTTCCTCATGCTTCGCGTCCTCCGCTGGAGGGTGAACCAAACGTGGCGGACGGCGGTGCGCGACTGCCGCCTCTTCCGAGAGCAGCGGCAAGCTGGTCTTCCTCCGAAAGCCCTTTACACTTTCGTTCTGGCGGGATGTGCCCAGTCGGAACGGTCCAGAGCCCGATTTGATCCAAAACTCCCCTGGAAGGGAGGTGCCATTGCCTCTCGATGTCCAACAGAGAACTGCAGTAGGTAGGCATCTGCACCCCGAAAAAAAACCGCCCAGGACCGAAGGAGTCTCTTCGGCCACCGCTGAAGGGGTCAAAACAGAAATGAGGGGGCGCCTCTCCACGTGGAGGTGAAGGCAAGATCCGTCCTGGAGGCCAAAAACACAAGAGCTTAGCCGCATTCCACTCCGGGCCCCCGGTGTACCGACGGAAGCCGGGTACGATTCCCCTTGCCCCTCATCCCTTCTTTTCTCTATCGTGGTGGTCAGCCCCCCACCTGCGCCTACCTTCAGATACGGTACGCTGGCCGGGAGGCTGTTATGGCTACTGCATCCGCACCGATTGTTTTCTCCCACTGGTACCAACTCATCGAAAACCTCCAGGCCTCCCCCATGGAGTTCTACGCCTCCGTAGAGGAGGGTATCAAGCGGAGGCAACTCCCCGATGCCAAGGTCTCCCGGGTCGACTGGCGTGAGGGCGGTCTCTTTTCCGCTCAACGGGAGTACCTGCGGGTCGGTCGGGGAAGGAACGTCTTCGACATCTGCGGCGCACCCTTCGGCAACGGATTCTTCGTCTCCTGGTGGCTCGGGGAGCTTCCCTCCCCCTACGGACCTTTGGCCTTACTCGGCCTCGGCGTAGGGATCTTCCTTCTCTCGGGCTTCTTCACCATGCTCTTTGGCACCTTCGCCGGGCTCATCCTGGCCATTCCCGGTATTCCGCTCCTCTTCTGGGTCTTCGCCCGCTACCTGGTGGGCCAGGTGGAGGGGTGGGACGACGCCCTGGCGGCCATGCCCCTTCTCGGCGGCCTTTACGTGCGCTGGTTCCGGCCGGCCACCTACTACCGCATCGACACCGCCCTCATGTTCCAGAGTGCCGTCCACCAAGCCGTCCTGGGCGTGGTGGACGAGATGACCAAGGCCAAAGGCCTCCGGGCCCTCTCGGAGCTGGAGCGAAAGCCCATGCTCCGGCAGTTCTTCCAGGGCTGAGTCGAGGACCCGATGCCCGACCCGGAGTCCTTCGTCCCCACCGTCCCAGAGCCTGCAGCGACCCTCGTAGAGCGCCTCACGACCTCGTTTTACGCCTGGGAACGCCGGGGCCGGGGTTGGCAGGTCTGGCCTTATCCTGTGCAGCTGGAGCCCCCTTTCCGTCCGTTCTACTCCCTCAGACCGCTGACATCTTTGCCGGTCGACGACGACGCCCGGAAGCCCACGATCCTGAGCTCCCTGGCGGACCGGGTGCGAGCCTTTTTCGCCGGCCCGGCCCCACCCTCAAGGGCGGTGGGCGTTCTGGCCGATGAGGAGTTCTGGGAGCCCGAGCCAGAAGAGTTACCAGGACGCGGACCCCTGCTGGAACTTCAGGTATCGCTGCCGCCGGAGGTCAAGGTCACCCGGGAGGCGGCTGAGCAGCTCCTCCTTTCCCTCTCGTCGATCACCTCTCCCCTGAGTTTTGAGTTGGTGGGCCTGCCAGAGCGAACGCTGGTCCAATTCGCTTGCCATCCGGAGAACGGCCCCATCCTTCGCCAACAGCTCGTCGCCTACTTCCCCGAGGGAGCCCTCACGGAGGAGGCCAACTTCTTGGTGGGCTGCTGGGAAGGAACGGGGGTCGGCGAGGGCGTGGTGGTAGACTTCGGCCTCTCCCACGAGTTCATGCTCCCCATGAGGACTTTCCGAGCCTTCGAGCCGGACCCCCTGATCGGCCTCACGGGCGCCCTGGCCGATCTCCACGAGGGCGAGATCGCCGTCCTCCAGGTCCTCTTCCAGCCCACCCGGCACCCCTGGTCCGAGAGCATGCTGCGAGCGGTGACGGACCGGGAGGGCGGAGCGTTTTTCTCGGACGCCCCCGACGTCCTGCCCTTGGCCAAAGCCAAAGTGGCGAGCCCCCTCTACGCAGCATTGGTCCGGATCGGCGCCCTGAGCCCGGCCTCGGATCGGGCTTGGGCAATAGCCCGGGCCCTGGGCGGGGGTCTCCGGCAGTTCGCACGCCCCACCTCGAACGAGCTGATCCCTCTTTCGGACGCCGACTATGATCCCTACGACCACGAGCACGACCTCCTGGCCCGCCAGAGCCGGCGGTGCGGGATGCTCCTGAACCTTGAGGAGCTCGTCTCTCTGGTTCACCTCCCCTCGGCCTCGGTCCGAGCCGAGAAGCTGGCCCGGGAGCGGAGGAAGACACGGGCCGCTCCTGCCACCGCCCTCGGCCAGTCCCTGGTCCTGGGCGAAAACCTCCACGCGGGGGAGGCGGCGGCGGTGACCCTCTCCTCCGAGCAGCGCCTCCGTCACATCCACCTCGTCGGCGCCACCGGGACCGGTAAGAGCCACCTCCTCCTGAACCTGATCCTCCAGGACATTGAAGCCGGAGAGGGTGTGGGCGTCCTGGACCCCCACGGGGACCTGGTGGACCGCGTGCTGGGCTCCATCCCCCTTGAGCGCCTGGACGAGGTAGTTGTCTTGGACCCCGGAGACGAGGCCTGGCCCGTGGGGCTCAACCTCCTCCAGGCTCACTCGGCCCTGGAGAAGACGCTCCTGGCCTCGGACCTGGTGGCCGTCTTCCGCCGCCTGGCCACCAGCTGGGGAGACCAGATGACGGCGGTCCTCCGAAACGCCGTGTTGGCTTTCCTGGAATCCGAGGAGGGAGGCACGCTGGCCGACCTCCAGCGCTTCCTGGTGGAGGAGCCCTTCCGGCGGGCCTTCCTCCCCTCGATCCGCGACCCCGAGGTGGTGTATTTCTGGGAGCGGGAGTTTCCCCTCCTGTCCGGGCGACCTCAAGGCCCTGTCCTGACCCGCCTGGACGCCTTCCTGGCCCCCAAGCCCCTCCGGCACATGGTCTCTCAGCGGGAAAACCGGGTGGACTTCGCCGAGATCATGAGCCAGGGCCGTATCTTCCTGGCCAAGCTCGCCCAGGGGGCCATCGGCCAGGAGAACGCCCACCTTTTGGGCTCCCTCCTGGTGGCCAAGTTCCAGCAGCTCACCCTGGCCCGGCAGGCGGTGGCCGAAGCCGAGCGCCGCCCCTTCTGGCTTTACGTGGACGAGTTCCAGCACTTCGTCACCCCCTCCATGGCTCAGATCCTGGCTGGGGCCCGGAAGTACGGCCTCGGCCTCACCCTGGCCCACCAGGAACTGGGGCAGCTCCAGAACCGGAGTCCGGAGTTGACCAGCTCTCTCCTCACCAATCCCGCGGTCCGGGTCTGCTTCCGGGTGGGGGATCGGGACGCCCGCCGCCTGGCCGAGGCGTTCGCATCGTTCGGCTCAGCGGATCTTCAGACGCTTGGTGTGGGGGAGGCCCTCTGCCGGGTAGAGCGGGCCGACTGGGACTTCAACCTCCGAACCTTGCCCCATGCCCCCGCCGATCCGAACGTCGCCCGGGCCCGCCGAGAGCAAGCCCTTGCCCGGTCCCGGGAGCGCTATGCGACACCCCTGGAGGAGGTCGAGAGGAGCCTCCGGCGAAAGGCGACCCGCGTTCCAGAAGCCGCTCCACGGCCTCTGAAAGGGCCTCAGGAGGTGGAAGGGGTCAGAAGCAGGGCTCAGACCCACCCCGGGGAAAAGGCGCCCCGCAAAGCCCCGGGGAAGCAGCCCACCCGGGAGAGGAAGTCCCTGGGGGAGCACACCCCACCAGTGGAACCCCCGCCGGCACTGGGGCGAGGCGGGGCCCAACACCAGTATCTCCAGGAGCTCATCAAGCGCTGGGCCGGGAACCGGGGATGGCACGTCATCATCGAGAAACCCGTTCTGGACGGGCTGGGCCGGGTGGACGTGGCCCTGGAGCGAGGCCAGGACACCGTAGCCTGCGAGGTCTCGATAGCGAGCTCGCCGGGGCAGGAGGTGAGCAACGTCCAGAAATGCCTGGCAGGGGGGTTTGAGGCGGTGGCGGTGGTATCTCCCGAGCGGAAGGTCCTGGCCAAAGCCCGGGAGGCCGTGAGCACGGCCTTAGAGGAGGAGAACCTCACCAAGGTTCACTTCCTCACCCCCGAGGAGCTTTTCGCCTTTTTAGAGGAGAGGGAAGCCCACAGCGCTTCCAGAGAGGAGACGGTCCGAGGTTGGCGGGTAAAAACCCGGTACCAGCCTATGGAGGAGGGCGAAAAGAGCACCCGGACCCAGGCCATCGCCTCGGTGATCCTCAAGGCCGGCAAGCGTCTGAAGGGGAAATAGCTGTGCCCGGGTGGACCTGGGGGACTCTGGGGACTTCGAAACATCCCTTTCCTGAGCTTCTCTCTCTCCTCCGTCGCATACTGGGTGCAGGAGATCAACTTCGATCCCCCTGCCCTCACTTCCCCCAAGTCCCCGAAGTCCACCCTGGAAAGGACATGGATTCTTCTGACCTCGGAGCTCTTGTCACGACCCGACCTCGCCGCACATCCGTGCAGCGCGCGATCCGATGCGGTTTGGGAGGACGTCCCGACTAAGGGATTCCAGACGCGGATCGCGGGCCGGGAATCCGAGAGCCTCAGGCCGGCATCAGAGCCGTTGAAGCCTGGCTCCAGGCCGAGGGAGAGCGGCTGAAGACGGATCTCTCTCCAAGTTCGGGTCTCCGAGCCGCTGGATGGCCCGCGCTCGGTTTCCTAGTACACTTCCACTTCACGGGTAAGCGTCTTTGGGAGGCCCTAGCGGTCTCTAGTCGAGCTGATTAAGGTTCTTCACCCCCCTATTGCGTCGGAGTAATGTGCGCTGCCGTGACCCACGACGTTTCGACCATAACGTCCTTTTCAGACATCTGTCGCCAAGACGGCCAGTGAGACCGTATTCGGACATGTCGGGCGCGTTGCCGGAGTTAGCCGCCCCTGCCAAGCAACTGAAGTCTGATGGGGATGAGGGGAACAAATCCGAGTCTTCAGACGGCCAGGAGACCGTGCCATGAAGAACGAAGTCTTCGTCTTATTGCCCGGATACGCCGACTGGAAGGGACCGGGAAAACAAAGGGCCTCTGGGACCGTGACCCTAATCAAGGGGGAGAAAAACGTACTGGCCGACACCGGGTTGCCTCATCAGAAGGATGACCTGATTCGGGCCCTGAAGAACCATGGCCTGGCACCGTCCGACATAGACCATGTCGTCAATACGCACGGTCAATCGGACCACATCGGAAACAACAACCTCTTTCCTGGAGCCACTTTTCTTCTCGACACAGACGTCTCCAGGCAGGACGAGTTCACGGTCCATGATTTTGCATCGGATGCCTTCCACATCTCCGAGGGCATCTCTGTGATTCATACCCCTGGCCATACGGATCATGATGTCAGCGTTGTAGTGGAGGCGAAAAACGGCACCGTAGTGATCTCCGGCGACATCTTCGAGTGTGACCGCGACTGGGAGTCGGAGGCCTGGAAGGCGTGGTCAAAACAACCTGAGAGACAACAGAGGAGCCGAGAACGAATCTTGAGGATAGCCACCCACATCGTTCCTGGACATGGCGATATGTTTGATGCCCCCTCTTTTGCCGACCTTCACCTTGGCCCCAGTCGTGAGAGCCGGGGCGGTGCGGAGAAGTTCCTGAGGTCACTGCCCATTGCAGCGCGAATTGCCGAAATGGCCAGGCGCTTTCAGACCCACTATGCACGTGTCACCGAGGACCGAATTCGGGAATGGCTACTCCAGTTCAGGGGTTATTTGGATGCTCAGGCTGTGTTTCCTCTGTTGGAGCGGATCCATTATTTGGATGACCAGGTGATCACCGACATCTTCCGAGAGTTCTATGACAGCTATGCCGAGGAAACGGACCGCCAAGTCCTTTTTTGCCTTCTCGGAAGCATGAAGGATAGTTCGAGCCAGGTGAATTATTTGTGCAGCAAAGCCTTCAAAGAGTGGGAGAGAAAGAGGTTCGCGTTCGATTCGTTGCCGACACTCGCCGAGACCTACGATCCTCATAAGGTCGAAGTGATCTTCCTCGATGACATGCTCGGCACGGGGAACCAAGCGACGCGGATCTTTCAGGAGTGGCTTGGTCTATCGAAAAAGAGGGCAAAACACGTCAAGTCCCTGTCTTCGGAAACCCAAGAATGGCTCCGCGCGACGCGGCTGACCTACTTCGCGGTGGTAGCATTCCAGGAAGGGGTTCAGCACGTGGAAGAGACTCTGAATGGGGCAGGAGTCCAGCTGAACATTCGTGTTGGGACACAACTCCGCGAGTCAGATGGCTGCTTTGACGCAAAGAGCCTGGTCTTTGAAAACCCACAAGTAAGACTCCACGCGCAGAAACTGGCTTTTGAGATTGGCAAGGAGCTCTTCGGGGATCAGCGAGCGTGGGGAGAAGCGAAGAAAGAGCGCTTTGCTCTAGGATATGGCCGGGGCCAGAAGCTCATAGTCTTTTCATATAACACGCCCAACTGTAGTCTGCCAATCCTCTGGAAGGACGGTGAATATGAGGGGAGGCCGTGGAAGGCCTTGTTCCCTCGCAGAGAATAGTGCCCCAACCGGCCTCAACAACAAAGCCAGATGCAGAAAAGGACCTGGGCCTGAGTCCGATGTCGCCAGTTAGTCTAGAGGACGTTCTGAGTCCTGATCACCTCGAGAAATCATGGAAGACCGTGCGAAAGGGTCTTCGGGACCAGGGCATCGCGGACCTTCATGACCACCTTGATGTCCACCGGGCGCGGCAAGCCTTCATGGCCCGCGTGCGAAAAGACGTTCTTTCGGGGACATACCGGCCGAGGGAAGCCACCGTTGTGAGGCTGGAAAAAAATCTCGGGATCACCCGCCGATTGGTGCTTCCCACGCCTGCCGATGCGGTCCTCCTTCAAGCGATCTCGGATGCGATCTCCGATGTTGTCATCGCTCAGGCACCAACCAGAAACAGCTATTACAGCCGGTCTCATAGACCGCCGAACATTGAGGATTGGGAGGAATCCCCGGAGTACCCGTGGTGGATTCTCTGGCCGGAGTTTCAGAGGCGAATATGGGGATTCTCAAGATCGCACGACTATGTCATCCTTACTGATATCGCCAACTACTTCGACACCATCCCATTGTACCTCCTCAGGAACAAGCTGGCCGCCCTGAATGCCGCTGAAGAGAAGGTCTTGGACCTCCTGCTATATCTGTTGGAGGCTTTTGTCTGGCGTCCAGACTACATACCGCACTCGGGTGTGGGCCTCCCGCAATTGGATTTTGACGCCCCACGGCTGTTGGCGCACGCCTTCCTTTATGATGTTGACCATTACCTACACGGTGAGGTAAAGGACGAATTCGCCCGGTGGATGGATGACATAAACATTGGCGTTGAGAATCGGACAGAAGGGAAGCGGATACTCGGAGGCTTGGATGCACGCCTCAACACCCTCGGGGTGCGGATCAACGCGGGCAAATCAGTAATCCTGTCGGCGACCCAAGCTTCAGGCTATCTGTGGATTAGGGAAAACCTCTGGCTGACTGTTTTCCGGAATTTGCTGCGGCTCCGCCGTTTCAAACGAGCTGGTACGATCGCTCGACGCCGCTTCGAAGATCATTGGCAGGCCGCCCAGACCGGGCACTGGGTGAAGGTACTAAAACGCTACCTAACCCTTTTCAAACAGGCTCGAGACCCGGCCGTGGAGACCCGCGTTCCAGAGATCCTAGAGACCATTCCGGCAGTGCGGACATGGGTATTCGCCTACTATAGGGCCTTGGGTTACTCCCCTACTCGCTTCGGACATATCCACCACTTCCTAACATCAGGACAATGTGTTGATGACCTGTCGATGTTCGAAGCCTGTCACTTGTTGGTGTCGTGGAGGATCCCCCTGGGGAGCCGAAACCTCAGGAAAGTCCGAGAACTCCCGGACTTGGTATGGGCGAATCGGCGCGAGGACGTATCGGCGCTATGTGCCGGACTATGGCTGAAAGTGAAATACGATAGCGACGAGGGGCTTCTGGAGTACCTGAAGTTGACCAAGGAATCCTGGCGCCAAAGGGAATGGGCCGGGAGACAGGTTGCAGCCGTCTGGCCCAAGCTTTCCTCAAGTGGGAGACAGTGGTTGGAGGGCGAACTGGCCAGGAATGGGTTGTTGGAGGGATTGCGGGTCCTCGGGCACCTGGGGGAACTCCGCCGCCTGAGCCAACTGGATCACCAGCTCAAGTCTTACCTGTATCATGCGGCGGCGGACTATCCCTTGTACAAGGTACTGGTGGCAAAGTCGCTCATGGGTGGAAACCTGGGCCCCTCTGCCGAGGACAAACTGAGGGCCGATGTGTGCGGTTTGATGAATGACAAGGTGTTAGAAGGGGTAATGCGATATAAGGGGGGCGGCTAACAGCACGCCTACCGCGGCTCGCCGATGGCTGGCGGCCTTCGGCTCATTTACGCGGTCACGCCGTTTTCGGTGGCAAACGTCGCGCCCATCGCGAATGCCGGTAGCGTGCGAACCGTTAGCAGAAACGGGCTTTAACCCAAGGTCCATGAGCGGGATTGCGAATCCCCGGATTCGTTGGCGAGTAGCCGGGGTCCGGTCTGAGTTGAAGGCGAATGCCTCAAGTGACTAAGAAACGCAGGCGACTTAGCTCAACTGTCGCTCACACTCTACTGGGCGTGGGTTTGGGTGCTTTGGCCTCCTGGGTGATCTCATCCCATTTTGCGAACCGCGCGCCGGAGTCTTTGATGGACATCGAGCGTCGCGCCCAGGCAAGCCTTTGGGGCGGGGCCTTCGCGGACGCTATCGACCAATACTCCACGGCCCTGGCCCTTCAACCGTCCAAACCCGCGTACTGGGAGGGCAAGGCCTACGCCCACATCGGCCAGGCCATCGGTCCCGAGTTTGATCTCGGACGCCTTTGGCGCAACGAGTTCATCGAGAGGTGGGTGGCCCGCCTGTCCGAACCCACCGGGCCCGCGGATGTGCATTTGTATGAGGCGCGCTTAGCAGCCGAGGCAGGGTTTAGAGCGGCGTCGACGACGGGAGAGAGGGTCGCCGCCCGGTATTTGCTCGGGCTGGTTCGTGAGTTGGAAGGCTTTAGTAACTATGAGAGGTATGACTTCTCTCCGCTGGAACACTACCTAAAGGCAGTAAAGGACCTGAAAACATGGGAAGAATCCCAGGAGTACTGGGAGGTCGCCGCATATGGCTCGCCGCACTCCCGTGACTATGTGCTCCCTTGGACTCTACCTTGGCAGGCATACCAGGTTCGAGCTCTCAATACTTATCGAGAAGCGATCGATGCGGCCTTCCTCCGCAGGATTGCCATCGGTGGAGAAAGCCTCGAGGTAATCCTAGAAGACCCGACTCTGGCAGAAGAATACGAGGAGAAACTGCTGGAGAGGGTGGACCGCGCCGAAGGCCCCGGAGGGTGAGAATAGCCAGTGTGGAGGAAAGCCCAACTACTCGGGTCAGTCGCGGGGGCGCTGCCCGACAATAGCCGGACGGGGCCCGGTTTCTGCTAACAGCGGTCCTGCCGCGTGCTCACTTCGTTCGCAGCCCTTCGGGTCTTTCGCTACCGGCATGACGTTCAGATCTGCTCAGCCTTCATGGGCTTGATACGCCCCTTCGTAGGAGCGACGCATTCTCCCAGGAGCCCTGGCTCACGATTGCCCTCGTCCGACAAGGCGACGGCTGCCTTCGTAAGCGATCTTCGAAAGCTCAGTAAGACACATGTTGTGTACCTCAGGCGCGTTCGAAACGCAGTGGAACAGCTCGTTCTGGAACGGCCACTTGCCGAGGCCGAGCAGCGGGTTTCCCTCCCTCTGGAAGGGCGGGGGTCATAGCGATCGGTCCTCACCTTCACGGGCTAATGCCAAGAGGCTTGCCTCCTTTCTCCTCGTGCCGAATACTCCCCGAAAGGCCTCCACAACCTTCCTGTGTCATTCGAGGCGAGGACCATGGTAGCTCAGGAAAATCCAAAGTCGGTGGGAATCTGGATCCGGGTCTCCACCGAGGACCAGGCTCAGGGAGACAGCCCGGAGCACCACCAACGCCGAGCCCGGATGTACGCCGATTCAAAAGGATGGAAGGTCCGGGAGGTCTACCATCTCGAGGCCGTCTCCGGCAAGGCGGTGCAAGGCCACCCCGAGGCCAAACGGATGATGGAGCACGTGCGCAGCGGCCACATTTCGGCCCTTATCTTCTCCAAGCTCGCCCGCCTGGCCCGGAATACCCGGGAGCTCCTGGACTTTGCCGACTACTTCCGGGAGCACGACGCCGACCTCGTCTCCCTTCAGGAGGCCATCGACACCAGCTCCCCCGCCGGCCGGCTCTTCTATACGATGATCGCCGCCATGGCCCAGTGGGAGCGGGAGGAGATCTCCGACCGGGTGGCTGCCTCGGTGAAGATCCGGGCCAAGATGGGTAAGCCCCTGGGGGGTGCCGCTCCCTTCGGGTATCGTTGGGACGAGGGCCGCCTGGTGCCGGACCTGGACGAGGCGCCGGTGCGAAGGCTCATGTACGAGTTGTTCCTGGAGCACCGGCGGAAAAAGACGGTGGCCCGGCTCCTGAACGAGAGGGGTCATCGAACCCGGAAGGGGGCCAACTTCTCCGACACTACGGTGGACCGCCTCCTTCGAGATCCCACGGCCAAGGGCTGGCGTCGCGCCAACTACACCCAGAGCCTTGGCGAAGGAAAGGCCTGGAAGGAAAAGCCCGAAAGCGAGTGGGTCTGGACTCCGGTGGAGCCCATCGTCTCCGAAGAGCTCTGGGAGCAGGTGAACGGCATCCTAAGGGAGCAACGCCGCTCCAGGAGGAAGATGGCCAAACCGCCCCGTCAACTCTTCACCGGGATCACTCGCTGCCACTGCGGCCGAAAAATGTACGTCCCCTCCAACACCCCGAAGTACGTTTGCTACGCTTGCCGGAACAAGATCCCCGTCGTGGACCTGGAAGCCGTCTTCGAAGAGCAGCTCAAGGCGTTCTTCCTCTCGCCGAAGCAGGTGGCCGCCTACCTGGACCAGGCCGATCATACCATTCGAGAGAAGGAGGAGCTGATCCAGGCCCTGGACCGGGAGCGGAGGAGCGTGGAGACAGAGCGGGAGAAGGTCTATCGAGCCTACATCGACGATGAACTCAGTGTTGAGGCCTTCGGGTCCCGCTACCGGCCCCTGGAGGAACGGCTCGGCCAACTGGAGGAGGAGATCCCCCGTCTCCAGGGGGAAGCCGATTTCCTCCGGATCCAATACCTCTCTTCGGACGAGATCCTCACCGAGGCCCAGAGTCTTTACAGCCGATGGGGAGAACTCACCTTCCGCGAGAGACACCAGATCGTCGAGAGCCTGGTCCAGGAGATTACGGTCGGTACCGACGAGGTGACCATCGAACTCTGTTACCTTCCTCCGACGCCGGTGCCCCCTTCTCCGACCTCACCCCCCTCCAATTCCCCCCCTTCTTCCTCAACAGTGACAGAAAGGCAACACAACAGCACGGATTCATGGCGGCCACCAAAACGAACCTGGAGGGGAACCGTAAGGACACCCGGGCCCGGGCCAGCACTACCAGCCCGTCCTCCAGCGGCTGCCGAAGGGCCTCCAGGACGTTCCTCCGGTACTCCGGCAGCTCGTCCAGGAAAAGAACACCGTTGTGGGCAAGGCTGACCTCGCCGGGCCGAGGGACGCCCCCACCTCCCACCAGGCCCGCATCGCTTACCGTGTGGTGGGGGGCACGAAAAGGGCGCCGGCGCACGAGAGGTTGCCTTTCCTGAAGGATCCCCGCCACAGAATGGACCCGTGTTGTCTCCAGTGCCTCCTGGAGGGAAAGCGGCGGGAGTATCCCTGGGAGTCGACGTGCCAGCATGGTTTTTCCAGCACCGGGAGGGCCGAACAGGAGAACGTTGTGACCGCCTGCCGCCACAACCTCCAGCGCTCGCTTCGCATGCCCCTGGCCCCGGACTTCGCTCAAGTCCCCGATCTCACTCTCACTTCCCCGATCCAGAGCGGGTGGACTGTCAGTGGGGGATGGGATCGGCTTCTCACCCAACAGATGGAGCACCACGTCTTCGAGGGTTTTGGCTCCTAAGACCTCGACGCCCTCCACGGCAGCCCCTTCCCTCGCATTTGCTTCCGGAACAACCAGGGTAGGGACCCCTTCGGCTCGGCATCCTTCCGCCATCGACAGGACCCCTTTGATGGAGCGCAGAGTCCCGTCCAACCCAAGCTCTCCCGCGAAGGCGAACCCATTCAACCCCTGGGCCGGGAGGTGTCCTGCCCCGGCCAGGAGGCCCAGCGCCAAAGGCAGGTCCAAAGCGCTGCCTTCTTTCCGGATGTCGGCCGGCGCCAGGTTTACGGTGATCTTCTTGGGTGGGATGGAATACCCGGAGTTCTTCAGAGCGGCCCACACCCTTTCCCTTCCTTCCCGGACAGCCCCTTCGGCCAGGCCCACCACGGCGAAACCCGGGAGGCCGATCCCCAAATCCACCTCCACCCGCACCAGGTAGCTCTCAATCCCCCGGAGGGCAGGTGACAAAAGTTGGGCCAACACGTCTTCCGTTCCTCCCCGTCTCCTGGTTCCAGTTCTCCCGCTCTGCCCCCGGGCAAGGCCTTCCCCGGGAAAGGCCTTGCCTTCCCGGGCCTTCCTTCCGAGAGTCCTGACCCAACAGAGGCATCCTCCCGGGGCGGAGCCATGGACGGAGGGGAGGGTGAGGTTCGGCCGTACCATGGAACGCTCCGGAAGAGGCTGGTGCGGAGAATCGAAAAACGGGTGTGAGATGATAGAGTTGGTCCTGGTGGACTTCGACGACACGCTGGTGGAGACAGCCCCGGCCTTCCAACACGCGAGGGAGGCGTTGTTTGCCTTCCTGGAAGCGGAGGGCTTCTCCAGGGATGTTTCCCATAAAGTCCATTATGATGAGGTGGACCCGGAGCTGCTGGCTGCTCACGGGATGGGTCCGTTCAGAATGGCCCCCTCTTTCCGAGAGACCTACGTACGGCTTTGTCGGAAGAAGGGGCGAAACCCTGACCCGAAAGTGGCCGAGCGGTGTGCTGGCCTCGGGCGAGATTTCCTCGGGCGGCCAAAGGTCATGGACGGAAGTTTGGAATCTCTTCTGGCTTTGTCCGAGAAGATCCCGACGGCGATCTTTTCCCAGGCCGCTCAAACCCAATACCAGCTGGAGCGTATCAGGGAGGCCGGGGTCACGGAGATAATCCCGCTGGACCGAGTTCGGATCGTGGAACGAAAAACCCCCGTTACATTCCAAGAGGTCGTTCACAGTTTTGGGATCCACGAGCCCTCTCATGCCACCATGATCGGAAACAGCCTTCGAAGCGATATCAATCCCGCCCTGGCGGTTGGGGCCAGGGCGATCCTGGTGGAGCCTTACGAGATGTGGCACTACGACAATGTGCCTCCCATACACGAGGACTTCCTACGGTTCCCTACCTTCTCGGAGGCGGTGTCTTACCTCACGGAATAGGACAAGAAGTCTCCTCCTTGCCCCTTCCCTGGAGCACCGTGGCTCCCCGGTCCCGCAGAGGACCCACTAAACCTGAACCTGACCGGGTGGTACCCATCCGTCAGCGGACGTTGCGACCCCCGGAAAGAGCGTTAGTTTTCCTCGGCTCTTGAGGAACAGTCCCAAGCTTTTTTTGGGGTGACGGAGCCGGCGCGGAGGGTTGGATCTGGGCACGGTTATTGCTTTCGCCCCCCGCCGAACGAAGCAGACCACGGACGTTTTAAACTGTACTCCTCGACACGGAGTTGACGCATGAAGGTCGCGGTCCTTAAGGAAACCAATCCGAACGAGACGCGTGTGGGCCTGGTTCCGGACGGAGTGAAGTTCCTGAAAAAGAAAGAAATCGACGTTGTGGTGGAAAAGGACGCGGGCCTCAAGGCCGGCTTCCTGGACGCCGAGTACGAGGCACAAGGGGCCACCATAGCCCCGGATGCATCCTCGGCGGCCTCAGGCGCCGATATCATCCTGAAAGTCCAGCCGACCTCGGTGGAAGAGGTCGGGATCCTGGCCAAGGACCAGATCGTGGTGAGCTCCCTCCAGCCCACTATGAACCTGGAGATCGTGAAGGCCCTTCGCGACGCTGGGGTCACCACCATGGCCATGGAGCTCATGCCGAGGATCACTCGGGCCCAATCCATGGACATTCTTTCCTCCCAGGCCACCGTGTCCGGGTACAAAGCTGTCCTGCTGGGCTCAAACGCCATCGGAAAGTTCCTTCCCATGCTCACGACCGCCGCCGGAACGGTTCGGCCGGCCAAGACCCTGACGTTGGGTGCCGGTGTGGCGGGCCTTCAGGCCCTGGCCACGTTCCGTCGCCTGGGCGCGGTCATGGAAGCCTTCGACGTTCGGCCCGCGGTGAAGGAGCAGTGCGAGAGCCTGGGCGCGAAGTTCCTGGAGTTGGACGTGGGGGACATGGAGGACGAGGGAGGCTACGCCAAAGAGCTCTCCGAGGACCAGCATGAGCAAGAGCTGCAGCTCATCGCCGACTCCGTCAAAGAGGTGGACGTGGTCGTGACCACGGCCCAGATCCCTGGACGTGAGGCCCCCACCCTCATCACGAAGGAGATGGTGGAGAGCATGAAGCCCGGCTCCGCTATCGTGGACCTGGCGGCCGAGACCGGCGGGAACTGTGAGCTGACCCAGGCCGGGGAAACGGTGGTTCACAACGAGGTCCAGATCCTGGGCCCGGTGAACCTGCCGGCTACCATGCCATACCACGCCAGCATGATGTTCTCGAAGAACCTCGTCACCTTCGTGATGGAACTGGTGAACAAGGAAGACGGGTCTTTGAACCTGGACTTCGAGAACGAGGTCATCGATGGAGTTTGCGTGACCCATCAGAACGACATTCGGCACGACGCAACGCGAGAGGCTCTGGGCTAAGCACGGCCAGAGTCACAGGCTCATACGCTGCTGACGCCGGCGAGAACGATAGAAGGTCGAACCTCCACATCGGGAGATTCTTGAATGGAAAGCATGCCGATCATGTTGGTGGGTCTGTATGTCTTCATCCTGGCGACACTTGCCGGGAAGGAAGTCATTACGAAGGTGCCCCCGACGCTACACACGCCCCTCATGTCCGGCGCGAATGCCATTTCCGGCATCGCCATCATCGGGGGACTCATCATCTCGGCCAAGGCGGACATGGGCGATGAGCCCATCGTCGCCATCCTCGGTCTGGTCGCCATCATTTTCGCCACCATCAACGTGGTGGGCGGTTTTATGGTGACCGATCGCATGCTCGAGATGTTCAAAAAGAAATAAGGTCCGGCGAATGATACCCGGATTTGACGAGACTACGAACACAAGAACGAGGAACATCCTGTGACTTTTTACGCGGATCTGGCCTACCTGATTTCGGCCTTCCTCTTCCTCGCCGGCCTTAAGCAGCTTTCCTCCCCGGCCACGGCCCGAAGAGGGAATCAGATGGCGGCCCTCGCCATGCTTATCGCCATCGCTGTGACCCTGGTCCAGACGGAGATTCTGACCTGGACCTGGATCATCACAGGGGTGCTCATCGGCTCCCTGGTTGGGGCGACGGCGGCCAGGATGGTGAAGATGACGGCCATGCCCGAGATGGTGGGCATATTCAACGGATTCGGCGGCGGGGCTTCGGCTCTGGTTGCCGGCGCGGAGTTTTTGAACCTCCAGCAGGCTGGCGTTCTCCCAGCCGGGCCAGGCTCCACCATCATGCTGGCCATGCTTATCGGTGCGGTGACCTTCTCCGGATCGGCCGTGGCCTTCGGGAAGCTGGCCGGCTACATCACCGGAAACCCGGTGACCAACAACTTCCTGCGGTTCCTGAACGCGGTGCTCTTCCTTTTCATCATCGTGTCAGGCGTTTACATGGTGGGCTGGGACCCGGACATGACCATCTTCCTGGCCTTCATCGGGGTGGCCCTCCTCCTGGGGATCCTCCTGGTGAACGCCATTGGCGGCGCCGACATGCCGGTGGCCATCTCCCTCCTGAACTCCTACTCGGGGCTGGCGGCCTCCATGGCCGGGTTCATTCTGGGGAACATGGTCCTCATCATTTCGGGCGCTCTGGTGGGTGCTTCCGGGCTGATCCTCACCAACATCATGTGCAAGGCCATGAACCGATCCCTGGCCAACGTGGTGTTCGGCGGGTTCGGGACCGAAGGCGCTACGGCGGACCAGATCGGCGCTGGCGACAAAACAGCCCGCTCCGTGGATGCTGAAGGCGCTGCCATGATCCTGGGTTATGCCCAGTCCGTCATCATCGTCCCGGGCTACGGCCTCGCGGTGGCGCAGGCCCAGCACGACCTGAAGAAGCTCCAGGACCTCCTGGAAGACCGGGGCATCGACGTCAAATACGCCGTGCACCCCGTGGCCGGCCGGATGCCCGGGCACATGAACGTGCTACTGGCCGAGGCCGACGTGCCCTACGATCAGCTCTACGACGACGAAGAGATCAACGACCAGTTCAAGGACACGGACGTCGCTCTCATCGTCGGCGCCAACGACGTGGTGAACCCCGAGGCCCGGAACCCGCAGAGTGTGATCGCCGGAATGCCCATCCTGGACGTGGACTACGCCAAGAACGTCATCATTATGAAGAGGAGCCTGAGCCCAGGCTTCGCCGGGATCGACAATCCCCTCTTCTATATGGAAAAATCCATGATGTTCTTCGGGTCGGCCAAGCCGTCCATGCAGGACCTGGTTCGGGAAGTCAGGGAGCTGGATTGACCTTCGGGTTCGGGTCCACCTGAAGACCCCGACCCGACAGTACGCACCCCCTTCGGAGGCTCGTTCTCCGGAGGGGGTTTTGTTACGATGCTTCGTGGCCGACGAAGCCTAGGCTGTATCCGAATGGAGGTTCTGCCGTGCGAAATCCGTCCGAGGCGGTCCAAGCACACCTGAGGCAACTCGGTATCATCTGCTTCGGGATTCTCATGGGAGTCGTGATTCTCGGAGCGGTGGTCTGGTACCTCCTGAGCAGCGGAAGCTTCTCCCCGCCCGAAGGCCTTCCCGCCTACCTGGGACTCCTATTCAACCTCGTTGCCCTCGTGGCTATCCTTACGGCCTTCTTCCTGCCCCGACTCTTCAACCGACCTCCCCGGGAGGCAGACGAGGGAGAGACGATAGCCTGGCACAGGACGACCACCATCGTCGGGTTCGCCCTTCGGGAGGGAGGAGCCTTAATCGCTCTTGTGGGTGTGCTCCTCACCGGTGAGATGGCCGGGGGATTCACCATGGCCGGCTTGGCCCTGGTGGCCATGGTCCTCGCCTGGCCCAGAGCGGATCAGCTGGAGGTCGGCTGAACCGGCTGAGGGCCCTTGGCACCCTCTCGCGAAGCCGGGGCCTGAAAGGGACCTAGCTGACCGCTGCTTCGGCCTCCTTCGCTGCAGCTTCCTTGAGGAGAGACCAGCACCGTTCCAGGTCCTCCCACCGGGTCCTGAGGTTGCCAATGGCGATGCGTAGACAGAAGCGTCCGTTCAGCGCGGCGTGAGAGAGAAAGAACTCCCCGGACTCGTTGACCCGGTCCATGATGGCCCGGTTGATCCGGTCCTGTTCTTCCCCTGAGCGAACGGCCGGGGCATACCTCAGAACCACGGTGCTGAAAGGCACGGGGGCGACCCGCTCCCATCCGCCTTCGGCGTCTACCCAAACCGCCACCTCCCTAGCCATGGCCACGTGCTGCCGGATCCGGTCACGGATCCCTTCGGCCCCGAAGTACCGTAGGACAAACCAGAGTTTCAAGGACCGGAATCTCCGACCCAGTGACATCCCGTAGTCCATGAGGTTTCGGGCAACACCGGTCTCGGCAGTGGTGAGGTACTCCGGCGTGAGACTGAACGCCCTTCTCAGCTGTTCGGGATCCCGCACATAAAGAACGGAGCAGTCGATGGGGGTGAAGAGCCACTTATGTGGGTTCACCACGACGGAATCGGCCCTCTCCCAGCCCGAAAAAAGCGGTCGGAACTCTTCAGCAGCAGCGGCAGGCCCTCCATAAGCCGCGTCGACATGGACCCAGAGATCGTACTCTTTGGCCACGTCCACGATCTGGGCGATCGGGTCCACGCTGGTCGTGGCGGTCGTCCCGAGGGTTGCTATGACACCCAACGGCTTAATCCCCGCCTCGAGATCCTCCTCGACCGCCTTTCGGAGTTCCGCCGGGTCCATCCGAAAAGCCTCGTCCGTGGGAATCTTCCTGATTCCGTTCCGTCCGAACCCCAAGGTGATGACGGCTTTGTCGATGGAGGCGTGGGACTGCTCGGAGGCATAAAAACGGCAGGGGGGTTCACCGCAGAGGCCGTGGGCTCCCGTTTCTGGGAGCTTGGCCTCTCTTGCGGCCGCGAGAGCGTAAAGGGAAGAAGAGGAGGCCGTGTCGTTGATTGTCCCGTCGAACTCCTCCGGAAGGCCCAGGAGGTCCCGGAGCCATGCCAGGACATGCTCCTCCAACTCGGTCCCCACAGGGGAACTCCGCCAGACCATGGCGTTGATGTTCAGGGCCGAAGCCAACATTTCGCCCAGGACACCGGGGGCCGATCCGGTGATGGAGAAATAGGCGAAGAAGCCTGGGTGATTCCAGTGCGTCACGCCCGGGAGCACCAACTCCTCGAAGTCCCGGAAGATGGCCGGGAACGATTCTCCAGCCTCGGGGAGTTGGAGGGGTAGCCTCGACCGAATCTCCCCCGGCTGGACCTGCGCCAAAACAGGGTACTCTGAAACACTGGTCAGATACCCAGTAATCCAATCCGCCACCTCCTGAGCCGCCGGCTGAAGCTCCCCCAAGGGCATATCACCCAGGGGCCTGGTCCGTGCGGTGCTTCCCTCGTCACCCTTCATCCAAACTTCACTCCTGGTGCCGGTTCAAAACCGGATCACCCGGGAAAGTGCGGTTCAGCCGTCCAGATCGGCTCTGAGTCCTTCCAACTGACGTCGGGTTTCTTCCACCAGATCCGGGGTTACGCCTTCCGGAATCCCGGATCCCTGAAGGTGGGCGAAGAACAGATCGTCGACATAGGCCACGCTGGCCCTGACGACGCCTTGATCCAAGAGCCGGTTCAACGTCAGCAGGTCCCGCTGGAACGACCGGCTTTCCCAGCTATCTGCCGGATTCTTCAACAGAAGCTTGAGCAGAATCTCCCTGAGGATCCCGAGCTCCTCCACCACCTCCCCGGCTGAAAGGGCCCGCCTGAGGGCAAGCGAACCGTAGAGATAGGTGGCTTGGTGCCAGACCTCCTCGCCCAGGTCCTTCTTTCCTCCGAGGCACCTGGACAGGAATACCACGAGGCTCGACAGGAGAAACCCCAGGAGGCCGTCCCTCCCGTCACCGGATTGTCCCTCCCTGGAGCGCAGGCGAGCCAGCCAAAGGGCCGCGATCCGCTCCTCCCGATCCACCATCCAATCCCTCAACTCCAAGGAATCATTCCTCCGCCTCCGTTCCGTCGCCGTCGCCAGCGCTTTCACCCCATGGCCGAACCAGAATCCGGACCTCGGTTCCTTCGCCTTCCCTGCTTTCGGCCGTCACGCTCCCTCCCCACGATTCCACCAATCGCCGGACGATGGCCAAACCCAGGCCCGTGCCGGTGGATCGCGTCGAGAAATGGGGCTCGAAGATCCGTGGCAGCAGATCTGGAGATATCCCTTTACCGCTATCACGAACGGTGATCTCCACTCCCTGGGTGGTGCGCTCGGCGTCGATGACCACTTTCCCTTCCTCGGGAATGGCCGTTCGGGAATTCTCCAGGAGATTGATGAGGACTTCCCGAAGCTCTGTTTCCCTGCCCTGGACCAAGGGTATCTCGCCCGACACTGCGGACTCGAACTCCAGAGCTCCTTCCCCGCCCCTGTACAGATTCATGACTTCTCCGGTCACCGCCCGGACGTCAACGGCCTCCAGGGGCACCTCCCCGGCCGCTTTTGGCGCCCCGAATCGGGAGAAGCTCTTGGCGATGGCAGCAAGGTGTTCGATCTCCCGGAGAATCACGCCGACGTTTTTTCCCAGGATATCCCCGAAGTCCGCCCGCCGGTCTTCCCAGGCTCTTTGCAGGTGCTGCACGCTGAGCTTGATGGGGGTGAGAGGGTTCTTCACTTCGTGGGCCACCTGCTGGGCCATCTCACCCCAGGCCAGAATCCTCTCGGTCCGGAGCTCGTCGGTGACGTCCTCCAAGCTCAGAACGGCGCCTGCGAAGGGGTCCTCTCCCGTCACCCGCCGGGCCCTCACTCGGATTCGTCGCCTCCCCATCTGGAGCTCGGTGGTGGCTTCCCTGAGACCATCTCGAAAGTAGAGGTCCACCCACCGGGTGAGTTCTTTCGCCTCCCCTTCCCTCCCCGGCAGAGGCTCTCCGGGTTGGATCTCCTCCTTTAGGAGGGCCTCCGCCCTCGGATTAACCAGCGTTACCAGCCCGGAGGAATCCAGGGCCACGACCCCGGTGGCCGCTTCTTCCACGATGGCCTGCGTTCGGCGGGTGGTCCTGAGGAGGGCACGGCGTGCTCGGCGGATCCCCAAGACCATCCTGTTGAACGCACTGAACACCGATCCGAACTCGTCACTGCGGTCGGCCGGAAGGCGGACTTTCAGATTCCCCGATCCAACCCGTTCGGAGGCAACTTGGAGGGTTTCGATGGGCCGGGTGAGGGTTCCTCCGACCAGGAACGCCAAAGCCAAGGAGAGGGCGGCCCCGAGGACGATGGCGAAGCCCAATAGGTCTGCCACCTCCTGCCGTCGGAGAGCCGTAGCACCGGCCTCCACCGGGACGGGTGTCCCAAGGATGTCCCCATCGGGGAGGCGCCGGAAGGCCATGACGTACTCCCACCGGGCCAAGGAGGCCTGGTGGGTACCCCTGACGTCCGCTTGGTCCTCAAGCGTCCGGAAAATGGGCTCCGGCACCCATCCCTCATACAGCCCCAGCTCCACCAACTCTTCGGCCGACCCTTCGATGAGCTCCCCGTTCCTGTACTCCAGCAGGTCCGCACCAACCTCCTGTGCCAGGAGCTCCATCTGGCCCGACACGTCCAGGTAGCCCAAGGCTCCATCCTCCACCAACCGTTCCGCGATTGCGGAGGCCGTCCTTTCGGCGGCACCGGACAGGGTCCTGAACGCCAGGGTTCCGAAGATTGCGATGGAGAGGAAGAAAAACCCGAACAGGGCAAAGGTGACCCGAGCCCGAAAACTTCCGAGGATCCTGAAGGCGTCCCGTGGCCGGATATCCCGGCCCCTGGCCATGGCCCTACCGAGGCCCCAAACAGCCAGGAGAAGCAAAAGATCGAGGACCAGGGCAAGCGTCCCCCTCGCCAAGAGGTTGATGGGTCTGGGGAGAGACACGGCCTGCCGGGCGAGATACCCACCGTCGCCGAATCGGAGGAGAGTGTTTCCTCGCCACCCCTCTTCTCCACGGTCCCATTCCACTACCCCTTCCCCTCCTAACCCCTGGGTGGACCGGACCGGAACCAGGCTCAGCGGGCCCACCCCGGGCTGGCCCATGGCCGCGAAGATGGGTCCGAGGGCCGAGGAGATGGCAGTCGATCCCAGGGGCGGGACGCAGGCTGAAAGGACCCGATCCCCATCCAAGGGGACGAGGAGGACATACCGTGCGTCCTCCAACTCCAAATGCCGGATTACAGGCCTGCCTTCCCCCCGGGCTTCGTCCAGGTGGTCGTCCACCTCCAGTGGCCGAGGACCGTGGACTCCCATGGAGAGGTTCTCCTGCGGAAGGTCTCCGGGGGACCACAGTGTGATCCACATGGGAAGGGGGTCACCGTGTGTGCCGGTAGAAGCCCAGATCTCGAAGAGGAGCTCCACCGGGGAAGCGAAGTAGGCGTCCAGGGAATCGGCCGCTTCCGCCATCTCGTGGAGTCGGAACTCCAGGTAGGGATCCGCCTCGGCTCCAAGGTCCCCCAGCTGAGCCTCGGCTTCCCCCATTCGAGCCTGGATTTGGGTGCCCCAAGCAGCAGGAAGGGCCGCACTCGCCCCGAGGAGAGCTGCCATGACCCATATGAGAGTGTAGCTACCTCGGATCTTCCCGCGCATGCCCAGCGCCATCAGGTACCCAGCCACAGCAAATGCGGCCAGGGCAAAAGAAGGAATGCCTGGACCGGAGCGGGCTTGAAGGGCCAGAATGAACGAGAGGGCCAGGGCGAGGATCGATCCAGCCGCCAATAACGGAAGGCTCGTGGGCTTCTTCCTATCCCATCCGCTGAGGCTGAGGGCGAGGTACGCCACCAGTCCCAAGAGGAGCCCGAGAGCGAGCTGGTATGGGAAGAACCCCTCGGGACCGCTTGAGAGGAGGGCGGCGGAGGGACCAGCCCGCATGAACGCTTCGGACAACGGAAAAGCCACCGCCAGGGCCCCGCCCACCAAAAGGGGCCTCGCCCTCCTCCACCTCCGGAGGGGGAGAAGGCCGCAAAGCACCCCGAGGCCCACCAGAAAAGCCAGAACCTGCCCGAGGCTCACCTCGAAGGGGCCGGGAAGAAGGAATTGGGCCGGGGAGGTAAGGGCGATCCCCGGAGCCAGGTGGTGAGCGGGTAGGAGAAGAGCTAGCCCTACCAACGAAACCGCTACCCCAGGACCGTGCCCCGAAAACCCCCTGGACCCAACAACCAGTAGGCCCCAGGCCACCAAAGCCGTGAGGCCTACGAACCTTACCCAGAACCGGACCCGGGACTCCCAGAGCTCCTCGGGAGTCAGGTCGGACATCTCTACGCTGAGAAGCGGTTCTTCGGCCCATTCCAGTTCCAGGACCACCCGCTCAGGGACCGCGCGTTGAGGGGGAAGGATTTCGACGGGAATCCCGGTTTCACGCCCGAAACGGGAGGCGAAACCCGATCCCTCCAGCCCCGCCGGAAGGTTTGCCTGGAGGAGGATCGCGGCTACGGCCGTGCCTCTGCCATCCCGCAGAGTCGTAGTAAAGTAGAGGTACCGGAACAGGGGTCCCCCTGCGAATGAGTAGGGAGCTTCCGCCCTACGAATTGCGTCCGGCATCTTTCCTCGATGGATCCCCACCCAAGCCAGTGGCTGCCCCTCTTCATCGTAGATCGCCAGCGCGGACACACTCCACCGCCGGCGAATCCGGGAAAGCCCCCCCTGGAGGTCGGTGGCGACGGGGCCAGCCATGAGGGCCGTCGCCTCCTGGACGGCCCGATCCCCCGACTCCAGGAGTGCTTCGAACCGCTGGGTCAGATCCTCCCCCACCCGGTCGGCCTCCCGAGTCCAGAGGCTGTCTTCCTCGGGACCGGGTGGCCGCAGCTGGCTTTGGGCCGCGAAGCCCAATACTGTCCCAGCCAGGAGGGATAGAGCGGCAACCGCCTGGAGGCGCCTCCTCGGTCTGGACCGGAGCGCCCAGAGCAGGAAGCATCCTGCCGGTATCAGGAGCCACCAGGGAACGGGCCAACGGGTCCACGCGGCCAGGCCCAGAACACCCGCCCAGAGGATATGCCATGAGGACTGAGCCAGAGTTCTACTCGGGGAAAGCGGCACGTGGGAGTCTCGATCCGTCATGGTCCCTTGGCCACCTGCCTTGGCCCGAAGTAGGACGGATCTTGGCCACCGATCCGCGCCTCATTCTCCCCGTTGGTGCCCTCGTTCAACACGGGCCCCATCTCCCTTTGGGCACCAATACCTTCATCGTCGAGAGGGTGGCTCAGGAAGTATCCAGAAGGTCCAGGATTCTCCTGGCACCAAGTTTCGAATATGGTGTCTGGAACCCGGGGAAGGAGTCCTATGCCGGGTCCACAGGCATCCAGCGGAAAACACTTCACAGGGCTTTGAACGAACTGCTGGCGAAATGGGAGGACCATGGGATTCAGGAGTTCATCCTCCTGACCGCGTACCAGCACGAGCCTCATCTGGATGCCCTGCTCATGGCGATGACCTCCTCCTCCACCACAACGGTGGTGAACATTTTTACCATCGACGTAGGCAATCTCCTCGAAGCTTCGCCCCTTTCAGAACATGGCGGGGAGCTGGAAACATCCCTGATGTTGTATCTGGCCCCGAACCTGGTGAGGATCGGCCAGGCAGCAGACGTCGTGCCCGACCCCAGGACCTACCGAAGATATGCCCAGGGAAGGGTTGCCACACCCCCGCCAGGATCCAGGGGTACTCTGGGGTTTCCCTCTCGAGCTTCAGCGTCGAAAGGAGAAGCCATCTTTTATCGATACGTAGAATCGCTCGCAGAGATCCTTTCCGTGGACGTTCCTTCGTCCGAAGGGCCCAGCGGGAACAGTCAGTTTCGCGAACCCTCCAGTGACTGAAAGGGTACCAACAGGAGGTAAAGGAGAGGTACACCCAAAGAGGAACGCTGCCTCATGAAACATCGCACGTTGGCAACAACCACACTCTTGCTGACCCTGCTTCCCTTGGGGGCCTACGGCCAGAATGTGGTCGTGGACGAAAACGCGTTCCGGATCTACCTGAACGGTGAGGAGGTGGGCCGGGAAGAGTTCTCGATTCGGCAGATCGGACCGAGCCAACAAGGCCGGTTCTTCCTCACTGGGACCGTGGATCTGGAGCTGGCAACCGGTGCCATCGGCCTGGCTCCGGCCATGGATGTCCAAGGCGCTACCCTCGATGTTTCCGAGTATCAGATCAGGGTGACCGGGACGGAGGCCACGGACATCTCCGTACGCGTTCCGGGGGACCGATACCTGGTCCGGACCGTTTCGGCGTCCGGCGAACAGCTCAGAGAGTTCCGGGCAGGACCCGGTTCCATCCTCCTCGATCAAGGCGTCGTCCATCACCATTACCTACTCAATCCATTCCTGGAAAACGGGCCCGCCGTGTCACTGAGTATCCTTGCCCCGCGCGGTGGCCAGCAAAGCCGAATGACTCTCTCCCTGGTCGGCCGGGAGGAGATACGGGTCGGGGGAATCCTGGTGCCCGACGCTCGCCGGTTCCACCTCGAAGGGGGCAACTCGTCCCGGGACATTTGGTTCGACAACCAGGGCCGGATTCTCCGCCTCGAGATCCCTTCCCAGGGGTATACGGCTGAAAGAGAATCTCTCGGTTGACCATCCCCAATCCTCCCCATTGAAGACACATTGCACGGGCTTCGTATCATCCCTGATGAGCGGAACCCGATTGGAATAGGATATGCCGATGAAACCGTGGCCTTCGGCAGGCCGTAGAGTTCTCCGACCATGTGTTCTCACGTCCCCCTACCGTCAGAAGGGTTTGCGAAAGGTGGGGCGCGGTCGCGCCCGTTTCGCATCGCTCTTTCTAAGGAGTACCGCTGTGACGACCCATCGATATTCGGGGGCGCTTCTAGCAGCCCTCCTTTTTGTTTCTTGGGCTGATTCGCCCGTCCTCGGCCAGCAGTTGATTCCGGAAGCGCTCTCCTTGGAAGAGGCTGTTCAGATCGCCAACCGGTTCAGTCCTTTGCACCAGGCCGAGCTCAACAACACCGAGATCGCTGACTGGAACATCAAGGCCGCCTACGGAGCCTTGATTCCTTCGGCCAGCGCCAGCTCAAGCTTCTCCTGGCAGGGATCCGGTGAGCGTCAGGTAGGAAGCGTGACCCTGACCGAATTGGGGTTCGGAAACCAACCGTCCTACTACTTTTCATCTTACAGCCTGGGCCTCTCGTACACTCTTGATGGGCGTGTACTCCTGGCCCTCCCCCAGGCAAAGGCAGATCGGGATGCCCAAGTGGCCCAGGGAGAAGCCAGCGAAGCCGGGGTGGTGTTCCAGGTCACCCAGGCCTACCTGGAGGTCCTTCGGCAGGAGGAAGCCCTCTCGGTAGCCCAACAGGAGCTGGAACGGGCAGAGGGCAATCTGAGGCTTGCAGAGGGGCAGTTGGAGGTGGGGTCCGGGACGCCTCTGGACACCCGGCAGGCCGAGGTGGCGGTGGGCCGTGCAAGGGTCCAGGTCTTGGTGAGCGAGAATGCGGTTCGAACAGGGAAGTTCCGCTTGGCTCAGGCCATGGGGCTGGATCCCCAGGACGGGTTCTCACTGGTCACCGACTTCGCGTTGGCCGAACCTCGATGGAGGGAATCGGAGCTGGTCTCCTTGGCTCTTGAGAGGAACCCCTCCCTCCGGAGCCTCCGGGCTTCTCAGAAGGTCCAAGAATATTCGGTGAAGATGGCCCGGTCCGCGTACTTCCCAACGCTGTCACTCACGGCCGGGACCAGCGGGTTTGCCCGTGAGGCATCAAATCCGGATTTCCTGGTGGCCCAAGCTCAAGGGGCGGCCCTCGGGAGGATCGCCAACTGCGAGGCCACCAACGACCTCTATTCCCGGCTTGCGGATCCTCTGCCCCCAACGGACTGCTCCCAGTTCCTCTTCACGGAAGCCGAACGGCAGGCTGTGATCAACCAGAACAACTCGTTCCCCTTCGACTTCGTTCGGCAACCTCCGTCGGCGTCTTTCTCCATCAGCATCCCTATCTTTCAGGGCCGGCGACGCCAACGGGATCTGGAAGCTGCCCGTATAGCAGAGGACGACATCCAGTATCAACTCAGGAACTCGGAGCTGGCCCTCAAGGCCGATATCGCCAGCGGACTGGCAACCCTGAACACGGCCTATGAGGCGGCACTGATCGAGGAGGAGAACCAGGTCTGGGCCGATGAGCAGCTCCGGCTGGCCCAGGAACGGTATCGCCTGGGATTAGCTACCTTTCTTGAGCTTGTCGAAGCCGAAACCGTGAAGGCGGGAGCCGATCGGGATCGAATCGCCGCCATTTTTGCGTATCACGATGCGTTGGCGAGTCTTGAAAACGTAGTCGGGACATCTCTTCGGACCCCGTAAGGCAGTCCGGAAAGGCATAGATTCATGACCAAACGCGGGAAGATTATCGTTGGCGTCGCTCTGGTTCTGGTGCTGGGCTCGGCCACGGTCATCAGCATCCTCCAAGGCGGGAACGGACGAGGCCTGGAGGTCCGGATGGAGGAGGTACAGAATCGGGACCTGGTAGCGACCGTCACCGCCAGCGGGAACGTGCGGGCAAGACGGGCCGTGGACATCAGCGCCGACGTCATGGGACGCATCATCGAGCTGAATGTCGAAGAAGGCGATGACGTCACCGAAGGCACGGTTCTTCTTCGAATCGATCCCAGTCAGCTGGAGGCCGCGGTGTCCAGGGCCCAAGCCACACTTTCCCAGGCTCGAGCCCAGGCGGCCCAACAGCGGGCCAACCTCCTTCGGTCGGACCGGGACAACACTCGGATGGCATCCCTATGGGCTCGTGATTCCACGCTGGTGAGCCGGCAGCAGGTAGAGGACGCAGCCACGAACCTCGAAGTCGCCCAGGCCCTTTTTGAGGCCGCCGAGTTCGGGGTGTCCCAGGCAGACGCTGCGTTGGAGGAATCTCAGGACCAGCTGGCGAAGACCATCATCACGGCGCCCATGTCCGGGAAAGTCACACGGTTGAACGTGGAAGCCGGCGAGACGGTCGTGCTGGGTACCATGAACAACCCCGGGAGCCTCATCCTCACCATCAGTGATCTTTCGGTCGTGGAAGCTGTCATGGAGGTCGACGAGACGGACGTCCCCGAAATCGCCCTGGGGGACAGCGCGATCCTCGAGCTCGACGCATTTCCAGATCGGACGTTCAGCGGTAGGGTCACGGAAATCGGAAACAGCGCTATCCGCCCTCCCTCACAGACCGCGGGGACCGGCCAGACGGCAGCCATCGATTTCGAGGTGGTGATCACGCTTGACGATCCCGGGCTCCAGCTGCGCCCTGACCTGTCCGCCACGGCCGACATCATCACGGCGACCCGGACGGGGGTGGCCTCCATTCCCATCATCTCCCTGACGGTGAGGGAACCGGAAGGGGATTCGGTCTCCGGCGGAGCGGAGCTCGACGAACAACCGTCGAACGTTCAACAGGAGCAGAGACCGGAAGGCCCGGTCGCCAGAAGTCAGCAGGCCCAGGATATTGAAGGCGTCTTCATCGTGCGTGAAGGTTTGGCGTACTTCACTCCTGTGGAGATCGGCATCACGGGCCAGGAGTATTTCGAGGTGATCTCGGGGATCCAGGTGGGGGACACCGTTGTCGCCGGACCCTACCAGAGAATCCGAGAATTAAAAGACGAAGATCCGGTTCGGTTGTTGGAGGAGGAGGTTGGAGAGGGGAGCCAGTCAGGCCCATGATCTTGCGCATGATGTTCTCGCCAACCCCTCCGAGGCGTCGACCCAGGGGCTCCGCGGCATGAATGTCTGGGAAGGCGTCTTTCTGGCTCTGACGCAGATCAGGACGGAGAAGCTGAAAAGCTTCTTCTCACTCCTGGGTGTGATCATCGGGGTCATGTTCCTCCTGGTGGTGGTGAGCGTCGTGGAGGGGATGGACCAGTACATCAAGGAGGACTTCGCCAGTCAAATCTTCGGCATCAATACCATCACCATCACCCGGGCTCCCTCCGTCCAGATCCAGGCGGGCACAAGGGAGGCCAGACAGTGGGCCCGGCGGCGGCGCCTCACCCACGAGGACGCCGAGATCATCAAGGAAAACCTCACGGTCCCCGCCATCGTCGCGGCCGAGAGTGACAACATGGGAACGCTGGAGGGAGACAACGGCAGGAAGGTCGAAAACGTAATCATTTCGGCCGGTCCGCCGGAACTCCTCCAGATCCGGAACCTGGTGGTGGAACGGGGCCGGCCTTTCAGCGCCCAAGAAGCGGAACGCGGCGTGGCCGTGGTCATCCTGGGGATAAGGACCGCCGAGGTTCTCTTCCAGGGACTGGATCCCCTGGGGAGATCGGTCCGCATTCGGGGGTTCCCTTACCGGATCATCGGTGTCCTGGAGGAGCAAGGGTCGATCTTCGGAATCTCCCTGGACAACCGGGCCATCGCCCCCGGCCTCTCTCCGATCCAAACGGTGGTGAGCCCTAGGGGGTTCATCGAAAACATCCTGGTTCAAACCGAAACCCCGCAGGACATTCAGCCGGCCATGATGGAGATCGAAGCCATCATGAGGACAAAAGACGGTCTCCGGCCCTCCGAACCCAACAGCTTCGAGCTGGAAACAGCCGAAGAATCCCTGGGTTTCTGGGACACCATATCCAGAGTCCTCTTTACCGCCCTCCCAGGCTTGGTGGGAATCTCTCTGGTGGTGGGCGGGATCGTGATCATGAACATCATGCTCGTCTCGGTCATGGAGCGTACCCGGGAGATCGGTGTCAGGAAGGCCATCGGAGCCCGACGGCGTGACATCGTGGTCCAGGTCCTGATCGAGTCGGCGACCCTGTCGGGCGTGGGTGCCGCCATCGGAGTAGCGGTGGGCATCGCCCTGGCCTGGCTGGTGGCCGCCCTCTCCCCCATGCCCGCCGCGGTAGCTCCGGAGTGGGTGACCCTGGGGGTGGGGTTGGGTGTCGCGGTCGGGATGATCGCAGGGGTCTACCCCGCCGCCCGTGCGGCCAAACTCGACCCGGTCGACGCGCTCCGTTATGAGTAATCCCAACGGAGCCCCGGGAGGGGCTTGGGGCATGTTGGAGGAAGGGGTCCGGATCGCCCTGTCCGCCATCAACGCCAACCGGGTCCGAACCAGCCTCACGATCCTCGGCGTGGCCATCGGCGTGGCTGTGGTGGTCACCATGGCGGCCCTCATCACCGGAATCCGAAGCAGCGTGCTGGAAGCCTTCGAATCGGCAGGTCAAGAGAACCTGATCGTGACGCGGTTCGACATGACCGACGTGCGCATCGTGACAGACGGTTCGGGTCGCCCACCCTGGTGGAACAAGCCAAAGATCACCCCCTTGGAAGCCGAACGCATCGGCCGTCTGCCAGCCGTCCGCGAGGCCATCGTGGACTTCGACATGAGCCTCTCCATCTCCTATGCAGGCCGGCGGGTCAGAGGCGTACAGGCCAGCGCAGATTCCGAGGGATGGACCGGATATACTATCGGAGACTTCTCGGCGGGACGGAATTTCATTCGGACAGAGGTCGAGCAGGCGCGGGGGGTCATCGTCATCTCCACCGCGCTGGCCGAAGAACTTTTTGGCTCCCTCGATCCCATCGGGAAGCGGGTGCGGATCGCATCGGGCCGGCGGGCCGTCAACGAGCTCTTCACCGTGATTGGGGTTTTTGACATCGGCGACAACGTGTTCTCCGATGTGGTCCAGCACTTCGCCGTCGTTCCTTTCACGGCGGCACTGAAGCGTCTCAAGGCCGACGACATGTTTTTCCAGGTCCTGGTGGTCCCCGAGGAAGGGGTCCCGACGGAGATCGTCCAGGACCAGATCATCAGCCTCCTCAGGACCCTCAGGGGTCTCGGTCCACAGGAAGAAAACAACTTCGCCATTCTCCAGTCCTCCCAGCTGGTGGACATGTTCAATCAGCTGACCGGTGTCTTTTTTATTGTGATGCTCGCCCTCTCCTCCGTAGGGCTCATGGTAGGAGGTGTGGGGGTGATCGGAATCATGCTGATCTCCGTCACCGAGCGTACCCGCGAGATCGGCGTCCGGAAGGCTGTTGGCGCCACGAGAAGGGAGATCCTCTGGCAATTCCTGGTCGAGGCCGGGGTTCTCACGTTCCTCGGCGGAGCATCAGGCATGATCCTGGGGGCCGTTGCGGCCGAGCTGGTGGAGAGGGCCACACCCATCCCGGCCTCCATCCCCGTCTGGTCGGTTTTGGCGGCTCTGACCATGGCTCTGTTGACCGGGATGTTGTTCGGGTTGCTACCGGCCGTCCGGGCCTCCAGACTGGATCCGGTGGACGCCCTTCGTTACGAATAAGGGCGGCAACTGGGCCGCATCCCGACCGTTCCTCCAGCTTCGAACACCACTATGGAACCTCTCGACGTCTTAGCCGTCGTAGCTCATCCCGACGATGCGGAGCTGATTTGTGGTGGGTCTCTCCTGGTCTCCAAGGAAATAGGGGAACGCACCGGTGTGCTGGACCTCACCCGAGGGGAGATGGGGAGCCAGGGATCACCTGAGCTCCGAGCGCGGGAGGCCGATGCCGCCGCCGAGCTCCTCGGCCTTGCGGTCCGGAGGAACGCGGAGCTCCACGACGCCAACCTGCAGAACACACCGAAGGCCCGGATCATCGTCGCAGGGCTCCTGCGGGAGCTGAGACCCCGGACCGTCATCACCCATTGGCTCCAGGGACGGCATCCGGACCACAGAGCGGCGGCAGAGTTGGTCTACGACTCCGCCTATCTAGCGGGTTTGAAGAACTTTCCGGCACGAGGAGCACCTCATCGACCTCACAAGGTGGTGCACGCCCTCTCCTTCCGGGAGGAGCCGCAAAAACCCACTTTCGTGGTGGACATCTCCGAGCAGATGGACAGAAAGCTGGCCGCCGTGGCCGCATACAACTCCCAGTTCGGAGGCACTGTTCAAGCCGGTGAGATTTTCCCTGGAGGGGGCAGGTCCTTGGAAGAGCAAATCAAGGCCCACGCGGCCAGAGTGGGATCCCTCATTCGGGTCGAGTACGGTGAGCCGTTCTGGACCCGTGAGACGCTTCAGGTCCCCTCCTTGGGAGCCCTCCCCGTCTCGACGTTCTAGAAGGGTGTTGCGAAAAGGGGGTGCGGCCTCGCATAGGGAGCTTGCGGATGCTAGACAAGGAAGGACGACGATGGCGATGCTGAAGCATCGGAGAGGAGTTCTGACGAAGTATAGCGCCGCAACCTCCCTGTGCCCTTCGGGTTTCGCCTCCGCTGCGCTTGGCGGTCTCGCGGAAGACCACCGCGAACCTGCCAGCGGGCAGGCCGCTCGCCCCGACGGCACGGGGCCATCTGCATCGTTGGGACTTCTCGACGTAGCGCATGGCTATGCCTTCGAAGCCCCGCCTTGCATATGGCCCCGTGGCGCTCGAAACGAGGCTCGCCTCCTTTTCGCAACACCCTTCTAGCCCTCGCCCATGTCACGACCGGACCACCCCAGGAGCTCTCCGTGAGCCGGATCCTTGTTGCCATGTCCGGGGGGGTGGATTCATCCCTGGCGGCTGCGCTATTGGTGGAGGCGGGCCACGAGGTCGTAGGCGCGACTCTGAGGACCTTCTGCTATACCGGTGAGGCCTCCCACGCGAAGAGTTGCTGCGGGCTGGAAGGTGTGCAAGACGCAAAAACCGTGGCCCGGGCCCTGGAGATTCCCCACTCGGTCTTCGACGTGGAGGAGGAATTCACCCGGGATGTCATCGACAACTTCGTGGACGAGTACGCCAACGGAAGAACTCCAAACCCCTGCGTCCGGTGTAACTCCTTTACCAAGTTCGGCGACCTTCTGAGCCGGGCCCAGGACATGGGCGCTGACGGGATCGCTACCGGCCATTATGTCCGGGTGGAAAGGGGCGGCCCGCATGGCCCGATCCTCCTGAGGGGCGCAGACCGGGCGAAGGACCAGGCTTATTTCCTGTGGGGATTACCCAGATCTTCCCTGCCTTTCCTCCACTTTCCCCTCGGAAACCATTCGAAGGCGGAGGTAAGAGCCCTGGCAAGGGACCGGGGCTTGGTTACGGCCGACAAACCGGAATCCCAAGAGATCTGTTTCGTTCCTACCGGAGACTACCGGGACCTGCTTCGGAAACGTCTGCCAACCACACATCAAGCTTTTCAACCTGGGGCCATCGTGACCGCCGAGGGTGAAAGGGTGGGAAGCCACGAGGGCTACGCCGGCTATACCGTCGGGCAGCGGAAGGGCCTTCCCGGGGGATTCCCGGAGGCCATGTTCGTGGTCGCGGTGAGGCCGGAAACGCGTGAGGTGGTGGTGGGGCCCAGGAACGAGATGCTCGCCGACAGGGTCTTCCTTGAGGGTTTGAACTGGCTGGCGGACCCGCTGGCGGTAGGCGCCGAGATCCAGGTTCAACTTCGGCACCGTGGAATAGCCTGTCCTGCCCGTGTCGAAAGCGTTGAGGGAGAGGTATTGGGCCTGGCCCTGCTTGATCCTCAGTTCGCCGTCACCCCGGGCCAGTCCGGAGTCCTTTTCTCCGATGAACGAGTCCTGGGCGGAGGACGGATTTTAAGCAGGGTTTGAACCCGGGGCGAAGGGCCTCTCCTGATCGACGACGGCTCAGTATTTGAGCTCCGCGTCCGTCGCCAGAGCCTCCATGAGTTTCTGGCTTTCGGCTGAAAGCTCGTCTGGAACTTCCAGCTTCACCTCTACGAAGAGGTCCCCGATTCTCCCACCCTTCTCCACCCCCTGGCCACGGATCCTGAAACGGGTCCCGGTTTGGGTCCCGGGAGGAATACGCAGCACGACCTTTTTCCCGTCGAGAGTGCGGACTTTGATCTTCGATCCCAGAGACGCCTGTGCGATGTTGATGGGAACCGTCACCTCCAGGTCCAATCCATCCCTCTGGAAGAACCGATGAGGCTTCACCTTGAAGGTGATATCCAGATCTCCCGGCACGCCACCGGCCGAACCGCGCTCCCCCTGGCCAGTAAGCCTGACTTTTGAGCCGTTCTCTACCCCCTTCGGCACCGTCACCTGGATCTTCCGGTTCTGCCGGACGGTTCCGCTTCCGTCACAGGGCTTACAGGGTTTTTCAGGGATGGTCCCTCGGCCCATACATGCCGGGCAGGGACGCTTCACGGCGAAGCCGCCCTGACCAAACGAGACATTGCCGGAGCCCTTACACTCGGAGCAGGTCTTCGAAGAGGTCCCAGGAGTGGCCCCTGATCCACCACAGGTGGCACACTCTTCGGTGATCGGCACGTTGATCCCTATCCGTCCCCCTCGGACGGCGGTCTCGAAAGCCACCTCCACCAGGTACTCAACATTCCTGCCCTTGGCCGGTCCCTTCCGGGTTTTGCTGGGCTCCTTCTTCCCGCCCCTGTCGAAGATGCTGCTGAACAGATCGGAGATCCCTCCGCCGAAGCCCGAGAGATCGTCGAACGAAAAGCCTCCGCCGGGTTGAGTCCCGCCGAACCCGGGTCCGGGCCCACTCCTGGAGAAAGGTCCCTTCCCCGGCTGCCCGCCCAGGCCGAATGCACCCAGGCGTTTCATCTGGTCGTACTGTTTCCTCTTCTTTTCGTCGGAGAGGACGGAATAGGCTTCGCCGATCTCCTTGAACCTTTCCGAAGCCTTGGGATTCCCCCGGTTGGCGTCCGGATGGTACTGCTTCGCCAGCTTTCGGTAGGCTTTTTTGATCTCTGCCTGGGAGGCTTTCTCCTTCACCCCCAGGATCTCATAGAAATCTTTTGTCGGTGTCGTCATTCAACCATCTCGTGAACCCTCCCCGAGGGGAGTTCTGGAAGCCTGATCGGAGTGGGGGGCGAGCCGCGTTACGAACGCCACGGCCCAGGTTCAAGGCGGCGCTCCGACGGCATAGCCAAAGCTACGTCGAGGAGCGCCAACGAAGAAGATGGGGCCGTGCCGCCGTAACCCACAATCGATTAAGTCCATATAGTCTTTTCGTTTGGGCGCAGGGGGATAGCGGCCTCATACAGCGTCAGAGCTCCTCCCCGATACTTCAGCATCGCGTTTGTCGCTCTTCCTCGCCTGAACCTCGCAAGACCCCTGCGCGCGGCCGCACCCCACTCCGATCAGGCTTCTAGCCTAGTCGTCATCCTTGTACACGCTCACCCTAGCCGGGCGGACCAGCTGGTCCTTGAACATGTAGCCTTTCAGGAAAACCTGGTGGACCGTCTCGTCCTGGCCGTCTTCCTCGGCCGGGACCCTCATCATGGCTTCCATGATATTTGGGTCGAACCGTTCCCCCTCCGGGTTCAGCACTTCGAGCCCGGCCTCGGTCAGGGCTTTGAGGATGTTTCGTTCAACGAGGTCAACCCCCTCTATTAGCGCCTCCACCGTGGTGTCCTCGCTGGTGAAGCAGCTGACACGCTGGAGGTCGTCCAGGCCCTCCACCAGGGATCGCACCAGGTCGGCCCGGGCCCTGACCCAATTCCCGGTCAACTCTGCGGAGGCCCGTTTCCGGTAATTCTCGAAATCCGCCGCAAGACGAAGATGCTGGTCCCTCAACCGCTTCAGCTCCTCCTGTAAGGCCGCCAGGTCCTCGCCTTCACCGGCCTCCTCCGCTCCTCCAGGATCATCTAATTCCGCCCCATCCTCGATTCCGGCCGTGTCTCCGGGCTCTGCCCCAGGTCCATCAGCGGATCCACCAATGTCCGAACTGTCCGTCCCCTCCGAGGGCCCCTCCACTTCGGCTTCAGCACCCTCGACCTCAGCTCCATCTTCAGAGTCCGGAACCACGCCACCCTCGGAAGCTGGAACTTCGCCATTCTTCGATTCGTCGTTCGTCATCTCTTTGTACGAGCCATGCCCGTTTCAGATTCATGGAAACCCCGGCAATCGGGGTCAGTTCGGATCGGCCCCCGTATGGGCCGCCAACCAATCTATCACCATTTGGTAAACTTGATGGCGATCCAGGTCGTTCAGCGGTTCGTGCCTGCGCCCTTCAAGAATCTCCACTTGGGTCTCGGATCCCACAATTCCTCCTGCGAAGGTTTCTGTCACGGAGCTCCGCACCACCCGGTCGTCCGTCGGGATGAGGAACAGGAGGGGCATTCCTTCGGGCATGGAGGAGAGCCAGACCCTCCGCTGCTCACGCTCGGCCTCCCGGAAAAACCGCCCGGTGAGCCGGGTGTGGATCAAGGGGTCCTCACGCCATGCCCGCACCATCTCCGGATCCCTGGTCAGGCGCCCGGGATTGATCCCGGCCGGGAGCGGGACTGTCGGGAGAGCCACGCCCAGGAACCGGCCCACCCTCCGGAGCCAGGTCGGGAGCGCGGTGGCCATCCACGGCGCGGAAATGATCGCACCTTCGAATGGGCCCCGGAAAACCTGGAGTCTCCTGATACAAATCAACCCGCCGAGAGAATGGCCCATCAGGTACCTGGGGAGGTGGCCGGGCAGCTGCCGAGCCATCTCGGTTTCCATCCCCAGAAGGTCCTCGAGGAGCCTTGGGAACGCGTCCACGTCTCCCCGCTGCCCCGGTGATCTCCCGTGGCCCCTGAGATCGAAGGAGAAGACCGACGTGCCTGCCTGGGCAAGGGAAGACGCAAAGTCGTGGTACCGACCCGAATGCTCCCCCAAGCCATGCACCAGGAGAAGCGCGGACCTGGGCTCAGGAGACTCCCAAAGACGCCAGGAGAGCTCGATCCCCTGGGCCCCAGGGGCCTTTCCCTCCCTGCAGAGGTCCGTCACTTGATCCTCCCGTCCAAGAGCTTCAGGAGCAATCCCAAAGCCGCATGAGCTGCCCGCCCTCGGACCGCTTCCCGGTCTCCCAGAAAATACTCCTTTCGAACCTCTGTGCCCCTCCCTGAGGCGACGGCCATATAAACGGTGCCGACCGGTTTTTCCGCTGACCCACCGCCAGGGCCGGCGATCCCGGTGATTCCCAGGCCCAGGCTGGCACCGAACCTCTGCCTCACCGCCTCCGCCATGGCCCGGGCCACGGGCTCGCTGACCACGCCATGGTCCTCGATCAAACCCTCGGCCACCTCGAGTCTGTCGATCTTCGCCTCGTTGGCGTATGCCACGACACCGCCCAGGAAGTACCCGGAGGACCCTGGGCGATCGGTTAGACGTTTGGCGATCAGGCCCCCGGTGCAGCTCTCGGCCACGGCCACAGTGTGGCCATCGTGCAGAAGAGCCTCCCCCACAGCCTCGGCCAGGTCTCCTGAGTCCGCTCGGAAGCGGTATCGGCTCAGGACCGGCTCCATTGCTCCCTCGAGCCGTTGGAGTCTCTCCTCCGCGTCCCGCCGGCTTCCGCCCTGCCGGGTACTTATCCGGAGCCGGACGCCGAGCTGGTCCGGGAGAAACGCCAGGGAGACATCCCCGGGATGTTCTGGGAGCAGGGGCAGAAGCTCGTTCATGAGAACGGATTCAGGCACGCCGTGGGTGTGGATCACACGGTGCACCACCTTCTCCAACCGGTCCGGGAAGGCCGCGGAAAGGAAGTCACGGACGCCCGATTCGAAGATCCCTTCCAGTTCTCTGGGAATCCCTGGGAGGAGAATACAAAAGCCGCCGCCGGGATCCTCCAAGACCAGGCCGGGGGCGGCCCCGTGGGGGTTCGCCAAGACACTGCCTTCTGCCGGGATCAGGGCCATCCCCCCGGCACCCTGTGGCAGCTCATTAAAACCTCGGGTCCGAAATCGCCCTCGGAGGTCGTGGAGGAGCTCCGCATCCGGTGTCAACCGAATGCCCAGGAGCCCGGCAACGGCCTCACGGGTCAGGTCATCAGGCGTGGGGCCCAGACCACCAGAAACCAGAACGACCTCCGCCGATTCGAGGGCTTCCTGGACGGTCTTCTGGATCTCTTCGTGGACGTCACCTACTACGAACCGGCGCACGACCTTAAAGCCCAGGGAAGAGAGCTGTCCGGACAGCCAGGATCCGTTCGTGTCCGCCGTCTGTCCAAAAAGCAGCTCATCACCTACGCAGACCACCGAAGCCGACGGTGGCCCAAGGGGGCCGGGGCCTTCGATCAACGCTTGACTCCGGCCAGGTTTCGATAGCTCCAGAGGTAGTCCACCATGGAGTAGACCGTTAGCAGGATGGCCACTGAAAGGGTGATCCCGATCCAAGTCCCGTGGAGACCCTGCCAGAAACCCCAGAATCCACCCTGCCATCCTCGTTCCGAGGCTAGCATGAGGAGGGGATACCAAAGGAGAGCCCCGCCGATGAACAGGTTCTGGCTCAGCGCTTTCCGCTTCCCGGACTTCCCGGCGGAGATCACCACTCCTCTGCCGGCAGCCCACGCCCGGAATGCCGTAATGAAGATCTCCCGCCCGAAGAGCACCAACACCACCCAGAGCGGAAGGGGACCCCACCAGGGGAGAGGACCGATCGCCCCGGGCCGGTGGGAGATGACGTAAATGGGAATGACCGTGGCGGCCAAAAGGAGCTTGTCGGCCAGGGGATCGAGAAGCTTCCCGAGGTCGGTGACCATGCCGTGTTTTCTGGCCAGGTACCCATCCCAGAGGTCGCTGAGTGCGGCGGCCAGGAAAAAGACGAAGGAAAAGAGGCGCCCCGTGACGGAAGGGAGGAAGATCAGAATACACACGATCGGACAGGCCAGAATCCGACCGAACGTGATGAGGTTGGGTGGGGTGAGACGGCCAGGGGCCATGGGCGCCTCAGCTTAAAGACTTCACGACCAGCTTGCTGACGGCGCTGAGGGTCTGGAACACGCCTTCGCCCTCCACGGCCACAGCTTCGAAATCCGGGACTCCCATGGGGTTCAGAACGGAGCGGAGCTCTTCCACGGACATGATGTCCGGGAGGTCTCGCTTGTTGTATTGGATGATGAAGGGGATGGTTTCCACATCGTACCCGTACGATTCCATGTTCTCGTACAGGTTGTGCATGGCCTCGATATTGGCTTCCAGACGAGACCGCTGCGAATCGGCTACGAAGATCAAGCCGTCCACACCCTTCAGGATGAGGCGGCGGCTCGCGTTGTAATAGACCTGCCCCGGAACGGTGTAGAGGTGGAACCTCGTCCGGAACCCCCGAATCTCCCCGAGGTCGATGGGTAGGAAGTCGAAGAAGAGCGTCCGCTCCGTCTCGGTGGCCAGGGAAATCATCTTCCCCTTCGTATCCGGATTCACCCTGGAGTAGACGTATTCGAGATTGGTCGTCTTACCGCCCAGTCCTGAGCCGTAATAGACGACTTTGCAGTTTATTTCGCGGCTGGCGTAGTTGATCATCGACATAGGTCGATCCTACGCTCCCATTTCCAGTGTGTGGTGTCTCATCGGCGGCCGACTCAACCGGGGGTTCGCCGACAAACAAAGGACCCTGACTCAAACCCGGTCAGGGCTGGACCAAGACACATAAACTCGTGTTCCCAAAAGGCCATGGCAAGTTCCTGGGGGTTCAGTGAACTCACCCGGCAGCCAGGGGACGCTGGGCTTCGGCCTCCATTCTCTTCAAGATCATCTTTGCCCGGTTCTTCAGTAGTTTCCGCGGCTCCCAGGCAACGAAGTCCCTCAGGAGAGTGATGTTGTCCACTGTCGCGTCGGCCCTGGCCATATGTCCGAGGCACGCCAGTCTCCTCAGGGGTTGGGGACTGAAAAGGTCCCTCTGGTGCCGGTCCAGTTGGTCCCTCACCACCAAAGCGGCCACAGCGCCCACGGCGGCAACGGCCAGAACAGCGATTCCAGCGGTTTTCAGACCTTTTTTCATTTCATGCGTCCTCACATCTCCCTGCGGCCCGAGAGGGCTTCAGCGATGGTGGTTCCGTCCACATACTCCAAATCACTCCCAACCGGGATCCCTCTGGCAAGGCGTGTAACCCGGGGGCCGAGGGGACGGACCACATTTTCAAGATAAACCGCTGTGGCCTCTCCCTCCACAGATGCATTCGTCGCCACAATTACTTCAGACACCTTACCCTCCCCTTGAGTCACACGGGTCAAGAGGGTTTCAAGGTTCAGATCCTCGGGTCCGATGCCGTCCAGAGGGGAGAGGTGGCCGCCGAGAACATGGTACTGACCTCTGTACTGGCCCGTCCGTTCGATTGCTCCCACCTCGTAGGCTTCCTCCACGACACAGATCGTGGATCGGTCCCGCCCGGGATCGGAGCAAACCTCGCAGTGCTCGGCCTCACTGAAGTTCCCGCAGGTAAGGCAGGGCCGGATTCGGTCGGCCAGGTCACGGACGGCCTGACTGAGTCGATGGGCCTCTTCCTTCGGCCGTTTCATGAGGTGGTAGACGAGACGAACCGCGGTCTTGGGGCCGATCCCCGGGAAACGGGACAACTCCTGGGTCAGCTGGTCGATGACGGACATGGAGAGTGTTTTCGGGAGGGTCTCAGAATAGTCCCGGAAGATTCATCGGTAGCCCGCCCGTGGCTTTCTTCATCTCCTCTTCGTAGTGCACTCTCGCCTTGTTCTGGGCTTCGGTGACCGCGGCCAAAACCAGGTCTTCCAGCATCTCCACGTCCTCGGGATCCACCACGGTGCCATCGATGGAGAGAGACTTGATCGCGCCCTTCCCGTCCACCGTCGCTTTGACCATTCCACCGCCTGAGGAGGCCGAGATCTCCTGGGCATCAAGCCGCTCCTGAATCTCGGCCACTTTGCTCTGAAGCTGCTGCCCCATCTGGAGCAGTTGTTGAAGGTTGTTCATTCCATCGTTTCCAGGGTCGGAGTTCAACTGAGCCTCAGTCCAGAAGCTCGAGATCGAGTTCTTCTACAGCCTCTCCGAGGGCGGGTTCCTTGTCTACCAGCTCCCGCAAGCGCCCGCCTCGAACAGCGCCTTCGGTGATCCTCTCCGGGGGGTCGTCGTCAGAGCCATTCGGTTGGATGGACAGCTCTGGAACACGGCCAAAATGCCGCTTGAGAGCGTTCTTCAGCTCCCGCAAAACTGCCGGTTCTTGAAGGCGGTCAAACCCGGGGCCCGGGGGGACCAACAGCCGAATTTCCTCCCCGCTGGGGAACTCCACCTTCGCGGCCTTCAGGAAGGGAAGGACGCCTTTGGGCAGGTCTTTGGGGTTTTCCAGGGCCCTATCCCAAGCGTCGGTTAGAGACACCTTCTCCGCCCCGGCCTCGGATCCGGAGGCTTCAGAGGGGCCAGTAGTTTCCCTGGGACGGGCCGACGGTTCGGGATCGGTGAACACCTCGGTTGGCGGATCTTCTCCGCCCAAGCCCTTCAGGAGGGCCTCGAGCTGGATCGTCCGATCCATGTAGCTGAGGCGGAGGAGGAGCATCTCCATCAGGAGGCGTGGGTGCGCGCTGCGCCGGATGCTCCCCGTCGCCTCCAGTTCAGTCGCCTGAGCCAACATCCGGACCAGGTCGCCGGCCGAAAAACCCTCGGCACTGGCCCGGAAGGAGTCCCTGAGGTCCTCCCTGACGCCTCTACCACCCTCCCCCTCTCCCAGCCGGAACCTGAGGAGAATCCGGAGGATGTCCACCAAACCACGGTGGAATTCCATCATGTCGTACCCGTCTTCGAGGAGGGTTTCGACGAAAGAGAAGACCTCGCCGTGTCTGCGCTCTCGAAGGATCTCCAGGAGCTCCAGGTACCTCTCATCCTCCACCAGGCCCAAAACCCGCCGGACACCCTCCTGGGACACGTCGCCACCGGTCAGAGCCAAAACCTGGTCCAGGAGGGACAGGGCGTCACGTAACCCCCCCTCGGCCCGCCGGGCGATTGTCCTGAGGGCTTCTTCCGGAGCGTCCGCACCCTCTCCCTCGAGAACCTCCTGAAGGCGTCGGGTGATATCGCCCACGCCAATCCGTCGGAAATCGAACCTCTGGCACCGGGAAAGAATGGGTGATGCCGACTGCTGGATTTTTTGGGGCTCGGTCGTGGCGAATACGAAGATCACCCTGGGGGGTGGTTCCTCCAGAATCTTCAGGAGGGCGTTCCATGCCTCCCGGGTCAGCATGTGCGCCTCGTCAAGAATGTAGACCTTGAAGCGGCCTTCCACCGACGGGGCGTACATGGCCCTTTCTCTCAGATCCCTGGCGTCCTCCACCCCCCGGTTGGACGCAGCGTCGATCTCCACCACGTCCAGGGCGGTTTGACCACCCCAGATCCTTGTGCAGCTCTCGCACTCGCCGCAGGGCTCCCCCTCTTCCGTCCTATGGGGACAGTTCAGGGCCATGGCCAGGACCCGGGCCGCCGTGGTTTTCCCGATCCCCCGGGGACCGCAGAACAGGTAGGCATGGCCGACCCGTTCGCCGGCGATGGCCCTCCGTAGGGTTTCGGAGACGTGCTCTTGGGCCGCGACTTCGGCGAACCGTCTGGGCCGGTATTTTCGGGCTAGGGCAGTGTGGGACACGAAACCACCGGTAAAAAAACGGGGTAGGTGATGGCCTCAGAAAAGAAATGCCCCAGGCACCCCGCAGCAACGATCACCACACTTACCGCTGCTACCTGCGGGGTCCTGACGGGATTCGTGGGCTTTCGCTCTGCGGACCTGGGGCACCCTTCAAAGTACGCAAAAGTGCCGGCTCGAGTCAAGCGGAGAACCCCCGGAAATCAAGGTATTCCAAGGTTTTTTCGGCATTTACGCCCAAGGCTGGCAGCCGTCGGCGACCGTCGGTGAGTTCCGGTCTACCGGTCCAGTCTCCACGCGTCCGGGACATGAACCAGGCTCGCAGCCCCGCCGACGCCGATTTGGATTCCGATGGCGTCGAACCGGACCAGGGTCCCGGGGGGTTGGGGTGATTGGCGGAGCCATGCTCGTGCGACGTCGGCAATCTCCCGCCGCTTCGAGGGGGTGATGGCCTCCAAAGGATGGCCACAGGTGGATCCCCTTCGGCATTTCACCTCCACGAACGCCGTGGTGATCCCTTTCCTGACGATCAAGTCGATTTCCTTATGGCCCCATCGGTAGTTACGTGCCAGGATGGTCCAACCCCGGGCCACGAGGTAAGCCGCCGCTTCCTCCTCCCCCCACCTTCCTACTTCGGCCCGATTCCCGGACTTCTTTTGCGGGTCGCTCATCCCGAAAGAAGGGGTTTTCCGTCGGGCGTAAGGATGGCCTGGACGGATCAATGACGCCCTTGGGGAGCTCCCGGAGTTCCCTTCGGGTTCCCGGGCTATTCAAACCCTGCCTGGTGGGCCAACGGAGGGGTCATGGCCCGGTGGATGGCCCGGGCGATGACTCGGATCTGGTCCAGGAGTTCCTGGAATTGGTCCGGGTAGAGGGATTGAGCACCGTCCGACAGCGCATGGTTCGGATCGGCGTGGACCTCCACCATCAGGCCGTCAGCCCCAGCCGCCACCGCAGCCCGGGCCATGGGCGTGACTTTGGCTCGGACGCCGGTTCCGTGGCTGGGATCGGCGATGATGGGCAGGTGGGAAAGGGACTTCACCACCGGAATTGCCGTTAAATCCAGGAGGTTTCGCGTTTGGGTGTCGAAGCTTCTTACACCCCTCTCACACAGGATTACGTTCGGATTCCCCTCGGCGATCACGTACTCAGCGGCCAAAAGAAGCTCTTCGATGGTAGCTGAGAGTCCCCTCTTGAGAAGTATGGGTTTTTTGATATTCCCCACCTTCCTGAGAAGGGGGTAGTTCTGCATGTTCCGGGCGCCCACCTGGAGGATATCCGCGTATTCCGCCACAGCCTCGGCCGTTTCAACGTCCAGAACTTCGGTGACGATGGCCATTCCGGTCTCTTCCCGAGCCTTCGCCAGATACTGCAAACCTTTGACGCCCAGGCCCTGGAAGGAGTAAGGGGACGTTCTGGGCTTAAAGGCCCCACCCCTCAAAATGGTCGCGCCCATCCTGGAGAGGGTCTGGGCGAGGTCCAGGATCATCTCTTCGCCCTCCACCGCGCACGGGCCAGCCATCAGAACAACCTCGTTTCCGCCGATGTTCGTTCCGTTGGGGAGAGTCACCACCGTGCTCTCTTCCTTCCACTCCCTGGACACCTGCTTATAGGAGTGGCTTACTGGAATGACCTCCAGGACCCCCGGCAAACTCTGGAATAGGGTCGGTTCGACCTGCCCGTCATTCCCGATCAGGCCGACCGAGGTCCTCTGACGTCCGGGGATGGGACGGGCCTCGTACCCCATCTCCTGGATCATATCTACTACGTCTCTGATTTCCTGAGCAGAAGCGCTGTGCTTCATTACGACCAGCATGACGTGCTCGCTCTAGTGAGAGGGCTCAACCGTTACCACACCATCCGATAAATCTAAACACAGTCCGTCCCAACCTGTGAGGACCCGGCCACCAAAACCCGCCTTCCTCACGAGGGAAGGCACCGCCTCCGGATCCAGGGGCGGGTAACAGTGGACCGGGACCAAGAGCCCAGGTGCAGCCGCCGTCGCGAGGGAGGCCAAACTCCCAGGGGAGAGGTGGCCTGGCATCTCCTCCCCCTCCGGATTACTGCATTCGGCCAGAAGCACATCACAGCCCCTGAAAAAGGGCCCCAATTCCGGGCTGGGCCCCGTATCGCCGGTGAACCCCACAACACCGTCCCCGGTCTCGAATCGAAACCCCAGGGACTCCGGCGTGTGCAGGGTTCTTATGGCAGAAAGTTGGAAACCTCGGGACGGCTCGATCCAGGTCTCGCCCGGAGAAAGCTCCCGAACCGAGAAGGGAAACCCCAATTCCAACAGGCGCTCTCCGTGGGCCCGAGCCAAGGCGTCCAAATGTTCCCCGATTCCCTCGGGGCCAAGGATCGTCAACTCGACTTCTCGGGACGAAGCCTGGCCATGTCTCAATGAGAACAGGAGATAGCCCAGCTCCCCGACGTGGTCCATGTGAAAATGGGTGACGACTACGTGGGTCACGTCCTGCCACGGAAGACCCAGACGAGCCAGGGTCCGGAGGCTTCCTGGGCCGCAGTCGAAAAGGATCCTGAACCGACCCGTGTCCAGCCAGTGGGCCGCCGAACCCCTCGCCGGATCGGGAATGAACGTACCCGAACCCAGCACCCAGAGCTTTACCGCCAAAACACTACCCTCCGAACCTCGGTCACTCCACCGGCTTGGAGGCGGAGCAGGTAGACGCCAGAGCCCACCTGCCTTCCACCGTCGTCCCGACCGTCCCAGGTGAGGGTCGTACACGGATCCGGCGGGGGGCCGCTCTCCCTCCCATAGAGGCCCGGTGGAAGGGTTGTTGGCCCACATCCCCGGCTGGGGATCAATGTCCTCACCAACCGCCCTCGCATGTCATAGACCGCCAGATCGACACGGGATTCTTCGGCGAGATCGAACCAGATCCTGGTCTCCGTCCCGGCCACGTCTTCGTTCGGGAAGGGATTCGGGAAATTTTGATAGAGTATGGTGATCGGAGGGTTCTCCCCACCGGTCACAACAAACGGCGCCGCACTCGTCACAGTATCAACGGCCCCGGTTCGTGCTTCCGCGATCACGCTCCAACGGAGGGGAACATTAAACGGCAGAGGCTCGTCTGGGCGATGATTCTCCCCCTCCAGGCCAGGGTAACTCTGGATCACCTCCCCCTCCCGATCCGAGAATACCTGGAGCTCGAAGGTTAAGGGCCCCGCTGGCCCGGGCAGCTCGACGGCGGTCCAGCGGAAATCCGGCTGCGGGTCGGCAATCTGCGTCCCGCTCGGATCGTTCAACACGTCCAGGGAAACCCAGGCCGGCACCTGGTAGGGCCCGTGGGTCGGAGTCGCCCTGCCAACACCCTGGGCAGACCGAGCTTGGACCCGCCAGAAGACCTCTCGTTCCGGGGGAAGGGCTTCCGGAAGCCGTCGTGCGAAGGTTCCAACCACCGTATCCGAGATCAGAACCTCCTGGAACAGAGAGTCCCCCGCGACCTCCAGGGTAAACGTCACCGGGAGCCCCAATGGGTGGGTCACAGGGACGTTCCACCGGAACTGGGGAGCCAAACTGGTCACCTGCCCATCGGGTGTCACCTCCTCGAGGGGAAAAGCCGAGATCCCTTCAGGAAAGAGGACGGCTGCCGCAACATTGGGCACCCCGTTTGAGGGACCCATGGGCGGTGAGGGGCCTATGGATGCTTCCAAGGCCCGGACGATGTCCATGGGGCCCCTCTCCGGGTAGGCCTCGACGAACAGGGCTGCCGCTCCGGCCAGCAGGGCACCGGCGAACTCGGTCCCCTGTGCCTCAGCCATACTATCATCCCCTGAGGTCGTGGCTACTGGCACCATCTCCCCCGGGGCCCAGAGCTCCGGTTTTTGTCGTCCGTCCGACGTTGGACCCCTGGCGGAGAAATCCGAGGGGATCCCGAACAGGCTGACCGAGCCCACCGAGAGGACCGAGTCGCCGTCGGCGGGCGAGCCCAAAGTCCCGGGTCCCGGACCACCGTTCCCCATCGGGGTCACCAGAAGGACACCCCTCCGTGCCGCCTCGTCCGCCGCGATTGTGGCTGGTGCCACGTCTCCATCCAGCTCACCGCCTCCATACCCGCCTTGGTCGAAGTTGCGGAAGGACACCCCGGAAAGGACCACGCGGGCGCCCTGCGCCTCCAACCACTCCAGGCCCGCCACCCATCGGTCTTCATCGGCGGTAAAGGAATCGCCGTCACTCGTGACCCTGGCCAGGAGTATATCGGAGCCGGGGGCGGACCCGGTCAGCGTGCCGGGAAGGTTTCCGCTGATAAGTGACCAAAGACCGGTTCCGTGGTCGGCGGATCCCATCGGATCCCCCGGCTTGGGTTCCACCGATCCGTCACCCTCCACAAAGTCCTTGACTGCCAGCGGCGGGCGGCCTCGAACAAGGGCATGCCCAGGGAAAAAATGGCCATCCAGGATCCCTATGCGGGTACCGGTCCCCGAGATACCCAACTCGTGGACGG
>JANQDZ010000062.1 GCA_028278645.1 Longimicrobiales bacterium | reverse complement strand
GGGCGAACGTGATCGTCGTGGATCCGGTCATGACCGACACGGTGCGACATGCGGACGTGTTTCTGCAGGTCAGGCCCGGTACGGATCTGGCCATGATGCTGGGCTGGTGCAACGTGATTCTGACGGAAGGACTGTATCAGGAGGAGTATCTCAAGGATTGGTCGAACGGGCCGTTTCTCGTGAGGATGGATACAGGCAAGCTCCTCCGCGGAAGCGATATCGAGGTCGGCGGAAGGCACATCGATTTCGTGGGTTGGGACACGGGAAGCGAGAGCCCGGCGGTTTGGCTCTCCGACATGAACATCTACCGGGAAGAGGGAATCGACAACGCCCTGGAAGGGGAGTATGAGGTGACCCTGGCCGATGGAACCCGGGTGAAATGCAAGACCGCCTTCACGCTGTTGAGGGAACGAATCGACGAGTACACACCCGAGAAGGTGGCGGAGATTACCACGGTCCCTGCGGACAAGATCATCACCGCTGCTCGATTCTACGCGATGGAGGGACCGAGCACGATTGGGTGGGGCGTGGGCGCCTGCGATCAGCAAGGTTGGAACGCGACCTATGCAGGCGTGTCAAAGCTACTGCTGCGTGCGTTCACGGCAAACCTGGACATCCCGGGAGGGGATTACATCCCGGAGCCGGGCCCGATCATCGACGGGCAGTTCCCGGTTCGGAACTGCGAATTGGAGTTGTCGGAAACGGTGACCCCCGAGACCCGGGAGAAGCTCCTCGGAAACGATCGATTCCGGCTCATGGGTTGGAAGGGGTTCGAGCTCATCGACCAGTGCTACCGGGAGATGTGGGGCATCCCGCGACCCCAGGAACATCAGATGCTGTCAACGGCCCCTCTCGTGTGGCGGGCCATGCTCCATGACGATCCCTACCCTGTCCGTGCAGCCATCTGCTGGTCATCCAATCCCATGGTCTGGGCGCCTAACTCGAAGATGGTCTACAAGGCCCTCAAGAACCTGGATCTGCTGGTCGTCCTCGACTACTGGAAGACGCCGACCGCCCTCCTCGCGGACTACATCATGCCCGCTGCCGACTGGATGGAACGGCCCATTTGCTCGACCATCGAGGACTCGGCCGACATCTACCTCGCAGGAGACCGGGCCGTACCGCCCCTGGGAGAGCGAAGGATGGATTTCGATTTCTTCAGCGGCCTGGGGCGGCGTCTGGGCCAGGAAGAGGAGTGGCCGTGGGACACGTATGAGGAACTGATCGCCCACCGGATGGAACGGGTGGGGATCTCCTACGACGAGCTCATCGATCAGGGCATCCTGCTGCCGGACATGATCGAGGAAAAGCACCGGCAGATCCGTGCGGACGGCCAGGTGCGGGGTTTCGCCACGCCGTCGCGACGCCTGGAGATCTTTCCGAGCGTGCTCGATGACCTCGGCTACGATCCGCTTCCCTCTTACCGGGAGCTTCCGGAGACGCCGCTGAGCAACCCGGAGCTCGCCAAGGAATATCCCATCATCCTCACCACCGGCGGCCGGTGGTCCCCCATGTTTCACTCCGAGCATCGGGTTCCGGGCACAGGGACCCGAGAGATGTGGCCCTGGCCGATCTTTCAGATACACACGGAAACGGCAAGGGACCTGGGGATCAGGGACGGCGACTGGTGCTGGATCGAGTCCCCGCGAGGAAGGATACGGCAGAAGGCGAGGCTCGGGTTCGAGCTCGCACAGGGAACGATCATCGCCCAGCCAAGCTGGTGGTATCCGGAGCAGCCGGCCGAAGAGCCCTGGCTGGCCGGAGCATTCATCTCCAATGTGAACGTGCTTACCGACGATGATCCGGACACCCTGGATCCCATGTGCGGCAACTGGGTCAACCGGGGTCTGCTCTGCAAGGTCTACCGCTGTGAAGAGCCGGAGTGGCTCACGGACAGGCTGCCGGCAGAGCTTTTCGTCGAGGGGAAATCAGGCTACCCGAAGGGGTGAGGCGATTTGAGTGTACAACCCAGGCCCAACTACTTTGCGATCAGGATCAGCGAATCCATCTGCGTAGGCTGCCTGCAGTGCGTAAGCGTGTGCAAGAGGAAGACATTCATAGTGGGACCCGACGGGAAGCCGACGGTCATGAACAATGGGACCTGTAGAGCAGGCTGTCTGACGTGCAAGGATGCCTGTCTGACCAAGGCGATCACGGTGATTCCCATCGGAACCCGCACCAGAGAGAAACGCGCGAGGTGAAACAATGTACGACGTAGTGGTAATTGGCGGAGGACCCGGTGGGTATGCGGCCGCAATACGGGCTTCACAGTTGGGAGCCAAGGTGGCCCTGGTGGAAGCGAACGAAATCGGGGGAACGTGCGTCAACCTGGGTTGCATCCCGACCAAGGTGTGGCTTCGTGCGGCCTATCTTCTTGATGGGATTCGGGGCGCGGAGCAGTTCGGGATCAAGGCGACCGTAGAGGAGACGGATCTCAAGACGATCGTCGCGAGAAAGAACGGCGTGGCAGGCGATATCCGCATGGGCATGAAGGGCCTCCTGGGAAACAACGGTGTGGAGGTGGTCCAGGGGCGTGCCGTGCTCAAGACCCCGACCGAGGTGGATGTGGAGGGCACAAAGCTGGAGGCGGGAAAGGTGATCCTCGCCACGGGCAGCTCGCTCGCGAATCCGGAGGTTCCCGGCCTGGACAAAGCCGCCCTGACCACGGATGAAATCCTGGAAATGAAGAAAACTCCCTCGTCGGTACTCGTCTGGGGAAAGATAGGGGTCATCGAAGTGGAGATGGCCACGCTGTTGAACGTGTTCGGATGTAAGGTGGTCATTGCCTCCGAGTTGAAGAGGATACTGCCGGACGAGGATGGCGAGACCAGTCAGCGTGTTGCCCAGGCCTTGAAGGAGCGTGGCGTGGAGATCATCCCGGGGGTGGCCCTGGAATCGGTCAGCAAGACGAAAGGCGGCTTCCAGGCGAACTTGTCCGGCTCCAAGGAAGAGAAAGTGAAGGTCGCGGGGGTTCTGGTCTCGGCTCGCGAACCGAACACTCGAGAGTTGGGATTGGACCAGGTAGGCGTAGAGCTCGATGAGGAGGGCTTCGTAAAAGTCAACGAAAGACTCGAGACATCCGTACCAGGGATCTACGCGATAGGCGATGTGACGGGCGGAACCATGTTGAGCCACGCATCCTCTGCCATGGCGGTCACCGCGGCCGAAAACGCCATGGGCGACACCCGTGAGTTTCCTTTCCGTCTGGTTCCCCGGGGCATATGGACCATCCCCGAGGTGGCGGCGGTAGGCCTTTCCGAGGAGGAGGCGGATCAGCGGGGAATCGAGGTGGAAGTGGGGAATTTCCCTTACTCGATCAACGGGCTTGCCATGGTCCGCAATCAGTTGACCGGCGCGGTGAAAATCGTGAAGGACGCCCAGTACGGTGAAATCGTTGGGGTCCACATTGTTGGGGCCAATGCCACTGATCTCATCGGGGAGGCCGTCCTAGCCATGCAGCTGGAGGCCACGGCCGAGGACCTGGCCAAGAGCATTCGCGTTCATCCGACCTTTTCAGAGAACGTGATGGATGCAGCCCGGGATGCGGAAACCTGGGCCTTGTACTTGCCGAAGCGCTAAGGAGAGGAGGGTAACAACGTGTGTTTCAGACCTGGAAAAGCCGGCAAGCCGGGTGTCTGTCCGAATCCGGAGTGCAGGTACACGAACGAGCGTGACGCAAAGGTGTGCGAGTTCTGCGGCACAGAGCTTCCAAAGCCAAAGACCAGGCCCGGAGGCCCGGGACGGCCCATGGGACGTCCCGGCGGACCCGGGCGACCTGGAGCCGGACCCGGCGGGCCGGGAAGACCCATGGGACGACCGGAAGGACTCGGCCGCCCGGGAGGTCCGCCTCAGGGACCGGGGAGAGCCATGGGAAGACCTCAGGGGGTTGGCAGACCCGCCGGCCCGCCGGGAGCCCCAGGTCGACCCGCAGGCCCATCAGGACCTGGAGGTCCAGGAGGCCCCGGCAGGCCTGCAGGCCCGCCCAAAGGTCCGCCAGGTTCTCCGAAAAAGGAAGAGTGATTCTCCAGACCGTTTCGAAGGGTGAAAATGATGGAACTGATATTCCTCGGTACCGGGGCAGGTTGCGGCGTGCCCACATTCTACTGTGGATGCGAGGTGTGTAAGGAGGCTGCTGCCGAGCCTCGCTACCAGCGCACCCGGTCCGCCATCGCCCTCAAGGGAAGCGAGAATGTCCTCTTTGATGCTCCACCCGAGCTGGCTTCCCAGCTGCACAGGGAGTGCATCGATAGGATAGACCAGTTCGTCCTGACCCACGCGCACCACGACCACACTGCAGGGCTCCACGACCTGGAGATCTACGCTCGGTTCCACAGCAAGGAAGTCCTTCCCGCGGTCATGAGCCGGGAGACGTGCGCGCACCTCGAGGAGAGCTTTCACTCCCTCCACGATTGGATGGAGGTCACTTTCGTGGAGCCGGGAGACTGTCTTGAGCGATCCGGCATCCGCTTGACCGCGCTCGCGGTCTCACATGCTTCGGGAACCCTGGGATACTTGATCGAGCAAAACGGGAGCCGCGTGGCCTATTTGCCGGATACGGGGCCTCTGCCTTCGGAAACCAAGGCGCTGCTCAAGGGAATCGACGACCTCATTCTGGACGCGACCTTTTGGGGGGAGAACTGGTATCCGGAGGAGCACCACACCTTCGAGGAAACGATACGAACCGGAGAGGAACTGGAGGCCGGGAGGCTCTACCTCACGCATCTCTCCATGCACTACAGCACACCTGTCACGAGCAGGAAAATAGAAGAGACCATCGATCCCTACAACGGGAAGGTCCACCTGGCCCACGACGGCTTGAGGCTTGAGATATGAGAGTCCGCCGAGCAACGCATAACCGCAGTTATTCCCACGAAAGCGGGAATCCCTAGGGGCTAAGGGGTCCCCGCTCCCCGCTTTCGCGGGGACAAGCCGGCGGGGATGACGAAGAGAA
>JANQDZ010000058.1 GCA_028278645.1 Longimicrobiales bacterium | reverse complement strand
TTCCGTGGCCCCCTCGCTCATACACCCATTGCCATAGGTCATGATGGAGATCTCGAACGGGACACCCATCTGGACCGTGTCGGGAGCGCCGATTGTCACCCCCATGTCGTAGAAAGCGATGACACCCACCCGCCGGTCTTCTTCCGGGCTGAGAATAGTGTCGCAGGAGGAAAGCAGGACCGCTGCGACCAATACCAATGGCTTGTACTGACGTGGATTCATGTCTTCTCAATCACCGCGGAATAAGGACCGCTACCCGATTCAAAAACGTGTTTCAGTTCCCACCTGGTGCCTTCCAACAAACCCCTCATCTCCTCCTCCGAGACCAGGAGATAGTCAAACCAGGGAGTCCGGTGGAGCTTATATCGGACCCGGACGCGGATCTGGCCACCCATGCGGCCCCGCCGGCGATTCGTCTCATGATAGGCCAGGTGAATCTCCTCGTCGGTCTGATAAGGATCCAGAGATTCCGCGATGATCCGGCCCTCATCGCTGGTGAGCCGGTGGAACCTCCGAAGCAGCCACCGGGCCCGCTTCTCGCTGGCAAAGAGCCCGAAGTTGTTCCCGAACATGACGATGGTGTCAGACGTCGTGCCCATTCTCTTGTAGAACGATCGAGACGCGGCCGGCCCCACAACCCACGTCCAACACCCGGCCTTTCACATACTCGAGTGCCTCGGTGGCGTAAGGAGCCGTGAGACCTGGCGAGGGAACCCGGCTCTTACTTCAACCCCATAATCCGCAGGGCCCAGTCTATGGCGAACCCCACCATGGCGAGGCCGAAGACCAAAAACAACGCCGCCTCGATGTAGTGCTCTCTGCGGGCGATGCTCTTCCGGAGATCCCGGAGCGTAGTGAAGAACCCACCCGTGTTCTTGCGAAGGGGAGGATCGGGCCGGAGATGCCTGACCGTCGTGACATTCTGTGCGGCGACCTTATAACCTCGATCCCATACCGCCACCACGCGTTTGAACATGCCATGGGCGATATGGGGCCCGGCGTGACCCCGCTTGAGGGTACATGTACGTGAGGTGCCTGGGCAGGATGCGGAGCAGGGTATTGAACCAGGGTGAGAAGCCGGCTTGATATGCCGGTACCTCTTGATGGCTTCCCGGTTCTCCTCAATGGTGAGCTTCAATCGCCGACTCCCCCGAGGTTTCCTTCGCTGCCCTGGGACCTGTTTCCGCAACGCGCCCTGAGGGACTCGAACCCCCAACCACCTGATCCGAAGGAAGGTTCAGGGGGGTCATAGCGAGGCATACACGTTCGTTTTCTGAGCTCTTCGCTCACCAGCAGTGACCACCGATCAGGGGTGTCTGTTACTGTGATTGTGACTGTTTCTCAGACGCCGCCTCAGGGATTCTCTTTGGCCTGGACTGCCATCCAGACTACCAGATCAACTTCGTCAACCTCAATTGGGGGGAGGGGCTCAGGAGCCCTCCAGGGTTGAAGGCCCAGCTCCTTGACGACGTTCGCAATCGATTTCGTGGACGCCCCTCCCCTCGCCTCTTCAGGCTTAAACGCCTTCCTGAGAACCTTCTCGATTCGGATGCCCCAAGGAGCTTCGAGAGCCTCAGCCAGGCGATCCAGTTCCTCAAGAGTCATGCCTTCCGCCGGATATTGACGAACGTGTTCAGCCGCTGCACGGAATAGGGGCCGAACATCGGGATGAAGGTTCGCCGGATCAGTTCCCCGTTCCCACTCCTCGAAGATATCCCGACGAGCACGTTCCCATGCGTCGAAAGCTGCTTCAGCGGCTTCAGAGGGCAGGACCCGTTGCGTACCCTCCTCGCAAGCGATAATGCCGAGGCAGGTAAGTGAATCCCTTTCAACTTCTTCCGCCAAGTCGGAGGGAACGAACCGAAGGAAAACTCGGTCGAACACCCGTGCACAGAAGAAGTGGCCCGCCCTTTCCCCGGAGACGATCCCTGAGCCCACGCCCCAGGGGAGATCCTTGATCTCGTTCTGCCAACGCTGGAGTCCATGCCGCAGTTCTTGCCTGTATTCTTCCCCGCTGTGAGCATGGACGCCCTCTCCCCCCATTTGGAAGATGCCAGCTTCTCCTCTCCTTAGCGCTTCGATCTCCGATCTGGTTTCGGAAAAAACCTGTTCCGTCTTTTCTATGCCTGGGATCACGACCTGATCAAGACCGATGGATGCGGCGGCCTGTGCGAGTTTCCGTCTGATCCTCAGCTCCAGGGCGAGCAGAGATTCCAACTGCTTGTCCGGAAAGACACAAGTGATAATAACCTTCTGGTGTGGGCTCCCAATTCTGTCGATCCGACCGTGCCGTTGAACCAACCGCATCGGATTCCACGGGAGATCATAGTTGATTATCCTCCCGCACTGCTGAAGGTTCATGCCCTCAGCAAGGACGTCTGTAGTCACCAAGATATCGAACCGGTCTTCATCCAAACCTGGAGGAGCTTCCGAGGATTCCGGCACGAAGCCAAAAACCGCCTCTCGGCGAGAGACGCCACGGTGCGAATCGGTGCCGCTCACGACCGCCAGCCGCCCACGGTATTGAGCAAGCCGCCGGTCCGTTGCGAGGATTTCTTCCAAGTACTCTGCTATCCAATCAACCGTGTCAGCGAAGTAGCTGAATATCAGCACTTTCCGGAGATTGCGTTGACTCTGTTCACCCGTAGCGTGCTTCTCTGAGTATTCGGCGACGGCAACGAGCTGTTCACGGAGTAGCCGGAGTTTGGGATCATCCAGGGGGGTCACTGAAGCTGCGCGGTCACGAAGACCCTCCAAGAGAGTCAGATCGTTCTGCACATCGGCTTTGAGCCGGTCTACATCCAGTTCCAGTTCCTCGGTGCTCTCGCCTCCATCCAGTAGCTCTTCCCACTCTTCGTCTGAATCAGTCTCATGAATCTGTACAAACGCTTCGGGTGATGGGACGATTCCCTCCTCCAAAGCCTGTAGGAAGAACTCATGAGCTCGAACCATCCTCGACGTCGTATTGGCAAAGGCCTGGGCGGAAGACTCGAACCGCTTCAGTAACCCTGAACGGAGGAGGCCCACCAGAGCAGCTTCCCTCGCCTCAATTCCTCCGTCCCGTCGATAACGGCTGGGCCAGTACCTTGCCAGGGTTAGGAGGGGCTCCCCTTCTTCCGGCGCCAGAATCTCGGCGAACTCCTCGAAGAAACCGGGAAGAATGTCGTCCAGATCGTAGGCTTTGGAGGAGACATGCGGCTCCGGGAATTTTATCCGGACCTCGGTGCCATCGGGCAGCCGAAAGTGATCACGAGGATAGTAACGTTGCACAAAATGGCGAGTACGCCGGACCGTCGTCGCGTCCAGAATCTCAAATAAGACGTCGGGCTTCAGGGAGAAGGGGTCTTCCCCAGCAGCTTCCTGAAACCGCTTCTTGAGCGATGGGATTCCGGCGTCGGCAAATGCCGCATCATGACCCACGAAGTAGGCTAAGAGATCGTACAGGTCCCAGAGACTGTTGTTCACGGGTGTAGCCGTGAGCATCACCACCTTCTTCGGAGGATCTCCTCGGAGTAGGTGCCGAAGTGCTCGTGCTCGTTTTGTATCCGGATTCCTGAACGCGTGTGCTTCGTCAATGACGATTAGGGAGTACTCGTCCAGTCCCGCTCTCAGTGAGTGGCCGTCGCCGCCGAGCTGAACGTCATTGGCCAGCTGTTCGTAGGATACCACTTCCACGCCGACCTGGTACCTTGCCTTGAATCGATCCCAGCTTCCGTCTCTCAGCTGCGCTGGTGCCACGAGGAGGGCCCGCTGTCGGTTCTTCTCAATCACCTCGGTGAAGAGATCCCCGGCAATGAAGCTCTTTCCGAGCCCAACACTGTCTGCCACCAAGACTCCATTAAAGCGATCAAGAATCCTCTTCGCCCGAAAAACGCCATCGGATTGAAAACGAGTGAGTTGAATCCGCCCGGTCGCCTCTTCCTCCTCGGCCAGCTCTTGCCTGTATCGCTCCCAGAGGACGCGGAGATAGATGAGGTACGGGTGGTACTCCCCGAAGCGTGCTTCGTAAATGGAGGCCAGGTCGAAGGGTGAGCCCTGGTCCCACAGTTTCTCGAACCATGCCTCAACCTGACCGACAACCGACGGTTGGTACTGACCTAGGTTGAGCTCCAGGTTCGTGGTAAGCCCAGCGGTGGTGAAGTTCGACGAACCGGCGATCACTCCATTGCCATCCGAGAAGAGATACGCCTTGCCGTGAAGGAAGCGGTCCTCGTAACGCCGGACCTCAATCTTCCCGGACTCTAGGAACTCCAAAAGGTCGAGAATTGCCTGATGCGAAGAACGGTCGAACGGGATTCGGTCTCGGTCTCGACGAAGCCTCTCCTCACCTTGCTCCAAAACCTGCCTGATTAGCCTGGCCTCGAAACGCTCTCCCCTCGGTTCCCCCAGCCGGCGTTCCGGAAGGGTCGCCGGGGGCAGCGGTTCGGCCCCCAATAGCAAACGGATGCCTCCTGCCTGCCGCAAGACCCCTGCGAGTCGCCCAAAACCCCCGGGGTTGAAATATCCCGTAGCCACGGAGAGGCGGACAGGATCTCGAAGCGTGGCCAGGAGGTGCTCAAGGCGACCTTTAAGGGCCACCTCAAGGGTGTTCCCATCCAGGTTATCGATGAATTCCGGTTGGCTCATCGGAGCCTCCGAAGAGAGTGGAAGTGCTCAAGGGTCGCCGTTAGTCTCTCTTCGTAATCCCAACCTTCATGGAAGGTCTCGAAGATGTGGGTGAGTTGGACCTCCGAGAGACCGAAAAGGTGAGCCACGGCAGCGTCAAGCTCGTTGATCATATACTCCTTCTCATCGGGCTGAAGGGGACCCCAGCCTACCTCCACCAGGTCCGCCCACCCGGAAAACCGCTCGTCCGAAGCGGCAAGTCGCCCAGCGAGCTGAACCACCTTTTCCCGCAAGGGATCGCCAGCCACTGGTCGAGGGATCGGAAATGGATTGATGACGAAGAAGGTGAGATGCGTCTCGACAAAGCGTCGTGCAAACCAATCCAGAGGAATGGAACTCAACACTCCCAGAAGAAAGGCTTCTTCCTTCGCGGTCCCTCTCGGCCAGACGAAGAAAGGTGCTTGGTGCGTGATGATGACCTCACCGGGAACCAGTGCGGCGCGTACGGTCCTGGTGTCCGTTGCGCGTGAGATGTCTCTGAAGGCAATCCTCGGCTTGAGGCACGGAAGGGTCCCCGGGTCTGACCGCCATTCGTCACTGAACTCTGAGAAGGCCGACCTGCTACTCGCCTGCTCGCGTCTATTCTGGAGTTCTGGAAGGACGACCTCCGGGTCGGCCCATGCGTAGTACGATCCAGTATCTGGATTCCAGAGGTCGAAGGATTCACCTTTGAATACGGGCCAATATCCGGGCGGGCAGTCCCCTGATTCGAAATCCAACAAGGGCGCTCCGGTCGTGGCGTTCAGATCTCCCTGTATCGGTCTCACCCGCCAGCTGCTCTTTTCGTCCATGTCCAGCCTAGGGGCCTTGCCCAACTGGGAGAGAACATCGACAGACTCTTTGCCTGGGAGGAGTGGTAGAGTGACTGAGTCGCTCCACTGTCTCACTTCCGATCCGTAAAACCGTGGCGGCTCTCTGACCAAACCAGCACGATACTGAGAGAGGTTGGAGAACGGACCACTCAGACTGACAATTGCGTCACCCGAAATGGCCGTCTTTTTCAGTGCTATCAGTCCCACTGTGTATCGGGGTTCCATATCGAAAACCCAGCGACCACTATTGAGGAGCGTCGTCACGTCAACGGTCTCAGCACGTTCGAAGACTAGGCGCCGAAATTCGGTGGAACCCTTTGCTGCCATCGCTGACCTCGGTAGGACCACTCCAATTCGACCGCCGTCTGGGGTCACCAAATCCCAAAACCGCCAAGTGAACGCCTTGTAAAGGTCCGGATGTCCACTCCCCATACCTGGGTACCGGCCCGCCAGGAGAAGAGCACGCACCGTATCAGTTGCCCTCCGCTCGGCTTCGAACTGGCGCGCCAGGTCCGGTCGTTCTTCGCGAAGCATCGGATAACGTGCGGCCCTCTCCCTCTGGGTCAATCCTCGGAAGCCCGGAACGTGCCGACACCAATACTCGTGTTCCTCGACATGGGCCTTTTCCCATGGGGGATTACCCAGGATCACGTCGAACCCCCCGCGTTTTCCTAGGAAGACATGAGGGAAGGCAACAGGAAAGTGGAGCACGTTCGTTCCCTCAAGGAGATCATTAGCCCGTCTGATCAACCTATCACTGAAGACGTCACCCTGTTGACGTAGACGGGTTGCTATCTGCCCCTGGTCCACGGCGGCCTGGATTTCGGAGTCGATTCTGGATGCCGTAAGGACCGTGAGGAAGTCATTCTCGGCACGGATTGCTTCTCTGGTCTGTTCGTAGATCTCCCGGGCCTCTCTTATCTCCGCATCGTTCGCATCGGTCAGGCCGGCCAATCGATTAAGGGGTTCCTGGAGGCTACTCAACCGCTCCGTCGCGGAAAAAGCAAAGAGATCTGCTTCGTCGGACACAATTAGGTCCGCAGCCTCGTCGAAAGTGGCTACCCCCACCAGGGAGTTGCCTCTTACTAAGCTGTAGTCCAAGAGGGAGAGTGGGAGGCCCGGAACGAAGGTATGAATCCAAATCGAAAGCCGGGCCAACTCGACCGCAGTTTCATTGAGGTCAACCCCGAAGATGCAGCGGCGGGCAATCTGCCTTCGGAGGAGTTGCGAATCTTCGATAGGGTCACCAGCCCACTCATCTCCCAAGGCCTCCACTGCAACCTGCCGGAGCCGAAAGAGCTCATCGTGAACGTCCGGCAGGTTCCTCGACGCTAGGTAGTTGGACAGCCGTCTCTCGATCCGGTCCACGGCGGCCACCAGAAAGTGCCCAGACCCCATAGCAATATCGGCTACTCTGAACTCGAAGAAACGCTTGCCAGCCTCCCGGGTGTCCAGCTCATCCAGCTGACCGAGATGGTCGTCTAGTGCCGGCTCAAGAGCGCGATCAAGGAGATGGTCGACTGCGAAAGCCTTAGTGAAGTAGGACCCGGTTGCTTTTCTGGCTCCAGCAGCGTTGTGCAGGTACACCTCCCCGGCTGGTACGGCCACTTCAGTACCTAGGTCGGCAGGGAAGTAGGCGCCTGACTCGGGATCTACGGAAAGATCCTGCTCAGCCACCGACAGCTCACTCTCAAGCAAACCTTCGTAAATCGTTCCAAACTCCCGCACACTGAGAGATCGGAAGTCCACAGGGCCTTCCACTCCCTCCTCTGACCGATCCACAAGAAGTGCAGTGAGTGCCGGCACGAAAGCCGAATCCGGAAGGCTGAGGTCCGCTAGAAGGGCACCAGTTGCAGAAGTGTCAGGGTCGCTGGAGAACAACCCACCGTTGTAAGCGGGTACCCCCCATTCCGGATTTCCTTTGTCCACAGCGGTCCAGATGAGCGAGATCTCTCGCCAATAGAAGCCTTCGGAGCCGAACGCCTTCTCGGCCCGCTTGGCTTCCACCAGCCGCTGCGCGATTCTCTTGAGCGAGTGGTCTCGGTAGGCGGCCGACTGGTGCAGTGGAAGAAGCTCCTTGTCCTCTGCATAGGCTACGAAGAGGAGTCGGAAGAGGACCTCAAGAGCCGCCTGATAGGTGGACTTCAGCTCCTGTTGGGAGGGAGCCTTTAGTTCCCTTGCCTCGGAAACAGCCTGGGCCAGCTGCGGTACGACCTCGACGTACACTCGGTCTCTGAGACGAGCCCCCAGGTCAACGGCGAACTCCTCGCTCCGATTCAGGATCTCCTGGAAGGTGCCGCCGTCAGAGAGAGCATCCGCGCCAAAAAGAAGCCAGAGGTACCCACTATGGTCCTCACCTAGAAGGTCATGGTTCACCTCTACATAGGTCTCGGTTCGGCCTCGCCTTCCCGTCCCAACGCCCGGCTTGGCCGGATAAACCCTCAGGGTGGAGCCGGCGGACACGACCACATAGTCAAGACGCTCACGGTCCGCCCGGGCCAATGCGAAGGACACCGGGGATACGCCATCGAACGCTTGGTTCGCGGTATCAATCTCTTCAGGCCGTTCAAGAAAGACTGCAATCGCTGTCTTGGCCCCCTTTGCGAGGAGGATCGTAGCCGGCCCGGGCAAATGCTCCGTCTGGAACCCTAGGCCGTGTATGAGGTCCCGCCCTCGAAGTGAGTAAACGTTGATTGAGCGCCGGCGCGCTTCGTCCCAGTCCTCCCGGAGGGGGACCCCGGCCCTCAACTCTTGCAAGGCGAACAAACCGCTGTTCCGTAGCCCAGGTATCGGGGCCTCAAGCTGCGGTATGGCACGGTTCAGGAATCGAATGGCGGAATGGCGATCCGGAGCTTCCAGCGATACGTCACAGATCCTACTGGCCTGAGTCCGAGGGATCTCTAGGACGCCCATCGGGTTCTGGGAGGTCGGGCCAAAAAGCGCCGCTCGGTCATCTCCCCAAAGGACCGCAATCAAGACGGGGGCAGCCCTCCGACCGGCTCTCGCCTCAAACGCCGACCGCAAACTTGAAAAGGACGGCCTATGGGCGGCGGTGAAGGCCACCACCTCTAGGCCGAGAGCACCCTGGCCGAGGAATAGTTCGCCAGAGACCGATTTACCTTGGACATCCAGTTGGACTGCACGTGCTTCTCGATTGGCCAGAAACACTCTCTTCTCCCTCAGTCCGACGGTTCGCGGGGGGGGGAGGAAAGAGTAAGAGTGTCTAGTGGTCCGACGCCAGGGCGTAAACGTGTTCACCCCACTCAGTCCTTTGTGCCGGTCAACCTCATCTGCAGGAATCACCGTCCCCGGCATCGGGACCCTTCACGCTTCTTGGCCTTGGAACGTGGCGTAACCTGCTCCCACATAGACAAAAAACCGGGCATTTTCACCCGGTTTTTCGCCAATCCTACTCACCTTCGCGGCTCAAAGCCAACACCTCGAATCGATTATCCCTTCCTCTCAAATTATTGTCAAATAAGGACTTACCTTCCTCAGGATATGTAACAGCGACTCACTCACCGTGGCACGCTAATTACCTCGGTATGAACACCAGCCTAGAGCTTCACTTTTCAGTTCCTACGGAGTGCTTCACGCCGCTGGAATTCCTCCAAAGCAGAGGAGGGGATACGGTATTCCCGGCCCCGAAACTTGTAGGCCCTCAAGAGACCGGCCCTAATCCAAGCCCGGACAGTGCAAGGCGAGCGAGAAAAGCGCTCCGCCACCTCCGAAACCGTCAAATCGGGCTCAAAGCTGATCCCCTCATCTGCCAACCATCCCTCGATGACCTCGATTGGAAGGGAAACCAGTGATCCCGGCGGATAGCCTTTGATCATTCCACGCAGTCTTTCACATAGCCTCATTTCTTCACCACCCCCTTCTCCACCCGGCAAAGCTCAACATCCTCACCCCTCAGCTCAGGATCACCCACGGCTTTTCCTTCGGCCCCGGCAGACTCGGCGGAGGTTTGCGAAGGCTCCACGTCCGAATCGGATTGCCGCCGGGGAGAAACTGAAGGTTCTGAGGGGTTTGAGGGCTTCCGAGATGGGCCACCCACACCGAACCGCAGGGCCAACTGTTCTATCACTTCGTCTCCGGGCCACCTCAAGATCGTCCTGCCCCCCAATCCCCTCCCCTTCTCAAGACCCAGATCTCTAGTGATATAGCCAACCTGCTGACTATCGAGGTATTCGGGATCGTGTCGAGTCAGGTTTCGGTTGACACTCCCTTCCAGATCTCGAATCGTGAGCCCTTCCGTCGAGAACTGATCTCGGAGCTTGACAACCTCCAACCCCACTCGGCCCTCCGGGGTGGAGGCAGCGTCTTGCCGGCGACCCCCATCAATCTGCCCGAATAGCTCTTCCAACTCCCCAATCGAGGCGGGATGAACGGCCTGAAGGACCCGGAAGATCGGCTGAGATATGTCGGCCAGTCGCCCTCGGAATGGGTTTCGGAACTGGGGCAGGGAGTTCCCTTCAGATCTAATGCGGGCTGAGAAAGTCACGAGTTTCGCCCGAAGCAGAGTGACTTGTTCCGGCCTAACCGGGGCAAAAACCCGTTCGCCTCCGCACTCTGGCATCTGGACACGAATGCAGCGGGAATACAGGGGGTCCCGGGGCCTTACCGAGCGGTTCGATACGAGGACTGTGGGACCATATGTGTTGAAACTCTGGATCTGCTTCTCGGGAGCTGCATCACTGGCGATGACTCGCGGAACCTTCCCATCTCGTTCAAAACTGTTGAGGATCAGGTCCTTCAGTCCGTCAGTGCGTAGGCTTCTTGGAAGGTCTTCGTAATCCAGAAGCAAAGCCGCCCGGTGGTAGGCCCGATACCGGAAGAGGACCGCCGGTGTTGTATGCGGCATGTAGCACCCCCTCAGAGACGGAAAGATCATGGCCTTTCCCAGTCGAGTTTTCCCCCTCTCCGGTAGACCCTCGATCAAGATCAGAGGAAAATGGTCGAAATCATCGAGGAAGTAGGTGCCGATCACCCAGGAAGCCAGAAGGATAGCCCAAATCCTCTCTGGCGAAGGTAGAAAGACTCGTTCTAGGAGGTACTCAACAAGTTCCTCGAACGGGCAGACAGCTCCCGACTCCATCGCCCTATGAACATCTTCCGCCCTCGGGATTGAGTCCCAAGGTAGGTACTTCCGGTGCCAGGGGATTTCCCCCTCCCATTCAGAGACGATTTCAATGCCACTGGCAGTGGCTACAACCCATGCCAGGGTTCCGTCCTTTAGTTCAACAACATCGATCCTTTGGTCAAAAGCCTTTGGAGCATTCATTGGTCCCTCGTTTTCTCATGGTTGTGAGGTCGAATCGAACACTTGGCGTCACCCCTCCATAGGCGCACGAGCCCCGTTCATACCGAAGGGAGCGACCCGATCCACTTCAGCTCAAAGGAATCGGGGCAAACAAGAGGGGCACCACTCATTCGGAACCAGTCCGAATCAATCGGTCTCCAACCGTGGGGTTTGTCCGACATCACCGGTAAAGGCCGGGACTTGCTCGGACGCTTGGGAGTCACGATATTCCGGATTAGTGTTCCGATATCTCGAAAATAGGCATCCTAGAGGCAGTGGGGCAACGAGGTTTCGCGTTCCCGGAAGGGATTGAGTTCCTGGGAGGAAACAATGGTTTCTGCCGGAAAACCGGAAACCACCGCTGATCGGTTCTGCAAATGGCGTGCGGAAATGGGGTTGTCTCTCGGAGAGGTCCAAAAGGCCGTCAACGAGCAGCTGAAGGGTAGGAGGAGGTTCGGCCTGAGCACCGTGAGTGACTACGAGGCCAAAACCCAGCCTCCGGTCATTTTCCTCGAAGGTTTGGCCAGGGCTTTTCCCCGCCGTGTGAACATCGAGCACATGGTATTCGGGGCACAGAAACCGTCAGCCGGTCCCGTCGAGAGGGAAGAGGACTTCGATGAACCACGCGAAAGGCCCAAGAGCCCTTTCGATCCTTTCGGGCCTGAAGTCAGGAGCGTGCTGAACTCCCTCATGTTTTCGCTCTATGCATTCCCAGAATACCGAGACGATACACAGGCCTGGCACAACCGGGACCCGGTCAAGAGGGGGAGACCGCTGAAGAGACTTGAACGAGTCTTGGAGAAGATGGCGACAGCACCGTTTGAGGAACCTGACGTGTTCGTCGAGCTCGGAAACCTGCGGCAGCAGGAGGCGACAGCCTTTTTTTATAGCCTGGTTGCTGCAGTCTTTCCATTGATAAGAGCGGTGAGGACAGATACTACATTCGCCCATGAACACCCTGGCCGCCGCCTCCTAGAGCAACGAGCCGAAGAAAAGCACCAAGGGGGTGGAGGAGAGCCAGAATAAGCCCTCAAACCCTTCAGAGCGTTCACCCGCCGGGTCTGAATCAGTCCGCCTCGGGCGATCCGGCCCGGGGATTCTCCGCGAGGGTGGCCCCCTTACGACGGTTATGGACCCGGCAAAGCACCTGCCCGTTCTCAACCACAGTTTTTCCGCCCCGCGAGTGGGGAACGACGTGATCGGCCTCGAACTCCGTCCACCCCACCTCGCATTCTTTCTCTGGTTTTTCTTCTGCGAGACACTCCTGGCAAAGCCCTTCATCCCTCCGGTAGATAGCAATCCTCTCTGCCTCATTGAAGGCCCGTTTCTTATCCTTGTCCTTCAGAGGTTGGCCTTCCTGCTCAGCAAACTCAAAGAAGAGCTGCCTGAGAATACGATCCCTCGTTGCGATCTCTGCCGCGGACTGCTGTCGATTGTCTGAGAAGATGAGCACGTCACTGTCTGACTCGGCCCTTCTCCTCCACCGTTCATGAAAACTGAGTATGAACTTCTTGAGGAGTCCTTTCTCATCTTCCCCGAAGACATACCATTTTCGGATATGATGAAGGAGGAGGTAGACGGAGACGATGAAGTATTCGATCCGGAGTTCCTTTACGGTGCCACCACCTTTGATGATGGGATCATCTGAGAAGAGGTCGGTGAGCATCTGGAGGTTGCCCAAAACGCCACGGGCGTTTTCCTGGTCCTCGTACGACTCGTTCCCGATCCCCCCATCCACCTGTGCCTCGTCGATAAACTCCACGACATCCTTATCGCGAATCTCGGCAGGTCCGCCTTTTCGCTCCAGAAGGAGAAGACGGGCCAAAAGTGCCAGATGTTGCATGCGTTCGTTGGGGCGATCAACGATTGCGAAGAAGGGGTGCTTGTCCGGGTTCTCGTCAACCGGTTGATAAGCCTCGAAATCGAATCTTTGATCGTCGGCGTATTTGACCAGGAAGTTCCGTACGAGGCTGGCCAGGCGGGCGTGCGCCACCTCCATGGTGTTTAAGCTTTCGCCCTGCTGGAGTCTCCAGAATATCTCGGTCGCTATCCTCTGGTGCCCCGGGTCCAAGGGGTCATCGATGCGTTTAATTAGGTCAGCATCGTAGACAATCTCTCGGTCCACGAACCGGCGGAGATCTGCCGGGAGATTAGAAAAGCGTTTGCCGGGGAGTTTCGGATCTAAAGAGGCCAGGCTTTTGGGAAGCGGAAGCTGATCGGACAGAAATTCCTGAGCGGCGGTGATTCGCTGTTGGCCATCGATCACCTCAAGCCTAGTGGCCTTTTCTGAAAGGCGAACCTCCCGAAGGACAACCTTCGGCACATAGAACCGTCGGAATAGGCTGTCCAAGAGGCTTTGTTTCTTCCTCCGGCTCCAGACGTTCTTCCGCTGGTACGGCGGGCGAGTCACGAACTCTTCGCGGTAGTCGTGGAAATCCCGAATTGGAATCGCTTTGGGTTTGATGTCATAAGCCGGCTCGGGATCGAACATTGTTCCCTCTCCCTCCGTTTGCTGTTGACAGCTTCCACTCCTGGCCCCGTTCCTGTGGATTCCCTGCGAGCAAGAAACTAGGCGATCCCCAACTCCGCCGCACCGGTGAGGAAGGAGGGCGTCTTGAGCGAACCAGGAAAACCGAACGAAGGCCGAACTCACTACTGTACATAAATCCCATACGATACGGGGTTGACACAGCTGTGGCGTACGTGCGATTATTCTACATGTCGATGTTTTTGACGACTTCGTGGAGTTTGAGCCATGCCCACTGTTGAGATCTCAAGCCCAACCTTCAGAAAGCTCCAAGAGCTGGCTGAACCTTTCGTGGACACCCCTGAAGATGTGATCAGGCGCCTGGTGGACGCTGCTATTCAGTCAGGTGATTCTGCCAAGCCGGAGGAAACCGGACCTCTCCAGTCCAAGGGTCCAAGGCAGGCCATGATGATCGATCCCGAACACCCGGAGGACCTCACCCACACGAGAATCCTGAAGGCCCGGATCGACGGGGAGCCTGTCCCTAGGCCAAAATGGAACGGCCTAGTTCACCTGATGCATGTCCGAGCCCTACGCCGACTCGAATCGGTTGACGCCGTGATGAAGGTGACGAAGAGCAACGTCAGGGTGGACGAGTTCACGGAAAGGGGTTTCGTGTTTTTGCCTGAGGCTGGGATTTCCATTCAAGGCGTGGAGGCGCGCCTCGCATGGGAAAGCGTCCTGAGGTTAGCCCAAACGCTGAATATCCCGGTGGAAGTGGAGTTCGAGTGGCATAGCAAAGAGAAAGCTGCTCACCCAGGGGTCCTGGCACGGATGAGCTGGTCACCCGACGGGGCATAAAAAAAATACGCCCGATGCCACGGCGAATGGCATCGGACGCAATCTCCCACGGGCAGTCGGACCACCCAAAGGGAGGCCGGGACAGGCCCGGGCTTGGTAAAAGAAGGTTGCACCCAAGAGCCGCCGGTTGCAAGGGGTCCGTCTGAAATAAGGAGACGGGAAATGTACTTCCAGATCTACCGGGACGTCGGCCTTGGATGGCGTTGGCGCCTTCGAGCCGGCAATCACCGGATCATCGCAGACTCTGGCGAGTCCTATCGGAATAAACAGGACTGCCTGGCTGCGGTATCGCTCGTAAAGGGAGCCGCTAACGCGCCAATCTACGAGTGACGGAGATCCTGACCAGGATCACACGGGGGTTTCGGCTTCGGTCGGAGCCCCCGAACTTCGTCATTGGAGTTCGGTACGGTCCTGGGGCCAAGCTGATGCACGGGATCAGACACTCTCAACCGACCTGACTATCTCCATCGTTGCAGATACGGTCTCAAGGATCAGGGAGGTGGCGCCAGGGTCCTTGTGAACTGCCGTATTCCCACGGTGCCAGATGGATAGGGCGGTGCTTTCCTCTTCCGAGCTTAGAGCGCCACACAACACCATCCATTGCAGCTTGGACCGCATTGTTTCAGGGGCCGCGTGCTTCTTTCTCTCAAACCAAGACGAGACGGCATTTTCGAGAACGGAACGGCAGAGGATTATGGTCTCCGCTGAGAGACCCAGGACATAGCTCTTGCTGAGCCGCGCAAGGTACTTGGCAACTGCTGGTGACGGGGGATCTTCAAGGACGAACTCAGCAAGATCCAAGGCCCGGTCCGCCATGGATCGTGGGTAGATGGAATATCTAGATGCCAGCTCTATTTCAATTCTCTCCAACCCCAACTCCCTCAGACCCTTTATCTTGAACAGATCTGAAAGGGACTTGAAACCCTTGCCGAGCAGGGTCGCCGAAATCCCCTTCGCAGCTCTCGGTCGGATCAAGCCATCGATTCCTGCCAACACAGCTTCTGCGAGGTCATCAGCAAGCTGGCCAGAGGACATGTGATCCTCGGCTACACCCTCGGCCCAGTACTCCTCCCTTGTCCGTACCCATTCCTCAAGAGCAAACCTGAGGGCAGAATCCAGCTCCAGGCGCTCATCATAGTCAAGCGTCATATCCTCTCCGGGGTGGGTTGGGGCATTCAGGAGACTGTCGCCACGTCCACCAGACCGCAGCCGTCGGAAGATGGTGGCGGCGCGGATCAGGCTTCTCGACCGTTGTCCGCTCCTCTCCCCCAGTCTACGAGGGGACGGCGATGATCGCACGCAGCTGAAACGGCAAAAGTCCAAAGGAGGGTATTATCGCAGACCATTGGGGGTTTGCCCCCGTTCTCCGTCTGAAACGTGGTTTAGGGGTTTTCCTGTGCTCTGATCCTAGGAACACGAGGCTCCTCTAGGAGGTCAGCCACGACGTCATCCAAATCAAGAATCCGACCTGCAAGTTGGAGGGCGGTGGACTGGACAGAGAGCTGGAAGCGGGCCCCAGTTGAAGCCAGCCGACCAACCACGGTCTGCCTGTCACTGTCCTGATGGAAAGTGACTCCGTACAACCAGTGTTCGAAGACCTCCTTGGCCGTAAACCTTCTCGGGTGTTGGTCGTCGTCCACCGAAACCTCATTTGTTGAGTCGGCTAGCGCTTCTTTGTACTCTCTGCGGATGGATGCGACACGACCCCGAACGTCATCATCTCCAAGGCGCGAAAGCAGGTTACACACTCTGAAGAAATTGGCAGGCTCCCGCTGCTGGTGGACGAGGCGTATTGCGAGAGCCAACGACCGAAATGGTTCCTCTGATAAGAGCTGGACGAAAATGTCCACAAAACCAGGTTTGCCTGGGGCGGCCTTAATGTGGATGGTCTCCCCTCTATCGATGATCGACGCATTTCGGACCTGGCTGGCAGCCCTACGAAAGCTGCGGAGTTGCCACAACTCAGATTCTGTCAAAGCCACAGTTGAATCCTGGAGGGATCATAAGGTTCCGTTGACGGCAGGGAAGTTGCATCGAAACAGAATGCTCGCGGGCGTGTGGAAGCTCAAGCCCAGGAAGGGAAACACGCCCAATGCAGTAGGCACACGAATCCCACCTACCCCTTGGTCAGATTCTTAGGTTTGTCTGAGGGTCGGTGGCTGCCCTCGCTGCACTCCATAGCTTTTTTCCGAGCGGGTCTTTCGAATACAGGACCAAGGAATACAAGAAGACACCCTTCCCGTAGACTCTGACTGGGTGGCTCTCTTCCGGGAGTTGGGCTTGATAACCCAAATGGGTCATGGCGGTATCGAACTTCCGTAGAACAAATCGAATTAGGTCCGTCTTCCGCAGACCTCTCTCCGCCCACTCCTTTCGCCACAATGGATCGTCAATCAGCCTAGCAATACGGTTGTCGGACTCATCTTCGAGATACCTCCGGAAGTTCTTTCTGATATCTACGCCGGACATAAGCAGGATCAGGAAGTCCATCCGGAGTGCGCTCCCAAGTTGTTTGATCACCTGGAAGTCGAGAGCTGCTGAGAAGGGGTCAATGAAACAAAGCGAGAGCAGTCTATTCCGAGATGAGTAGGCTGGAAGGGCTCTCTTGATGTCCTGCACTGAGTCCTCTACATCCTTCTGGATCAGCGAGACATCGTGGTCTCCACCCATGGATCGGATTCGTTCTCCGAGGGCCTCGATACAACGTGCATCGTTATCCACGAAGATGTGATGCGTAAAAGGATCGGAAAGGCGAAAGACCGACATTGCTGTGGTCTCGATGATCTCCCCGGATGGTTCTACCCTCGCCCTCCCAGCACCTGAGTAGAGCCCGATATAGGCCCGCTGGGGCCAAGAATTCTTGGTAGCCCGGCTGAATATCGCAGCATACTGGTTATGGAGGGTGATCTTTCCAAGCGAATGCCGCTTGATGGGCGGGGTGAAATGCCCATCCCCGTCGAGGCCCCTTAGGAAGCCACCTCCTGGAACGGCTGTCATATGCCCCCCAGGCCCGCGACTCTTGGCATGGCATCCCAAAACTTCCCATCTAGTTCACGGCCACCGGCTTTAGGAGTCCTCCCCCCCCACTGTTTGAAGAAGAACGGCACCCCACGGTCGAGACAGCGATCACGGAGCAACCGCACCCATTCCTCCTGCAATGGGCGGCGGACCGGCCCGCTCTCCCCCCCTGCAATCACCCAATGGATACCGGATAGGTCCGGGTCCAAAGGACCGATCAACGGTTCACAGGAAAGAAAGCGAATGGTTGCAGGCACTTCCTGAAGATGCCTCACCCGGTGGGAAACATCCTGATTTTCGACCGAGGTTCCGATCCAGATGTGATGGGGGAAGGGACCATCACCAAAAAGGTCCTTGTTCTTTTTCCAGAACCTCAACGCCCGAGCAGGCCTTTTTGTGAGAACCTGGAAGGTGTGCCAAGACGCCTCTGTCATGGTCAAGAACATAGACCTCACAAAATCGTCGGGTACATCCGCATGAAACACGTCGCTCATGCTGTTGACGAAGATCATCCGCGGTTCCCGCCACCCAATGGGCTGGGATATCCGCTCCGGCCACAATCGAACGGCGAACGGATCTCTTCGTGTGATATCGGAATCGACTACCGGAGGTCTAGATCGGTAGACGTCCCGTAACAGCCGCCCAGCAAGGGTCGCGGCATAACAATTGTCACACCCGGCACTGACACGAGTACAACCGGTCACTGGGTTCCAGGTGGAGTCGGTCCACTCAATGCCAGTTCTTTTTGCCATTTCTTGTTCCGTGGCCCGAATAAAACCCGAATTCAAAACAATAAGGTGGGAATGTCGATCCAGCCAGTCTCATTTGAGCAAAGTGCTAGGACCTCGCCCGACCTGTGATTGGTTTTCCAGCGTCGAGGTTGGTTTCAGGGTCAAGGTAAAAGTCAGCCTCCTGAGGACTCGGATCTCGAAGGCCGCCACTCTACGGCGCCTCAGAGTGTGCCAGGCAGAGAGGCGCAGAGAAGCCTCGCAAGCGCCGAAGGCCCGGTTTCTGGAACACAAGGTATAGATACGATCTGCCGGTCCCTTTCTTCCCCGGGGTACCCCCCCTCCGGGGGCCGGAGTTCAGACCGTCAAACACAGAGGGGGTCAACCGCCGGCATCAACGCGGTACTCCACCACCTCCCCCCTAGGGCGAAAATGGCTCGGATGACCGTAGGTGTCCTCGACTCTGGCCACGCTACGATGGCCTAATTCCTTCGCCACCTGCCAGACAGAAATCTCCTTGCCTCCGTCGGTGGTTTGGAGGCGTGCGGTGGCGTAAGTGTGGCGGAATTTGGTGAGCCGGGGCACAGCGACACCTGCCCTCTTGGCGATCTCCTTCAACGGCTTGCGAAGGTCGATGATCATCCCTCCAGTGAGGCCGGGGAAGAGGAGGTCGTCCGGGGACGCGTCGAGGGCTTCCACGTAAGGTTCGAGGATCTCTCTCAACTGGGGCCATAACGGAACCACGCGCTCACTCCACTGCCTCTTCAATCCTCGGTGCTCGTTGGGGCGGATACGGATGAGCCCTGCGTCGAAGTCGACATCACCCACTAGAAGGCCCAAAACCTCACTCTTACGACCACCGGTGAGGAGGTAGGTGGCCATGACTTCATGGTAATCATCCAGTTCCTTCGCAGCCTGGAGAAAGCGCGCAGCGTCGGGAATCTCAAAGAACTCATCCGTCCTCTGTGTCTTCTTGACCGCAGTCGGCTTCCGGTAGAGGCCTGCTACGGGGTTGTAGCCCAGCGGCACCAGATCCAACTCCTGCGCATACCGATACAGGCTTGAGAGGGCATGGAGGTGATGACGCTGGTTGCTGTTGGACAGGTGGGCGTACTGCGCCAACCACTGGCGGACATCCCTGGGGCGAATGGTCTTGAGATCCCTATCCGTCCCGAAGAACTCGACAGCCCGACGAAGTCTTCGGGCCTGTTCCTCAAGCCACCTCTCCGTGACGCCTCCAGGATTCACGGCGAGAAACTCCTCGACAAACTCCCCCAGCCGCGTGCCGGGAGCTACCGTCACGCCGCCAAGCTCTCGAATCTTCGCCGCCATCAGTTGGGCGGCTTCTTCTTTGTCAAAGGTCGCCCTGGAGCTTCCTGGGGGCTTCAGGGCCACCTGTCCGCCGCCAATATCTCGTAAGTCAGCGTAATACCGTGACTTACCGCCTTGATTTCGCTGGTAGAGCTTGGGCATTGTCTGCACCTCCTGTTACTACCACGTTACTATGACAGGGAGGCCGCATGCAATAGAAAAAGCGAAAGCCCTTGTGATTAAAGAACTTCCGCCACGCGCCCTGAGGGACTCGAACCCCCAACCACCTGATCCGAAGTCAGGTACTCTATCCAATTGAGCTAAGGGCGCTCAGACGCTCAACTGTCCCGCAAAGCCTCCACGGGATCCACTCGAGTCGCCCGACGGGCAGGAAATATAGTGGCGAGGAATGCCGCGGTCAGCAGGACCAGGCAGATTCCTACGAACACTTGGGGATCCCAGGGCTCGACCAGGGTGAAACCCTGCCTGAGTCCTCTCGATAGCAGGGCCCCTAAACCAAGGCCAATTAAGAGGCCGAGGAACACCTGCACCACGCCCTGGCGCAGGATAAGTCCCAGCACCTTCCCGGCCTGGGCGCCGAGAGCCATGCGGATGCCCACCTCGTGGGTCCGCTGTTTCACCGAGAAAGCCATCACTCCGTAGAGTCCTACGGCCGCCAGGAAGAGGGCGCCAAGGCCAAAAACGACAAATAGGCCACCAAAGACATCCACCCACCAGAGGTTCTCGTTCACGGCCTCTGTGAGGGTTTGGGGCCAGTAAATCGGTGTGTCAGGGCTGTGTCTCACCACCTCGTCCCGTATGAGGGGAGCCAGGGTTGCAGGATCCCCCCTGCCCCGCACGGCGATGCTCACGAACTGAGCATCGGACTGAGCCAGAGGAAGGTACATCCCGTGCACAAACTCCTTGTCGTTCCCCACTCCTTCCATGAAGAGGTCCGGGACAACTCCCACGATGGTGAGCCAAGCCTCTTCACTTTGTGAGGTACCCCTTCGGATTCGTTTTCCGAGGATATCCTCGCCCGGTGAGAACCGCCTCACAAAGCTCTGGTTAACCACAGCCACCGGAAGAGCATCCCTGTCGTCACCCCGGTTGAAGCTTCGACCCTGGAGCGGTTCGACACCGAAGGTGGAAAAATAGCCGGGGGTCACTCTGATACCTCGGGCTCTGGGGTAGTCCCGGTCTGTCGGATAGGCATCCCCCTCCATGGCGAAAGGACCGAGGCCGGCCCCTAGGCCTGGAAGAACGTCGGTGATGGTTGCTTGCGACACCTCCGGTCGGGCCTCCAGACCATCCTGCAGGTCCCGGAAGAAGACCGACTTGCTCTCAAGATCTGGAAAGTCATTTGGGAACAGGCCGATTCGGGCGGTAAAAACCTCCTCACGATCAAAACCGTATTCCATGGTCCGAAGCTTCACCATCCCTTTCACCATGAGGCCTGCCGTCACCAGGAGGCTCACAGACATGGCCACCTCACCGAGGACCAGGAGGCGGCTCAGCTTCCCGATACGCATGGAGGAGGAACCTCGGGATTCATCCTTCAGGAGTTCGTTGAGCCGACCTCCGGACGAGACCTTCAAGCCCGGGATGAGTCCTGCAACCAGGGCAGCCACCACGGTACTCCCCATGACAAAAAGCAGGATTGGTCCATCCAGAGCGAATACGAACCAGAAGGGAGGCTCGGTATCGACTACCAACCGGGCGAAGATGTCGATCCCAACCTTGGCTATCGCCAAGCCCCCCAGGGCGCCCCCCAGGGTCAATACACCGGCTTCCGATAAAAGTAGGGCCAGGACACGGGAACGTCGGGCTCCCATCGCCGTCCGGATTGCCAACTCCTTGGTTCGCCCGGCGGCCCGGGCCAGGAGGAGGTTCGCCACATTGACGCAGGCAAGAATCAGGACCAGGAAAACCGTTGCCAACATGGATAGCATGATGGCTTCGCCTTCTCCCCCCATGGCCGTCTCGGTGAAAGGCATCACCTTCGCATCCAAGCCTTCGTTGGTTTCTGGAAACTGCTCTGCGATTCTAGCCGCGATTCCGGTGAACTCGCTCTGGGCTTGTTCGATGCTGATTTCAGGCGGGAGTAGACCAATGGGGGTTACGAAGTGACCGGTTCCTCGTTCCGCGACCAAAGGATCCGGCCTGAGGGGCACCCATACCTGCTCATTGTTGGGAAAGAGGAAGCCCTCGGGCATGACTCCGATGACCGTAGCCATTTCGCCGTTGACCTTTACCTGCTCGCCCAGAATCCCCGGATTGCTCCCGTAGTCATCATGCCAGACCTGGTGGCCAAGAAGGAGCACCAACGGGGCCCCGGGACGGTCTTCCTCATCCCGAAACCCACGGCCCAGGAAGGGTTGGACACCGAGGACCTGGAGGACGTTGGCCGTCATGAAGGCACCGTCGTACCGCCGGGGACCCTCGCTTGCGGTGATATTGATGGTCCCGCTGTAGTAGGCCGCCAAACCCTCTAATGAACTTTGCTGATCCCGCCAGTCCAAGTAGTCATGGATGGAGATTTGGGTTTGGTCGATGCCCTCGGCGGGATTGGTGGCCATCGCAGCCAAGACCCTCTCACCATTGGGAACGGGCAGATCACGATAGAGGGCGCCATGGACAATGCTGTACATGATGGCCGTGAAGCCGATTCCCATTCCAAGGGCGATCACCGCCAGAAGCGCCAGCCCAGGCTGTTTGGCCAGACTGCGGAAGGCGACACGGATATCTTTGGCGAACTCTGACATGACATCTCACCCCGTCGGATAGGTAGAAGCTGTCCACCCTACGGGGGGATGTGTTGAGGGGTTTCCTGCGGACCCGTCCCTTACCCTACCGGCATCTCCTTAATGTACAAATCTCTCTGCGGGAACGGGATGCTGATGCCGGCTTTCGCGAAGGCTCGGTACACCGAGCAGTTGAGCTCATGTGTCACCTTTCCCCGGTCCGCAGGCTTCTTTATCCAGCACAGGAGCTCGAAGTCCAGGCTGGATTCGCCGAAAGCGCGGAACCGAACCCGGGGCTCGGGCTCAGCCCTGACCTTCTCGTGGGCCTTCCCGATCTCTAGAAGAACCTTCATCACAAGATCGATATCCGAGCCATACCCAGCACCCACCTTCACCCTGATCCTATACCGGTTCGGCACACCCGATGCTTCGTTCACGATCTTCGCGGCACCCATGACGCTGTTGGGAATGCTGACTTCCACATCGTCCCTGGTGAGGAGCCTCGTGCTTCGGAGGCCGATGTGGGTGACCTCGCCCCGTTCCCCACTGTCCAGAATGATGTAGTCACCCAATGCGTACGGGCGGTCCGTCATGATGGCCACGCCGGCAAACAGATTCGCCAGGGTGTCCTGGGCGGCGAAGCTTAGGGCGAGACCGACGATTCCCGCGCTGGCCACCAGCCCGGTTACCTCGATATCCCAGGCGAGGAGAATGGCATACGCCGCCGCCAACAACAGGAAGACGGCAACGGCATTCCGCAGGAGGGGCTCGGTGGTGGGCTGAATGAACTCGAACCTTTCGGTCCGATCCTTGAACGCGCCCAAAATCAACCGGGAGAACCTCAGACCGAAGACCATCCAGATGAAGATCAGGATGGTCTTTACGACGGGCACGGCCCAGACCGACAGGTCTCCGTCCACGTCGAATTCATAGACCGCCAACAACACACCAAGCAGAGCGACCGTCGAGAACACGGGCCGGTGCATCATGGCCAGAAGCTTGTCATCCAGGTCCGTCTCGGTCCTGGCCACCATACGGGAGACAATCCCGGTGATGAGGCGATCCACCAACCATGCCAGGACCAGGAAGACCGCGACGGTCTCAAGAGCCCGGAGCGCCGGGTAGGGCTCCAGGAATGTGGTCCACCTATTGTAGAGTTCTACGATGGCATCCATTCAGGTAATCTCGCGGAAAAAGACCACTCCTCAAACCTCCCTCACCACCTGGGCCACCGCTTCTCCCAACTCTTTGGTGGTCGCCGTACCGCCCATGTCCCTAGTTCGGAGGTCGGGTTCGTCCAAAACCCGCTCAATGGCCCGCTCCAAGGTCCAGGCGGCGGATTCCTCTCCCAGGTACCTCAACATCATGGCCCCAGACCAGATCTGCCCGATGGGGTTCGCTATGCCCTTCCCCATGATGTCCGGAGCCGAGCCGTGGACGGGCTCGAACATGGAAGGGTACTCACCCTCCGGATTGATATTCGCTGAGGGAGCGATCCCTATGGTTCCGGCCACGGCCGGTCCCAGGTCCGAAAGGATATCACCGAACAGATTGCTTCCCACGACCACGTCGAACCAGTCGGGATGAAGAACGAAATTGGCTGCCAAAATGTCGACGTGGTATTGGTCCGTCCGCACGTCGGGATACTCTTCTCCAATGGCCTTGAAGCGCTCATCCCAGTAAGGCATCGTGTGCATGATGCCATTGGACTTCGTCGCCGAGGTCAGGTGTTTTTTTGGTCGGCTCCTCGCCAGATCAAAAGCATAACGAAGAATCCGGTCGACGCCTGCTCGCGTGAAAACGCTGAGGCTCTCGGCTCGCTCTGCATTCCCGCCCACGTCCAGACGGCCACCGATTTCGGAGTACTCTCCCTCGCTGTTTTCCCTCACCACCATAAAGTCGATCTCTTCCGGGCCTCGATCTCTCAGTGGCGTTGGGACCCCAGGCATGAGCCGAACCGGTCTGAGGTTCACCCACTGACGCATCATTCGTCGGATCGGAATCAAGAGCCCCCAAAGCGACACATGATCCGGTACGCGTGGATCCCCCACGGCCCCCAGGAAGATGGCATCATGTCCTCGAATCTGATCGATCCCGTCGTAAGGCATGAAGCTCCCGGTTTGGAGGTACCGGTCACAACTCCAATCTTTTTCGTCCCAGTTGAGGGAGAAGCCAAAGCGGGAAGCGGCCGCCTCTAATGCTCGGATTCCCTCGGGCACCACTTCGGAACCAATCCCGTCTCCGGGGATCACCGCGATATCGTACTGGGCCATCGAGCCTTTCTCTGCCTTGGGTGCCAGAAGGTTCACGCCATTCCATGAAATCTTCGTTGAGATCTCTGAAATGGCTACTTCCTTGCGCCACGGCGACAGGGGAGGTCAGGTTGCTGACGGCATATCCGCCCGTCTCCGCCCTACTCTTCCGGGAGATCCAGCTCATGGAATACCGTCGCCTCCTCCGGTCCCAGACTCTGATCGGAATCGGGCTCCTTTCCCTGCTGGGGACGTCGGCCTGCGAACAAGGAACCCGGGAGGGTTCTGCCTACCCGGGGCCTGCGGGAACTCCCGAGCTACGGGAGGCTTTGTTCGACTCAATCCTTGCCATGACAGCCAGAAGGGGTGCTTTCTCGGTCCCCAAAGAAGACGCCCTCGGGTACGACCCCCTGGATGAAATGGAGAAGCTCAGGGAATCGGTGGTCCAGGCTGACACCGAAGACGCCCTCTTCGACGCCCTCCTCCGTCTGAGTAACGCTCGGAAGGACCGGCACCTCTCGGTCTTCTTGGTCGATGGCGGGATTCGTCCCAACCTGACCCGCGGGCTCCCGGCCCAGACCGATCCTCAACCCCCCGACCCACTTCAAGCTCCCGTCCGGTTCCTACCGGACTTCGGCTCTGATGAAGGAGGATACTTTATCTCGGACCTGGCTTCCTCCGATGTCGGAACTGATGTGGGGTTGGGAGACCTGGGTTTCGGGGATCGGATCGTCGAGGTGAACGGCATACCGGTCCAGGACCTCCGGTCCACACTGGCGCCTTACATCAGGCACTCCAGCATTCCAGGACTCCGGTGGAAAATCGCCGAGGCCCTGTCGCAGGAGACGGCCATCCTCCCCGGTGCCTTCCGCGGAAGATCACTCGAGTTGACGGTGGAAAAGCCCGGTGGGGGTCAGGTCCGGGAATCCCTGGCCTACTTCGATCCCGAAAGCCTCCAGTGGATTGGATACTCGGATCCTTTCTATTCGGATTTTGAGCTCGAGTGGAGCACGCCTACCTACGACCTATTCCTACCCACGGCAGGGCAGAGGGCCATCATTCTCCAGTGGCACCGGTTCGAATCGTCCAGCCTCATCGAGGACATCGATAGGTTGGTGGAATTCGGCGAAACGGAAAACCTCCTGGACCAGGCGATCATTTTTGACGCGACCCGAAGCGGAGGCGGCTCGCTCGGGGCCTACGCCGTTCAGAGGATCCAACCCAAGCCGTTCAAAACCACCTTTGGCACCCTCAGATTGAGCGACGTCATCGAACCCTTTGTCCAGATGAAGCGGGAGGAGTTCGCCGCACAGGCCATCTACGACAGCGGCGGCCCGGAAACGGTGGACGACGGCACGTGGCTTATGGATTGGCTTGAAAACGATCTGCTCGAGGCCCTGGACCGGGGGGACTCGGTGACGGTCCCAGTGCCGTTCAAGCTGGCCCATGCTCCGAAGGACTCCGATGGAATCCTCCAACCGGCTCCGGTTCATTTCAGGGGACCGTTGGTGGTTTTTTCCGGCCCGAACGGCGGCTCCCACCTGGATCAGTTCATGAGCATCGTCTCCGACAACGAGCTGGGGCCGATCTTAGGCATGCCCCCGGGTGGGTACTCCAACACGTGGGAGTGGTACGAGGTTCTGAGTTTCCCTGGGACCGCGGAACCGGTCGTCGGATACATGTGGTCCATCGGTCACACCATCCGACCGAACGGCGAAGTGCTGGAAGGGAATCCAGCCGCGGTGGACGAGTGGATTCCCCTTACGGCCGAAAACGCAGACGGGTATTACGGAATCCTGATGGGCCGGGCGTGGGAGTACCTCGCGGCTCTTGAGATGAGACGGCCATGACCATCCGGTTCGAAGGCACCGGGGGCGGCGTCAACCCCCAGCCGGCTTCAGCCAATGGAGAGGGGAAAAAGCCCGGGCTCGGCCTAGGCACCAAAATCCTCATCGGGATGGTGGTTGGGGCTGGAGCCGGGATCGTATTCCGAGAGCAGGCCACGGTCGTCGAGCCCATCGGGGACCTCTTCATTCGTCTCCTGATGATGGCGGCGATCCCCCTGGTGTTCTTCAACTTGCTCGCAGGCCTCACCGCCCTGACCGACCTCCGGACCTTTGGCCGACTGTCGGCCAAAATCGTCAGCTACTACCTGGTCACCACGGCCACTGCCCTGACGCTGGGATTGGTGGCCATGCATCTGGTACGGCCAGGCGTGGGCATGACCCTCACCGGAGAAGTGGACGACGCCATCGGCGAGGTCCCGGAAGTGACCGACTTACTCCTTCAGTTGATTCCCACGAACATCTTCCGGGCCTTCACGGAAGGAAACGTGGCCCAGTTGGTCGTGGTTGCGGTCCTGTTGGGGATCACCACGCTCTTTCTTCCGGAGGACCCGCGGGACCTTTTGCGAAGAGGATACGCGGCGTTGGCAGTCCTCTTCCGAAAGCTGGTGGACGGGATCCTATGGGTCGCTCCGGTGGGAATCGGAGCCCTCATGGCCGTAACAGTGGGGCGATACGGCGCAGAGCTTTTTGGGCCGATGGCCCGGTTCCTCCTCGGAGTCTGGGGGACCCAAGTGCTCATGTTCTGCGCCTACATGGTCCTCCTGATTCTCCTTACCGACCGGCGCCCGTGGAGCTTCTTGCGAGGCACCGGCGCGCTGTGGGCCACAACGGTCGCCACCACTTCCAGCCTCGCTTCACTTTCTGTGGCCCTGGAGATGGCCGAGAAGATCCGGCTTCCACGGGCGGTCTACTCCTTCACGCTTCCCCTCGGGGCCCAGATCAACAAGGACGGGACCTCCATCATGCTGACGGCGGTCCTGGTTTTCACCGCTCAAGCAGCCGGCGTGGATTTCTCTCTGGCTCAGATGGTGACGATCCTGCTTGTCGGTCTCCTCCTTTCGGAGGGTTCAGGGGGCATTCCCGGCGGAGGCCTGGTGATCGCTCTCATCTTTGTCCAAGCCTTCAACCTTCCCCTGGAAATTGCCGCCATTGTTGGGGGCATCTACCGCCTGGTGGACATGGGGAACACCACCATCAACGTCATGGGTGACATGGTCGGTACGGCCATCGTCTCCCACTCAGAGGCAAAGAACCTCCCAAGTGAAAGCCCAAGCTGAGCCATGAACCTCTCCGAAGCGCGAGAGCTGTTTCCCGGTGTCAGGGACCAGGTTTACCTGAACGTCTCCCTCAACGGTCTTATGCCGATCCCATCGAGGGACGCGGTTATGGCCCACCTCGAGAAGCGAGTGATGGGAGGCGCAGTCAAGGAGGAACTCCACGCCCAAGCCGAGCGAGTTCGGGCGTTGGTGGCAGGTCTCATCGGCGCGGATCCGGTGGAGGTCGCCATTACAAAAAACGTCTCTGAGGGTTTGAACATCTTCGCCTCGGGCTTGGACTGGAAGCCTGGTGACAATGTGGTCCTCTGCCCGGAGTTGGAGCACCCGAACAACGTCTTCCTCTGGTATCACCTGAGGGAAACGAAGGGGGTGGAGGTCAGGGAGGTTCTCCCCGAGGACGGGAACATTCCCGTTGGCCGAATGATCGAGGCCATGGACGACCAAACCCGGGTAGCCACCGTTTCCCACGTGACCTTCTCCCCTGGCTTCATCACCGATGTCCAGGCCCTGACCTCCGAGGCCCGGGCCAGAGGTGTGCTGACATTGATCGACTCGGCCCAGTCGGCGGGGTCGATCCGCACCGACGTTCGAGAGTTGGGCGTGGACGCCATCTCCATCGGAACTCAAAAGAACCTCCTGGCCTTTTACGGCCTCGGTTTTTTGTATATAAGGCGGGATCTGGCCGAGACACTGAACCCAGTCTTCGTGGCACGATACGGAATGGACCTGGGTCCCGACGCCCACGAAACGGCCATCGGACCAGGGACCCTGGACTTCAAACCGGGAGCCCTTCGGTTCGAGTTATCCAACTACAACTACATGGGTCTCGCAGCGGTTGAGCCTTCGCTGGAGTTGATCAACTCTGTGGGTGTGGACCAAATCGAGCCTCATGTCCGGGGACTGGCCGCTCGCCTGGCGACCGGAATGGTGAGCCTTGGGCTTTCGGTGGCTGGTGGGGAGCCCGGACCCCACCTGGCCCACATCGTGGCCGTGGGGGAGAGCGGCGGCGGACGGCATTACAGCGCCGACGATCCTGCCATGAACGAGCTGTTCCATCACCTCATCAACAACGGCGTGAACATTTCCATCCGCCGAGGGATCCTGAGGATGTCCATCGGCCTCTACAACAATGAAGCCGATATCGACCGGGTGGTGGAGCTAAGCAGGGATTGGCTGGGATGAGAATTGTTTCCGGGAAATGGGCTGATGTTTCTCTGGTCTCCCCTGGATCCAGAGTGAGGCCTACCCAGGAGGTGGTCCGGGCGGCCTGGTTGTCCGAGTTGGAGCCGGACCTGAGGGGCGCCAGAGTCCTCGATCTGTTTGCCGGGACGGGAGCACTCGGCCTGGAAGCCCTCTCCAGGGGAGCCCGTCGTGTCGATTTTGTCGAGAACGGAAAGCCTTCCCTCCACTCCCTCAAAGCCAACATCGCCAAGCTCCGGGTCCAGAACCGGGTAAGGCTATTCAAGAAGGACGTCTTCCTGTTTCTCTCCGGTGTGGAAGGTAATTGGGCCGAAAAGGGGGCCGGCACCGCTCAACCCGACGACAGCGCCGACGACGAGCCGAGCGCCTCCTCAGCCGGTTTCCGGCTAGCCTATGACGTGGTCCTGGCCGATCCACCCTATTCTTCCCAGGCTGGGGACCGGCTGGTAAACCTCTGGCTCAGACACCCTTTCAGTCGGATCTTGTCCGTCGAACACGCCCCCGACATCAAGCTCTCTGGTCGCGGGAGCCGGAGGGTGTTCAAGGACTCCGCCTTTACCATCTATCAACTTCGGAACCAATAGCAGATCACAGAGACACCACCATGCCTCACCTGACCCTGGAATACACCGCGAATCTGGACGAATGGGCCTCTGACCCGGGTCTCCTGATCAGCCTTCATCGCCTCCTGGAATCGGCAGCAGGTATCAAGATCGAAAACTGCAAGAGCCGGTGGCGAGTGATTGAGGATTGGGTTGTGGGGGACGGCCAGGGGGAGTCGGCTTTTGTCCACCTGGACGTGCGGTTCCTGGAGGGGCGCGCGCCCGAGCTGAAGCAGGCGGTGGGGAACGGAGCTGTGGAGCTCCTACACGATCATTTCGCCCCTGCCCTGGAGGGAACAGACCCGCTGGACATGCAGATCACCGTAGAGATCCAGGACATCCAGCGGGCCTCGTACTTCAAATACCCACCCGGCACCCTCGGGCCCCCTTCCCTTTCGCTTGTGTAACCAGACCCGGAAGGCCTGAGGCCGGCCCCAAACGCCCCTTCTATCAGCCTCCGGCCGGCCTCACCCGATACGGATAGTCCGGGTTCCCCTCCAGGGACCAAGCGATGAACTCTCGCAGGTCCTGATTCGAGTTCGCCAGGTCGGCTTTCCGCAGGTACATCATGTGGCCGCTCTCGTACCAAGCGAACCGGAACCGGTCCTTGAACTCACCGCCAGGCTGGATGTGGGAAATGGCGTATACGGCACTGAAGTAGTCCGTGGCCGCGTCAAAATACCCACCCTGGATCAGGACCTTCATATAGGGATTGGCCTGCATGGCGCTCCGGAGCATCTCGCCCACGTCAGCCCCGTCGTCCCGATTCCAGGGCCGTACCGGCCCCCAGATGTTGTACTTCAAATCGGGATCGTACCCCAGCTCCTGCCGCAGATAGATGTTGACGGCATTCCCGAACGGACCATCCCAATCGGCCATGGCCGGGTCGTATTCCGGGGTTTCAGCCGCAGCGTCCTTATCCACCCCGACATACCGGGAGTCGAGCCGTCCCACCGTCAGCCGCTGGTCCCTTAGCAATTCCTTCCAGAACCGCCTGCTATCGATTCTCAGGTTCGAAGACACGACGTACGCCGGAGAAAGGCCGGTGTAATCGGCCACCCGCCTAGCCATTTGATTCCGGGTTGCGTCATCGATCTGGTCCCCCCGGACCAAGACCGGCAGGTAGGTATCGATGGCGAAGTCCTCCACCTCGGCGAGGAAATCGGCGATCGGCCGGTTCTGGAATTCGGGGGCAAGCTGCTGGTGGTACCACGCCGTCGCCGCGTACTGAGGAAGGGCGGTCGCATAGGAAACGTCGGGACCGAACTCGACGTTCAGGCCGGTCATGGATACGAGGATCACCCCATTCAGATAGATCTGGTGGGCGTCGGCCAGATGCCCAGCCAGGCCGGAAGCGCGGGTGGTGCCGTAGCTCTCGCCGATCAAGAACTTGGGAGAATCCCATCGATTGTTCCTGAGGATGTAGAGCCGGATGAACTCTCCGACCGACTCGATGTCCGAAAGGGTCCCATGGTACATGTGGGGGTCTTCACCCTCCACCATCCTGCTGAAACCCGTGGCGATGGGATCGATGTAAACGATGTCGGCCACGTCCAGGATGGACTCCGGATTGTCCTCCAGACCCACCGGTGGTTGGAGCTGGAACCCGTCGTCGTCGTACTGAACTCTTCTCGGCCCGGTGTACCCCATGTGCATCCAAACCGAGGCGGTTCCGGGCCCCCCGTTGAACGAGAAAACCAGCGGCCTCACGGTCCCGGCTGGAAGGTCTGTCCGGGTGTAGGCGATGTAGAACATCTCCGCCGTCACCTTCCCATCGGCCCTAATGGGGAGGGTGCCCGCCTCGGCTGTGTACCTGACCGTTTCCCCCTGGATCGTGGCCGTGTGCTGGGTCACCGCAGGCTCGTCAGGGAGCAGATCGAGTTCTTGAGCTCCGAGGTTCGGGATCGCGAACAACAGAAGGAGAAAACACACAGACGGTGTGGTGGCATGCCGCCAGGACTTGGGGGTGGGCATCCTCATGATCTACCTTCCGGGAAGCAGGTTCGAGTTTGATGGTGGCTGGAGGGTAGGGTTCAACGGGTTTTGGGGCAACGTATCGAGAAAAGGAGGAAAAAGGGGATGGGTTCTTCCTGGGTAGATCATGGACTACCGGACCCCTCAGAGGCGTTCCGAAAGGCCTTCCCAGGACGCTCCCCTACACTTCTCTCCCGGGCCCCGGGGAGGGTGAACCTGATTGGGGAGCATACCGACTACAACGGCCTCCCGGTGTTCCCCATGGCGCTGAGACAGGAGATCAGAATCCTCCTCTCTCCCAGGGATGACGCCTTGGTCCGGGTGGTGAACCGAAAGAGAGAGTTCGGCCCCCGGGAGTTTACGATCTCGCACGAAATCCCTCCCCATGTGACCGGCGACTGGGCCAACTACCTCAAGGCGCCATGTCAAGCGCTGGCCCGACGATTCGGCGACCTCAACGGATTTGACGCCCTTGTCAGCTCCACCCTTCCGGTGGCTTCGGGCCTCTCTTCGTCCTCGGCCCTGGTCATCGCCCTGGGTCAGGCGGTCTTGAGGGTGAACGAAAAGACTCTGTCCACACTGGATTTCGCTGAGGAGATGGCCGCAGCCGAACGGTATACCGGAACCCAGGGGGGAGGCATGGACCAGGCCATCTCCGCTGGGGCCCTCGAGGGACACGCGAGCCGAATCGAGTTCGGCCCTCTCGAGGTGTTTGAAACACCCGTGCCCGAAGACTGGCGGTTCGTGGTGGCCCACACCCTCGTCCGGGCAGAGAAGTCCGGGTTCGCCCAGGACGCCTACAACACCCGGACGAAGGAATGCCGAGAAGCCCTGGAGGTCGTCGCGGGAGTCGCCGCAGCCCGAGGGCTGGCTCCGGAAGGCGTCGTTTCCTACCACCACCTCCTCGAACGGGTTTGTATCCAGGACCTGGTGGACCTGGGTGAGGAAAACCTTGAAGGGACCCTCCTGAAACGGCTCCGACACGTGGTCACGGAAGGGTCTCGGGTCTACGACGCAGAGCACGCCATGAAGCGAGGAGACCGCCTCACGTTCGGGCTCCTGATGAACGCTTCGCACCAGAGTCTCAGGGAAGACTATGAAGTGAGCTCTCCAGAGCTGGACGAGCTGGTCGACCTGGCATTGGGGGCCGGCGCTGCAGGCGCCCGCCTGACAGGAGCCGGTTTTGGCGGGTGTATGGTAGCCCTGGCCGGTCCCGACAGCGTGGACGGAGTCATGGAATCCATGGAGCAGGGGTTTTACCAACCGCGAGGTGACGTCGGAAAGTTGGACCAAATCCTGTTCCAGGCCGAGGCATCCCAGGGCGCTACGGTGGAGACGCTTTGAGGGCCGGAAAAGGGAACGAACGCCCCCGCCGCTGGTAAACCTAGGCCACCCGAATCCAGCACATCGTTCTGTTCTGAGCCTGCCCGAGGCAACATGGATTCCACGACTTTCGAAAACAGAATCCTGGTTCTTTTCGCCCACCCGGCCTTTCAGAAATCCAGGGTGAACAAGGTCTTGGTAGAGAAAGTCCGGGGGGTCCCAGGCGTGACCTTCCACGACCTCTACGAGGCCTATCCCGAATTTGATATCGACATCCAAATCGAGCAGAACCTCCTGACCAATCACGACGTGGTCGTCCTCCACCATCCCTTCTTCTGGTACAGCACGCCGGCAATCCTGAAGGAATGGCAAGACCTCGTTCTGCAACACGGTTGGGCCTATGGAAGCACTGGAAACGCCCTTCGAGGGAAGATCCTGTTCAACGTCGTCACCACCGGAGGACGGGAGGAAGCCTACCGAGACGAAGGGTACAACCGATTCACCATCAGGGGTTTCCTGGCACCGTTGGATCAGACGGCTCGACTCTGCGGGATGCAGTTCCTCCCTCCCTTCGTCGCCCACGGTACCCATCACATGCCCCTCGAGGAAATGGAGGCTCACGCGGCGGACTACCGCAGACTTTTGGAAGCCATCAGGGACGGCCGGCTGGACCTGGACTCCGCCCGATCCGCCTCGCGGTTGAACAGTGATCTCGATCGGGTCATCAACGGCCAGGGGAGGAGCTGACCGTGGCAGAACAGGGTTTCTTCTTCCAGGCCTTCGTCTATCTGGCAGCCGCTGTCATCGCCGTCCCCATAGCAAAGCGGCTCGGCCTCGGCTCGGTCCTCGGGTACCTCATCGCCGGTATGGCTATCGGGCCTTTTGGCTTCGGTCTCATCGGAGAGGAAGGAAAAGACGTCCTCCACTTCGCCGAGTTCGGCGTGGTGATGATGCTGTTCCTCATCGGATTGGAACTCCAGCCAGCCCTCCTTTGGCGCCTTCGCAAGCCGATCCTCGGAACCGGTGGACTCCAGGTGGCATCCACAGCAGCCCTCATTGCCGCTCTGGCCATGCTCCTGGGCCTCCCATGGCAGGCCAGTGTAGCGGTTGGGCTTACGCTGTCCCTCTCCTCAACCGCCATCGTCCTCCAGACCTTATCCGAAAAGGGTCTCATGAAGTCTGAGGGGGGCCAGACAGCCTTCTCGGTCCTCCTCTTCCAGGATGTGGCATTCGTTCCCATGCTGGCCGTGTTCCCCCTGCTGGCAGCGGGAGGAGGCCGGGCCGGATCTGTTTCGGAGAGCCCCGGTACCGAGGCGGTCGTTGGCCAAGCCGCTGACGCCGCGGGGCAAGCCGCTGATGCAGCGGGGCAAGCCGGGGAGGCGGCGGGTCACGCAACCGACGCGGCGGGCCATGCCACGACATGGGTGGAGGGGCTTTCCGCAGGAAGTCAAACCCTCATGGTCCTGGGGGCGGTCATAGCCATCGTGTTGGTGGGGCGTTACCTGATCCGACCGGCCTTCCGGGTAATCGCCGGAACCGGGTTACGAGAGCTCTTCACCGCTGCGGCTCTCCTCCTGGTCATCGCAATCGCGCTCCTCATGACACAGGTCGGCCTGAGCCCGGCCCTGGGTGCATTCCTTGGCGGCGTAGTCCTGGCCAACAGCGAGTACCGGCACGAGCTGGAGGGGGACCTTGAACCCTTCAAGGGGCTCCTCCTTGCCGTGTTCTTCATCGCTGTGGGGGCCTCGGTGGACTTCGGTCTCATCTCCCGAAACCCGGCAAGCATCGCCTTCCTTGTGGGGGGCTTGATCGTCCTGAAGGCCCTGGTCCTCTTCACGCTTGGCCGCGTGTTTCGCATGGGTTTGGACCAGAACCTCCTCTTCACATTCGCCCTGGCTCAGGGCGGTGAATTCGGTTTTGTCCTCTTTTCCTTTGCCGACCAGATCGGAGTGGTCCCCGCCGACACCATCGGCCTACTGATCGCCGTCGTGGCCACCTCCATGGCTCTGACCCCGGTCCTCATGGTCGTCAACGAAAGGTTGGTGCAGCCTCGGTTCGGGACCCGACGCACCGAGGACCAGGAGGCCGACGAGATCGACGAGGAAGGGACGGTCATCATCGTTGGGTTCGGTAGATCCGGGAGCGTTATCGGCCGGTTCCTGAGGGCAAACGGGGTCAAGCCCACGGTTCTGGACCATGATTCGGATCGGGTGGAATCGCTCAGGGCCCTGGGTCTGAAGGTGTTCTACGGCGATGGTTCACGGCCGGATCTCCTACGGGCCGCTGGTGCCGAAAACGCCCGGCTCCTGGTGGTCGCGGTGGACGACCAGGACGTGATCCGGAAAATCGTGGAGCTGGCCGAGAAATACTTCCCTCATCTGAAGGTCCTGGTGCGGGTGGCTGGGCGGCCGGAGGCCTATGACCTTCTCGACCGGGGCATGGAGCATCTCTATCGAGACGGGGTGGAGACCGCCCTTCGAATGGGAGTGGACGCCTTACGGTTTCTGGGTCGTCCCGCCTACCAGGTCCAGCGAGCTAGCAAGACCTTTTTCAAACACGATGAGGATTCGGTCCGAGCGCTGGGGCGAATGCGCCACGATCGAGCAGCCTATTTCAGCGCCGCCCGGGAAAGGATCTCGGCCCTGGAAGAACTCATGCTCTCCGAGTTGGAATGGGAAGAGGAGGAGCGAGACGCCGGGTGGGACACGGACTCCCTCAGGGAGGACTTCCGGGACGACTACGCGTAACCGCCGGTCGCCTTTTTCTCCGACTTTTGGAATCCCCATCTTCCTAAGAGATCCCCACCTTTTTAAGAGATCCCCACCTTCTTAAGAGATCCCCACCTTCGGCAGGACCTTGAAGATTCCCGCCATGGCCACCCCCGCCACAGCCAGGCAGGCCAACCCAAGCCCCAGATTCCCGTACAGGAGGAATCCCGTTCCGAACAGGGCGCCGTAGATGGCCGCCAACCCGCAGAACCATCCCAGGAACCCTGCTGCCACACCGCCGGTTTCGGGCCCCGGATCGTTCGGTCCCAGGCTCAGGACCCTGCGCCATCCGGCCCCAAAAGGTCGGATCGCGGAGTAGTAGTTACGGAGGGTATCCTCCGAGGCAGGGCTGGTGAGGAACGTCACCGTGAGCCATCCGATTGACGTTATGCCAACGCCGATGACCAACTGAAGAGAGGGATCGAGGGCTGGAAGTCCGAGGTTCGTGTGGACGAACTGGAAGTAGACGGCCACCAGGAAAGAAACGACCATGGCCGCCACTTCACTCCATGCGTTGATCCTCCACCAGAACCATCTAAGGAGGAAAACCAGCCCTGTCCCGGCCCCAATCTGGAGAAGGATCTGAAAGGCCTGGAGGGCATTCTCCAACCACAACGACACAATCCCCGCCAGGACAATCAGGCCGACTGTAGTGGCTCGTCCGATTGTCACGTAATGCCGGTCCTCCTCTCGGTCGTTGACGAAGCGTCGGTAGAAGTCGTCCACCACATAGGAGGCACCCCAGTTCAAATGGGTGCTGATCGTGGACATGTAGGCGGCAGCAAGCGATGCCACGACCATGCCAAGCAGACCGGAAGGGAGAAACACAAGCATGGCCGGGTAGGCCAGGTCGTTCCGGACGATGGAGGGGTCGAGGTGCGGGAACGCGGCCTGAATGGACTCCAGGCTCGGATACACCAGGAGGGAAGCCAGAGCCACCAGGACCCATGGCCAGGGCCGGAGGGCATAGTGGGCTACGTTGAACCAGAGCGTAGCTCCCATGGCTTCCTTTTCGTCACGGGCCGCCAACATCCTCTGGGCTACGTAGCCTCCACCCCCGGGTTCGGCACCGGGATACCAGGTACTCCACCACTGGACCGCCACCGGAACGATGAATACCGCAGCCGCCGTTCGCCAATCGGTGAAGTCTGGTAGCAGAGAGAGTTTTCCCTGGAGTTCCGGGCTGGTAATGAGCCCCGTCAGACCGCCAACTTCCGGTTGAATCAGGGCGTAATACGCAGCCGCCACCGACCCGACCATTGCGACGACGAACAGCAGAAGGTCGGTCACCACCACTCCCCAAAGCCCCGAAGTCGCCGAGTAGAGAACCGTCACAGCTCCTGCCAGGAGTACCACTTCGTATTTCCCGACCCCCAGGAGGACGCCCCCGATCTTAATGGCCGCCAGAGTCACAGTGGCCATGATCATGACGTTGAAGAACACACCCAGGTAAAGAGCCCGGAACCCACGGAGGAAGGCAGCCGGTTTCCCGGAGTAGCGGAGCTCGTAGAAAGCCATGTCGGTGAGAGCGCCTGACCGCCGCCAAAGCTTCGCATAGAAGAACACCGTGCACATACCAGTGATGGCGAAGGCCCACCACAGCCAGTTCTGGCTCACCCCGCTGGTGCGAACCATGTCGGTGACGAGGTTCGGGGTGTCGGTGGAAAAGGTCGTCGCCACCATGGAAGTCCCCAGGAGCCACCAGGGGAGTTTCCTGCCGGCCAGAAAAAACTCGTCCGTCCCTTTCCCGGCCCTTCGGGCGAAAAACAAGCCCACGGCCAGGACAACGGCGCCATAGGCGATGACTACGAACCAGTCCGCTGCGGTCAGCTGCATGGATGTGTCCCTTCCATCGTGTCAAACCCGTCGTGGGTCACCCTTTCCGTGGAACACCCGTTGGGAGTCTCCCGAGTTGGGAGTCTCCCGATCATATCTTCCCCCACAGGGGTCCAGGGTACCGGCCCGCACTCGTCATCTCCTCCAGGCCTTCCACCACCCAAGGCCGGTCCTGGGGGTGTGTGATGCCGAGGAATCTCGCGTCCGTGGGAATCGCCTTCACACTGACAGCCCCTGACTCAATCGCTCCGTTGATAACCGTTGGGATCAGGAACTCAGGCTGCGGCCGGGTGCTTTTGGAGCTCTTTCCGCCACTCTCGAGGATCGCCGCTACCTCCCCAAGGCGCTCTCGAACGAACTTCCGAAAGCCCTCCTCCAGGAGCGGGAAGATGCTTGTGTCAAAGAGCCAGAAGTTGGTGGAGATGGGCTCCCGCCCACTGAGGGCCATAGCCCGACCTGAAAGGGCTCGACCGAAGAGCCCTCCCTCCTCTTTTTTGATCTCCAAAACCTCCCTGATTCCTTTCAACCACCCTTCCTCATCCACCTCACAGATCCCTCGGCTCACTCCCCCGTGTTCGGAGAGAGTATCGGCCAAGGTGTAGGTGACCAGGCCAAAAGTCGAAGTAGCCGCCGGGGAGTCCGCGAAGGAAAATCCGGCCCTGCCTTGATCCCCACCGATGGCTGCTGCCGCGAGATCGAAAGCCTCAGCCCCATAAAAATCGTCGGCGTTGAGCAGGATAAACGGTGAAGAGAGATGAGCCCTCGCCGTAAGCAGGGCATGAGCCGTTCCCCACGGTTTCGTCCTTCCCTGAAGGAGTGTGGGGGCCCGGTCTCTCCCCGCAGGGGCGGCTTCGAGTTCGCGAAGGCTGTCGACTCCAGGAAGGTCGTCGATACCCGGGAGGTTCTCGATTCCAGGAAGGTCGTCGATCCCAGGAAGGTCGTCGAGTTTCTGATGGTGGAAAACCACATCGAGATCTTCCGGCCACCGGCCCTCAATGTGGACCCGGAAGGTCGGCTCGAGCTCTTCCCGAATAATGAGCACAATCCGAGTGAAGCCCCGCCGGCTGGCATCAAAAACAGCGAAGTCCATCAGGGCCTCCCCCTTGGGCCCCACGGGCTCCAGCTGCTTCAACCGCCCATAGCGGGTGGACATGCCGGCTGCCAGGAGGACCAGGGTCGGTTTCATGGCCCAATAGGGTAGTGGGTTTGGTTCGGTTGCGCACCACGGTGCCGACCCCGTCCTCCGGCGCTGAGCCCTTTGGCCGGTTGGCCTACCCCGGATCCAGAGCTTCCCATGCTTCCGCCTCGACTTCCCAGGGGATGTCCCGATCGTACTTGAAGCGAGGGGCGCCGCCATGGGGTAAGATGGTGAGAGGCCGGGTGTCGCCAAACTGGGGTTTTCGCGGCGGTGCCCCGGCCACGACGTTACCCCGGGGTGTGAAAAACACGACCTGGTGGTCTCGATCGATGCACACCCTGACCCCGCCCTCATGCACTGCCCGGTGATGCCGTCGGCACAAGAGGACCAGGTTCCTGAGACTCGTCTCCCCTCCGTCG
>JANQDZ010000057.1 GCA_028278645.1 Longimicrobiales bacterium | reverse complement strand
CCCGGGAACGGTCGTTGCCCGGGGAGCAAGGGGAAGGCGGGTTCGAGGTGCCGGCCGTGACAGAAGGGGGCGGGATACCAACCTACAACCACGACCGGGACATCCCCTGGGAAGATGAGGCCCGGGCCTGGAAGGTGGTGGATCCGCCGTGAGACCGACAGCCAACCTCCCCGAGTCTGCTCCCCGCGGGGAGCGTTCCAGGGAGCAACCCGGGGCCATGGAGAATAGGGAAGTCCCACGCCCCCACCGGCGCTCCTTGCACCGGAACAGGCCCGGGTCGATTTTGCCCGTCGGTTTTCATCCAATTCGGAGGACCGGGATTGGAAGGGTGAATTCGTTCGAGACGGGACGTGCGAAATCAATGGGTGATTCTTGGAGCTGCCCTCCTAGGTCCGCAACCGTTTTACGCCTTCTGCCCCTCCTTACCCTCCTCCAGGCTGGATCGGGTCTCTGGATCGGTTCAGAAGGGCTCGGGCTCATTGCTCAGGAGGTTCCGGCGGTCCGCACTCAGGAAGCCATCCGAATCGACGGAACCCTCGATGAATCCGCGTGGGCAAGCTCCGGGGAGCTCAGTGGGTTCACCCAACTCCAACCGTCGGTGGGAGAACCGGCCTCTCAGCTCACCACCGTCCGAATTCTCTATGACGATCGAATGATCTATTTCGGCATCGAGAGCGCGGACACCGACGCGGATGAGATTTCCAGGACCATCACCAGGAGGGATGGGGAGGTCTGGGAGGACGACGCCATCGCATTGGTCATCGACACCTTCGACGACGACAACAATGCTTACGTCTTCATGGTAAACTCGTTGGGGACCCAGCAGGACGAGCGATGGGCGGACAACGGCCGAACCCGAGACGTGAAGTGGGACGGGAGCTGGGAATCGGCCGGTTCCGTCCATGGTGGCGGCTGGACGGCAGAAGTGGCTATTCCCTTCGAGAGCGTTCGATTTGATCGCCGGACCACCCGGTGGGGGCTGAACGTCATCCGTTATATCCCCAGGAACCTGGAGCAGAGTCACTGGGCCCCGGGCTTGTCGGAGTGGTTCCGAATCGCGGAGAGCGGAGACATCACCGATCTGGATCTCACCGAGGCCGTCACCAAGAACTACACGTTCATCCCATATGTCCAGTACGCCTTCACCAACGATGTCCAACCCAAAGGTGAGGTCGGATTGGACTTCCGGTATTCGCTGTCCAGCAACCTCGGCTTGGATCTGACCTTCAACCCCGATTTCGCCACGGTCGAAGCCGACGTGGAGCAAGTGAACCTGACCCGCTACGAACTCTCCTACCCGGAGAAACGACCATTCTTCTTGGAAGGAGCCGAAAACTACTCCACCCGGATCCGACAGTTTTATTCCCGACGAATCGGGGAGATCCCATGGGGCGGAAAGGTCAATGGGAAGCTTGGCCCATGGCGCATCAACGCACTTGCCACACTCTCGGACTCGTCGGCCACAGCTCCTGCTGCTTCCGGGAAGGACGCCTTCTATTCGGTATTCCGTGTAAGCAGAGAACTCCCCAATGCCTCCAACATCGGCCTCATTGGAGCGAACCGGACTTTCGATGGGGATAATGAAGGATCTCTGGGACTTGTTGGGACCCTCTTTTTCTCACCGTACCTGGGTATGACCAGCCAGGTCATCCGATCCTACGGGGCTTTCAGTGAAGGAGCTTGGACCTATTTCTTTCGGCCGTCTTATGATTCCCAGACCGGGCATTTCCACGTCCGGTACACCCATGTCGGGGAGAACGTCCAGGAGAACATGAATGAGGTAGGCTTCATCCGTGACGACAACCGACGGGAAGTGGATTCCAACGTCCGCAAACAATTCTGGATCAACCGCTACGGCCTGCAGGACCTGACGCCCTCCGTGAACTACAACCGGTTCTGGAGCCAGGAGGGGGAGCTTCGAAGCTGGGAGATCCGAAACAACGTGAGTTTGAATCTCTTTCGGAACTGGACCATCAAGTTATCCAACACGGAAGAGTTCAAAGCCGAAGAGGAAGGCCTGTTCGAGAAGGACTTCCGGAACTCCCTGAATCAAGCCGATTTGACCTATGACTCACGCACCGGGAAATCGGTCACGGCTTACTATGGAAAAGGAAAGAACTTCGACAGTGACCTTGAGCGGTTCGGGGGCCGGGTGAACCTAAAGATCACCGACGCTCTGAACGCGACGTACAACCTAACCCGTCTCTGGTTCAGCCCCGATCCCAGGGGTCGGAGTAGTTGGATCCACTATGTCCGGGCCACCTACTACGTGAACAAGGACATGTACTTCAAGCTGTTTTATCAGTCGAAGTATGACATGACCGGTAGCTTCTCCAATCCTCACTTCGACTTGGAGAGAGAGACCACTCAGTTTGTCTACGTCTGGAGGTTCTTCCCTCCGTTCGGGTCACTCCAACTCGCGTACCAGCAGGGCCCGTCTCAGATCGGGGATGAGTCGGGCTCATACCGGACCCTATTCACGAAGTTGTCCTGGGTATTTTAGGGGCCGCCCAAAACCAGACGAGGCCGAATGGTCCATAGAACGACTCAACGGAAGCCCAAGCGGTTCGCCAGAGGGGTGTATTACATACACCGGTGGCTCGGAGTGGCAGCCACGGGCCTCCTTATCATAATCTGCCTGACCGGGGTCCTCCTGAATCACAAGGAAGCTCTCGGTTTGATGCCCGATGTCCCGAACGAACCATCAGGGCCTTTTCCTGAGGCCCTTCCTCTTTCGGTCCTGGCTGGAGAAGCGACCGCTGCGGTGAGCCCTGAGGTCTCCTCAGCCGGGATCAATCGAATGGATGTCCGCCCGGCTAAGGGCCTGGTGAAGGTTCGGTACGACGACAGACGTGTGACCGAGGTGACGTTGGATATAAACACCGCTGAGATTCTGAACATCGGGGAACGGAACGATCAGTTTCTGGAACGCCTTCATTCCGGTGCGTTGTTTGGCGACCTCTGGGTTTTCGTCAGCGATGCGGGAGCAATATTCCTTTTAGGGATCATGGTGAGCGGGTACTGGCTTTGGCTTTATCCCAAGAGCCGCGTATGACAACCCCATCCATCGCCCTGTTCCTGGGTCTTTTTGGCGTTCCGAGTTTGCTGATGGTGCTCGGCCATCGGCTGAGAGGTCGGACGGAGAACCACAAGAGAAGGTTCTGGGGAGGTGTGTTTGGGTACTTTTTTGGGATGATCGTGGCTATCACCGCCATGTTCATTCCCCCGGTTTGGTGGGCGGAGGGAGCGTACCTCCGTCCCCTTTTGATTCACTGGCCGATCCTCGTCGGAGGTCTCCTCGGGGTATCCACAGGCCCGTGGTGGGCGCGAACTCCCGGAAAACGCAGGTGGTGAGGAACGAAGGTTTCGACTGCCCATTCGTAGTATGAAGTAGTATCCCCCATCAAAAAGTAGGAGGCCGCACGCATGTCGAAGCTTTCGAACAGCTGGAGGATGATGAAGGCCAGCGCCAACGTCCTCAAGCTGGATCCCGAACTCCTTGTATTCCCGGTTCTTTCGGGTATCGCCGCCATCCTGGTGACCGCGACTTTTATCGTACCGTTCGCGTTCATCGGTGAGGGTTTTGGCGCCTTGGAGAACCTCGACGAAAATGGGGGATACCTGGGATATGTGGTCGGTTTCCTCTACTACCTGGTTCTCTACAGCCTGGTCTTCTTCTTCAATACCGCGTTGGTCGGTGCGACCATGATCCGTCTGGACGGTGGAAACCCCACGGTGAAGGACGGCTTGAACATCGCCTTCGGAAAGATTGGATCCATCCTCGAATACGCTGCGATTTCCGCCACGGTCGGTATGATTCTCCGGGCTCTGGAAGAGCGAGCCGGGTTCATTGGCCGAATCGTAATTGGCCTGATCGGGCTTTCATGGACGCTAGCGACCTATCTCACGGTGCCGGTGATGGTGACGAAGGACGTAAGCGCCTTTGACGCCGTAAGGGAGAGCGCCGCTACCTTCAAGCGGACCTGGGGTGAGCAGGTGGTGGCGAACATCGGAATCGGGTTTGCCACCTTCGTGATCTTTATGGGGATGGCCTTGCTTTCCGTCCCTCTGATCATCCTGGCGGGTTCCATCAACGAAGCTCTGGTAATCCCGCTGGTACTGTCCCTTCTCGGTGGTTTCGTACTGCTCGGTGTGGTCAGCTCGGCTCTAAAGGGGATTTATTCGGCGGCCCTTTACCGCTACGCCACCACGGGAGATCCCGGGGAGCAGTTCAGCGCCGCCGAGATGGAGCGAGCGTTCAGGGATCGAAAGAGGCGGTGGTAGGCCGGTGAACCGCCGAGCGGAGACCCTTCGCCCGGCAATACCCTGCCCGCCCCAGTTGAACCGGAGGTAGTTGGGTCGGTCGATTGTCTGGTTAGTGTTCTCGGTTGCCGGCTGTTTCGCCGGGTCCGGTCGTGGAAAAAAATAGAGGCCCAGGGGTGGACAACCCCCCGGGCCTCTTGCCTCGGACCGAGCCGTCCGTCGCGATCCAGGTCCAAGCGTGGCACGCCCCTACATACCGCCGCTCGACAGGTCTGGGCGAGCCATGACCACGTAGTTCTCGTAATAGTGGAAGCCGGCCGAGAACTTCCGAGACAGCTCCTGGGTCCCCTCCTCCCCAAACTCGTCCAGCAGTGCCTGGTTCACGGCGGGGTCCTCGGAAAACTCGGACCAGCTCTTCGCGAACCCGACGATGGACATGCTGGGCCCGTCACCTCCGGCGGCCGGCATGCTCATGACATAATAAAAAGGAAGGTCGGCCTCGGTGATCACCCGGTGGAATTCCCCGAGGACCTCCGTAAACGACTCCTGCATGTCCGGCTTCAGGTAGAAAGTCGAGACGTTAAAAAGGGAGTATTCGTCCCCGGCTTCGGGGACATTCGAGAGGCCCTGGTTTCTCTGATCGATGGCGTTCCTCGCACTCTCGACCAGAGGTTGGACGGTTGCGTCCCAGTGGGGCCCCGCCACCTCGTTGAAGTCGGTGTTGAAGTACTCGTCGAAGTCGGCCCAGCTATGGCCACCGGATCGGGCGATGTACGTGCCCAGCTTATCCCCGACCATCACCTGGTAGAAGGTCCAATCCCATGGGTCTCCGTTGGCTTCTCGGAACTCCATATGGGCTTTGAGGGCTGCCTCGAATCCGGCTACCGAACCAGCTTTTGGAGTGATCTCATAGGCCATGGTGAGATATTCGTCCTGAGCCGAGGCCGGGACGGCGGTGAACAGCGTCACGACAAGGGTGGCGGTGATCCAGCGGAATCTGGACATACGGGTGCCTCCTTCTTGGGGGGAACGATGGAGCGAGAACCACCAGAAGGAGGCCCTTCGCCCAACAAGACCGTGCCTCCACCGGGCCGTCCGGAGAGAGCGGTCGGTCGCCTTTGGATGTATTTTGGTTTGGTTTAACGGGTCCGGCGGCCGATCCAAGGAACGCCGGGCACGGGACTATTCACCCTTCCCGGTCTAAACGCAAGAAAAACCTCGACCGGGCTACCATGGGTCAGGGCGAGGGCTGGAGTGTCATCAGCCCTGGGACCTGAGGGTAATCAATCCGATCTCAGCCGTGGTCCCCAACCTCATGGGTGGCCCCCAGAACCCGGTCCCGGAGCTGACATAGAGGGTGGTTCCGTTTCGCTTTTTCAGCCCCCGAACAAACGGCTGTTGGAGATAGACCAGGTAGCTGAACGGCCAGATCTGACCCCCGTGGGTATGGCCACTAAGGACCAGGTCCACTCCGAGCTCGGCGGCTTCATCGATGATTCGCGGCTGATGGGCCAGGAGCACGATCGGTCTACCGGTGTCCCTATCCTGCAAAGCTTTCGGCAGATCAGGTCCGTGGCCGGGAGAAATCCGTGCCCCGTCGTGGTCGTCGACTCCGGCCAGATCGAGTTTGGCCTCTCCATTTCCGATCGCCACCCGCTCATTCCTCAAGACCCGAATTCCGAAAGAGCCCAGGAGCGTTAGCCAACCGTCCAGGTCGTGGAAATACTCATGGTTCCCCGTGACAAAAAACACGCCATTGGGGGCCGAGAGGTGTTTCAGGGGTCCGACCTCTTGCCGGAACTGCCGGACTGAACCTTCAGCCAGATCCCCGGTGATGACGATGAGGTCAGGCCTGAGGGAGTTGGTTTTTCGCACCACCGAATCCAACCATCTCTTTCCGTGGACGAGATCCAGGTGGAGGTCGGAGAGGTGAGCGACCTGGAAGCCGTCCATCTCCGCGGGGAGCTGGGCAAGAGGAATCTCGACCTCCCTCACCGCCATCTTCGAAAGCCCCCACCAAATCCCTCCGGTCGTCGCAAGAACGGTCGTTCCGACAGCCACACCACAAGTGATACGCCAGGCCACCAGCGCCTGCCCCGGGTCGGGGAACCACGGCCCCATCCCGAACAGGATTCCCCCAAGCCCGGCTAGGCCCCGAGCTAGATCGATTGCCAGAAGAAGGAAGAAGGTCTGGAACGCAAATCCCAGCCAGACGTAGATCGGAACTACAAAGAAGCGGGCCAGGGTTTTGTCCAAAACCCGGCTGGCCATGAAGGACAGGGGGATACAGAGGACCACTACCAGAAGAGCCCCAGCTATCGAACCACTCCAAGGAGCCGGGATTTCGGTCTCCGCCACCAGCCGCACGTACAGATACCAATGCACCCCGCCCATGATGGACAGGGTGATGGATAGAAAGGTCAGGAACATTCGCCATCGGAGCATGGCCTGAGCGTACACTCCTGTCGGCTAACAGGATCCCTCCCATGATCTTTCGATGGGGAGGAAGCCCGTGAAGGGACGTAGCGAGTGGGGGATTCTTTGATTTGGTCCCGCAAAGGCCGGGATCAGGCGCCTTTCCGAAGTTGGCGACCTGCCGTGGCCACCATCCCGACAGCGCCCACCGCTCCCGCCATGGGACAAACGATCACCGCCGCGACAAACCCAATCACGCTGATTCCCGAAAGGACGACGGCGAGGCCCGGAAGGTGGGAAATCCGGTCAGCCCCGACCTCCGCGAAGTTGTGGAGCATCGCCATGATGAAGAACGAAACGATGGCGCCCAAGAAGAGGATCCCGAACCGTCTTGGCTGTCTCCACCTATGTGCGATCGCCAAAACCGACATGAGCCCTGCGCTGTAGAGGAGTGCTATGCCCGGGGGGTTGTCGGAAACCCCTACCACCAAAGCGGCGAGCGTTAGGATACCAGTAGCGATGAGGAAGAAGGCTGTAGACTTCCTGGATCCACGCCTTGGGGTGGCCTCTTGTTTCTCTGGCATTTCAGGCTCCAGTCCGAAGAGTCGTCGGTACTTGACCCAATACTACGCTCACCCCACTTCGTACAGGGACGCGGTGATTACGTAATGTTAAGGTTCGATGACGTACTGTCGGATTCTCAGGGGAGTAGGCCATGGAAAGATCATCTCTTGTCCAGTTTGCGCAGGATTTGGTGCAACGGCCGAGCCTCAGTTGCCAGGAGGGTGAAGTCGCGAGGCGGGCCGAAGAGGAAATGAAGGCATTGGGCTATGACGAGGTTCGCACGGATCCGTTTGGGAGCGTGGTTGGAGTGCTGAATGGGAAGGGCGGGGGAAAGACTCTCCTTTTTGACGCCCATACCGACACCGTGGATGTCAAAGGGGCGGTCCCGTGGAGGAAGGATCCGTTCAGCGGGGATGTGGAGGGCGAATTCCTCTATGGCAGAGGAAGCGCTGACATGAAGGGTGCGCTGGCGGCCATGATCCACGGCGTGGCGAGTATCGATCGCGAGCGAATCGAGGGTCGGATCGTCGTTTGTGCCTCTCCTATGGAGGAGGTCCTGGAAGGCGTGGCTCTTCGTGAGGTAATGGGGGAATACCCTCCTGACTGTGTCGTGATTGGAGAGGCCACCGATCTGGGTCTTGCCCGGGGCGGTCGGGGGAGGGCAGAGATCCACCTGGAAGCTGCAGGTGTGCCGACTCATTCCTCCGCCCCTCATCTCGGGCGGAACGCGGTCTTGGAGATGATAAAACTGGTAAGCCAACTCGAAGACGCCCCACTCCCGGAAGATCCCGTGATGGGACCGGCTATCCTGGCTCTGACCGAGATTGCGTCGGCGCCATACCCGGCCAATTCCGTAATACCGAGTATCTGCAGAGCTACCTACGACCGGAGGACGATCCCCGGGGAAACGGTGGATGTCGTTTTGGAGCCGATGAGGTCCATCGCGGCAACGCACGGGATCGACCTCAAGGCAGCGGTCGGAATCGGTGAGTACACCACCTTCACCGGAAAAAAGTTGCGGAAGGAGAAGTTCTTCCCGGCCTGGCTCTTCGATGAGGACCATTGGTTCGTGGAAAAGGCCCTTGCGGGGCTTTCCGGGCGCGGTTTGAAGCCAAAAACCAGCGCCTATCGGTTCTGTACCAACGCGGCCTATTCGGCAGGTGAAGCAGGGATCCCAACAGTCGGCTTCGGCCCGGCGAAGGAAACCGACGCGCATATGGTGGATGAGCGACTCAGGTTGGACGACCTGGAAGCTGCGGCAGAGGGATACGCTGGGATTGCTGAGGCGGTCCTCGGATCTTGAACACTGAAGGGGCGCCGGTAATCCGGCGCCCCCGTACCCTCCCGGGTCGTGGCCCGGGAAGGGCTCCGCACCCGCGGTTTGTTTCCTACTGCATCCGTCCCCTGGTCCCGGGCTCCATGGCCAGGAGCTCCAACGAACGGGCCGTCTCGACCAATCGGACGAACTCGTTTCGATACCCTTCTTCGTCGTCTCCCAAGCCCGACCTCGCAAGGCGGACCACGTCTTCCAGACCGAAACCGGTGCAGTACTCGGAGTCCCTGAGGAGCATCCCCCAGGCGGCAACGGCGCTGGCAAACCGGAAGTCCTCAGAAGCCGAGCCGGTGCGGTCCATGACCGGAAGGTCCAGGAGCCTGCTTCGGTCCCGGTTCGGATCCTTGTATCGGAGTTTCACGAACAACAGCTCGGAGGAATCCGTGGTATTGTTTCGGTTCACCGTGGTCTGGTACCGGAGCGAATCCTGCCCCCGAATCTCCACCGGGCTCTCCACTCCCACCGGGACGACCTCATACAGCGCAGTGACCGAATGGCCCGCGCCCAGTTCTCCGGCGTCTTTGGTGTCGTCGTCGAAGTCCTCCGCGGCCAACAGACGGTTTTCATACCCGATCAAGCGATAGGCGGCGACCCGTGTCGGGTTAAATTCGACCTGGAGCTTCACGTCCTTGGCGATAGTCAGGAGAGTCCCGCCCATCTCGTTCACCAAAACCTTCTTCGCCTCCAACGCGCTGTCGATATAAGAAAAGCTCCCGTTCCCGTGGTCGGCGATCTGCTCCATCTTGGAATCTTTCAGATTCCCGGTGCCGAACCCGAGGACGGTAAGGAAGGTCCCCTGGGTCCGCTTCTCCTCAATCAGGCGGATCATCTCGGAATCGCTGGACATCCCCACGTTGAAGTCACCGTCGGTGGCCAGGATGACCCGGTTGTTCCCTCCCTCGATACGGTTCTCCGCGGCGATTTTATACGCCAGCTCGATCCCCGCTCCGCCCGCGGTGGATCCACCTGCTTGGAGGGACTGGATAGCCTCCAGGATGGTCTCTTTGTCCGACCCGGGTGTGGATGGAAGCACCAGGCCCGCCGCTCCGGCGTACACCACGATAGCCACCCGGTCCCGGGGCCGGAGCTGGTCCACCAACATCCCGAAAGCGGTCTTCAGAAGCGGGAGCTTGTCTGGCCTGTTCATGGACCCGGAGACGTCCAGCAGGAAGACCAGGTTACTGTTGGGAGCTTCGCCCATGTCTACCGGCCGGCCCTTGAGAGCGATCCTCACCAGGCGGTGAAGAGGTTGCCACGGTGCGGGCGACACTTCCGTGTGGATCGCCAAGGGGACCTCGCTCGTGGGCGCGCGATCCCCGTACGGGAAATAGTTGATCAGCTCCTCGATTCGCACCGCGTCGATGGGGGGACGTACCCCGTCGTGGATGAATCGGCGGACATTTGCGTATGAAGCTCGATCCACATCGATGGAAAAGGTGGAAAGGGGATTGGACGAGGCCAGGAGGAATTGGTTCTCCTGGATATGAGCATAGAATTCGGTGTGAAAGTTGGGATTGAAGCGACCCGGTAGGTCCTGACGTTCTTGGACAGCGAAGGCGGGAGCGGAAGCCATTACCCGCTCTGCCTCGAGCCGGGACGCGGTTACCATGATTGCGTCCATGGCCAGGGTGGAGGCCTCCAGGACGATGTCCAGGGTGTTTGCACCCTCCGTCAGACGCACGGCCTTCTGGACGTCCCGGTACCCGAGATGCTGGGCATGCACGGTGACCCTTCGGCCGGCCCATTCGCCAGGGAAGACTATGGTATACTCGCCGCTGAGGTCGGTCAGAGCACCGAACCGCTCTCCCCGAATTGAGATCTGGACCCCCTGGATGGCAGCGCCAGAGGTTTTATCCGTTACCCGCCCTGAAAGGGTGGTCTCTCGGGATGTTCCCGAGGGGCCCTCCCCAATTGGTGCGGTCGGGTCCGTCGGTTGGGGAAAGCCGAGTGTTGTCGCCAAGACTAGGACTACGATGCGGGTGGCAAGCATGCTCCTCCTCCTCTTCCCTTTGATACACGTCAGTCCTGACCCTGTCGCTACGGTCCTGCTGACAAGGGCGGCCGCAGTGCCGCAGCCGTTCTGACCCTATGTGACGTGCGAGGTCGAAGGAGTTGCACACCAACCAGGAGGTTTGTGTCACGGAGGGGCTTCAGGGAGGTTTCTGAGCCGAAGGAGAGTGCTGCCCCCTAGCCGGGCTCCGAGTCCGGGAGGCGCTTTGCGATCCAAACCGTACGGAAGATGGCGGTGGCCAGAGTGCCTACGGCGATGGCGGAGATCGCCCACGCCAGAAGAGTGCCCTGAGGGGTTTCGAGCCACTGCGCCACGCTCGGGTCTAAGAGCCCGGCAAACCCCAAGAGGAGCAGTCTTTCCGCGCGCTGCATGATCCCAACTTTGCACACCACCCCCTGGCTCTCCCCTCGAGCCCGGGTATAGCTGACCAGGAGTGACCCGCCCAACGCCAGCGCCACCATCAAGGCAACAACAGGCCGATCGTAATAGTAGACTGCCAGACCTGCGAAAACTCCGACTTCCGCAAAGCGGTCCAGGCTGGAATCCAAAAAGGCCCCCCGGGGCGACGCGATTCCCCGCGTGCGGGCGATCCTGCCGTCGAAGACGTCGGCCGCTCCGCCCAGGAAGATGCCCCATCCCCCCAGGACCGGCCGCCCGAAAGCGAAGGCGAGTCCGGCGGCGGCTCCAAAAACGGCGCCGAGAATGTTGAAGAACGTCGGGGAAAGTTTGGCTTTTAGAGCCAGGGCCACCAGGGGGTGGATAAACCAGTAAAACCAAGACCGGACGAAGCTGCCGAGAACAAAAGTGCCACGTTGTTTCGATTCGAGGGGATCGTGGGTGGCCGGATCGCGCCAGATCCGATAGAGGGCCATGCTCCCGAAGCAAACCCCCAAGGCCGCCAGGAGGCCGACGAAATCCGGTCTCATGCCGATTTTTTTTCTTTCTCGGATTCGCCCAAGGCCTCGGGCTCTTTGATAGTACGGAAGACCAGAAAGAGTTTGGGCCAGAGGAAAATCAGCGGCCACCTCCGCTCACGTTCTTCGATCTCCACCTCAAAACCGGCCCTGCGCTCGATCTTCCTCTGGATATAATCGAGCCACCCGTCGAAGGTGATCATGTATTTGAACCATCTGGTCGTAGCCCGGATCTTCGACGTGATGAAGTAGAGCGTGGTGAAAGCCCAAGCCCCTTTTCCCGGCCTTCTGCGCCACCGGTAGGTGCCCGACTCCTCGAACACCTCACCTCGGGCCTCCGCCGCTTCGAGGGACTCACGAGCGATCCCCTCCAGCGTTTCCTTTTGCGCCTGGAAGACCTCAAAAACTCTCTCCGGCGCTTCGGGCCGAATTTCGCCGCGGTAGGAGACCCGTAGCATCTTCTCCGCGAACTCGTCGATGGTGAACGGTCCCGGCAAGAAGGGTCTGACCCACCTGACGATTCCTTCCCTAGCCATGCGGACTGCCGAGAGGAGAGTATCGATCTCAGCGGGGCCTCTACTCCAAACCAAGGCCAACTTCTGGACGACGCGGCCCTTCAAGAAATGATCAGGCGAATGGGGATGGAGAGACCTTCGAAGGTGCCGGGGATTCACTACGGCACACTTGGCCGGTGGATGATCAGCCCGGCCCATATCGAAGGAGATGATGTTCGGAGCCAGAAAGTGGGAAAGGGCCGAGAGGAGCCACGCCGGCCTCTTGTGGTGCCCATTCTCAACCAAACGCTGGAAGAACCTGGAATATGAATCCGTCACCAAGAGGAAGTCGTAGGCACTCCATTGATTCGGGCTGCTGGCTTGGACGTGGGAACCGTAGAGTAGGATCGTCTCAACAGATTCCCCTCCGGCGTCCGCGAGGGCCTCGACGGTCTGTCGGAGCCTTTCATCGTCGGGCGGGGGGACCAGCCCAAAGGGTGGGGATTCCGGTGGGGTTCCGGATCCTATTCCAGTCACGTTTCCCTCAGTTCCAGACAAAAGCTCACCAAGATTCGGGCGCGGGCCTGCGCTTTGGTTCCTGAGTTCGGGACACCGTCCCTGGTCAGGGGGTATCTGGCCCCGGGGAAAGATAATACGGCTGCCTCGACTTGTCCGGGCCGCGGAGCGGATCAACTGCGAGATCTCTCCTGGCCCGTTGATCTTGGACCGGGGGTTGGGTATTGATATGGCTGCGCAGATTTCCAACGGCCGCAGGATCATCCTGAAATGGAAGAAGGTTGCGGTGAGCGAAACCAACCGCCCCTCCACGGACAATTCGGGAGAGGGCGCGATTTCCGACAAGAACCAGAAGGACCCGGTCTTCAAGGACGCCATGTCCTATGACTACTCGAACTTCTTTTCAGCCCAGGGGAAGGACCCCTTCGACCTCTTCGAACCCTTCGGAGAATGGTGGGCCGAGGCGAAGCCGCAGGGCTATTACCAGTTCGAGCTCCCGATACACTCCGCCCCTTCCACACGGGTAGACGTAGAAGACACCAAGACCGGTGAGATCCGAAAGGGACTCATCAACTTCGCCTCCTACAATTATCTCGGCCTCTCCTACCGGCCCGAGGTCAAGGAAGCGATCAAAGCAGCCGTGGACCAGTATGGAGCGGGCTCCTCAGGTTCCCCGATCCTCTCCGGGAACACGGCGCTCCTTCAGGAACTGGCTCAAAAAGTCGCTCGCTTCAAGGGAAAAGAAGCGGCGATGATATTCCCGACGGGATACTCGGCAAACGTGGGCCTGATCGCCGGCCTCATGCGTTCGGGTGACCTGGTTGTCGCCGACCAGTACGCTCATGCTTCCGTCGTGGACGGCATGATCCTTTCCAAGGCCCAAAGCCGGTTCTTCCGTCACAATCGCCCTGACGAACTGGCTCGGAAGCTCGGAAAATTCGAAGGGAAGAAGCTGGTGGTAGTGGAGGGCGTCTATAGCATGGACGGCGACCTGGTCCCACTCCCCGAGATCGTCGAAGTATGCCGCGAGTTCGGGGCCAGGATCCTCATCGACGAAGCCCACTCGACATTCCTTTTCGGAAAGAACGGCCGTGGTGTGGCCGAGCATTTCGGCATGGATGACGATGTTGATATCCATCTCGGGACGTTCTCGAAAAGCTTGGGAGGGCAAGGGGGATTCGTCGCCGGTTCCCAAGGACTCATCGACTACCTCCGTGGGTTCTCTCGGTCCAGGTTCTTCTCTTGTGCCCTGGCTCCGCCTGTTGTGGCTGGGCTTATCAAGGCACTGGAGCTGGTCGAGACGGAACCCCAGCTCAGGGAACAACTCTGGGCGAACGTGGACTTCATGCAACAGCGGCTTAGAGACTCCGGAGTGGACATCGGGGATTGTGAGTCCCAGGTCGTCCCAATCATGATCCGGAACGATGCTACCATCTTCGATATCGGAGAACAGCTATTCCGGGAAGGCGTCTTCATCAACCCGGTGAAGTACCCCGCGGTAGGGAAGCACAAGTCGAGGTTCCGGATGTCCATCTCGGCAGCCCACACTCAGGAGGATCTGGAGGAGGGGGCGGAGATCATCGTGCGGGTCCTCGAGCGAAATGGCATCGTGTCCTGATCACCCAATCCTGCGTTGTTACCCATGCGACTTACCAAATACGAGTTCAAGCACTGTATCGGCGCCATGTTCGAGATGAGCACCGCCGACGCGAGAAAAATTCTACCGGCCCATCTTCAGCCGCTCGAGGTCCAGCACACCCGGAGCGTCCTGGCGGTGTTGGCCTTCCAGTTCACCGGCAGTGAGGTTGGAGAATATGACGAGGTGGTGCTCTCGGTGGTGACGCCCCCTCGGGTGGAGCCCGGAAAGCCCCTCCCGCAGGCGGCTTTCTATCCGTTCATGGTGGCGACCAGTACTGAAGCGGCCAGGGAGCATGCCATCGAAAGATGGGCGCTTCCGCACCATATGAAGGACCTGGACTTCTCCTTCGATGAGGCCGATGGCCAGATGAAGGTCGGGGTGTATGACGACGGGGCGCCGGTCCTCGAGCTTTCGGTGAGTGACCATTCCTTCCGTGACGTCGACTACCCGTATCACTGTTTTATGATGAGGGGGGACCAGCGCCTGAAGGTCAACATCTACATGAACGCTGCTCATTCCCAACATGAAGAAGAAACCGGGGAGCTGGTTCTCTACTCCCACCCCATGACCGACCCCCTGACCATCGACGAAGTATCTTCCTATCCTTTCAGGGAAGAGTGGTACGGGTCAGGGATCCAGACCTTCGAAGAGGTGGAACAGATCTGATCCCCCACGCTTCCACCCCTCGGTTTTCCGGCCCTTCTGTTCCTAGGCATCGCCATGTCTGACAAGAGCGGAAGGGCCTTTGTCATCTTTAACCCGGCCTCGAATGGCGGCCGCGGCAAAAAGAGGATTCCGAAATACCTCTCACTCCTCGGCGAACACCTTCCAGGCAGCGACCACGCTGTGACCTCCCATGGCGGCGAGGAAGCCGCACTGGCAGACCGGGCCCTCCGTGAGGGATATGGTACCATCGTGGCGGTGGGCGGCGACGGGACATTGAGCACGGTGGCCGATAGGCTCCTCGATTCGGGACGGGATGACGTGGCCTTCGGGTTGTTGCCTGGCGGAACCGGAAACGACCTCGGAAGGAACCTCGGAATGCCTGGGGACGATCTCGAGGGCGCCGTCCGCGTGTTGGCGCAAGGCCACCAGATCCAAGCCGATGTGGGAGTGGTCATCGGCGCCACTCGGCATGAAGAACGGGGGGAGGCCCCTCGGGCCGAGAGGTTTTTCCTCAACGTTGCCGGTTTTGGATTCGACGTGGCTGTCGTCGATGGAGCAAAAGGCGCTCGAATCCTGAGTGGGGAGCTCCTCTACAAGGCAACCGCGGTTCAGCAGCTGTTCAGGTTCCCGGGCTTCCGCGTGACACTCCAGGACGAAGAAGGCTACGTTCGGTCGGATCCTACCCTCATGCTCACCGTGACCAACGGCGAACATTTCGGCGGCGGGTTCCCCATCTCCCCAGGGGCCACGGTCCAGGACGGCTTGCTCCACGCATGTTACATCGGTGACGCCAAACCTCTCCGGCGTCTGGTGCTTTTTGATCGTGCGGGGAAGGGGCGTCACGAAGGATGCAAAGAGGTGGACGCCCGGGCGGCTCCTCGATTCCGCCTCGCTTTTCCGGGACCGTTCCGGTTCGAGTTGGACGGGGACATCTACGCCTCCGACCAGTCGGAGCTCGCCCTGGAGGTACGGAAGGGGGCCCTCAAATTGGTGGCTCCACCGCAGTGAGCCCACCGAGGCCGAAGGTGCCCCCTAAAAGAGAACCCTCAACCAGGATGGGCTGATTGAGGGTCTTTCCATATGTATTAGGAAGGAAACAAACGTTTTATTCGGTTCCGGTTCCGGTTCCGGTCCCTCCCACCAACGATTCAGCTACCAGGACCACCGGAGCCGCCATGGCGTCGTCTGTGCTGAATTCCCATTCGAGGGTATTCCCGTCGCGGTCGTGGGCGTTGGTAGTGGTGACCTCCCCGGGCATGGTCAGTGTGTAGGTGACGTGGGTACCTGACAGCAGGCCGGGGAGAAGCTCTTCGAACCAGTCGCCTCCCTCATACTCGCCCGAGAGGATATCCAAAGCGGTCCGAAGAGTTCCTTCGGTGGCCGACGGGTATTTTGGCCGGACTACTAGAAGGGACATGGAAACCGCCCGGGACATGACCTCCTCCCAGATCCGGTCTTCATCGTCGTTGGTGGAATCCAGGATCCCGTCATCGATGGCGGACTGGAGGCCGGACTTGGTGATACCGAAAATGGTACCTCGTTCCCTCTCGGTCAGGTTCGGAAACGCTTCCCCTACCGATCGGTCCATCTCGAGGGCGAACGCTTCTACCAGTGCTTCCTTACCGGAGTCCCAAATGAATGATTCCATGAAGCTGAAGACGATGCTTCCGTCCACTTGGCCGGAGGACCTGACTCGCACTCGGTTCCGGAGCTGTACATCACCCAGGGAAACCGAACCGAGAACCGAGTCGAAGTGAGCGGGGCGAGTTGCGTGGATCTGGATCTCTTCGGTCAGGGCCGACCACTCTCCGAGGTCTTCAATAGTGCTCGAGCGTTCGAACACGTGAGTGGTGTCCCCCTTTGGACCGACCTCCGGTTTGTAGGCCCAGCCACGTTCCTCCGACAAGGACCTCACCAAAACGAGTTGTTCCCTGGCTTCCGCCCGATCGACGTCGGAGCCGATATCCGTGATCTCGAGGCGAGCCAGTCGGGTACCGCTTCCGTCGGGATTCAGCGAGGTCTCGATCCGGTACTCCATGCAGCCGGAAAGCCCGAGGGCGAGGATGCCCAACCGGAACATATGTCGACCCCTGGTGATCCGGTGTCTCGTTTTGCTTCGTGCTCTATTGTTCATAGTCCGAAATCTCTCTCGCCTGGGTAGTGTCCGTCATGCTCGAGTCACCTGGCGCTGACTCAGCTCAGGATTTCGATTAAGGGGCCCTTGGGAACGGAGAGGGTTTGGTCCAGGTCGGAGGAAGCGAGCCATTCCGCGAGCTCACCCGCCCGGACCTCCCCAACCCCATCCTGGTCGGTCAGAGCCGCGGCGAGGATGGAGACCAATTCCCGGAGTTCAGGGGGAATCCGGGCAGAGGTGCCGGTGAGGTCGTTGACCTCCGAAGCCGTAAAGACGACCCGGTTGGCTGGATACATCCCGAGAAGTCTCACCAGGTCCGCTACCGTCACCGATTCCTGCCCGGTGAGGAGGTAGCCAAGAGCCCGAGTTTGAGTCCGGCGGCTTCCTGCGAGCTGACCTGTCCTCTCCACCCACTCCGTTCGTGCATCCAGCTCCACCATGTCCCTCTGGAGGTCCCCGATCTGGGTTTGGAGGGCGATGGCCCCAGCCTCCACCGTCCGAAGCCTCGTAAGGAGGAACCCCGTGGAAAAGAGCAAAGCCACGGAGGCGGCAGCCAGGGTTGGGAGAAGCCAGGAGCGTCTCATGGGAGTCGGGGCTCGGTCATAGACCGGATCCGACGACGGCTCCGAAGCATGGCCGGGAGTCAGGGCGAGGTCCGCCTCTGACCGGGGCCGCACCTCAGCCTCCACCCTTTGCCACATGGAAGCCACCATCTCTTCGGGGACCGACTCTTCCAGATCTCCAAGCGACGGCGTGAGCAGGTGCTCTTTCACCCGGAACAACATCATGCAGGCGTGGCAGGACGACGCGTGCAGCTTGAGCTGATCGATACCGTCCTCCGGTAAGCTCCCGGATACCAGGGAATCCAGCTGGTCTTCAAAAACCCGACAGTCGATATCCTTCTTCACGTACTCGTCTCCATCTTCTGAAGCGCAGTCGCGACGCGTCTCCGTGCGAAGTGCAGCGTTGCCCTCAAGGTCCCGAATTTGATTCCCATGGCCTCCGCCACCGCCTTCTGATCTCCCTGTTCCAGGTCGACTCGAAGGAAGACCTGCCTCTGCGTTTCGCTCAACTCCCCGGCAGCGACCATCAAGCGCTCCCGGAACTCTTTACGCTCGAGATCTTCTTCCGGGCCGTCCGGTGTGGAGCCCCGGAGGTGAGTGACAACTTCGTCGCCCGGGGTCGACTCGTGTTTCACCCATCCACGTCGTAAATGGTCGAGGCATCCATTCCGATGGATGGTGTGAAGCCAAGCGCTAAACGACCGGGTCGAGTCCCACCGGGGGATCTGCTTGTGCACTTTTATCCAGGTTTCCTGGGTGAGGTCTCGAGCCCACTCCCAGTCGTCCGTGTATCGATACGCCATGGCTATGAGCGTCCGGGTCAGGGATTCCACCAGGACCCTTAAGCTCCGGGTGTCCCCATGTTGGAATGATATGGCCAGGGCGTTCAGGTTCCGTTGGTCCAACCGGGTCTCCAGGGTTCGTGGGTCCTATCTCCTCGATCCTGTCAATGCCTCTGGGAGTGATACGAAGGGAGTCTCCGAAATGTTAATGCCCTGCAGGACGGATTATCAGGGGGGATTGAACCTGACCTCAACAGCTTCCACCGTCGCGCCCAGGTCCCCGAGGATTTCTTTGTACCAGGCTACTGCCGCCTCACGACGGTCCTCGTACCCGACGGCGCCCCACATCACAGTGAGGGTTCGAACTGTCCCTTGGTGGGTCTTGGTCCGCTGTGCGTCTTTCACCGGGTTCGCGCACGGACCCACGGCATCTTCGAGGCATATGAGACCCTTCAGGGCCATCTCCTGCCCAGACGCATTAAAAACGTAGGATTCGTCTTCCTTCCCGGATCGGACTCGGAACGGGGGGTGTGCCAGGTCCAGGTCCACCAAAGCGATGGGAAAGCCGCTGTGGAGGGACACGACGTTGCAGACGTCTACTGCGGCATTGATCGACTCCAGGACACCCTCTCCCACGGCCCGAACCAGGTACTCACTGGCGGGTTTCCCCCTCCCGGCAGGTTTGTGTCCCCAGTGTCTCAGCATGTCCCTCACGGCCAGGCGAAGGGATTCGTCGCGGTGAATCGGGGCTGGGGCATCCAACCGGAGCAGGTCAATAAGCCACTGAGGGGCTGGTGTTTCCCCCAAGGGGGCAGTGAACCGGCTGGTGAAAGCTGCCGGTCTCAGAATCGGATGCCCCGCAACTTCGATGCAGAAGGACTCGGTTTTCATGAGAGGGAAAATGGGGAGTGCTGAAGAGGAAGCCAACTGGTGGCGGATCTTCGTGTCGGGTTTCGCTGGGCCCGTTCGGAGCACCCGGTTGACGCCCGCGGACTTCTGCCGCCCATTACCGGACAAGCCGCCCCCTGCATACCGCTGGGTGCGGGACCAGCCAAACTCCCGGAGGCACTCCATGTCCGGTTCTTCCCGTTCCGTGAATGGCTGCGGGTCCCTTTTCCCGACCTCTCTTCGAGTCTTTCCAGGGGTCGTCCTTCTTCTTTTGGCGGGCGCCGTCCCGGCGGTATGGGGGCAGGAGGCGGGGGAGAAACGGCCCCTCCCCATCAAAGACCACCAACTCTGGAGGAGCATCTCCGGCGCCACCCTTTCGTCTGACGGGGATTGGGTGGCGTGGGGTTACAGCCGGGTAAGGGGTGACGACACCCTCCATGTGGTTCAGGTCGATACCGGGGCCGAGCACGTCGTTCCGCTGGGGTCGGGTCCACGGTTTTCGGACGATGGAGTTTGGGTGGCCTATTCGGTCTCCCCAACGTTCGAAGATGCTGAGAAAGCTAGAAGGCAGGGGGACCGCACGAGTCAAAAAGCCGAACTGCTGAACCTGGCGAACGGGGAGAAGCGGGGTTGGGAGAACGTTGCGGCCTTCGGGTTTTCGAACGGATCCAGCCACTTTTTCGTGCGGAAAGAACGGCCGTCGGGGGGGCGGTCGGGTGGGGCCCGCTCATCGGATGGCGGTACGGGGGACCGGGCCGCCGGATCGGACCTCATTCTCAGGAACCTGTCGGGAGAATACGACGAGCTGATCGGCAGCGTCGCGGAATCTGCGTTCAGCGAGGAAGGAACCTTCCTTGCCTATACGGTCGATGGAGCCGACCAGGACGGGAACGGCCTTTATTTGATCGACCTGGCCACCGGTGTCAGACGAACCCTGGACAACGCCAAGGAAAGGTATTCGGAGCTGACCTGGTCCGAGGATGGGGACGGGCTTGCGGTTTTAAGGGGAGAGAAACCGGACGGGAAGACGGAGCGGGTGAATACCCTTTTGGCTTTCACCGGTTTTGAGGACGGAAGCCCTGATCTGCACCTGTTCGACGGTGAGTCGGGGAGGGGGCTTCCAAGCGGACAGGTGATAAGTGAGATGGGCGGCCTGCTATGGTCCGAGGGCCTCGAGGCCATCTTCGTCGGCCTAAAAGCTCAAGACGATGAGCTGGAAGATTGGCCCGAGGACCTCGTCCCCCTGGCTGACGTGGACGTCTGGCACTGGGCGGACGATCGGATCCAGACGGTTCAGATCCGCCAAGCCTCCCGGGATCGGGATCGCACGTACCTGGCCGCGGTGCACTTGGGAGAAGGAAGGCTGGTGCCCCTGGCCGACGAAGACATGAGTACCGTTGAGGTGACCCGGGACGGGCGTTGGGCAGTGGGGAGGGATGCCTCGAACTTCATCTCAGACTGGAAGCCACGAGTCGCCAACTATTACCGCATCGACACCCGCACCGGTGAGAGGCGTCAGATCCTGAGGGCGCATGAGAGAACCTACGGGCCCTCGCCGGACGGGAAGCACTACCTGTATTGGCTCGACGGGCACTTTTTCGCCTACCGGTTCGATGACGATATCCACATTAGCCTGACGGCCGCGAGCCCCGTTGGATTCACCAACCTCGAGTACGACCATCCAGGGGACAAACCTCCATACGGTGTGGCCGGTTGGTCCAGTGACGGGGAGTCGGTCATCCTCAACCTCAGATATGACATCTGGCTCCAACCGCTCGACGGCAGCCGCGCCACGAACCTCACGCGAGGACGAGGTCACCGGGACGAGATCCGGTTCCGGTACATAAGGACCGATCCCGATGAACGGTCCATCGATTTGGAGAAACCCCTTCTCCTCAGCGCATACGGGGAGTGGACCAAAGAAGCGGGGTTCTTCGAAATCCGTGACGGGGATCTTCAAGAGCTCACCTGGGAGAAAAAGCGCTTCGGACGGATTCAGAAAGCCGAGGATGTAGACCGATACCTCTTCACCGTGGAGACCTTCCAGGATTTCCCCGATTTGTGGATCAGTAACCGAGACATCTCCGACCGAGAGCGGATCTCCCAGGCGAATCCCCAACAAGACGAGTATCTCTGGGGCCGGAGAATCCTCATCGACTATACCAACAATGATGGGGTCCCTCTTCAGGGGATTCTGGCCATCCCTGAGACGCATCAGGCAGGTCAAAAGCTCCCAATGATCGTGAGGTTCTACGAGAAAGATTCCCACAACCTTCATGCGTATGCTCCCCCGGTTTTCAGCAACCGCCTGAACCAGTCAGCTTACGTGAGCAACGGGTACCTGGTCCTCCTGGCGGACATCCACTTCCGAACGGGAAGCTCTCACTCCGATATGCTGGAGTGTGTCGAGGCAGCAACCAGAAAAGTGATCGAGATGGGATATGCCGACCCGACGGCCATTGGACTTCAGGGTGGGTCATATAGCGGAGGAGGGTCTGCCTACATTGCCACCCGATCGAACATGTTCGCGGCAGTGGTCCACAGAGCGGCGCCCATTAATCTGGTGAGCGAGTTCAACCAGCTGTTCACCGGTTCAGGCCAAAACAACCACTCCTACGACATCTACGGCCAGGGCCGGTACGGCACCAACCCGTATGACGATTTCCAAGTCTACTGGGATCAATCCCCCATCTCCGGCGTCGAGAACATGAACACGCCGGTTTTATACCTACACGGCACCGACGACGGCTCGGTCAACTGGGAGCAGGGTCTGGAGTGGTACAACGCCCTCCGCTTCTTGGGGAAGCCCATCATATGGCTTTCCTATCCGGATGAAGGGCACAGCTTGGGGCGCCTGGAAAACCGGATCGACTTCCAATTCCGGATGCGGCAGTTTTTCGACCACTATCTGAAGGGGACCCCCGCACCCAAGTGGATGACGGACGGTGTGTCCCAGCTCGAAAAGGAAAAACACCTTCGGGAGTTCGCACCGAGGCTATTCATGAACCCCGACACAACCGGTGCTGCGGAAAGGGGAGGGAAGTGAAGGACCTCACAACGGGAGTCCGAACCCACCTTCTGGCAGTTGGTCTAGTCTCAACCGTGGATGCGCCATCGACCTCACTCCATTCCACCTGGAGTCGGGGGAGGTGTTGACACATATTATTATCGCTATTATCCTATCTATCATGACCAAGAAAAAGTTGATCCGAGCGTTGGATCCCGTTGGGCTGGGGAAGGCGGCCGATGTCATCAAAGTCGTCGGACACCCGGACCGTCTGAAGATCCTGGAGTTCCTCGAGGACGGGGAAAAGACCGTCGGTGAGATTCAGGATTGTCTGGGCCTGGCCCAGGCCATCGTTTCACAGCACCTGGCAAAAATGCGAGGCTGGGACATCGTGGAGGCCAGACGTGAAGGGACTCATGTGTACTATCGGATCATCGAACAGAAGGTCACCCACATCCTCGACTGTATCCGTCACTGCGATTTGGCCGAGGTCTAGGATCCGACCCATTCCTGATGAGTCGTTTTTTTTGAGAGATCGCATATGAAAATTGCAATATTCCTATTAATGGCTGTAGGCCAGAGCGCACCGGCCGATACCACATGGCTCTCCATGGAGGTAGCAATCGAGAGGGCGTTGGAAGCCAACCCGACCCTCCGAGCCCAGAGAGCCAAGGCCGACGCGCGGGCTCAGTTGCCTCTACAAGCCACGCCAGCTTTCCTTCCATCGGTGTCCTTTGGGGTGCAGGGGATGAAGACGACGGATCCAGTGGGCGTCTTCGGACTCAAGCTGCGGCAAGAGAACTTCGCCGCTGAGGACCTATCCTTAGAAGCCCTCAACCGACCTGAGGCTTACTCCGGATACAACGCGACGGCTACGGTCCAGATGCCGATCCTGGCACCGGAAGGCCTCTACGGATTCCAGGCTGCAAAGAAGGCGGCAGAGGCCGAAAGGGCTGGAGCTCGGAGGGCCGCTGGAGCGACCCGGTTCTTTACGGCTAAGGCCTACACAGGCGCTCTCCTGACACAAAGCCAGGTCGAGGCATTGGATGCGGCTTTGGAAGCAGTCCGTGGGCATGTGAACCAGGCTGAGGCCATGCACGAACAGGGGTTGGTGACGGGGCTGGACGCCCGCATGGCCCGGCTGAAGGCCTCGGAAATCGAGGTCCACCGGCTGTCGGCCGTTGCTCAGGCCCACAACGCCCTGTCGGGCCTGAAGGCCCTCCTGGACCTGCCAGACGCCGCCGAGTTGGTGCTGTCTGATGACCTTTCCGGGCTCTCGAGCTCCTCAGCTTGTGCCGGCCCCGGCGGTGAAATGGAATGCGCTTGGGACCGCCGGGGTGACTTAATGGCTTATTCGGCTGGGGTGGAGGCCGCATCAAAAGGTGTGAAGAAGGCATGGGCCTCCCAACTCCCGGCCCTGGCTGCTTTTGGCGCGGTTGGCCACTACGCCCAGGACGCGCCGTTCAGCGATGGGAGCGGTGATTGGACCGTGGGCATCGGCCTCACCTGGAACCCGTTCAACGGACTGGCTGGGGTCGGAGCCGTGCGGGCCGCCAAGGCCGAGGAGGTGGCGGTGAAAGCCGAGCGTGATGCCGCCTACCGCCAGGCCGAGGTCGAAGTCCTCCAGGCCAGGAGGATGCTTGAAGCAGCGGAGCAGGGGGCGGAGGTCGCCTCCTCTGCTGCGGCCGAAGCCCGGGTGGCCCTGGAACAAGCCCAGGCTCGGTATGCTTCGGGCACGGCACCCATCACTGAGCTTCTCGACGTTCAAGCTGCCTACACCAACGCAACCCTATCGGAATTGTCCGCGCGGCGTGACCTGCTCCTGGCCCACGCTGCCCTGGACCTTGCATACGGAGTGTTCGATCGATGAAAGCTGGAATCGCAGTTCTCGGAATGGTGGCTATACTGGCCGCTTGTGGGGGAGGACACTCCACGGAAGACACACATGCCGCGACCTCCGACGGGGTCTCCGGCGTCCCGGTTGAGGTTGAGGAGATTCAGGTCAACGTCCCGGTGGAAGGTACCGTGGTGGCCAGGAACCGTGCCGAGATCACCACTCGAATGATGGCTCGGGTCACCGATCTCACCGCCGATGTGGGGACCAAGGTTCGTCCTGGTCAGGTCCTGATCCAACTCGGGACAGAGGACATCGCTGCCAATCGGGCGAAGGCTGAAGCCGCCGTAATGGTGGCCAGTGCGGCCCTGGACGAAGCCAAAAAGCACGCCAACCGAATGGACGCTCTTTTGGCCCAGGACGTGGTTCCCCAGGTCCAGCGGGACCAGGCTCATCTCCAACTCAAGCAAGCCGAGTCCCGACTGACCATGGCCACCGCGACGCTGCGTGAGGTCGAGACCGCTGGGAGTTATGCCTCGATCCGAGCCCCGTTCGCGGGCGAGGTGGTCGGCCGGTTCATAGACGAGGGGGATGTGGCTTCGCCCGGGATGCCTCTTCTGGTGGTCGAGGAGGCGGGACCTAGGGAAGGTCGACTGGCGGTGCCCGTCGTAGCCGCTTCGGGGTTGGAAGTGGGTTCCACCGTTCAGGTGGCCACCCTCGGCGATCGGGTGATTGACGCGCCGGTGAGGGTGGTGGCGGCAGGGGCCGACCCCATGTCCAAGACCGTCGAAGTCCGTGTCACTCTCCCTTCCGACTGGCCCACTGGGGTCAGCTTGACGGCCTTAGTTCCCGGTGGGACAACGCGAGCCGTCACGATTCCGGCCGCCGCCGTGGTGCATCGTGGCCAGTTGACGGGTGTTCGGGTCATCACCGGCGATGGTGCCGCCCTGAGGTGGATCCGCCTGGGCCGGAGCGTCGGTGATGGTAAGATCGAAGTCCTGAGCGGGTTGGAAGCGGGCGATATGATCGCCGCACCCGGCGCAGCGATCGCCGCTTCGGGGAATGAATCCTCCGCCTCGACGGATGCCGCCGAGGAGGAGACGCAATGAAAACCGGGTTTTCCGGAGGAATCGCCCAGCGGTTCCTCAATTCGAAGCTGACGCCCCTCCTCACCGCGTTTTCGCTGGTGTTGGGGATCGGGGCCGTCATGTCCACGCCTCGGGAAGAGGAGCCCCAGATCAGGGTTCCCATGATCGACGTGGCCGTGGGGATGCCCGGGGCGACCCCAAAGGAGGTGGAACGCCGCCTGGTGGAGCCGCTAGAAAGGGCCATCTGGGAGGTGGCGGGTGTCGAGTACGTCTACTCCGTCGCCCAAACCGATGGGGCCATGGTGACCGCTCGGTTCGAGGTGGGAACGGAGCCTGAAGTGGCTCTGACAAGGCTGTACGGGAAGCTCATGGCGAACATGGATAAGGTTCCGCCTGGGGCTACCCCTCCGTTCGTCACTCTTCACGGGATCAATGAAGTCCCGATCCTGACCCTGACCCTCTCCGGAGGTTCCGATGCCGGAGACGGATACCTCCTCCGTCAACAGGCTGTGGAGTTGGCGGCTGAGTTGAAAAGGATCCCTGATGTGGCCGAGACCTGGGTCATCGGTGGCGCTCCCCGAGAGGTCTCCGTGACCCTGGATCCCCAGGCCCTCGCCGCCCGGGGGCTCTCTGGTGGTGCGGTCTTTCAGGCCCTGGGGGCGGCCAACACCGACCTTCCAGCCGGAAACCTGGTCACCGGAAACAGGTCCGTCCCGGTCCGTATCGGCCACCTTCTCCGGAACGCTGACGACGTGGGCGAAGTGGTTGTGGCCGTCATGAACGACCGGGCGATTCGTCTGCGTGACGTGGCGTCGATTCAGGACGGGCCAGCCGAACCGGATCAGTACGTGGCGTTCCTGCCCGGGGGTGGCCGAGGCGAGGACTTCGAACCCGCCGTGACCATCGCGTTGGCGAAGAGGGAAGGGAAGAACGCTGCCACCATCGCCCATGCAGCGATCCATCGAGCTGAAGAGCTCCGTGGCAAAGTCCTCGGAGACGACGTTCGCATGACGGTGACCCGAGACTACGGAGAGACCGCAACCGAGAAGTCGGAGGAGCTCCTTTTCCACATCCTGGTTGCCACCATCGGAGTGGTCCTTCTGGTCTGGCTGGCATTAGGGTGGCGGGAAGCTGTCGTGGTGCTGGTGGCGGTCCCGGTTACGCTGGCTCTGACCCTTCTGGTCTATCGGCTCTACGGGTACACCCTGAACCGTATCACCCTGTTCGCCCTGGTTTTTGCCATCGGGATCTTGGTGGACGACGCCATTGTGGTGGTGGAAAACATCGCCAGGCACCTGGGGCTGAAGCAGCGGCATCCCGACGAAGCGGCCATCGTAGCCGTGGACGAGGTCGGGAATCCCACCATCCTGGCCACCTTCACCGTCATCGCGGCCATCCTTCCCATGGCTTTTGTGTCGGGACTCATGGGCCCCTATATGGAGCCCATCCCCGTAGGGGCTTCGGTGGCCATGGTCTTCTCTTTGGCCGTGGCGTTCATAGTGACGCCCTACCTGGCGGTTCGCTTGGTGAAGGAAGACACCGGAGAAACGCCCCCGTCGGGAGCCCCGGTCGAGGACGCCGATGAAGCGGTTCCCACAGGGCGCCTGGCCCGGTGGTACGGGGGGTTCATGAAGAAGTTGGTGGCGAACAGCCGTTGGAGGTACATGACCTACGGCGCCATGGTGGTCGTCCTCCTGCTGTCCATGCTACTGGTCCCTCTTCGCCTGGTGACGGTGAAGATGCTCCCCTTCGACAACAAAAGTGAATTCCAGCTCATTGTAGACATGCCCGAGGGGACTTCCCTGGAGCGAACCGCCGAAGTAGCCCAGGCTCTGGCACTGACGGTCGCCAGGGACGATGCAGTGAGCGACGTCCAGACCTACGCGGGGATCGGTGCTCCGTTCAATTTCAACGGGCTGGTACGCCACTATTTCCTGAGGCGTGGCCCCACCGTGGCCGACGTCCAGGTGAATCTCAAACCTAAGCACCATCGGGACTTGCAGAGCCACGGAATCGCACTTCGGCTCCGCCCTGCGGTGGACTCCATCGCCAAGGAATACGGGGCCTCCGTGAAGTTGGCGGAGATCCCCCCGGGGCCCCCTGTAATGGCGACCCTGACAGCTGAGATCTACGGGCCGACGTATGAGGAACAGATCCGGGTGGCTGCGACCGTCAGAGAAGTGTTCCTGGCCAACGACGGGGTAGTAGACGTCGATTGGACCGTGGCCGCCGAGCACGCTCAAGTGAGAGCGGCTATATCCCAGGCCGAAGCCCTGAGGGCAGGGACCAATCCTCAGCAGGTGGCCCAGAGTATCGCCGCCTCGGTAGGTGGGGCCCAGGTGGGACTCCTCCACGACGACAATGCGGCCGAGCCAGTGGCGATTCGCCTCCAGGTGGCCGACTCAGCTTCGGCGACACTGTTCGACTTGGCCTCGGTTCCGTTGGCCACGCCGAGTGGTGCCCGCCGCTTGGGAACCTTGGCCGAGTTGGACAGCGTGCCGGCCATGCAGCCCATCCACCACAAGAACCTCAGGCCGGTAGTGTACGTGACCGCCGATGTCGCTGGCTCTCTGGAGAGCCCGGCTTACGCCATGATTCAGATGAGCGACCCCCTAGAGGAGGCCCTGCCGGACGTGGAACGCCATTGGGGGGAGGCGCCGACCCTGACCGAAGAAACCTTCCTCGTCTGGGATGGGGAGTGGGAGATTACCCGGAAGGTCTTCCGGGATTTAGGGATTGCCTTCGCAGCCGTGCTTGTACTGATCTATGTGCTGGTGGTGGCGTGGTTCCAATCATTCACGGTACCCCTGGTCATTATGGCGCCGATCCCTCTGACACTGATCGGGATCCTGCCGGCCCACGCCATCATGGGTGCTTTTTTTACCGCCACCTCCATGATCGGGATGATCGCGCTGGCCGGGATCATTGTCCGGAACTCGATTCTTCTGGTGGATTTCGTCCAGCTCGGGTTGGAGAGGGGCCAGAACCTGCGCGAGGCGGTGATCAACTCCGGCCTGATCCGATCCAGGCCCATCATTCTCACGGCGCTGGCCGTGGTGATCGGCGGGATGGTCATGGTTCAGGATCCCATCTTCCAGGGTCTGGGCGTGGCGCTCATCAGCGGTGCCATCGTAGCCACGGGCCTCACCCTAATCGCCATTCCTCTTCTCTATTTCGAGATGGAGAAGGGAAAAAAGACGGAGAGTTGAACGGATGAGACTTCTGATGATCCTGGTAGATTCGAACCACCAGGAAGACGTCGAGAGGATCCTGGATGCCCATGACGTTCCCGGGTACACGGAAGTACCCAACGTGCTGGGTAAGGGCGTGTCGGGTCGGAAGTTCGGGAGCCGGGCATTCCCCGGATCAAATACTCTCTACTTCACGGCCGTTGACGGGAATATCTGTGAGACCCTCTGTGCTGAACTCAAGGCTCTAGACGAGAGATCCGGTCCTGATGAGGGCCTATCCGCATTCATGTTAGACGCAGACAAGGTGGTGTGACGATGTGCAGCAATGAAACCCACTACATCATCCGGCGCTTGGCCGGAACAATGGTCCTAGTGTTCCTGGCCCTGGGTTACTGGGTCAGCCCCTGGTTCTACCTGGTAGTGGCATTTACGGGCCTGAATCTCCTTCAGTCCAGCTTCACCAAGTGGTGCCCTGTCGAGAAGGTGTTTGAGAAGGGGTAGGCATGGGATACCCCTTGTCTGGCGACCCTGAATCCATAAGGGAAGGGGTTGTTCGGATTGACTTTGCGGCAAAAAAATGCGCCGGCTACCGGGCAGGCGTAACCAGCGCATTCCGAGCCGAGTAGGCACCCTCGACTCTCCAGGGGTGACCAATTCCCCCAGGGTACACCCATTATTAATGAGGTCCCCTGACTCAAACCTGGGTGTATCTTACCTGCGAGATCAGATCTGGGAAAGACCCCAGGGGTCTGATTGCCTCGGCCTGCGGGTAGACTGTAATCCATGTTTTGACTCGTTCGATTCCGGACCCCGCCGACAGCCCGGCCGGCGTCAAAAACCCGGTTTTGCCGAACCCGAAAGCACCCCCGGAGTGGTGCGTCAGCGTCCTGTTTCCCCTACACTACCTGAAACCACGGGGGCCGCTCTGGCCACCCAACTCCGTTTTCCATTCGAAGCAGCGGAAGCGACATGAAAGCTCTGCAGAAGTGCCTCTTAGTCGGGGCCGTCGCCGTTGGCCTCACCGCCATCGATACCCATCAACTCTCCGCCCAGAGTCAAACCGGGTTCTTTGAAGAGTTCGGTACGATGTGGACCTTCGATGCTCCCCCGCTGGACTATTGGGAGCAGACGTATGGCTTCAGGCCGACTCAGGACTGGCTGGACCACGTGCGCTTGGCGTCCGTGAGGTTACCGGGTTGTTCTTCGTCTTTTGTGTCCAAGGATGGTTTGGTCATGACCAACCATCACTGTGCCAGGGGATGTATCACCGCCGTATCGCCCCCCGACACGGACTACCATGAAACGGGCTTCGTCGCTCAGAGCATGGCGGACGAGAAGCCATGCCCTGGAGTCTATGTGGACCAGCTTCAGTCGATTGAGGACGTTACGACCCGGGTCCGAGGCGCCGTCACCGCCAGGGGAGCTGAGGCCCAGGTGGAGCAACGGGATTCGGTCATTCAGGCCATCACGTCGGAGTGCCGTGATGAGACAGGGCTCAATTGCCAGGTGGTCACGTTGTACCAGGGCGGGATGTACTCCCTTTATCGGTTCGAGAGGTTCAACGATGTCCGGCTGGTCATGGCTCCAGAGGGTCAGGCGGCATTCTTCGGCGGAGATCCGGACAACTTCACATACCCGCGGTACGACCTGGACCTGACGCTTTACCGCGTTTATGTGGATGGAAAGCCGAGACAAACGGATCACTACCTGAAATGGAGCGAGAAGGGCGCCGCCGAGAACGAGCTGGTCTTTATCACCGGGAACCCTGGGTCAACGGGTCGTCTGCTCACCCTGGCACAGATGGAGTACCTCCGGGACGTCCAATATCCGGCCCAGCTGGCCGGGTACCAGAGGAACCTGGCCGTTCTTAGGCAGGTCGCGGCCCGAAGTGAAGAGGACCGAAGGAGGACCCAGAACCAGATCTTCGGAGTGGAAAACTCCTATAAAGCAGTCAGTGGTTACCTGAGTGGTTTGTTAGACGAGGATCGCATGGCGCGGAAGAAGATCTTCGAGGACGACTTCAGGAGCAGAATCGATTCGGATCCGGCCCTCAAAGCCCAGTACGGCGGAGCATGGGACGCAATCGCCGAGGCCCAGGCCGGAGTCGCCAACCTCGCAGCCAAGAACCGTTACTATGGCTTCGGAGGGTCCCAGCTTCTGGAGTTGGCCGGGACTCTGGTTCAGTACCCGGGGCAGATGGCTATGCCTGACTCGATGCGTCTTCCGGCCTTTCGGTCGAACCAACTGCAGCGCCTCCGCGGCCAGCTTACGGCGGACCGGGCTTTTGATCTGGAACTCGATGGCCTCAACCTGGTGGCGCAGTTGAAAGCGGCCCAGGCCGAGCTCTCTGAAGGAGATCCCTTCCTCACCGCTGTTTTGAACGGCAGGACTCCGGAGGAAACGGCTCATTCCCTCCTCTCCGGTACCCGCCTCGGCAAGGCCTCGGTGAGACAGTCCCTCCTGGACGGGGGTATCGAGGCCATCGAGGCGTCCACCGATCCCATGATTGTAGCCGCGCGCCAGATCGCGCCCCTTTCGGCTGAAGTGGCTGAGAGGATGGCGCCTTTGAACGCCACGATATCCGCAAATGCTGAACTCGTGGGACAAGCCATTTTTGCGGCCTACGGCCATTCCCTCCCCCCGGACGCCACCTTCACCCTCCGTATCACCGATGGGCTCGTGAAGCGGTATCCCTACAACGGTACTTACGCACCCTACAAAACCACTTTGTTTGGTCTGTACGCTCGAGCCGCAGAGTTCGACAACGAAGCGCCCTGGCAGTTGGCACCATTATGGGCGGAACGTCGGGACCAGCTAGATCTGTCCACCCCGATCAACTTTGTGTCCACCAACGACATCATCGGAGGGAACTCGGGAAGCCCTGTCGTTAATCAGGACGCCGAGGTGGTGGGTCTGGTATTTGACGGAAATATCCAGTTCCTGCCGAACCGATTCATCTTCAACTCCCTGGTGGCTCGGACTGTGAGCGTTCATTCGGCAGGGATTATCGAGGCTTTGAGGAAGGTGTACGACGCGGGTTGGATCGCGGATGAGCTGCAGGGAGGCTGATCGGCGAGTAGAAAAGAAGGCCATCCCGATACGCCGGGCCCAGTTGGACGAGGGGGATCGGACAGACGGCTGCTCGGGTTACCGCTCCCTTGTTGGATTCGGCGGAATATCCCCCTCCCTCATGGCAGCTTGGTATGCGAAGGTGGCAAGAACGATGGCAGCCTGTCTCAGGTCCTCCTCCGTGACCCGCTCGAAGAAATCCATGTTCGTGTGGTGCGTTCGTACGTCGTAATCCCGGTAGTCCTGGATGGCGTTGAAGGCCGGTACGCCGGCCCGTATGAACGGAACGTGGTCCGTGCTACCGATCCGGTCCATGACGTTCTTGATTGCGCCCAGGTCCACTAAGGGTTCCAACCAAGCGTCGAACACGGGCTTCATCGCAGAGTTCTCTTCCATGTACCAACCCAGGATTTTTCCGTATCCGGGGTCATTGTTGAAATAGACGTAGAAGTCTTCTCGCGCTTGGGCGTTCTCCTCTCCCTCCAGATGCCTCCGGACCCACTCCCGAGATCCCAGGAGTCCCTCTTCCTCCGCTCCCCATAGGGCCATCATAATGGTCCGGCGTGGTTGAACGCCTAGGGTTTTGAGGATCCTCATGGCCTCGAGGGTGGAGGCCACACCGTCAGAATTGTCTGATCCGCCGGGGGAGGAGTGCCAGGTGTCCAGGTGTCCGCCAATGAGGACGATCTCGTTGGCAACCTCGGGATCGGTTCCTGGGATCGTGGCCAGAACGTTATAGCCGTTGGTATCGGACTCGTGATACCGGCTGGTTACGGAGGCCCGAACCTCCACGTCCAGCCCAGCCTCTACCATTCGAACGAGCATGTTGTAGTGCTCCGAGGCCAGAACCACCGAAGGAACGGCGTCGTCAGGTGTATGCCGGTTTCCAAGAACGAAGATGGTTCCGTGCTGCCCGATGTTGGGACGGAAGGTTATCCCGGCACCGGCCTCTTTCAGGAACGGGGTGAGCTCTCGAGAACTCACGGCGCTCCGACTACGAGCGGACCTGGGGGCTCCGATGGGGACTGACTCGGTGGAGAGGGCTGGTTGCAGGCGGTCCTCAGTGATGAACTCATATTGGGGAGGGGTGGTGAGGACCACGGAGCCATCGATTGCGCCCCGCATCCCTTCCAACTCCGCCATGCTTTTTTCACCCACGTAAACCGGTCGGGATACCACTGAGCCGCCGGTGGACGGGGTCCAGGCGTCAGGATAGCCCGTGAGAGGGAAGTACCTGGGTTTGGTCATCTCCAGAGTGAGGCCCTCCAGGGTCCATCCGCGCCCGAATTCCCAGTCTTCCAGGTACACGTCTTCCAGCCCGAAGCCCTTCAAACGCTCGACGGCCCAGTCTGCGGTCGCCTTGTATGCGGGTGTTCCGGCGAGTCTGGGGCCAATGGCGTCCGTGAGATGGGTGTAGAAGTCCAAGACCTGGGACCGTTCCAGACCTTCCGCCTTGATCCGTTGGATCACCTCTAGATCGACATCGGCTTGGGCGGTGGCAGGTTCCGCCAGAGCTCCGGCAAAGAGGGAGAGGGTCGCTAGAAAGGCGAGGTTTCGAGGAAGCCAGCTCATTCTCCAACATCCTTTGGGTCAGAACCGGGCAGCCGGGCCCTTCTCCGTTCCGGATCGTTCAGGAGTGCCTCGGTGAACTCCTGCCGCTCCTCCAGCAGGGACAACCGGGCGTTGGTGGTTTCCAGCAGGTCTCTCAAGTGTCCGATTTCCGCCCCTAGCTGCGGCTCGCTTCTTTCCTTTGCCATGGCTTCCAGGAGATGGCCGAGCTTGTTGGCGATGGGCTTGAGGAGGATGACTCCCCCGATGGTGAGTGTCAGGATGATGGCAAAGATCATCGGAGCAATAAGCTCGAGCTCTGCTGGACCCATGATTCGTCCCTCTCTCCTAGTGTCCGGTGGGCACCACGTTCTTTTCCTTCAGATTGATATGGCAGGTGATGCAGTTCATCTCGCCGTGGGTGAATTGGCCCATGGCGTAGTCCGGTCCCATGTAGTGACAGGTCCGGCACGCCGTCTTCTCTGAGGGGACCTGAAGGCCCAGGGCCCCTTGGTTCATCAGTTCAACAGCCTTCGCTGCCACGTCCCCGGAAACGCGGGCGCACCGCTCAGCGCGTTCGGGGGAGGAGGATGCCAAACCGGACACCCTGCACCAACGGGTGAGGGATACATGGCAGAGGTTACTCTCCGCCGTGCTCTGGGGAAGATCACCGGTGGGTGCCAGGAGATTGGTTGGGAGCGGTGTCTCCGAATACCAGGTCATGAGATCGGAGATAAAGCCCCGGGCGTCCCGGCCGGAGCAGACCAGGCCGATGGCCGCAGCCACGCCGTTCAAGGTGCCGCAAAGGGTCCCGAAGCCCACTACCCCTGCTCCCGCCCAGTCCATCATCTGCCGCGGGATCGTTGTATAAGGGGCCCCCACTACCTCGGCAAGTTGACCGATGATGGCGTTGAAGGCCCCGAAGGCGCACCCTCCGTGCCTCGTTCCGTCATCGAGAACCAGCCCTTTGAACCCGTCGTACCCGAGCTGACGGGTTTTCTCCACGTCCAACCCGCCCTCCGGATACCCGAAGGGGTGCGTTGCCTGGGCAGCAACCACATCCGGACTGGCGAGTCCAAAACCTCCAGCCAGGCCTACGCCGGTTGCTGCGCCGACGGTCCCTGCATTCTTGATGAAGCTCCGCCTGCTCGTGATCGACATGTCTCATCCCTTTCTTCTTCCCCAGCCGGGAGGGTCGTGCGGGACCGTTCCGGGGTTATTCCATCCGGTGCAAAATCCTCGGTTCAGGATAGGGCGTTCCCGGCCCTGTCGCGAGGGCCGGAAGCCTCAGGGGGAACCTTCCTTTGAGAAAAGGGATACATCCCTTTGAACTTGAATATTTTCCCCAAAAACGGAGCCGTGAGGATGCCAGAGAAGAAGGTCATTGCAGTCATAGGAGCGACAGGGGCCCAGGGAGGTGGCGTTGCTCGGGCCATTCTGGATGATCAGGGGGGAGGGTTCTCGGTTAGGGCCATCACACGGGACAAAACCTCCGAGAAGGCTCAGGTGTTGGCTGGGATGGGAGCGGAGTTGGTGGAGGCGGACATGAACGACACGGCGAGCCTGGAGCGGGCGTTTTCTGGCTCATATGGTGCGTTCTGCGTGACCAACTTCTGGGAGACCTTTTCGCCCGAGGGTGAAAAAGCGCAGGCTCGGAACCTGGCCGAGGCCGCGAAGGCTGCCGGAGTCCAACATGTGATCTGGTCCACCCTCGAAGACACCCGGCGTTGGATCCCCTTGGAGGACGATCGGATGCCCACCCTCATGGGGAACTACAAAGTCCCCCATTTCGACGGGAAAGGTGAGGCGGACGCGGTTTTCCAGGAAGTGGGAGTCCCGACAACGAACCTCCTCACCGCGTTTTACTACGACAATCTCGTGACTTTGGGGATGGGTCCCCATCGGGGAGAGGACGGGAGCTTGGTGTTTGACCTTCCCATGGGCGAGAAGAAGATGCCGGCGATCGCGGCCGAAGACATCGGTCGGTCGGCATACGCGATATTCCAAGCCGGGGATGAGTATATCGGCAAGACGATAGGGATCGCCGGAGAGCACTTGTCCGGCCAGGCGATGGCGGACGCGATGTCGGCGGCTTTTGGAGAGGCCGTCTCGTACAATGCGGTCCCCTTTGACGTCTACCGGGGCTTGGGATTCCCTGGCGCTGACGACCTCGGAAACATGTTCCAGTTCAAGCATGATTTCGAGGACTACTTCTGTGGGGCCCGCCCCATCGAGGCGACCCGGGCGCTGAATCCGAAACTGGAGACCTTCGCGTCGTGGCTGGAAGGGAATAAGGACAGGATCCTGCCGGATCCGGCTTAGTAAGAAAAGCCTATCGAAGCTCGGCGGGTCCCGGGAAAGGACCGTCACAGATGGGTGGAGGTGTCGGGAGGACGGGGCCCCTCGTCGGTCAGTCCGGCGGGGGGCGTTCTTTTCCGCTGATCCGGGGCGGCTCCAGCCTTGACTCCTGGGAGACCAGCGGTGTAGATGGGTATCCAGGACAAGCCCTGACACACACGCGCTGCTTGCTCTTGAGGAGCTCACCATGAGACGGTCGCCCCTGCAGTTGGCGTTGGTACTTGTATTCCTCCTCCTCCCCTCCTCCTCCTCTCTCTCGCAGGATGCAGTCCAGGAACACGCATCGTTCCTAGGGCAGTATCCCAAGATCCGGGGTTACCCCCACATTTTCGTCCTCGAGACGGATGGAACGCTCCTCTACTCGAAGAACACCGTCGAGCTCGAGGAGGGACGGTCCTACAACGAAAAAGCCATCCTCGGTTTCCTCGAAGAGTGGATGCCCACCGGATGAAGCGGCTTGGGCTGTGGTCCCTACGAGCTCTCCTTTCCGCCCCGGCCGTCCTGGTGCCGGTACTGGGCCTCAGTCCCGCGGCGGCCCAACCCACTTCGGCCGCCGAGCGCCTCCGGTCCTGGGAGGTGCACCGAACGATGGAGGCCGAATCCCCCTTCCGTGACCTGGATTGGCGGGCGGTAGGGCCCATGCAGGCTGGGGCCCGGGTAGAGGCTATCGCGGTGCCACCAGGGGATCCGGGAGTGATCTACGTGGGCATAGGGTCCGGAAACCTCTGGAAGACAGAAGACAACGGGATGACCTGGACTCCCATCTTCGAGAAAGAGTCCACCTTCTCAATCGGGGACGTCGCCGTCTCCCCTACCGACCCCGATGTCGTTTGGGTCGGGACGGGGGAGACCCAACCCCGGCACAGTGGCTACTCCTACTCCGGCACGGGCGTCTTCAGGTCAACCGATTCTGGGGAGACCTGGCGGCACATGGGCCTGGCCGATACCCACCACATAGGTAAGGTCCTTATCCATCCTGAGGATCCGAACGTGGTACTCGTCGCCGCGTTGGGGCATTTCTGGTCTCCGAACCGGGAGCGGGGCGTATTCCGTACCACGAATGGGGGAGCGAGCTGGGAGCAGGTCCTCTTCGTGAGCGATCATGCGGGTGTGGTGGACATGGTGATGGACCCCCGCGATCCCCAGGTAATCCTCGCTTCGGCGTGGGAAGCGGTGAGCGGGAGACCAGTGGAAGCCGGCCCGGAGAGCGGGATCTACCGGAGTACGGACGGCGGGGAGAACTGGGAGAAGGTGACGGCGGGCTTTCCGTCCGGCCCCCTTGGTCGAATCGGGTTGGACATGGCTCCAAGTGGCCGGGGGGTAGCCTATGCTTTTGTGGACAACTGGAATCCGAACCCCGAGGAAGATCGGGACATCATGGGTGGGGAGGTCTACCGGTCCGATGACAGAGGGGAAAGCTGGAGGAAGGTGAACGAGGAGGACCTTTACACTGTGTTCGGAGTTTACGGTTGGAAATTCACAGACATCCGTGTGTCGCCGGACGATCCGGATGACCTTTTCATCCTCGGCAATCGTGCTTTTCACTCGACGGATGGTGGTCGAACGTTCTCACGGATAGGGGAGAAGATCCTGCGGCTGCACGACACTCGGGGTGTGATCATGCACCTGGATCATCACGAGATTTGGATCGATCCCCTCAATCCGGACAGGGTCCTCCTGGGGAACGACGGGGGTCTCTACCAGTCTTGGGACCGTGGTAAGACCTGGCTCCATCACAACAACATTCCGGCCGCCGAGTTCTACTCGATCTCCCTCGATGAGTCCGATCCGTATCGGATCTTCGGCGGCACCCAGGACAATGCTGCTCTTTATGGCCCCGGCCATATCCATGTGGAGGAGGCTGTGCGGGATCCGTGGGAGAACGTATACCTCGATCAATGGACGGGGGGGGATTCCTTCGACACGTACCTGGATCCTACCGATAGCGCCTACGTTTACTATGAACACCAGCACGGCGCCCTTCGTCGGATGGACATCACCCAGGACTCCGTCCTGACCAGCGCTGCCCGGAGCATCCGCCCGAGGGTCAGGGGTGTGGATTGGGAATGGCGGTCAGGGTGGTACACGCCTTTTGTGATTTCTCACTACGACCCTCACACCCTTCTCCTGGGCGGGAACCGGCTCCTGAAGTCCACAAACCGAGGGGAAAGTTGGGAGGCCATCAGCCCCGATCTCTCCGACGTCCCGGAAGGGCCCCGAGGTGTGGTCCCCTTCGGGACCATTACCATGATCTCAGAGTCGCTCCTCGTCCCCGGATTGATCTATGCGGGAACAGAGGGAGGATCGGTTTGGATCACTGGTGACGGAGGGGAGGAGTGGGTGCGGGTTGGTGAGGGGTTGCCCCGGAAATGGATCAGCAGACTGGTCGCCTCCAGACACGATCCGAGCCGAGTGTACCTGTCTCAAACAGGTTTTCGAGAGGACGATTTTTCTTCCTTTCTTTTCCGGTCCGACGACCGTGGTGCCACCTGGACCTCCATCGTCGGGAACCTGCCGGACGAATCCATAAATGTGATTCAGGAAGACCCCGCGTATCCGGACGTCCTCTATGTCGGCACCGACTTGGGGGTTTTTGTGTCCGGCGACGGGGGATCGACGTGGCACGCGCTTTCGGCGCGCCTTCCCACAACGCCGGTGCACGACCTGGATATTCACGAGAGGGAAGGGGAACTGGTCATCGGAACCCATGGTCGAAGCGCCTTCGTTCTGGACCTGGACCCGGTCCGCCAACTGTTTGGGGGGACCCCATGAGGGAGCGAAAGACCGGACTGCCCATTCTCTCGGCAGACGCTCCTCAGCTTCCTCCTTCCATCTTTAATGATGTCATTGGGCCGGTGATGCGTGGCCCTTCCAGCTCCCACTGTGCAGCAGCCGTCAGAATCGGTCGGTTGGCTCGTGACCTGATGGGTGGGGAGGTCGAGAACGTCCTGATGGAGTTTCATCCGGACGGATCGCTGGCCACCACCCATGAGAGCCAGGGATCCGATATGGGGCTCTTTGGTGGTCTCCTGGGCTGGGATGCAGCGGACGAGCGACTAGTGGACTCCGCCGAGGCCATAGCCCGGGCCGGCATCGGTGTCACGGTCAGGGTCACGGACTTCCCCGCGTACCACCCGAACACCTATCGACTGACACTCCAAGGTCCGGGTTTGGAGCACCGGATGGTCGCGGTGTCCACGGGCGGCGGTATCATTCGGGTCGACCAGATCGATGGCCTGCCCGTCACCTTTGCGGGGGACTACCACGAGACTCTGATCTTCCTGGGAGGGGATTGGGCCGGTGAGAAGGGTCCGTTTTCCGACGACAAGGCCTTTGACACCTTCTCGGCAGATTTGGCGCGAACCTTGGAGGCGGACGAGGTTCTGGTGCACGGTTCCTCTTCCGCGGCGATTATTCAGGTCCGGGCTCGTGCCTTCCCCTCCAGGGAGAATCTGGACGACGCGCTCCGAGACTGGCCCGTCTCTGAAGTCCGGTTCCTCGCGCCGGTCCTACCCGTTCAGTCAAAGAAAGGAATGGAGGTTCCCTTCATTGACGCCTCCGGCCTGCAACGGTTCGCAGAAGGTGGAAACTGGGAGTATTGGGAGCTGGCGGCCCGATACGAGAGCGACCGAGGGGACATTCCCCAGGATGACGTCCTGAGCCGGATGGTGGAGATCATCCGAATCATGGAAGGATCGGTGGAGGAGGGTTTGGCAGGGACCGAGTACGATAACCGGATTCTCCCTCCCCAGACCGGCGACTACCACAACAGCTTGGAAGCCGGATCACTCCTGGACCTCGGGATGTTGAACCGGATCATCCTCTACACCTCGGCCATCATGGAGGTAAAGAGTTCCATGGGTGTGGTGGTGGCCGCTCCCACCGCAGGGTCCTGCGGGGCCCTACCGGCCACGGTTTTGGGGGCGGGTCACGACGCCGGAGCCTCCGAGGAGGCTATGGCGAAAGCCATGCTCGCCGCCGGACTCGTGGGGGTTTTTATTACAGCCGGCTCCACGTTCGCTGCGGAGGTCTGCGGGTGTCAGGCGGAGTGCGGCGCAGGGTCCGCCATGGCCGCCGCGGCCTTGGTCACCTTGAAGGACGGGTCCACCGACCAGGCTCTCTCGGCCGCGTCCATGGCCCTCCAAAACACCCTGGGCATGATTTGCGATCCCGTTGCCAACCGGGTTGAGGTGCCCTGCCTCGGACGGAACGTGCTGGCTGCCAGCAACGCCGTGGCTTCGGCCAACATGGCTCTGGCGGGCTTCGACGCCGTAATTCCGTTGGACGAGGTCATCCAGACCATGGATGACGTCGGTAAGGCCATGCCCCATGAGCTGCGGTGCACGGCGTTGGGGGGGCTTTCGGTGACCGAGACCTCCCAGAGAATCGAGCGAGAATTGGAGGAAAGAACCTAGAGCCGGTTACCCGTAAAACGGGAGGCCGGCCATCCTGCAAGCTCCCCTACGGTATCCGGCGGGGAAGAGTTCCTTCAACTCCTCCAAGGTCAGGTCGTTTGCGGTGCACGCCTCAAAGACCGCCGGGATCACTCCGTTCACAACGAAGTAGTTTCTCAGGAATCGAACCACCTGAAGGTGTCTCTCCGTCGGGGTTGCCGGTGGATCCAACTGCCCCATGAGGGTTTCTACGAAGTCTTCGTCCCACCGTTGATAGTCCTTCAGAAAGCCGACCTGGTCCAGGTCATACCTGGGTTTGAGGGGAGCCCAGGTCTCGTACGTGAGCCAATAGTTGGTCTCGTACATGAAACGGTGGTTGATGCCGGCGATCTTGCAGGCCCCCCGATGGTATCCGGCTGGAAAGAGGTATCTGAGCTCAGACAGCCGCATCTTGTTCTCACTGCACGCCATCACCACCACCGGGACCGTCTCTTCTTCGAGGAATTTCTTCCTGAGGTAGTTGATGATATGCCAATGACGATCGGTCAGCCCCTTGGTGATCCCGACCATTTTGGCCATGCCCTCTGCGAAATCCTCATTCCACTGCTCAGGTGGATCGAGGAACCCGTGCTTGTCCAGGCTGTAGGTCTCTCCCTTAAAGCTCACCTGGCCCATTCGAGCCTCCATTCATGGAAGTCAGGCTACATCCCGTGGGGCCCCGGAGTGGTTCTGGACCACCTCTTCAGCTAGCGCGCTTACTTCATCGGAGGTGAAGGGGGCAGGGATCCGATGAACCGGGGTTCCCTGGAAAAGGTCTTCGTGCCCTCTTCTGCATGCCACGACCACACGAACGGCAGGGATTCGCTCATCGCCCAGGATCGACTCGGGGAGAAGCCCGGTTCGAACCTCCGTCAGATCACTGTCCATAATGATCAGGGCTGGACTGAAGGTGGAGATGATCGCTGATCCCTCGTACCCGGACCTGGCAAAACGCATCGATACCAGCTCCGGATCGATTCCAGCCTCCACACGGCGAATGAGACCTTCATCCCTGGTGATCAGCAGGACTTCAGTGGCCAGGCCCTGGCAGGCACGGTAGTAGGCGCACGTGCGGCAATCATGCCGACAGAAGTGGAGTCGATGGCCAGACTCTTCCCCCAATTCGGCCAGTCGAAAGCAGTTTTGGGCCCGAGCCAAATAGACGAGGCAGCTCTCGCAGACCTCCCGAGGAGAACCATCGTCCCCGAAATATTCCCAACAGCGAAGAGGTCCAGATTCGGCTGGCTCGCCTTCATGGGTCACCACGGGTTTCTCGTGTGGCCCTTCCATGGCCATGCCCTGACACGCTTCCCTGGGAATGCGGAAGTGGCCCCCAGGCGTTTGCGTGGCGGGGAGCTTCCCCTTCTTGATCCATTTCAGAACCGCGTCACGGGTGACCCCACAGAGTCGTGCAACCTCGCCGGTGCTAAGGAGCTCGGGTTTGTTCCCTGCCATGAAGTGTTTTTTCCATTCGATGAGTTTAAACGCGGAAAAGCACTACAACGCAAAATCCATAAACCCAAGACGAATGTCAATAGTCGATACGTTTTTATTGTTTTTTCTGTTCAATGTGGTTGACAATCGGCGTTTTAGTATGTAATTTCTCGAAAAATGAATCAAGTGGTCTGCGCGAATCCATAAAACCCGATGGGTGATTCGTATGGAAGACCAAGGTCGAACATGGCTTACTACCGGACAGGCGGCTCAGATGTGCGCCGTCACCCCGGCCACGGTTTTGAACTGGATCAGGACCGGACGGCTGGAAGGGATCCGGACCCCGGGAGGCCACTACCGGATCAAGCTGGAGAAGCTCCGCCCCCTCCTCAGTCAGCAAAAGACCCCAAACCTCAAACTCGAGCGGCCCCCAGGCGATGCACCTCTCCGGTGTTGGGAATACCTGAGTGAGGGTGGCGCCGTCCGGGACGAGTGCGTGAACTGCGTCGTTTATCGCGTGAGAGCCTCCTGGTGTTTCCAGATCGCTACCCTGGGAATCGACAGCGGTCACGCCCGCCGCTTTTGCCCGACCTCCTGTGACGACTGTGCATACTACCGGCGGGTAGTGGGGCTTCCCACCAACGTACTGATCGTCTCATCCGACCCGGACCTGAGGGAACGGCTCGAAGCAGAAGCAGATGAGGGCATCGTCCTTCGTTTCGCACGTAACGCCTACGAGGCCTCCGCAGCGGTGGAGACCTTCCTCCCCGCTTTTGCTGTTGTGGACCTGGAGTTCACGGCGGCCCGGGAAAACGGACTCCTGGAAAGCCTTGCCCGCGACCCTCGACTACCTGGCCTCAAGACTGTGGCGGCCGTGCGCCGCGGGCGGTCCAATAGAAAGGGCTCCCTGAACGGTAGCTCCTTCATCGCTGGACGAATTGAGAAACCCTTCGATCTGGCACAAATCCAAGCGGTCATAGAAAGCTTCCCGGTGGAGTGCGTCTGACACCGGGCTCATCGATCCACGGCCCAACCCGAAAGGTTGAGAGCAATGATCATGATGGAGAACCAGGAAGCTCACCCGGTACCCGATCTGGGACCCAACGGGTTCCTCAAAACCATGGAGGATTGGAACCGTGCCGAAGCCCAGAGGCTGGCCATCGAGCACGGAGTCGGTGACCTCACCGACGATCACTGGAAGGTCATCGAATTCGTCCAGAGCTACTACAAGACCTACGGCCTCGGTCCACCGGTGATCAAAGTCCACCAGGAGACGGGGCTGAGCTCAGCGGACATCTGTGAGCTGTTTCCCTGCGGAATGGTGAAAGGGGCCTACCGGTTGTCTGGCTTGCCCAGGCCCCCGGGATGCTCCTGAGGCCAAGCGGCACCGGGCGCGTTTGGCGCCCAAAAAACTGAGAGGCTGAGAACACCAACCCCCGAGCAGGGGCTCGAAAAAGGAACGGGCTGATGGATATTCTAAGGTTCTTCATAGGCGGGGTGCTGCCATACGTGGCGGTCCTTGTCTTCGTGGTGGCCATGGTGTGGCGGGTAAGGAGTTGGATGAAACTCCCGGCCCCGGCCATGACGCTCTTTCCAGCTCCTTCTCCCGAGGGAAAAGCCAACGCCATCAACACCGCAAAGGAGGCGGTGTTTTTTAGGAGCCTCTACAAAGGCGATAAGCCCCTCTGGGTTTTTGCATGGGGCTTCCACGTCGTTTTGGCTCTGATTTTTCTCGGCCACCTTCGGGTGGTCTCGAACATCGACCAGGTGTTCATGACCCTGGGTATGACCGAAGCCGGCATCCAAGGGATGTCCAGTGGTGCCGGTGGCGCGGCTGGGATCCTGATCCTGGTCACGGCGGTGATTCTTTTGGTCCGCCGATTGCTGCTCCCTCGGGTGAGGGAAATCACCAGCGTGGGTGACATTCTGGCCCTATCCCTGATCGGAGCCATCGTCATCACCGGGAACATGATGAGGTTTGCGCCTGAACACTTCGACCTGGCCTTGACCCGGGAGTACTTCGCGAACCTCGCCACCTTCGGCGGAGTGGCCGACGCCGCGGCTCTGCAAAACGGTGTATTCCTGACTCACATGTGCCTGGCCCTCTTGCTCCTCATGTACATCCCGTTCAGCAAGATCCTCCACTTCGGGGGGATCTTCTTCACTCATCAACTCATCCGGAAGCAATGAGGGGGGAGGGGAGATAACCATGTCTGATTCCGACACTGAACTTACCAGAGAAGAAATCAAAAAGACCGTCGTCGATTCCATCAGCGCCATCAAAGACGGCCCGAGGTCCATGCGCATGTACATGGAAATGTGCGCGAAGTGTGGGACCTGTGCTTCGGTCTGTCCGGTTTACTACGGAAAGAGCGAGAAGCGGTTCAACCCGGCCGAACGGACAGACATCATCCGTCGGATCTACAACAAGTACAACACCACATCCGGAAAGCTGTTCGGCAAACTAGCGGGTGCCGAGGATTTTGATCCGGACGACCTCGAAGATTGGCAGAAGATCTGGTACGAGTGCACCGGTTGCCGTCGGTGTGCCACCTTCTGTCCGTTCGGGATCGACCACTCTGTCATCACACGGAAGGGTCGGGCGATTCTGGATAAGCTCGGCATGACGCCCGACACCATGGCTAAGGTTGTTGCCATCTCTCTGGAGACGGGGAATACGGACGGAGCGGGAGAGTCGGCCTTCCGGGCCGCTATCGACTTCCTCGAGGAGGAGATGGAGGAAGAGCACGGCACCCCAATCAAAATCCCCATCGACAAGGTCGGAGCCAAGTACTTCTACGTGCCTCCCTCCGGCGACGTATTGGTCAATCCGGAGGCGACCATGGGTGTGGCAAAGGTCTTCCACGTCCTGGGAATGGCCGACGACTGGACCATGAGCTCCAAGTGCTTCGACGGAGCGAATTACGGCCTGTTCACCGGTAACGACGGTGACATGAAGACCGACAACAAGCTATACGTGGATACGGCGAAGGAGCTCGAGTGCGACGTGATGCTCATGGGAGAGTGTGGGCACGCCTACCGTATCATGAAGATGATGATGGAGAAGTCAGGGTGGTGGGGTGACCTGCCCTTTAAGGTCGAGAACTGCATGCCGTGGACGGCGGACCGGATCAAGGAAGGGCTGATCGAGTTCGACAAGTCCAAGAACCCGCAGCCCGTCACATACCACGATCCATGCAACTTCGGTCGGTCCTGCAACATCGTAGACGAGCCCCGGGCCATCCTCGAAGCCTCATGTCAGGACTTCCGGGAGATGTACCCGAACCGAGGCGAGAACTGGTGCTGCGGTGGAGGTGGCGGCTTGTCGGCCATGGATGACATTATCGAATTCCGGATGGAAGTGTCCGGGAAGAAAAAAATGGACCAAATCCGGGATACCGGTGCGGTCTACGTCGCCACCGCCTGCTCCAACTGCAAACGGCAGCTGACTCAGCTCATGGAACACCACGAGGAGCAGATCGAGGTTGGGGGGGTCCATGACATGCTCTCCCGGTCCATCCTCATCAATGGGAAGGCTGCGGATCGGGTCGATTATACGGCTTGAAGCCTGCCTTCCGTGGCAAAAAAACGGCGGTCCTCACAATGAGGGCCGCCGCTTCTTCTTGTCGGAATGGACCGATGGGTTCGGTGGCCCCCCTCAGCTCACGAAGAGCCGCTTCGACGCAAAGCGCGGCTCGGTCGTCAGGTTCACGCCGAGCTTTCTCAGCCCGGCTTCATCGCCGGGTGAAGGCATGTGCGTCATGTGGACCTCACATCCTTGGAATTGATGGAGTTGGGCCACTGCCGATTTGACCTTTGGATCGTTGGTGGCGCTGATCCCGAGAGCGATCAGGGTTTCTTCCGCATCCAAGCTGATTCGCTTACGCCCGAGAACGTCTTTTTTCAGATAGCTGATGGAGTCAATGACTTCCGGAGAGAGGAGCTCTTCGCCATTGGGCTCGCCGGCGAGATAACTCGCGGTATGGAGGATTAGGCTCGCGGCGGCGTGGAGGCGGGGGGAGTTGTACCCGGTGAGTATGGACCCGTCCGGCAGTTCCATGGCCGCTCCGCAGAAAATCCCGTCGTTTCCCATCCCATCCAGCTTGGCCTGTTTCGCCGCGTCTCTGGCAGGTCCAACCACGATTCGGCTCTCAGGGGTCAGGTCGAGGTCATTCATGAGGAGCTCGATGCGTTCCACCGACTCCCGGTCTACCAAGCCCATGGCGTGTTCGCAGCCGTACCGGAAGAACCGCCGAACGATCTCCTGCTTTCCTGCCTCCCTCACGACCTGGTCGTCGATGATCCCGAAACCGGCCCGGTTTACACCCATGTCGGTAGGAGATTCGTAGAAGGACTCACCTCCCGTGATCCGCTGGATAATTCTCTTCAGAAGGGGAAAAGCCTCTATGTCACGGTTGTAGTTGACGGTGCTTTCGTTGTAGGCCTCGAGATGGAAATGATCGATCTGGTTCACGTCTTTCATCTCTGCCGTGGCTGCCTCGTAGGCGGAGTTCACCGGGTGTTTCAGCGGCAGGTTCCAGATCGGGAAGGTCTCAAACTTGGCGTAACCGGAATTCAGGCCTCGCTGATGATCGTGGTAGAGTTGGGAGAGGCAGGTGGCTAGCTTCCCGCTCCCCGGTCCCGGTCCCGTGATCACCACGATTGGTTTTGTGGTCTCCACATACGTGTTGGCGCCGTATCCCTGATCGCTCACCACCGTGTCCACGTCGGTGGGATACCCCTTGGTGAACCGGTGCGTGTGGACCTGGACACCCCGGTTTTCGAGCTGTGCTTTGAATGCCGCTGCCGCCGGCTGTTCCTCATAGCGGGTGATCACAACCGCCGTCACCGGGACGCCCCGATCTTCCAGGTCATCGATGAGCTTCAGGGCATCCGCATCGTAGGTGATGCCAAAATCCGCCCTCATCTTTTTCTTCTCGATATCCCCGGCGTAGATGCAAAGAATGACCTCGGCTCGTTCGCTTAGCCCCTGGAGGAGCCGCATCTTCACATTTGGATCAAACCCAGGTAGGACTCTCGACGCGTGGAAATCAAAAAGGAGCTTTCCACCAAATTCCAGATAGAGTTTGTCGCTGAAGCGGTCTACCCGCTCGTTGATGGCTGCTGTTTGCTCCCTCAGGTATTTCTCGTTGTCGAAGCCGATGTTGTTGGGCATGGAGAATCTGGTAGGGTTTTGGGTTCGTGGGCTCGGGACCTAAGGCTCGGACGGGTGGTAGGATAAGGGGTATCCGGCGGATTGGCCATCGGGCACACCGGCCAACCGCACACCCCTCAACCACCGTCAGATGTTAGGGGCGAGTAAGGCAACTTCTTACGAGCTTTTTCCTAACGTTTTTCCCGGCATAGCTGTCTGATAGGGTGATCAAGCATACTTTCCGGAGGCTGGCCTGAATGTCTACCGAACAGGGACGACCAATGGGCAATCGTCGCGGGTTCACGCTGATCGAGATCCTGGTGGTCATCGCCGTCCTCGCCATGTTGGCCGCCCTCGTGGCTCCCAATGTGTTTCAGCATGTGGGAACGGCGAAGGATGCCACGGCTCGATCTCAGATCGAACTCCTGGGGGCCGGGCTCGACGCCTATCGGCTGGATAACGGCCGATACCCCACAACCGAACAAGGCCTGGAGGCCCTCCAGGTCGAGCCAACCTTTGAACCACTTCCTTCCAACTGGCGTGGCCCCTACCTCCGAAAGGACGTGCCGATGGATCCCTGGGGTGCACCTTTTATCTACCTCAGCCCCGGCGAAGCGAATCCCAGAGGATACGATCTCCTCTCGCTGGGGGCAGATGGTGAGCTGGGGGGAGAGGGTGAGGACGCGGACGTCGTGAGCTGGTAGGGATCCATGCCGCTCTACGCCTACCGCGCCATTGACACTCACGGTCAACGAACGAAGGGCCGGCTACCGGGTTCCAGCCCGGAAGCGATCGTTCGGGATCTGGAGGGTCGAGGCCTGGTGGCCTTGGACGTGGAGGAGGCAAAAAAGGGCGGGAACGGGATCGGATTGGGGCTGGGTAGGCGGCGAGCCGTCCTGGAATTCACCCGAGCCGTAGCGTCCCTCCTTCCGGCCGGGATGCCCCTGGCGAGGGCCCTCGGGGCAGGCACCACCGCGGCACCTGAGTCGGTCCGACCGGCCCTTGAAACTATTCGATCCAAAGTGGAGCGGGGAGACGATCTCGCCTCGTCCCTCTCCGAGCACCCTCGGTTGTTCTCATCCCTCTATGTCGGGATGGTGAGGGCCGGGGAGAAGAGCGGCTCACTGGACAGCGCCTTCGAACGACTGACCGAACATCTGGAACGGGAAAGCGAGCTTCGGTCGAAGTTGGTGTCCATGTCCATTTATCCGGTTCTCCTGGGTTTAGTGGGTATCGCGGCGGTTTTGGTGCTGGTCTTGTTTGTTTTGCCGCGTTTCTCCGACCTCCTCCTGTCGTCCGGGGCTGCCTTGCCCGGCACCACGGCGGCAGTGGTTGGCGTGGCTGCGGCCGTCCGGTCGGAGTGGTGGATTCTGGCTATCCTACCGCCCCTGGCTGCAGTGGTGATTGCCTGGCTCCGGACCACCGACGCTGGGAGGAATGCCGGTGCTGAGATCTTGGTACGCCTTCCCCTCATCGGATCCTGGAGACGGCAACATTTGGCCGCTTCATTCGCCCGGATGGTGGGCGAGTTGGTGGCCGGTGGGGCCCCACTCCTCCTTGCTCTGGACGATGCCCGTGACTGCATGACAGATCCCGTGGCTCAGCGGGAAACGGATCGAATCCGGACCCTGGTGAGAGAAGGGAGCAGCCTCAACCACGCGATTGCCCGGGGAGGGCTGTTCCCCCCGGTCCTGACGCAGCTGGTGGCCCTGGGAGAAGACGCGGGACGGTTGGCCGACTTCCTATTGAAGTCAGCCGAGCTCCTGGAGAAAAAGACCGAGCGAGCCTTGGAGCGCCTGGTTGCCCTTGTAGAGCCGGCCATGATCGTGGGATTCGGCGGAATCGTGGCTGTTGTGGCGCTGGCCCTTCTTCAGGCCATCTATGGCGTAAACGCGGGGTCATTCTGATGAGGTGCCGTGGAGGGGGTCGGGAGGAAAAACGGGCTTGGCGACAGTCAGGGATCACCCTGTTGGAGCTTGTGATGGCCCTGACCATCATTTCCCTAGCGGTGGGCATCGCCGTGCCGGCCTTCTTGAGGCTGGCCCAGCAGGACGAGCTGACCAGGGCCAGCACTCGGGTCCAAACCCTCTTCAGGCTCGCCCGTGATTCGGCCATCAGCAGCGGACTGCCTGTCACCGTGGTCATCGATTCCGTTTCGGAGCTGGTCTGGATCGACACGCCGAAGCGGATTCAGCTAGGGTCTCAGGCCGAGGTGGAAGCGCCTACCTCTCTCTTCGACGAGGTGACGGATGCCGCCGATCTTGCTCTGCTGGGGGGGGCTGAGGTTTTGGAAGCATTGGTCCCCGGGGAGCCAATCGGCCTACCCGAGGGTGTACGCATGGAGTTACCCAGGGCCAGAGCCCGATTCACCTTTGAGCCCACAGGCGCGGCCCTGGCGGACACCCTCCTCCTGACCGGTCCCTTCGGCGTCAGAGCGGTGACCATCGACGCTTGGACCGGCGACGTGAGGGTTTATTGAGATGACCAGGCCGCGCCAGAGAGGGTTCGTTCTCTTGGAAGCCGTGGTGGCCCTGGCCATCCTTGGGGTGGCTTCCATCGTCCTTCTGCAGGTTCGGGCTCAACAGATCAGGGTGGCCACCCAGGCGAGGGAACTCCTGACGGCACAAGCCTTGGCCGAAGATCGGATCTCGGCCATCCGAGTTCTGGATTTCCTCCTCCTGGAGGAGCCCCCCGACTCGCTCCTGTCCGGGGTATTCCCACCACCCTTCGAAGAGTTCTCCTGGAGTGTTTCCATCGCCCTAATGGAGGATGAGTACGACCTTTTCGGGGTTGAGGTGGAAGTCCTGGGACCGTACGAACGGTTCCCGCTCCGGACCCTTATCCACCGGCCCAGGCCATTGATCGCCGGCGGAGGCGTAGGTGGGACCGCCAGTCCAGGGGGTGGTCGCGGTGGAGATCAGGCCGGTCGGGGGGGTGGCTCATGAACCGCGGGTTCACGTTAATGGAGGTCCTGATCGGCCTAACGGTAGCCTCCCTGGCCCTTACGGCCGGTTTCGCCACCCTGGGCTTCATCATGGACACCGATGAGCCCGTCGAGGTGGCGTCGGCTTTGGCGCTTCGGGGCGCCACCTCCAGGAACCTCCTCATCGAGTGGTTGGGGGAAACACAGTACCGGACTGGACGGAGGGGCGTGTCGTTTCAAGGCCTGGACGACGAGGTCTATGGCACCGAGACCGACGAGATCATTTTCCCCACAACGGCCAGCACGCCTCTTGGGGTGGGCATGACCGTCGTCCGTCTTTTCGTGGATGACGACTCCGGCACGCCCGAGACCGGGTTGGTGGCCGAGCTGAGCGAAACCCTCCTCGACGAACCTCGGTTGGTGGAGTTGGTCCCGGAGGTAGGCTCCATGGAAGTCCGATATCTCCTCCCCATTGAAGGCACCACGGGAGAATGGGTGGACGGTTGGATTTCAAACCAACTTCCCCGTGCGATCCAGGTGACCCTGGGGCCCACTCGGTACGACACCCTCCCGCCCCTCCTCAGGTACCCCCTTCTCGTCCCTTTGGAGGTGGAGCGGTGATGGGCGTCGGCCGGCTGTTCAAGGCGCCCCAGATGCGGGGGGGGAGGGACGGATTCGCACTGGTTGCGGCCCTCTGGCTCCTTGTGGCGTTGGGTTCGGTCGGCCTCCAAGCAGCTTTAGCATCCAAGGCTCGGAGGCAATCCGCCGCCAATCTCCTGGACGAGGTGAGGGCCCGGGCCGCCGCCATCGCCGGGACCGAATACGCTCGATCCCGTCTCAGCGCTGCCATGCTCGGAAGGGCACAGGAGCTCCGGGAGGAGGCCATGGCGTCAGCCAGGAGCAGCCGAAGCCGGAGGAGCGCTGAGCGCTCCAGCGTGAGCCGGCTCTTTCGGAGCTCCAATCCGTTGGAGGACCCCTGGCGGGAGCCTCAGGACCTGATGGTCCCTGAAATGGTTTTCGGAGATGCCCGATACGCCCTGAGGCTTAGGGATGTTGGCGCGGCTCTGAATCTAAACGAGGCGTCCGAAGAAATGTTGCGGCAGTTCTTTTCTCAGGGGCTGGAGGTGGATTACGCCTTGGCAGATGACCTGGCCCAGGCAATCCTGGATTGGCGTGACGAGGACGATATTCCCCGGCTGAACGGAGGTGAGCGTGAGGAATATCTGGAAGAAGGAGCACTCGTCCTTCCTCCCAACCGGGAGTTCGTGGAAATCGATGAGCTCCGGCACGTGAGGGGGATGACCCCTGAGCTTTATGTAAAGGCCGCCCCCCACCTGACTTTGGTGGGGGACGGTGAGATCAATCTGAACTCGGCGCCGGAACCGGTATTGTTGTCCGTGCCTGGGATGGATCCGGCTGCCGCCAGGTTGTTGGTTCAACTGCGGGAATCTGGGTACCTGCCCCGGAGTGATAGAGAGCTGTATGGCATGCTCCCGACTTTGGGGGCCATCATGGAAGCGCAGGGTCGGACGTTTACCCGTCCCACCACCTATACCACCGATCAAGTGGAGATTCTTGCTCAAGGGTGGGTGGACGGCGGTGTGGTCCAGGTCGCTTCACGGGTGGTGGTCCGGAGAAGCGGTTTGGGGGCCGAAGTGGAATGGCGGGAGATCTTCTGATGGCCGCACGGAATGGTGTGAAGATCGGGATCGCGATGGGGGAGCGTGAGATCGTTGGTGTCGTCCTTGGAAAGAACGGGATCCCCAGCGTCAGGACATCGTTCTCCAAAGGGGAGGATCGGGCGGAAACCGCTTCAGCCCTGTCTCAGGCAATTGGCGTACTGAAGACCGAACTGGATAGAGTGGCGGGAAGGGCGACGGATGGGGCAGCGGTCCACGTCGCCCTCCTACCCCCCCACGCCGACGCTCGAATGATCCCTTTCCCTCCCATGAAGGCTGCCGAAGTAGAGGCAGTGGTGGGGAGGGATGTGGCCCGGTACTTCCTTGGCGCAAATCGGCCTCGCGTGGTTGGGATCAGGGTACCCCGAGTGAATGGCACCGGGAAGGAGCCACCCGACGGGCCCTCCATGTCGGTCCTGGCGGCCGCCGCCCCACTGGACCTGATCGAGTCCACCAGAGCCGCTATCCTCGGTGTCGGATGGAAAAGTGTGTCTTTCGCCTCGGCTCACGGGGTTTGGGTCTCCTTGGCCAGGAGTGGAAAGGGAACGCCATCAAACGGGCTGGTGGCAGTCGTGGGGGATACGGCTCACGTCCTCCAACTCGAAGGGAAAGACCCGGTGGCGGTGCGTCGGCTCCCGTCGGATGACCTGGCGGGGATCTGCGAGGCATTGGAGGGAGTTTCCCCGGGCTCGATCATGGTTCTAGCCGGTCCCGGAGCGTTCGGCGGCTTGCAGGCAGGCCTCTCTTCCCTGGGCATGAGGGTGGTAAAAGATCCTGGCGCCTGGTCTGATGCGGAGGAGGCGACGGCCGCTTCGGCTGCTTCGGGCGAGCTGGAAATCGTGCCGCCGACCATTGCAGGGGAGCGGAGGAAGAAAGCTCGAAAGATGGCGGGCCGCTTGGCGGGGGCCGCCGCGGTCCTGGTGATAGCTGCCATGGGAACTCAGCTATGGGGTGCCCATCGGGAGCTCCGGGCCGTGAGGGACCACCGGGCATCCATCGAGAGCGAGGTCAGACCGCTTCTTTCAACCCGGGATTCACTGAATGGACTCACTGCTCGAATTCAGTCCATGGACCAACTGTCGGCCACGACACCCGTATGGACACGCTCCTTGGTGGAGCTGGCTGCCCTCCTCCCCGCCGACACCTACCTGACGGGGTTTTTTGCCAGCGGAGACACGGTGGAGCTGGAGGCGGCTGGCTCGAAGGCTGGCGAGGCCATTCAGGCCTTGAGTGAAGCCGGCCTTTTCGAGGAGATCAGACTCCAAGGCCTCGTGGAACGGGAACTGGAGGATGGTGAAACGGTGGTGGAGCGTTTCCGGCTTTGGGCTCGGCTACCGGAGCGTGGGGAAGGGGGTGGGCCGTGAGCCTTCTCAACCGACGTGGCTTCCTCCTCCTGAATCGCCTCGCTCCCCGGGACCGAAGGGCACTTCTTATGGGCTTGGGCATTCTGCTCCCGGTCGGGGCCTATGTCTTGGGTGTGAAGCCCTACCGTTCCGCCCTGGAGGATGTTCGCGACCGAGTCCAGGCCGAACGGGAGCTGCTGGCGAGGGAACTGGAATTGCTCGAAGCCGGCCCCGATATGCCGGAGAAGATGCGAGCGGTCCAGGCGGAAGCCGAGGTTCACGAGGATCGGCTCGTGAGGGCAGCCAGTGGAGTTTTGGCCGAGGCGGCCCTGACCGGGCTTCTGGAGGCTTCTGCCCTTCAAAGCCGAGTTCTCCTCGAGGAGATTCGTGGGGGGGAACTGGGCAGGGGAGAATCCGCTCCACCGGGCTTGGCGGTGGTGAGACTCCACCTCCGGGGCGAGAGTGACCTCGAAGGCGTCCTGAATTTCCTGGACCGGCTGGAGAAGAGCCCGCTCCTCCTGAGAATCAGAGGATTGGCTTTGGAGCCTGAGACGGCCCGTGCCGAGTCCGACGGCGACGGGGAGAGAGGCCCATCTCTACCCACCGGCGTTGTTGAATTCCAACTGATCGTAGACGGGTTTGCGAGAGTAGAGGAGTACGGCTCATGAGGAACATGGGCGGATTGTTTTTGGTGGCGGGGGCCCTGGTGTTTGGCACTTCGGCTGTCCTGTTCGGGGCCGCGGTTGTGGATGCGGTCCGTGTGGAGGACGCGACAGGGGTACGGACCTCCGGCCAACAGGTCATGCCCGGTGCCGGGACCGGTGACGCCGAAGCAGGAGCGGATGGGAACGTCTCCGCGATGGAGGCCGGTAGTGAGGAAGCCTCTGTGGCCTCGGGCGAGGGAGCGGGAGAGATTCTCCGGTCCCCTCGGGGCCAGATCTACCCTCAGGTCACTTCGGACGAAATCCTCGGGGCGGTGAACCAGGATCTGTTCCAACCCGACCGGACGCCCTCGGTCGATCGGTATCTGCTGCCCAGCGAAAGAGCCGCCCCTGCACCCAGGTCACGGGACAACCGTCGCCGGAGAGACCCGGACCTCCGAATTGTCGGAACCGCCATCGCGGGAGATCTGGCCCTGGCGCTGGTTCAACCGGACGACTCGCTGCCTTTTGCCGTCCTAATGGGGGAAACAGTGGAAGGTTATACCCTGGCGGCGGTGATGGAGGAATTCGTCACACTGGTCAGGGAGGATCAGGAGTGGACTCTTCCCGTCACGGAGCCACGGAGTCGCCGGAGCTCCAACAGCCGGGAACGGAACGCCCGGAGCCAGGAAGTCCAGGCGGACCTGGTGCGGCAGCTAACGGAGAGGCTCCGAGAGGCGACGCGAGGCGGTCAGCAGGGAAGGCAGAGGGGGGGTGGGGGCCAAACCCCCTACTCAGATGCGGTCACGTTCCAATTCGGGGGTGAGAGAGGACTGGTGGCCCGACCCGTCATCATCCGTCGGCCGGGGGGTGATGGGTCCGGGGGAGGGGGAACCAGTGGTGGCACGGGGAGTGGTGGCGGTGGAGAAGGAGGGGGTATCCGATGAGCAGAGGAAGGAAGCACACTATGCGTCATCTTACGGTCCCGGCGGTTCTGGTCTTGGTGGCGTCCTCACTCGGCCCGGCAGAGCTTCTCGGACAGGATCCCGGGGCCGGGCGTGCTCGAATGCTCCAACAACAGGCGGCCCAGCAGGAAGGCATCACCTTCAACTTCCAGGACCTGGATCTGGCCTATGTGATCACGGCCATGGGGCAGGCGGCGGGTATCAACGTTCTTTCCACCAACATGCCTGAAGTGACGGTGAGTCACCGGACGTCTGATCCCCTGACCGCCGCAGAGGTGGAGGCGCTCATTCGCCACCTTGCACAGAGCAACGGGGTCACGGTGACGGAGCTCCCGGGCATGCTCCTGTTGGAGGGGCCACTGGTGCAGGAGGGTGGACTCCTGGAACCCCGCCAGCTTTATATCCACCGCCTGAAACACAGCAATGCCCTGGTCCTTGCCAGCACGCTCCAGGCTCTCTTTGGGGCCACCGGGCCTCGGATCTCGCCGAGCTCGGCCCGGGCCGAAACCCTGTCTCAACAGCTCCGGGCCATCGAACAGGCCTCCGGGCAGGTGTACCAAGGAGCCCAGCTTCAGGGGGGGAATGTCACCTTCCAGGTCGGGAGCGCTGAACTGGAGGGGGACGTGCAGATCGTCCCCGACGAGGTCACGAACTCCCTCCTGATTCGAGCTACGGTGGCCGACTGGGGCATCCTCCAGCAGGCCATTGCGGCATTGGACCTCCGGCCCCTTCAGGTGGTTATCGAGGTGGTGATCGCCGAGGTGAGGCGGAGCGGGGACCTGAACGTGGGCGTCGGCGTGTTCGCTTCAGATGTGGATGAGGAGGGAGGGGAAGGAACCACAGGCCTCCTGCCGGTGGCCCCGCCATCGGATGCATTCACCCTCGATGTTCTGAGGATGGGGGATGTGGACGTGGGGGTGACGCTCTCGGCCCTTTCCGCCACCGGGGACGTCAGAATCATATCCAGACCTTTGATCCAGGCTCAGAACAATCAGGAAGCCAGGATACTGGTGGGAAGCGAGCGGCCGTTCATACAATCTTCCTTCACCGGCGTCAGCACCGGTGGAATCGCCCAGGAAGTGGTTCAATACAGGGACGTAGGAACCTCCCTGACCATCCTCCCCACCATCAACGAAGACGGCTATGTGAACCTGACCCTCACCCAGGAGGTCAGCAGCGCCACGGCCGAAACCCAGTTCGGCGCACCCGTCATCAGCACCCGGGAGGCCACTACCCAGATCCTGGCCCAGACCGGCCAGACGGTGGTGATTGGTGGCTTGGTGGATCAACAGACGGAAGAGTCCCGGAGTGGGATACCCCTTCTCAAGGACATCCCGGTTCTGGGTTGGTTGTTCGGAACGACCCGTGAGACCGTGACCAATGCCGAGCTCTTCCTCTTCCTGACGCCCTTCGTGATCGCCACCGACGAGGACGAAGAGAGGTTGAGAGTGGAGTTGGAGGCCAACGCCGATCTTCTCCAGGAACTGATTCCCATCAAGTCCCTTCTGCCTCCGTCGATTCAGATCCTGCTGCCCGACAGCGCTCGATCGGACTCCCTACTCCCGGATACTCTCCTTCCGGATACGGCTATCAGGGTCCTTCCCGATACAGCTGCGTCCCGGGTGTTCCGGCTCCGTCCTGATACCCTGAGGGCCGGAGGGGGCTGAGGATGTCCCCACTCGATCCGAGCGCTGCTCTTCAGAGCTCCGAGAGGCTGTCCACAGGCCTGACCGTCGAGTATCTCGAGCACCACGGCATCATGCCCATTGTCCGGGACGGTGGTCGGCTGTTGACGGCGACGTGGGCAGAGACGGTGGACCAGCGTGCGCTGGACGACCTCCGGCTGCTGGCGGGCGTCCCGGTGGAGCTGGTTCACCTCCCTGAGGCCGAGGTTCGTGCGGCCATCCGGCGTGTCTACTCTTCGGACGATCTCACGGCGGAAGGGGTCGTAGCCGGCTTGGAGGATGGAAAACACTCTGGCGGCGAGCTCGACGCGGCCCTGGACGACCTGGTCATGCTGGCCAACGAGGCTCCCGTTGTGAAGCTCGTGAACCTCCTCCTCCTGGAGGCGCTGGACGCTCGGGCCTCAGACGTCCACCTGGAGGGATATCCCGGTGGGTTGAGGGTCCGATACCGGATCGATGGGGTCCTGCAGGACGCGGTGGCCCCTCCGAAGCAGTTGGCGGCCGCCGTGGTAAGTCGGCTGAAGATTATGGCGGAGCTGGACATTGCTGAACGCCGTATTCCCCAGGATGGCCGCATTCGGCTCAGGATGCACGATCGGCAAGTGGACGTTCGGGTCTCCACTCTGCCGGCACTACACGGTGAAAGCGTGGTTTTGAGGTTGCTGGACAAAGAGGCGGGTCGGATCGACCTCCAGGATCTGGGGATGGCGCCGGACACCTTGGAACAGTTTGGAGGGATCATCTCGAAACCCCATGGGATCGTCCTCTCCACCGGGCCCACCGGGTCGGGAAAGACCACAACTCTTTACGCAGCGGTGGACCAGATCCGGACCGGAACGGAGAAGATCATCACCGTAGAGGACCCAGTCGAGTACGAGCTCCCCGGCGTTCCGCAGGTTCCGGTGAATGAGAAGGTCGGCCTGACCTTCGCGAATGCCTTGCGGGCCCTCCTCCGGCAGGACCCCGACGTGATGCTCGTGGGGGAGATCAGGGACCAGGAGACGGCCGACATCGCCACACACGCCGCTCTAACAGGGCACCTCGTTCTCTCCACGCTCCACACGAACGATGCCGCCACGGCCCTCACCCGGTTGGTGGACCTGGGAATCGAGCCGTACCTGGTGGCCAGCACGGTGGAAGCGGTTCTGGCCCAGCGCTTGGTGAGAAGGGTGTGCGGAAACTGCAGTGAGGAGATAGCTCTCACCCCGGAAGAGCGATCGGCTTTGGGCACCGTAGTGGAGGACCTGTCCACGGCCCGGTCGGGGAAGGGGTGCCCTGAATGCAGGGGCACCGGGTACAGGGGGCGTACCGGGATCTATGAGCTCCTGGTGGTGGACGAGGCACTTCGGGGTGCGGTCCAGCAAAACGCCAGCGCGGGGCATCTGGAGAAGCTGGGATTGGCTGCCGGGATGAGGCTTCTCAAAGACGACGGGATTCGGGCAATCCGAGAGGGCGTCACCACCCCCAAGGAGATCCTTCGGGTGGCAAACGCGTAGGCTCCCGGGCGGCACCCCTACTTGGTCCCAAACAACCGGTCCCCCGCGTCTCCCAAACCAGGCAGGATATAACCGTTCTCGTCCAGCTCCCGGTCCAGGGCGGCAGTGAAGATGGGAACGTCCGGGTGATCCCGGTCCATTTTCTGGATCCCTTCCGGTGCCGCGACGATGCACATGAACCGAAGGCTCTCCACGCCACGATTCTTCAGGAACTGCACGGCTGCAGAGGCCGATCCCCCCGTGGCTAACATTGGGTCCACCAGGATGAAGTCCCGGCCCTCCGGTGCGGGGATCTTGAAGTAGTATTCCACCGGCTGGAGGGTTTCTTCGTTCCTGTAGAGGCCGATGTGCCCTACGCGAGCACCGGGGATCAAGCGGACGATCCCTTCCACCATCCCTAGCCCCGCTCGTAGAATCGGTACGATGACGGGGTTCTCGTGCCGGGTACGCTGGGCGGTCATGTTCTCCAAGGGCGTTTCGATGGGCACTTCCTTCAAGACCAGGTCACGGGTCACCTCATAGGCCATAAAACCGGCGATTTCCTCCACCAGCTCTTTGAAGAGCTTCTTGGGCGTCTCGTGATGCCTGAGGTAGGAGAGCTTGTGGAGGATCAGTGGATGGTCCAGAACTGTCAGGTTCGGAAAACCAGGCATAAATGACCGCTCCTAGAGGTGTGAGGTTGCCTATCCGATAAAGCCCCGCATGAATACCCCGGCCGCGATCCCGATGTAATTGCCGACGGCGTAGCCGACCAGACCGACGGCCACTCCCGGAACAAGACGGTCGTGATAGCCTCGGGCGCTGGCGAGGGCGATGGCCGAAGCCGCCCCCCCCACGTTCGCCTGAGAGGCCACGGCCAACGTAGCCATATCCAATTTCGCTAAGCGGCCGATCCCGAAGATCACCAACCCATGGAGGGCCACGGTGATGATGGCATAGTAGAACACCGGGGGACCCATCGCCACGAGGTTGGCCACGACCGAACGGGCGCCGTTGCTCGCCAGGAATAGCAGCACCATGTAGTTGCCGAAAAGGGCCGCTCCAGGGAGTTGCTTGATCACCGGGATCTGAGCCATCACCAGGACCAGGGTGGTGAGCCAGAGGACCTCCGGTACAATCGGAATGAGCCCGGACAAGAACTTGGCCCCCCAGACCGAACCCACCGCCACCAGCACCAGAGCCGCGGCGTGGGTTAGGAAGACCGGTTTCACCGAGCTGTTCAGGGTTTGTTCCAGGGTGACGGTTTTCGGGGCGGAGCTGATGTCATCGGCCCGCTCGGAGGAAGGAGCGTCCGAACTGGCGTCCGCCGGGTTTGCCTTCGCCGGCCGTCCCAAGAGGACCGGGACTGCAAGACAAACCATCATCCAGACGGCGGTAATGATCACGTCAGCCGCCGTTGCGGCCGAAAAGAGGTCCGGGCTGGTGTCGAATTCCCGACCCACGGCCGCAAAGTTGGCCCCGCCGCCCGTGTAGGTGCCAGCGAACTGCCCCGCCAGCTTCCAAGTCTCCGGCCCCACCAACCCGGCCAGTAGGAACCCACCAGTGATAGCCCCCACCACCGTTCCCACGGCCCCGATTCCGAAGGCCGCCAGCATTCCCGGTCCCGCCTGCAGGACCGACCGAAGATCGACACTGAGGAGGATGAGGGCGATCCCGAAGTAAACCCCGTCCCCCATGAGGAAGTCGTATGTGGGGGATTCGCCGGGGATCAGGCCGGTGTTGGAGAGGACCATGCCCAGGAGGATCCCCGTGAGGGCCGCCCCCAGGGATCGGAACAGCTTGGTCCGGACCTCGAGCTGGACGGCCAAAAACACCACCGCCGCAAGGATCAGAAAGATCGGTAGGGGATCAGTGATCACGCAGGAACTCCTGGGCTAATGGGGAGTTGAATGGCCCCTCCTTCCGGCCGTGTGGTCTTTCTCTAGAGCGGCCTGGTAGACCAACGGGAGGACTACCAAGGTCACCATGGTACTGGTGAGAAGGCCCCCGAGGACAACCGTCCCCAACGGCCTTTGGATCTCGGCTCCGGGTCCGGAGGCGAGGAGAAGCGGCAAGATGCCGAAGATGGTGGTGAAGGTGGTCATCAAAACGGGTCTGAGCTTGGCCGTAACCCCGTACCGAACCGCCTCGGAGACCGGGTCGCCCCCCCTGAACCGGCTTCGAATCGTGTTGAGTAGGACCAGCCCGTCCTCCAACGCGATCCCGAAGATGGCGATGAATCCGATGGAGGCGGGAACACTCATGTATTGGCCTGAGAGCATGAGGGCTGCCAGGCCTCCCGTGAGGGCCAGGGGGATGTTCAAGAGTATCACCCCGGCTTCGACGAACGACCCAAAAATGGCGTAGAGAAGGATGGACACCAGGAGGAGCGTCAGGGGGGTCACGATCATAAAGGTCCGCCTGGACCGTTCCTGAAGCTCGAACTGCCCACCCCACCGAACCGAATACCCCGACGGTAGGTCGATCTGCTCAGCCACAGCCGCCTGGGCCTCCTCCACAAACCGGCCCATGTCACGGCCTCGCACGTTTGCCTGGACCGTACTGAACCGTCGGCTGTCCTCCCTATTCACCACCCGAGCGTCTTCCGTCTCCCGAACCGTGGCCAGTTGGTTCAGCGGGATGCGGCCGCCGTCAGGCAGCGGAATCAGCAGGTTGTGGATCTGCTCGATATCGGCCCGGTATTGGGGTTGGAACCGCAAGAAGATGTCGAACCGCCGCCGGCCCTCGTACACCTGGCCAACGATGACGCCACCGATGGCGGCCTCTACGGTGCCCTGCACCTGATCGATGTCCATGCCATGACGGGCCAGCGCCGCTCGATCCAGGCGGACTACCAGGTTGTTCTGACCCGTGAATTTCTCCGTTTGGACATCCACGGCCCCCTCGATTCCCATGAGGACCTCCTCCATCTGGGTGGAGAGGTCTTGGAGGGTGTCGGCGCCTTCACCAAAAATCCGGACTGCCAATTGGGCCCGAGCGCCGGTGATGAGCTCGTCCAGGTTGTGGGCGATGGGCTGGGAGAGGTTCACCGTGATCCCGGGAATATCCTCCAGCTCATGGGTGATCTCGTGCTGGACCTCCTCCAGATCCATGGATCGCCAGGCCGAACGCCGCTGGTCCAGCTGGATGAGGATGTGGAGATCGTTGACGAAATGGCCGTGGCTCCCCGTTTCCCCTCGGCCGATTCTTGTGAGCACCCCCGTGACCCCGGGCATGGCCATGAGTCGCCGTTCCAGCTCCTCGCCCTGGGCGATGGACTGGGCCATGCTCACGTTGGCGTTCATGGTCACCTGGAGTTGAAGGGTTCCTTCGTTGAGCGTGGGCAGATACTCCCGGCCCATGAACGGGAGGAGAATGAGGCCCAGAGCCAGCACACCCCCGGTGATCACAAAGACCCGCCGGCGCCTCGCTCGGCACCACTCAAAAAGCTTCAGGTAGCGGTGTCGGACGGTACGGATCAGAACCGGATCTTCTCTTCGTTCCTCCGCTTTCCTCCCCAACAGGATCGAGCCAAGTGCGGGGATCACGACCAGTGTGAAAAACAACGATCCGATCAGGGCCGCCGAAATGGCGAAGCCCATGGGCCGGAACATGATCCCTTCCGTTCCCTGGAGGGTGAAAATCGGGAGGAAAACCAGGACGATGATGATGATAGCGAAAAAGATGGGCCTGGTGACCTCCTCACCGCTCCTCACAAGCGCCGAGATCTTGTCCAGCCCTCCTTGGATGTGCCTGTAGGTGTTCTCCACGTAGATGATGGCGGCGTCCGCGATCAGCCCGATGCCGATGGCCAGCCCACCGAACGACATGAGGTCGGCCGCAAGACCCACCCTCTCCATCACGATGAAGGCAAAAAGGACAGAGAAGGGGAGGGTCAGCATGGTGAGGAAAGCCGACGGCAGGTGCCCCATGAAGAGGAAGAGGACACCGATGACCAGGACCACACCGAGGCCGAGGTTCGTGGCCACCGTCCGGAAGCAGGCTTTCACGAAGGCAGCCTGGTTGTAGAAAGGCACGATCTCCACGCCTTCCGGGAGGCTGGCATTCACAGCCTCGACCTGGCGCTCCACCCGATCGATTACGTTGGCGGTATTGGAGCCGAATAGCTTCAAGATCAGCCCAACCACCCGCTCCCCCCGGGCGTCGGCCAAAGCTGCACCGCGTTTGATGCCGGGAAGGAGCTCAACCTGTGCCACGGATGAAAGGAAGACGGGGGTCCCGCCCCGGTGTGCCACCACGATGTTCCGAAGGTCTTCCACCGTTTCCACCAGGCCGAGGCTCCGGACGATGAACTCCTCCGGGCCGCGCGTGATGAAACCGGCGGCCGCATTCCGGTTCCCGGCCTCGATCCTCTCCATGATGTCGGCCAGGGTGATATCAAATTCCAACAGGGCGTTGGGGTCCACGAGGACCTGGAACTGCTGAACGTCGCCGCCGATGGTGAGGACATGGGACACCTGGGGGACGGACCTCAGCTCGTATTTTATCAACCAGTCCTGGAGGGTCCTGAGCTCCATGGCGGAATATCCCTCGCCCTCCAGGTAGTACATGTAGACCATCCCCAGGCCCGTGGCGATGGGGCCCAAATACGGCTCATGTACCTGCGGTGGGAGGTCGGCTTCGATCTCGTGGAGCTTTGGCGCCAACGCCTGCCGAGCCCAGTAGATGTCGGTGCCTTCCTCGAAATAGACGTTCACCACCGATAGGCCGTACGTAGAGCTGCTCCGGATCCGTTCCACGTTGGGGAGGCCGAACATGGCAGCTTCCACGGGAACCGAGACCAGCTGTTCCACTTCCTGAGGGGCCAGCCCGTGGGCTTCGGTGTAGACCTGGACCAGGGCCGGGGAGGGATCCGGGAAAACGTCGATGATGAGGTTCTGGTATGCCACGATCCCGCCCACCGAGATGATCCCCGCCACCGCCACAACCAGGAGGCGCTGCCGCACCAGGAACCGGATGACCTGGCCGATCATGGGAGACCCCCTGGACGGCCGCAGGTAGGGAAGCCGGGGCTAGTGGACATGGCCGTGCCCCCCGGCGCCCTTGGTGAGCTCCGCCTTCAGGTTGAAGGCGCCCACCGTAACGATGGTTTCGGACCCATTCAGCCCCGATTCGATGATCCGCCCCTCGGAGAGGGTCGCTCCCGGCACCACGTCCACGGCCTTGATGACGATGTGGCTTTCCCCGGGGGCCTCCGGCAGGAGCACGAAGACCACGTGTCGGCCTTCCAGGAGTTGGACCGCGTCGGTGGGGACCACCATCCGCTCCAGGTCCGACTGGATCCTGAGGATCCCCTGGACGTACATGTTCGGCTTCAGGGTCCCCTCCAGGTTCGGGACCTCGGCCCTTACCCGGACGGTTCTGAGCTGGTCATCGACCTGATCGGCGATGAAAGTGATCAGTCCCGGGAAATCCTGGTCCGGGAAGATGGGCGTCCGGATCACGATCTCGGCGTCCCGGTTCAAGAAAGCCATCTGGTCCTCGTAGGCATCCAGACGGGCCCACAAAGAGGAGAGGTCAGAAACCGTGAACAGGGAGTGCCCCGCCTCTGCGTGTTCGCCTAGGACCGCGTGGCGGTCGATGATGACCCCGCCGATGGGTGTTTTGACCGGAAGTGGAGAGTCAACCGCTGCGTGATCCAGAGGTGGTACCGACACATCCACCGCCGCTTCCAACTCCCTCATCTGCTCTTCCCCCAGGCCGAGAGAATGTAGGACCACCTCTGCGGCCCTACGGGCGGCCAGGTGCTGCTCGTACACCGCTTGCCTCCTCAGGAACTCGCGCTCTTCGATGGCGCGGGCATCACGGAGGGTTTCGGCTCGCTCGAAGTCCTTCCGGCTCAACTCGGCCTGGGCGAAGGCTTGGATGAAGTCGGTCTGGGCTCGGGTGAACTCAGGCGAATTCATGGTGGCCAGGACCTGCCCGGCCCGGACTCTGCTTCCCAGGTCGACCCGGACTCCTGAGATCTGGCCCTCCACCAGGGGCGCGATGTACGCTGTCCGGTTCTCGTTCAGGGAGAGGGCCCCTGGAAGAGTGAACTCGGCCGAGATGCTCGTCCGTCCAACGGGTCCCACCCTCACCCCCCAGTTTTGGATCTGCTGCGACTCCAGGTGGAGCTCGTCGGTGGGTTCTGCGGCGGCCGCTGCGTCACCGGCTCCGTCATCTGGCCCCGCACACCCCCAGGTCGGGAGGAAGAGGGCCCCCACAAGGAGGGCCGTCGGGATCGTGCGTCCCGCACACTGGTCAGGTTTCACTGGAATATTCCTCACAAGATCCCCCCTCCAACGGCCCGGTTAAGCTCTGCCAGCTCCCGGTTCCAGTCGTAGAGCGCCTGTTGGTATTCGAGTTGAATGGATTGAAACGTCCGTCTGGCATCCAGGTATTCCACCAGGGAGATCTCTCCCTCCCTGTAGCTTGTTTCGGCGATCTCCATGCTCATCTCGGCCTCTTCCAGGAGTCCCTCCTGAAAGAGTTGTAGGGTTTGCCGTCCCACGAGGAGGTGGTTGTGGTGAATCAGGAGTTGGGCCTCCAGTTCCAAGAGAAGGCCTTCTTCCTGGTGCTGGGTTTGGCGTAGGGTTTGCCTCTCCCTCTCCACTGCCGCCCGGGATTGGTTCCAAAGCGGGAGTTCGAACCCGAAACCCCACTTGAAGATTTCCCCGTCGATCTCCTTGGCCGAGGTAGCAGATACGACCGGGTCGGGGATCCATTGATATTGGGCGGCTTTCAGGTTTTGGCGTGCCGCTTCACGCCGCATCGAGGCCTGCCCCAGGAGCGGATGCTGTGGGAGTAGGTTCTCCTTCAGCTCATCGAACCCTGGAACGATCAGGTCGGATGTCAATTCTCCGTCCAGCTCATAGGCCTCAGGCAGGGAATTCCCCAGGTAGGTGTTCAGATGTTGCCGGACTTGGGAGAGCTCGAGTTCGGTCGCGGTGACTTCATTCAGGGCCCGCATGTGCTCGACGCGAAGGCGTATGGCCTCGAGCTCATTCACCTCTCCGACACGAGCCCGGGTTTCGATCAGGCTCCGGACCTCATCCAAGGCTTCCTCGTTCAGCCTCGCCAAACGAAGCCTCTCCTGCAGGAACAGGACCCCAAAAAAGCGAAGTCGGACCTCGGAGTCCACGTCCAAGGCTCCGAACCTTACCCCTTCGTCCGCGGCACCTACGAGGGTGCTCAGAGCCCCTTGCCGGAAATGCCTGGAGATGGGGTTGTTGATGGTCTGGCTGACGCTGAATTCCCGCAGGGTCTTCTTGTCAGTTCCCTCGAAGGGGTCTCCCTCACCTGTAACGAACTCCAACTCCGGGTTATGGAAGCGCCCCGAGTCTCTTCGCCCGGCGTCCATGGATGCCCTTTCCGCCCTCAGAGCCAGGAGGTCCGGGTTCCGTTCCCGGGCCATGCTGATCAGGTCGTTCAGGGTGTAGGGCTCTGACCTGGTAGGCGTTTGGGCGGCAACTGGGCCTTGGAGGCTGAGAATCGCCAGGACCGTCGGGGCTACCATCCGAAATGATGTACGCATCGTCCCCTCTTGTCTGCGTTTTCCCCGATTTTTGGAATCTCCGGAGAATGAAGCATCCGCCACAATACTCCTCCTACCAAGCCGTGACAATCGAAACAAACGTGTAACCATCGGGGCGGTTTGACGGGGGCCGGCCACCCCGGCAATATCCGTGAGCTTGACCATCAACGAACCAACAAGGAGGCTGCGTGTCTCACGAACCGCGTGTTTTGCTTGGCCCTGGACCGAGCAACGTTCACCCCAGGGTTTTCCAAGCCATGATCAGCCCCATTCTCGGATACCTGGATCCGGTTTTTCTGGACGCCATGGACGAGACCATGAGCCGTCTACGGTACCTCTTCCAGACCCAGAACGAGCTGACCGTCACCCTGCCCGGTACGGGGATGGCGGCCATGGAAGCGGCCATCTGCAACGTGGTGGAACCCGGCGATGAAGTCATCGTGGGGATTCACGGCTTTTTCGGGCAGAGGATGGCCGAAATCGTGGAGCGACACGGTGGGACGGCGATAAAGGTGGAGGTGGGATTCGGGCAGGTGATTGGAGCCGATCAGATCGGGCAGGCCCTGGACGACCACCCCAACGCCAAGATGGTGGCCGTCGTCCACGGCGAAACCTCTTCGGGCATTGGCCAGCCCTTGGCTGAGATCGGGAAGCTGGTGAGGGATCGTGGGAAGCTGTTCCTGGTGGATACCGTTTGTTCTCTGGGCGGAGCAGATATCCCCGTCGGCGATCTCCTCATCGACATCTGCTACAGCGGCGGCCAGAAGTGTATCGGCGGGCCCGCCGGGATCTCCTGCATTACGCTGAACGATCGTGCGCAGGAAGTACTCCAGGCACGATCCAATGCGGTGGATACCTGGTATTTGGACCTGATGTTGATCAAGAAATACTGGTTCGCCGACCGGGTATACCACCATACCGCCCCGGGCCCCATGGTCTTCGCCTTGAAGGAAGCCCTCGAGATCATTCAGGAGGAGGGCTTGGAGAATCGGGTAGCCCGGCACAAAGAAGCCGGAGATCTCCTAAAGAACGGTTTGACCGATCTGGGCCTGGAGCTCTTTGGGGACCCTGAAAACCGCCTTTCCATGCTCACCTGTGTCATGATCCCAGACGGTGCGGACGACGCTGACGTTCGCGGTCGTCTTCTGAACGATTTTGGGATCGAGATCGTGGGCGGGTTCGGGCCCTTGAAAGGGAAGGCCTGGAGGATCGGGCTCATGGGGTACAGCGCCACAGAAAGGAACGTGCATTACCTGTTGGCGGCCCTGCGAGAGATTCTGGGAGCGTAGCAGAGAGAGGGAAGAGGTCGGCCCGGATGGGTTGCCCCGGTTGGATCGGCCCCATTGCCTTTGGACGTATGGAACCGCATCTGCTTCTCGGCATTCTGGTGTTGGTCTGGGTGGCCTATCTCGTGGTGGAGAGGGTCGTTCTGGACCGGGACCGGGAAGCCGTTCCTCTCCACGTCGCCGTCACCGGGACGCGTGGTAAGACCACGGTGACTCGGCGCCTGGCTGCTGTCCTCAAGGAGGACGGCCGGAAGGTCATGGCCAAGACCACCGGCTCGGAGCCAGCCTATCTACTCCCGGACGGAACAGTTCAGGAGATCCACCGGCTCGGTTTCCCATCCATCATCGAGCAGAAAGGACTTTTGAGACGGGCGGCCAGGGCGGGTGCCGACGTGGTGTTGGCCGAAGTCATGAGCCTCCACCGGGAAAACCACCGGGTCGAGGTGCAGGAGATCCTCCGGCCGTCCCTGGTCTTGGTCACGAACTTCCGGGTGGACCACGTGGAGGCTCAGGGGAACTCCAGGGAAGAGGTAGCCTCGGTCCTGGCCCTGGATGTACCGGCCGGGGCCACGGCATTGGTCCCGGAAACAGAGTGGACCCAGGCCTTCCAGACCCGGGTTTCGGGAGGGGGAGGGGACGTGGTGAAGGTCTCATCGGGGGAGAGTATGCCGCCCGAGAGCTGGGGCGAGTTCGCTTCGAACCTCGATCTGGTTTGGGCCGCCGCCCGACATCTGGGGGTGGCGGATGAGGTGATCGAGAGGGGTTTGAAAAAGACTCAGGACGACGTGGGTGCTCTCCGGTGTTGGTCGTTTTCCCCGAGTGGGGGGGAGGGCGATGGAAGCAGGGACCAAAAGGCCTCCTCGCCCGAGTGGGTGTTGGTCAGCGCCTTTGCGGCCAACGACCCTGAGTCCACCCTCAGGATCTACCGGCGAACCGTAGCCGACCGTGGTGTGGTACCCCGTGGTTGCGTGGGCCTCCTCTCCCTTCGAAATGACCGGGGCGACCGGAGTCTCCAGTGGGTGGAGGCTCTCCGGGAAGGAGCTCTCTCGGGGTTCGGGCGCCTTTTTATATCCGGCGGCCATGCCCATGCCGTCCGGCACGCCCTCAGGCACACCACCCAGGCAAGGGACATTCAGATTCTCCGCCCCGGTCCGCCGAAGGACATCATGGCTCAGCTGATGGGTGAGACTCCGTCAAACGAGAACAACCTCCCGCCATCGGGCGGTCGTGTGCTATTCGGTTTCGGGAATATGGAAGGGCTGGGTCGGACCATGGTGGACCATTGGCAGAAGGTTGGGAAGCCCCATGGGATTTGAGCTGCCATTTGTAGGTCTTCTGATCTCTTTGGCCATCATCGGCCTCACCGGTGTTTACCCGGGGGGGATCATCGTACCAAGCTACCTGGTCCTTTTTGTGGCCGATCCGGCGCGGATTGTCGGGACCCTGGTTGCGGCCCTCCTGACCTACCTCGTCTTTTTGGTGGTGAGCCGTTGGCTCATCCTCTTTGGCCGCCGCCGGTTCGTCTTCCTGATCCTGGCTGGCGGAATATGGGCCGTCCTCTGGAGGACCTTCTTCCCCACGCTCTTTCCCCTCTCTCTGGAATTCACCGTCATTGGTTGGGTGATCCCCGGCCTCATCGCCCACCACTTTGACCGGCAGGGGGTGCTGGTGACCCTGGGATCCATGTTGGCGGCCACGGTAAGTATCGCCTGGTTGGGCCGCATCCTGAATCTGGTTTAGGTCCCGAAGAGTCGTGCTTCGAGTTCCCTCCTCCCCAACCCCGTCTCGTTTCAGGGACCGGTTCATCGTAGCAGGGGTGGTGAGCCTCCTGGCCTGGGCGCTCCTCCAAGCTCTGGCTCCCCCAGCCGCGATTCCCTGGACGCCCCAGATGAGAGCAGCCGCCTCTGGGATGGCAGATGCAATGGCGGTGTTGGCGGAGGAATGTGCCCGTACGGGTTTCCCCGTTGACCGGGCCGTCGATCCGAACCAGACCTGCCTCATCGGACCCGAACACTCTGACCTCTTGACCTCCTTGGGCCAGTTGGAGGCGAAGCGGACGTCGACCACGCCCGATGTAGCCGGCCTGATTGTGCACTTCCTCACAGAGGCGGGCGTGGAAAAGGGCGACCGGGTTGCCGTGGGCGCATCTGGCTCCTTCCCGGCCCTCCTCCTGGCAACTCTCTCGGCCGTCGGGGCTATGGAGGCCGAACCGGTCACCATCCTCTCCCTGGGTGCGTCGTCGTTCGGAGCCACCCGCCCGGGTTTCCATTTGGAGGACCTTTACCGGTTCCTGGAGGATCGCGGATATGTGTCGTTCCCGGCCGCAGGGGTGTCCGTTGGTGGTGAGGGGGACGTTGGGGCGAATCTGGATCCCGAGTTCAAGGCGGGACTGGTTCGGCAGCTCCTTTCGGCTGATTCCTCAGGCTTGGGGCCCTCCCTCCTCGAGGCCACGGGACTTCGGGCGAACGTTACGGAGCGTATGGCACTGTACGGAATACCGGCTGGTCCCGGGGTGTCTGGCGGTTTGGTTCGGGAGGGGGGAGGCGGCGTCTCAGCATTCGTGAACATCGGGGGCGCGGAAGCGAATCTTGGGGTAAGTCCACGGATCCTGGATGTGCCTCCAGGCCTCTCCACGGAGTTGGAGCTTCCTCCGGAAGACCAGAGGGGAGTACTCTTTGAAATGGCCTCCGCCGGTGTCCCCATCATCCATCTGCTTCACCTGAGGGGTCTCTCCCTCCGTTACGGCCTTCCGTGGGATCCTATCCCCCTCCCGGGCCCGGCCTCAACTCCCTTTTTTGATTCACACAGAGGAAAGGGGCTCTGGTTTTGGCTGCTGACGGTGACGTACGCGATCAGTCTGGCGGCGGTGTTCACGCTGGGGGGGAGAAAAGAAGGGGGCCATACGGTGCGGTAACCCGGTTAAGGACCTACTTTCCCGGGGGCAGATGAGAGAAGCGTTTTGATGGAGGTAGTGACTATGATGCGGCAACCCCGTTTTGTGCTTGGGCTGGTCGCTTTGGTGGTGATGTTGGTGGGGTCAAACGGGACAGCGGAGGCTCAAGATCCAGGGGTTATGGGAGAAACCCCGGTCCTTCTTACGTCCTGTGGTCAGAGCCCGGGTCCCACGTTCGTGAAGCTCTTTTTGGGACGGTTGGGCTACGACCACGAGTTGAAAGAAACGGCCACGGCCCAGGACCTTCTGGATGCTCAGGCTGCGGGGACTCCCTACATGACCGTCATGATTGTCACAGGAGCTAGCCTGAAAGGTATGGGGGCCGCAGGGGTGTCCATGCGGGAAGAACTCATCCGCACAGAAGCTCTCATCGCTGAGGCCAGGCGGCAGGGGCTTACGGTCATCGGAGCCCACGTGGAGGGGATGGATCGTAGGGCCCAGGGCGCGGCCCCGGGAGACAACTCCGATGAGCAGTCCATCGATGCGGTCATGCCGAATTCCGATGTAATGGTGGTGCGGTTGGACGGAAATGAGGACCGCCGTTTTTCGATCCTGTCCGATTCCGAAGGCGTTCCCCTGGTCCTTTTCGAAAAGAACATGGAGATGGGGGACGCGCTGGCGAAGGTCCTCAAAAACTGACCTGTGGCCAGCCAAGCTCCAGGATCGTCACTTCCTCGGCACCACGAAGGTTGGAGAGGTAGGGAGGCCTCCCCATGAGCATGTTCACCTATGCCGGGTTCGTGCTCGGCGTGATGGTGGTCGTATACATCGTCGCGAAGGTCTTCAAACTCTCAACCGAGCTGTCGATGTTCGCGGCGGCCCTGGGCGGGGCGCTTGCTGGCGGGTTCTGGATCCCCACTCGGCATATCGCCGAGGGGGCCATGACCTACCTCGACATCAACCTCATTTTTATTACCGCCACCCTTTTCATGAACATCCTGAAGGAGTCAGGAGGGGTGGCTTTTGCTGTCCGGGGGATCCTGAAGAGGTTTTACCGGAGCCGCACGCTCCTGGTAATACTCCTCACGGTCCTTCTCCTCCTTCCGGGCGCTCTCACGGGGGCTGGGAGTGTAACCGTGCTGATTACCGGTGGGATGGTGGCCGTGGTGCTGGAGACGATGGGCGTATCCCGGGTCCGGACCGCCGCAATAGTGTTTATCATCGCAGGTCTCAGTGCGGCGGCTCCACCGGTGAGTCTTTGGGCCATGATGACCGCCGCCGGCGTGAATATGCCCTACGTCGGCTTTTTTTGGCCTCTCCTGCTCCCCTGCGTACTTCTATCACTGGTGACGATCTTCCTCCTGGGGTGGAAAGGGGAGAGGATCGATCTAGAAAGGGCCCTAGGCGAACTTCCTCAACCACCCGACAGGATGGGTTGGGGGAAGGTTTTCCTTCCCCTTATCGTTTTTGGCCTCCTCATCTTTATCGGTCGACATTGGCCCCATGACACTCCGGTTCTGGGCCTTCCGCTCATGTTTGCCTGCGCAGCGGGAACATCGTTTTTCCTTTCCCCGGTGAAGCTGGACTTCCTCAAAATCTCCCGGGAGACCATCAAGCAGCTTTTGCCCCTAATCGGCACTTTGACATGCGTGGGGGTTCTGGTTCAGATCATGACGTTGACGGGGGTCCGTGGTCTCTTGGCCGTTACGGCTGTGACCCTGCCGGTGGCCCTCGTTTTTGCCACGCTCTTTATCGTGCTACCGGTATCGGAGGCAGTCCTCATGTGGGGGGCGGCACCGGTCCTCGGCGTGCCACTGGTGCTTCTCTTCAACAACATCGGGTTGGATCCCATCGTGGCTCTGGCGGGGATGAGCGTCATCTGGCCGCTGGGGGATGCCCTGCCGCCAACGGCAATCATCGGCCGACTTACCGTAGAGGTGGTGGGCTTTAAAGAGAAGTACACCCAGTTCCTCAAGGCCTGCATTGTGCCGGGGATCCTCATCATGGCGGTGGGTACCCTCATGGTCATCTACTCGTCTCACCTGACTTTCCTGACCGGGTTATAGGAAGGAGGACGCCATGACTTTTCTCCAATCCGTTGTCTCCGTCCTCTACTACCTGCTTGTTGCGTACGTAGTCGTTCTCCTGGTTTGGAATTTCCGACGGAGCCGGAAGTGGGACGAGGAAGTTCTATACATCATCGTCCTCATCCCCTTCCTCCTCCGCCTGTTCAGGTTGAAGTGACATGACTGGGCGTAAGTTCGTGTTCGCCGCGTGCGGATTGCTCCTGTTTGCCTCCTCCGGATGGAGCTTCTACCAGAGTCGGAATCTGGAGGAGCAGGTGGTCCTGAGTCCTGGAGTCACCGAAGTCAAACGCCTCGGCGACTACTTCGACGGGATCCGAGGGACGGTCAACGACTGCTACGTCTACATCATGGAGGGGGAGGAGCCGGGAGGGACGGTCTTCGTGATGGGGGGGACCCACCCCGAAGAGCCGGCCGCCCGCCTGGCTGCATGGCTTCTCGCCGAAAACGCCGAGATGGACGTGGGGCGGATGATCGTGGTGCTGAGCTCGAACCGGAGCGCGAGCACGGCGACCCGAATCGGAGGGGCCTATCCCCCAGACTTCACCATCGCCACCGATTGGGGCGAGCGGACGTTCCGCCTGGGTGACCGTTGGGCCAACCCGTTGGACCAGTGGCCGGATCCGGAGGTTTACATCCACTACCCCAGCCGGCAGTACCTGGCCTACGTGGACATTCGGAATCTGAACCGTACCTGGCCCGGCCGGCCCGACGGAAGCCTGACGGAGCGCACCACCCACGCTTTTATGGAGCTGATTCGCCAGGAAGAGGTCGATCTGTTCATCGACCTTCATGAGGCCGAGCTCCAGTACCCTGTCATCAGCACCATCGTGGCTCATGACACTGGCGAGGAGCTGGCTGCCTTCACCTCCATGATGCTCAGCGACATGGAGTTCAACATCGGAATGGAGTATTCCCCGCCCACGCTTCACGGGCTCTCCCATCGGGAAGTTGGGGACCATTCCGACGCCGTCTCTCTTCTATTCGAAGCCCCTGAACCTTTCCTGGATGCCACCCGCGGTAAGACTACCCGGGAGCAGTTGCTGACGGGGAAGGACGAGTTTGTCGTGAAGGCCGGGGAGGCGGGGCTTCTATACGAGGAGATCGACGAGAGCGGTTGGCCCATGGACAAACGGGTTGGAAGGCATACATCCACCGTTCTCATGACCCTGGAGCTGTGGACGGAGTTGAACCCTGATCGGCCCATGAGGGCCCGGGGGATCCCGCTGTACGGCGAGGTTCTGGAGATGGGCTTGGGGCACTGGTTACACGACCCCGCCGCCGCTCCACCTGACCGGGTCGTGATCGAGTGACTGCAATCGAGTGAATGAAGAGTTCGGTCTTTGTGATAAATCCGAAGGAAGGAGCGATCCCGTGAAACTCCGACGTTGCATAAGCCTTGTGGCAGGGGGCCTGCTGACCCTTACGGTCCTCATGGCGGCCGCGCCCCAGGACGCTGCGGCCCAGTGGGAAGAGATGCTGCCGAACACGCAGGTTCAGCAGCTTCAGCAGTTCCCGGGGCCCTTCTGTTCCGGCGAGCCCGGCGACCCGGCTTGTGGCTGTGATCCCGAGGTTCAGGACTGTGGCTGCACGAGCATCCAGGTGAGCAAAGGGGCGTCTACCGACGGTTCCGTGATGACGGCCCATTCCTGTGACGGTAACTACCGCACCTGGCTCCAGATTGAAGAAGCGAGGGAGAATCCGCCCGGGACCATGCGGCCCATCTACTGGGGCAAGCTCCACACCGAGACCCCGGACGACATGCGCCGGATGAGGCTCAAGGGTGAGATCCCCGAGGTGGCCAACACCTATCGGTATTTCAACGTGGCCTACCCCGCCATGAACGAAAAAGGTCTCGCCATCGGCGAGACCACCATCGGTGGGCGGCGCGAGCTTCGGAACGACGAGGGTCTCTTCCTCATCGAGAACCTCCAGGCCATCGTGCTGGAACGGACCACCACGGCCCGTGACGCCATCAAGCTCATCGGCGAGCTGGTGAAGGAGTACGGGTACGGTGACGCAGGGGAGTGCCTCACCTTCGCCGACGCCAAAGAAGTCTGGCACTTCGAGATCATGGGGGCCGGCCCCTTTGAGGTAGGAGGCGTCTGGGCAGCGGTTCGGATCCCCGAGGGGCACGTGGGGGTGAGCGCCAATATCCCTCGAATCAACACTCTGGACCTCGACGATCCCGATCACTACATGGCCAGCGACAACGTTCATACCTTGGCCGAGGAGATGGGCTTTTGGGACCCGGATAGTGGGGAAGAGTTCAAGTGGTGGGCTGCTTACAGCGGGCGCCGCCCCTACTCCACGCGGGAATATTTCATCCTAAGCACTCTTGCTCCATCTCTGGGCCTGACCATGGAGATGGACGAGCTACCCTTCAGCGTGGTGCCGGACGAGAAGGTCTCGGTCCAGGACGTTCTGGCTTACTACCGTGAGACCTACGAGGGCACCGAGTTCGACGCGTCGAAGAACCTTCTGATCCCGAACCGATACCGGCAGTCCGATGCCGATCCGGAGATGGTGAAGAGCCCCCTGGTGAACAACTGGAACCTCGGCCGTTCGACCTCCGACTGGAGCCAGTTTATGAATGCCATCCAACCCGGCATCGTGGAGGCCCAGCGGACCATCGCCGTCCAACAGTGCTCTTACTCGCAGGTGATCCAGGCCAGGGACTGGCTGCCGCCCGAAGTTGGTACGGTGGCTTACTTCTCCTTCGACAACCCGGGCCAGAGCCCTCGGATGCCCATCTACGCAGGGACTTTGAGCTTACCGGAAAGCTTCAAGATCGACTGTCAGCACAGCTACCGGGAGGACTCGGCGTGCTGGTCGATCCGAAGGACCAACCGGTTGTCTCAGATCAAATGGGGTTGGGCCAGGCAGCACCTGGAACCGGCGGTCATGGCCTTCGAGGAGCAGATGTTCATGGAGCAGCCCCTTATCGAGCAAAAGGCCGTCGAGTTGATGAAAGTCGAAGGCGGAGCTGATCCCATGAAGTTTCGGACGTTCCTGACCCGGTACACCCACAACTGGGCAGGCGCCACCATGCAGAAATGGGAGGAGCTAGGAGACTACTTCTGGGCCTATTTCGCCAGAGGGTGGTGAGCGGAACGTTCAGGTAGCTTCCTCCGGCGAACACGACCGGTGAGAACTGTGGCCGCGGGGTCCCAAGGGGCCCCGCGTGCTTTTTGGCAGGAATCCAACCGCCTGGATGACGGACGGAGGGGTGGGCGGGGAGGCCCGGGACCCCATGAAACGGCCGATCAAAGGGGGCCGGACGAAACAACCGATGGCCCGCGGCGTACGTACTGTTAACCTCCGGAACAGGCTCAAAAGGACGGCCGAAACCATGAAAGCCCTCTCTTTTCGTTCAGTCTCGCTGCTCCTAACCGGGCTGATCCTACATCTGGCATTCCCCCACGCCCCGGCCTCCGGTCAGGAGAGCGGGGTCATAAGGGGGACCGTCAGGTCTTCGATTACCGGCGAAGTCCTCTCCGGTGTGAAGATTTCCCTGGAGGGGGGGGACCTGGAGACTCGTTCTGGAGCGGAGGGCCAGTTCACGTTGGAGGGGGTCCCTGCCGGCGAGGCCCACCTTCGTTTGGAATCTCCGCCGGAGTTCGTGGCATCCATCGAGCAGGTTACCGTTCGCCCCGGGGTGGCGACCCGCGTCACCCTGGAGATGGTGCCCGAGGCGTTTATCCTCGAGGAGCTCCGGGTGACGGCGAGACCTGCGGCCCATGACGCCGTGGTCAGGACTTTCCGTCCTGGGGAAGCAAGCACGCTCACAGGGGGCGGGAGTGCGGTGGACCTGATCGCTGCTTCCTTCTCGGGTGTCCAGGTATCGCGGGGATCCGGAGCCGCCGGATCAGGCTCCCGGATCCTCATTCGAGGCATCAACAGCCTTACAGCGCCCGGTGACCCCCTCGTCTTCATGGACGGGGTCCGGATGGGCGACGTTTCCAGTCCACAAGGGGCTGAAGCGGCCTACGTTATCAACGTCCTGGACATGATTCCGGCGGACATTATTTCCCGTATCGAAATCCTGAAAGGTCCATCGGCTTCCCGGTACGGAGTGGGGTCCAGCAACGGGGTCATCCTGATCTTCACCCGCTGAAGAGTCCGGGGAAGGGCGTGCCGGCCGGTCTCCAATGTCCGCTCCTCTATGGTTCCTTCGCTCCTAGTCTACATCCCCAGGCTCACCCGCCTTCATGGGGCGGTTGACATCTTGTGGTTTAGTATCTAAACTCTTGTCATGGCCAAGCTCAACCACCCCGGTCTGGTAGCCGAGATCCTCTCCGCCGTGGACAAGATCCTCCACGTGGAAAAGGACCGGGTGCTGAAATCCGAAGGGGTCAGTCTCCACCCTTCAGAGATCCACCTCCTCTTGTTCTTGCACTCCCGGCCAGATGCAAATGCAAAGGAGATTGGGGAGCGGTTCTCCATCACGAAAGGGGCCGTTTCCCAAACCTTGTCCCGGCTGGAGTCCAAGGGTGTTCTGACCAAGGGTCGGAACCCTGAATCCCAGAATGAGCTCACCCTGGTTCTGACGGGGAAGGGCACACGAGTCATGGCAGATGTCCTCCAGCTGAAGGAAAGGGCTGAACGACGTTTTGACGCCCTCTTGGCGGAACTGACGGAGGCTGATCGGGCGGCTGTTGGCCGCTTCTTCCGGCTTTTCAACGGGGAGTCATGAGGGGTCGTTTTTTCTTGGGCATAAGGTTTAGATACTAAACAAAAGGAGCATCATGAATATCCAAAAGTCGGACCAAATCGTCGGACGGTTCCGAACCATGGGGTGGACGCCGGTTCGGGAGAAGTATGAGTGGAGCAGGACCCTGGAGGCTAAGCCCGAGGATGTGTTTCCACTGCTCTGCCCGGCCAGGGAGGCCGATTGGATCCCCGGATGGGAAGCGGACCTAGTCTTTACCGAATCCGGGTATGCGGAAGTGGGGTGTGTATTCCAAACGGACGGCTCGGGCTCGGTGGGCCCAGGGGTATGGGTGTTTTCGAGACATGACCCTCCTCATGGTGCCGAGATCGTCCGGTTCACCCCGGATGTTCTCTTTCAGCTGAGCATCGACCTGGCGCCGGAGGGGGAGGGAAGAACGGTGGCCCGATGGGCGTACGTGCTGACTTCCCTGACGGGGGAGGGGGTAGCTGAGGTTGGGCGAGTCATGGCCGGCATGGAAGCCAAAGCCACGATCCTGAACAGGGCGCTGGAGCACTATCTGGCCACCGGTCAGATGCTCTCGATGGATCCCTAGGATAAACCAGCTTGGGGCTGCGGGCCTTTCAGCTCGTTGCGAGGCCCTCCAGGTCTTTTCCTGACGGCTTCTGGAACGCCCTCAAGCCGAACTCGGGGAGGGTGGCGAAGATGTGGTCAAAGATGTCCGACTGGAGGGCCTCGTAGACCGCCCAGTTGGTGTCGTTGGAAAACGCATAGATCTGCATGGGCAGCCCATCTGGCCCCGGCTGGAGCTGCCTTACGATGAGTGTCATCTCCTGATGGATCTTCGGATGGTCTCTGAGGTAGGCGACGATGTACGCCCGGAGGGTACCGACGTTGGTCAGGGCCCGTGTGTTCGGAATGACCTCCGGATTACCCTCGGTTTTCAGGGCGTTGTGCATCCCGACCTCTTCCAGCTTCTCCTGCATGTAGCCCCGGAGGAGCTCCCACTTCCCGAATCGGCCGATTTCCTCCTCCGTGAGGAACCGAACGGTATTCACGTCCAGGTGGATGGCTCGCTTGATTCGTCTTCCACCGGACTTGCTCATCCCCCGCCAGTTCTTGAAGGAGTCTTCGATGAACTTGTGGGTCGGGATGGTGGAGATGGTTTTGTCCCAGTTCTGGATGGTGATGGTGTGGAGGGCAATGTCGATCACGTCGCCGTCGGCACCGTATCTCGGCATCTCGACCCAATCACCTACCGCGATCATGTCGTACTGGGTGATTTGGATGCTGGCCACGAATGAGAGGATGGTGTCTTTGAAGACCAGGAGGACTACGGCGGTCATGGCGCCGAAGCCCGTCAGGATCGCCACGGGGTTCTGGCCAATAAGGGCCGAGATTACCAGGATCCCCGCCGCGATGTACAAAACGATCTTGACGATCTGGAGATACCCCTTGATGGGGCGGTTCTTCGCATCGGGGCGAGTGTTGTAGATGTCGTTCAGGGCCGAGAGGAGTCCGTCGGCGCTCAGGACCACTACCAGGACCATGAACCCCATGGCCACGCGCTGGACCAGTTGAGAAAAGTCCGGTGGAACTCCGGGGACCAGGGGAGCTCCGTAGTAGATGACGATGGCCGGTGCGATATGGGCCAGGCGTCGGAACACCTTCCTCTCGAAGATGACGTCGTCCCAGGTGAACTTCGTCTGCGTGACGATCCTCGAGATCACTTTCAGGATGTACCGCCGAGTGAGGGTGTCCGCGAGCCACGCCACAAGGACGATGCCGACCACCCAGAGGGCTGTTTCTGCCACCCAGTAGTCCTGGAAGAAGCCGGTGACTCCGCTCCCGCCTTGGCTGGAAGGCAGGAGGGTATCGGGCGCCTGGGATGGGTCAGGGATCTGTTCCTGAAAAATCCGGAGTGTAGCGAGCATAGGGGCAGCGGGGTCCGAGACGTTTCTGAAGCCGACTGCCCTAAGCTACCTAACCACTGTGTATCTCTCCAGCCACTTGAGGTCGAACTCGTCGGTTCGAACCAGGTAGACGCGGCCCGCCCCTGAAGGACCGGCGCCAAAACCGATCAAACGGAGGACGGGTGGGAGCTCCACCTCTCCCATGGGATCAGCGGCGAGTAGGGCCCCTTCTGGGAACTCCCTGACCCCGTTGGGGAAGGTGAGCCGCTCCGTCACTATTCCCCTATTCCCAAACGATCCGGTACCGCTCCAGCCATTGAAGGCCGAACTCGTCCGTCCTGACGAAGTACGCCAGGTCGGCCCTTTCAAGAGACTGCCCGAAGCCGATGAGTTGAGATTCCCGAGGGATCAACACGGATCCTTTCAGGATGCCGTCTGGTCCGAAGACGTCCATCCTCGGTTCTTCACTGGCTGGGAGCCAGCGCTGAACCCAGATGTCGTTGGCGGCCGTTGCCATCGAACGGTTATTCAAAAAGGGCGGGAAGGTCTCTCCCCACTCCTGATCCTCCACTGAGGCCCGGTCCCCTCCTCCACCCCCTCCGCGGCTCATTTGCATCTGTGTGTCTCCGGCATCGGATCTCATGATGGAGATGGAAAGACCGCCGCTGAATGACCGTTCCATGTCAGCTTCCTTATCGGCATAGCTGATCGGAATGGCCTCATATGGTGTATCTGGTCCGGAGATCACGTGGCCGTCAGGAAGATGCCATTCGACCCTGTAGCCGTTGGCCCGGACCACGGCGATCCAGCCATCCGGCGAGACGGCCCAGTCGTCGTTGGGAACCATACGCGGGAGACTCATCCGGACGTTCCCGCCGGATCGGGATACGGTGGGCTCGGTTCGCCAGGCCATGGCCACCACCTCAGAGGTGTTGGTGGACCGTTCGTAGCGGGCGACGCCTATCGAATCTGCGGGCCCCCTCCTGCCAAGTCCGGCCATGCCGCGGAAGTAGATCCGGCCCGACGCGTCCACGGCCTCGGGCATGACGATGGCCATGGGGCTACCGTCGTCGGCGGGCAAGGCCATGGACATGCCGTCGTGGAAGCGCCCGTCCGGTCCGATGATGGTCAGGTAGGTACGCCCGATGTCCACCAGGAGGGTGGAGTCGCCCGGGAGCGGGAAGACCTGGTCAGGTTGCTCGTACTCGCCGGGTCCGCCTCCGACTCCGCCCAGGGTGTCGGCGGTTCCGGCGTCCATGTCCAACCTCAAGAGGACCTGGCTGAGTGGATCGGCGGCGAGAAGGCGTCCGTCAGGGAGCTCGCGGACGCCGTTCAGATAGCTGAACGGCTCAGGATACGCGGCCTCCAACTGCAGCGATGCGATGACCCCCGAATCAGAGGCGTTTCCGCCGTCTCCCCCGCTGCAACCGGACACAGCGAAGATGAGGGGGATCATCACTCCCCAGCCGGATATGAGGTGAATGCGCTTCATGCTTTTCCTCAGGTCAATGTTTGTGTCGGAGCCCACGGCGGACCACACCTGGTCGGAGCGGGACCACCTGATCCTCTGATGGCGGACATGATTCTCACGGTTGCCGGCCCGCGCGTCCAGAGGTGATGGCAAACCGGGTAGGGCTAGGTGCCGGTGGAGGGGGAAGAAAGGCGGGGGCGTTGCGGTAAAGCCCTCCGTGGTGAACATTCTCGCAGTCCAACGTGATCACCCTCGGATGGAGGGACCCATGAGATCTGACCCCTTGTCCCCGTCGGAGGCTGGCCGGGCGCTGATTTTCGGGATCAGCCTCCTGGCTCTGCTGCTGACCCCCACCTCTGCTTTTGGCCAATCGGCCCGGTTCGAACAGTTCGCCGAGACCTCTCCCATGGCCGGGGAAATGGCTCCGGATTTCACGCTGATGACGCTGGATAACGAACCCTTCCACCTGATGTCCGTTGTCGCCGACATGCCGGTGGTCGTGGAGTTCGGCTCATTCACCTGACCCCCCTTCAGGCGGCAGGTTGCCGTCGGGGATGAGACCTTCAAGAAGTACGACGGCAAGGTCCAGTTTGTCGTTCTCTACCAACGAGAAGCGCACCCCAACGAGCTGAGCTTCCAGGACATCGACCAACCCGTGGACATGGAGGAACGCCTCGAGTTGGCAGGTCGGTGCCGGAGTGAGTTGGGCATGGAACGGACCATCGTGGTGGACGGGATGGACAACGCCACCAGGGAGGCCTATGGCGGCCTACCCAACAGCGCCTACATCATCAAACCAGGGGGTGAAATCGCCCACAAGGAATCTTGGGCCAAGGCCGATGGCTGGCCGGCCATCCTGGATAAGGTGCTGGCAGGGGGCTAAAAAGGGAGTTAGGAGAGTGGAGGAACCGCCGGCCCTGGGAGGGCCGTCGGTTCCTCTTTTCACGGGCGGGCAACACGCTTCAAAAGAGCGCCCGAGTCTCCGCCCTACCCGCTCGGTCAGTGCTTCGTTGTGACCATGATTGCTCCGGCACCGTGGTCGATGCCGTACATCATGGTGGCGTCCCGGGAGTTCAGGTGCCTGATTTCCTGGACCAATTGGACTGAAAGGTCCCTGAGGGCGTCTAGGCCGGTCATGGCTCGGGTGCCGTCGATGTAGACTTGAACCTGGGCAGCTCCCGCGTCATCTGCCCGGGACACCCCCACGTGTTCTGGATCGGTCGTGGCGGTTGGGGTGCCTTGGGTTCCCCTCGCGTTGAACCAGGTACTCCTCAGCCGGCGGACGGCCTGGTACACGTCCTGTGCCAGGTACGGCTCCAGGTCTGCCTCCGTCAACAGGTCCCGGTTCGCGCCTCCGGCTCCTCCACCTCCGGACGCACAGGCTCCCAGAGCTGCCGGAAGGAGTACGATCGCTAAGGCCAACAGTGTCCTCCGATTCATCTTCCCCTCCTTTGGGGTCCGAATGGACCGATCCGAGATGTCAAGGGATGGTGATCCGCACAAACATTGACACGGGTATCCGACCCCATCCAGATCTGAGTTGTTCCCCTGGACCCCTGCGACAGGTCGAAACGGATGGCGGGCGGCGACTGGGTGTCGCCGCCCGCCCGTTGAAGGAAAAAGTCAGAGCCTAACCACGTTCTGCTGGGGCCGCTCAACCCCCGCCTGGCTCGTAGAGCCTTTGACACCACTGGGTTTCTCGGACCAGAGGGTTGATATTGCACTCCTCACCGTCCGGTAGCGGCATGCACCAATCCAGAGAACCGTCGGCCCGCATGTATTTCGGGCGATGCTGCCCCGCGTTGTCGAGGGCCTCGTCCGGTGTCTTGTAATGCCCGCCGGTCCAGAAGGGGTGTTCCCAGCGCCGGAAATTCGCGTACCGCCGCGAGTCCAGCCAAAGGGTGAACAACGACTCCCTGTCCAAGATGGACCAGGCGTCGTCCTCGGCATTGGGATACTCCAGGGCACCCGCCGTTGCCGGAACGTCGATGGGATCCAGACCATGGTAGCTCCGGACGTCGTTGATGTACCCTGTGAACGCACCGAGGTTGCCGTTCCTGAGGGCCACCTCGGCTCGGACGAGTTTCATCTCCTGCCCGCTGAGCATCACCAACTCGTCATCCCAACTGGAGTATTTCCGCTGGATATAGTGTGGCAGGTCGCCGTCGTAGGTCCGGTACCTCCCGTAGTAGTTATAGGTCTGACATCCGGGGTTGGTGGTGTACCGGTCATACTCGCTGCTGGACCGTCTCCGGCCGCCCACGGTCAAACCCTCTTTGTACTCACCACAAACGGTCCAGGGGATTCGAGGATCTTCCACGTCCCGGAAGGTGGTGCCGATGGAGGATCCCCAAACGGTCGTCAGGGCCCACTGGTTAGAGTAGTAGACCCATCGGTTCCGCCAGGTGTTCTCCTCGTGGGAATACATGTGCCACGCCCAGTCGACGGGAACCTTGGCTGCGAACTCATCGGCCTTGGCGTAGTCCTCCAACCAGAGATAACCCATCGCCTGGATGGCGTAGGACGCATAGAGGGAGTTCTCAGGAATAAAGTGCTCGAAGCCGGGCTCATATTCGTTGAGTCGCCCGGCACTTATGGCGGCCTGGGCGACTGTTCCCCCCATTTCGGCCCAGGTGATGGCCATCGTCATGATGGAGTCGGAATCGACCACGTTCCCAGGGTCGTAGATGTCCCCGGAACCCTTCAGGAGCTCCCCTCCTTCAGGGCCCCAGTTGACACAGGCCACGCACTGGCCCTCAGCCAGCCACTGATAGGCTAGAGCAGAGTTGATGCGCATGTGTGCGATCAGAGGGTCGGTGCTGGGGTCCGTACCGTTGGCCTCGTTCACGTCCGTCATGCGTTCGGCGGCATAGGCTGCCACCCAACCCGATTCGTTGGCCTGAGAGTAGACCCAGTCCGGTCGGTTATGGTACTGGTTGACAGCCCGCCGCCGATACGAACCGGAACTGTTGTAGCCGTTGGTGATTTCGTCGGTGGCAGCGGCTGTGAAATGGGCATAGTTGATCAGGTGCATGTGGGAGAGTTCCAGGTTGGCACCATGGGCCAGCACATGCATGAGGTCAGGTCTGGAGATGTCTTTGTCGGCGGTTATGCCGGTGACTTCGGTCTCGATTCCGCACCCTGTCGTCCACGCTATGGCAGCGGTGACGGCAAGAGCGGGGAGTCGTCTGAGAATAGTCCTAATATTCATTTTTCTCTTCGCTCTCGTTCAGGGTGGCGTCAGAAGTTGAGGCGCACGTTCAAAGTGAACCGTTTTGGCGGCGGGAGCACGAAGCCTGCCGCCCGATCGACCCAGGCCGCCGAACCGTACAGGGCGTCGGGGTGCATTCCCGGGAAGTCTGTCCAGTGCCATAGATTCATGGCCTGGAGTTGGACGGTGGCCTGTTGGAAACCGCCAGGCAGCCTCGAGATCCACTCTTCGGGGAACCGGTAGGAAGAAGTGACCGTGCCCAACCGGATGAAATCACCCGGCGAGGCCCAGTCTTCCCTGTACCCCCGGGTGCACATGGCCAAGTCTTTGGTCTTGATGCCCGTCAAGGCTGTATCGTCGCCGCCATCGTATGCGTCCCTCGCCGCCCGAGCGTCGATGCAGGCGGACGTGGGCCATCCGATATCGTCCTGGATCATGTACGAGGCCTGGAGGTCAGTGAGAATGTGTCCCCACTGGGCCAGGAAGAAAGTATCGAAGGTCAGCCGGTTCCAGAGGGTAACGCCGAAGCCCAGAGACGCCTCGTGCGGGGGATAGCTGGGCCCGTACACCTCCATGGTGTCGGAGTACACAGGCAACTCCCCGACCGCATCTTCGTTCTGGAGCTTCCAATCCAGGAAGGCGGGCATGACCACGCCAGGTTTGAACCGTTGGTCCCATCCCACGTAATAGTCGTCGGTGGGATCATTTGATAGAACACCCATCCGGGTCTCGTTCCACTGGTAGCGGCCGTTCATGTTCACCTGGACATCAATGTTGTCGAAGACCAGGACGTCCAAGGCGGTCTCGATTCCTTTGGCTTTCCAGCTACCTATGTTCCTCAGGTACTGCTCTTCGAGGCCGTTGGAGGAAGGCGGCCAGACGTAAACCAACCCATCCTCGGTCCTCCTACGGTATGCCGTGGCTGTGTAGTTCACACGGCCCAGGAAGAGGGACCCGTCGAGACCGACCTCCCACTCTTTGGTGATCTCCGGTCCAATCTTCGTGTTCCCGCCGTTGTTGATCTGATAGACCAGTGTATTCTCGTCCCCTTGCTGGGTTCTCCATGTGATCAACGACTCACCCGGCGGTGGCGGCTCGCCCGATTCTCCGTATGCCATTCGGATCCGGGCCGTCTCCCATAGGTCGGGCCACCATGCATGATCCGACAGGGTATAGGTGGTCTGAATCTTGGGGTACCAGAGGAAGTAGTAGTCGTGGGTCAGCTCATCACCAAAGTTGCTATGGCTGTCCGCCCTGAGGCCCGCGGTCAGGAAGAGCCGGTTCTTCCAGCCGAATTGCCCCTGGAGGAAGAACCCCCCCTGGTGGCGGCCGGAGTAGTCCTCGTTGTAGTTGGTGATGTTGTCGTAGTCGTCGGTCTCCCAATTCCCTGGGCCCACGGCAGTGTTCACGTCGACCCGCATGCCCTGATCCTCGATGGCGCTGTACTGCCCGCCTGCGGAGAGGACCGAGGTGAAGTCCCGGTTCAGGCCGGGGATTCCCGAGGAGAAGCTGCTGGCGTAGTCCAGGGTGAGAAACCGGCGGATCTCCTCGTCCCTGGTCCGGGTCCCTTCGGGGTTGTCGTAATAACCCCACGGCCGGGACGTGTAGTAGAGGGAGTTGGAGTGATCCAATCCCACGTTCAACCGATGCCGGAAGTTATCCATGGGGAGCCAGCTGATGTTTGCAGAGAAGTTCATCTGCTGAACGGTCTGGGTCATCTCCTTGTCCATGGCCAGCAGGTCCCGGTTGTCGGGTGTGGCACCTTCATCGAGCCAGGCGATGTTCTGAATCAGGCTCTCCCGGGCCGTGTTACTGTTGTCCTCCATAAGGCCGCCGCCCATAGGGATCCATTGGACGTGCTGCCGGCGGTAGGACGTGTTGAGCCGAACCGTCAGGTCCTGGAATGTGGTGAACTGAAAGTTTCCACGAAGGTTGAAGTTCTGGGCTCCGTCGTTGTTGACATTCATGTTCCCCACTTCCTTGTTCCACCCCGTGGAAAGGAAGTAGGTGATGTCCTCCGATCCTCCTCGGACGTTGACGTCGTATTTCTGTCCGTGCCCCATTTTCAACCAGGTACCGCTGGAAGGGCAGTCGGGATCTGGGACCGATTGGTCGGGCCGAAGTGGACCGCCAAATGTGCAGTCGTTCATGTGAAGGCCGGTCGGGTCCTCTTCGGGCCCCACGTGGCCGACCCGTGTGACCGTCTGGTCTACGTTTGCTGTCCAGCGAGCCGAGCCCGGTCGTCCCCGCTTGGTGAAGATTTGAATTACGCCTGCCGCCGCCTCGGTGCCGTAGAGCGTTGAGGCCGCTGCCCCTTTGATGACCTCGATCCTCTCGATGTCTCGGGGGTCGATCCCGGCAAGTCCGGTGGCGGATTCGGCGCCGCCCATTGACCCGCCGGAACCTTCCCAGGCGTCGGACATCATCCGAACCCCGTCGATAAACACGAGAGGCTCGTTCCGTCCTTCAACCGAGTTAACACCCCGGAGCAACACCCTCTGGCCGGCTCCAGGCTGAGAAGCCTGCCCGCTCACGGTCACACCCAGGGTACGGCCCCTGAGGATGTCCTCGACATTCGTAACCGGTAAGGCTTCAATCTGTTCGGCGGTGATGAGATCGATGCTGTTTCCCACCTCCCGTCGTTCCGCCCCGGTTGCCGTCCCCGTCACAACCATCCCGTCCAGCTGGACAGCCCGGACAGAAAGGGTGAAATCGAACACAACAGGCTCGCCCGTCGTGATGTTGACCGTTTGAGAAATGGTCCCGTAGCCGATGAGTTGAGCAGTGATCGTCTGCTCCCCGGCAGGGACGTTGATGATGAGGAACCGGCCGTCCTGGTTCGACAAACCGCCAAGCCCGGTACCCTGGATGGACACCTGAACATCGGGGAGGGGCGAGCCGGTTCCACGGCTGGTGACGATCCCCGTAAGTGTTCCCGTTTGTTGAGCCAGGAGGGGACCGGCTGTGAGGAGTGCCAAGGTCAGCGCGATGCCACTGGCACCATGCAACCTACTTCCCATCCTTTTTGGAGGAGACCTCCATCTGAACAAGAACTTCGGTACTGACATATTACCTCCCTCTTCAGTTGGAATGCACGAAAACCCCACCGCCCACGAGGGATGAACGAATGGGGTAAAGGTCAGTTCTCAAAAATGTGAAAAAACAACAACGACGCCCTGGCGTCCGGGATGCCGGATCCCGGGTAGGCCAGCAGCCACCGACGCCGGGGGGAACCCGGTGGCAACACCAATCAATTCTTCCGCGTCCTTGCATGGGCAGGTATCCAAGGCTCGGAACATATGAACTAGTCAAATATATGAACGTTTCAATAACACTCTATGACGCACCCCGCAATAGGTTTCTTGCGATTCGAAAATCAAAGCTTTTCGTGAATTCCAGAGTGTTGACCGGAAAAAATGTCTGTGACAGATAGCCATTCGCTTCGAACAGGCGTTCGACGGTCGCAGCTGCGGAATCAGGGCGTGGCAGAGGCCCTTTTTGGCGGTGGGATTTCGAATACTCGAACGAGCGTTCGAAGTTCTTCCTGGTCGGGCAGGCTTGCGCTAGGTCCCTCCGTTCCCGGATTGGCTCCCAAGAGCCATTGGACCGCCTTGCTCAGTTTTGGTTACGGGGTTCCTGATATCCAACTCCACCTTCCAGCTGTCGTCGGCCTGCCGTCTCCAGAGTCGGACGTACGTTCCTCTGACCTCGGACCGTGCTCCGGTGGTATCTGCCACGACAGCCAGGTATTGGCCTACCGTGTAGCCGAGATCCCCGGTCTGGGAGACCTCGGCCCGTTCCGGTATCCAAGTCAGGTCCACCAGCGCATTTGAGTAGACATCGGCCATGAAGGCCTCGTGGATGGCTTCCTGGCCCCGAATCTCCCCAAGGCCGGACCGGACCATTGTCCCGTCCGGTGCGAAGGCCTCCGACCAACTCGAGGGTCCGCCCTGCCGAATAACAGAGCTGGAGGTCCGATCCTGAAGCATGATCTCGAGCTTCCATAGCTCCATTTCGCCGAGTTTTTCCGGGCCCGGGGGGCGACCAGGCGAGCGGTGGGAATCCCCGGACCCACGATCACATCCCGCCAGTAGGGCGAAAAATGCCAAAGCGATGGTAATCTTCTTCATGGAGGTCGCTTGTACCGGAGCGTTCTGGAGTCCGAAACCTTCGGGCGCTGGCCCCAAAGGAAGAGTCCGCAACTGGGCCATCGTTGGAGCCGGGGAATGCCAGGCGAGACCTGGTTCCTGACGGTTCGAGCGCACCCCGATCGCGGAGTTCCTCAGGGTTGGAGGGATTCAGGGCAGGGGGCCCGCTGACCCCCTGCCCTCAAGGTCATCTGAGGATGACTTGGATTACCCCTCCCACATAATCGGGCCCGTATTGGGTCATGGCGATGTTGGGTTGGATGAACCGTAATTCAGCCGCGTCGGTGGCTCCGTACTCCTCTAGGGAGGGAGCTCCGCCCAACTCCTGATTGTTGATAAAAACCCTGGGAGACCGGCCGCCACTCCCTTGGATCCAGAAGCGGCGAAGGCGACTGACCGCCTCGTAGAGAGTCAGTGTTGCGTACGGGGCCAGGTCGTCGGCGGTGAGAAGATATCGATCGCTGGCGCCACCGCCCCCACCCCCACCCCCGCCCCCACTGGCACAGGCGGCAGCCAGGAGGATCAATCCGAAGGCGGCAAATCGTAGTACTCTCATGTTGGGCCAACTCCTTCTGGAAGTAGTAGTTGGGCAGCCCTTCTCTGAGCCGCACCTGGTTCATGGTTCGGGGAGGATAACGGCCCGGAAGGTCACGTGCCAGTGGAACAACGGTTCCTCGGTGACCAATTCCCTCCCTATCGGGTCCAGATCAGGAGCACTCCACAAGTTGAATCGGAGCCGCCCCATTGAAGGGGAACCTGGGAGGGACGGGAGTATACCTCCACTCCGGCCACCTGGTCTACGTCCACGACCGACTCGAGGCCCATGGAGACATTCGACTGGATACCATCCACGAACACCCTGGGACTACAAGTCGGACCTCGGGTACTGGCAAGTGTGAACTCGACCATCGTGCCGTCCAGTGATGCACCCAACACCCTGACCCCTGGGATATTCCTGAAAACCTCGAAAAAATACCGGGGATTCCTGCGCCGAAGCTCTTCAGGGGTGATAAAATGCCCGAACCCGTCGTCCACCCTCTCATTAAAGCCGGCCATGTCCAGGATCTGGTATGTTTCAGCTCTCTCCACGGCCACCTTCAGGGAATCGAGCTCGATCGGTTTCGGATCGAGGTAGATCTCGACAGTGACCGATCCGCCCTCCTGCATGTCCAGGATTCCATCCAGCGTGGGCCGGTAGCCCAGAGCCTCGGTGAGCACGAAGAACGAGCCTGGTTCCGCGGCCTGGATACGGAAAGCGCCGGTCTGGTTTGCGGCTGTGGCGGAAACCGCACTAAACGTGGTGTCCAGGAGCACGACACTGGCTCCAACAACCCGCTCTCGCGTGAGCCTATCGATCACGACACCTTGAACCTGCTGTGCGCGGACGAGGCTCGGACCGAAGAGAAGCGCCAAGGTCAGGGTGAGAAGCGCCAAAGATCTCGAGTTGGTGACTTTCATGGATTTGCTCATGACCGACAATTATCCCTGTTTTTTCCGCCCTGGGAAGGACGAACACCTTATTCCTTGAAACAGCTTGCGTGGGCTTTCGCCCAAAAGCTAGCCCAGCATCCTGTTTCTTTCAGCCTTCTTACACCGCCTCCGATCATGGTGTTCGCGGTTCCCGGAATCGAGTCCCTCTCATTTCTCTATCAAGAACCTCCTGAAAAAGTCTTCGGTGGCATCCCAGGTCAGGAGCCATTTGTCGAAGACGAGAAAGTCATGGACCTCGTCTGGGAATACGATGAGTTCAAAGTGAACATCGTTGGCTCGCAGGGCTTGCACCAAACCTACGGTCTGAGAGAAGGCAACGTTTCGGTCGTCGTCTCCGTGTACGAGCAGGACAGGTGACGTCCAGTTGTCCACCTCGCTCACCGACGAAGAGGCATATGCGGTGTCGGAAGGGTCCAGGGTGTTTCCGTACTGGTGTACGCCGGCGATGTCCACTCCCGCGGCGAACACGTCCGAGTTCCTGGCCAGACCCTGGGCAGTGAGGATACCTCCGTAAGAAAGGCCCCAAAGGCCGACCTTCTCCGGGTCCACGTCCTCCCGGCCCTGCAGGTAACGGCCGGCAGCCAGAATGTCCTGGTATTCCGTGTTGCCCCGGGACATCCTCCCCGGAGCATTCCTGAATTCCTTCCCGTAGCCGATTCCGCTCCGGTAGTTCACACTCAGGACCACGTACCCTCTGTTGGCGAAGTACTGATTGATGCCGTAGGCCCAGTGGTAGAAGATCCGGTCGTGGTAGCCCAGGAACATCTGCCGACGGGAACCGCCGTGGATAAAGATGAGTGCGGGTCGTTTCTCCCCCGGTCCCAGATCAGGTGGGAGAAACAGCTGATTGTAGAACTCGAAACCGTCTTCAGCCGTCAGCGTGACGTTTTCAGGGGTAACGTGCCGGTCCATTGGGAACCGGGCCGGAAGACCGGTGATGGCCCGGGCCTCGCCTCCGCCTGAATCCACCAGACCCACCGAGAGGGGTAGGGAGGCTCCGGACATGAGGATCGCTACCTGTTGGTCCGTGGCCAGGGAGGCGGGTTTGGTTTCGATCATTCCGCCTCGCGTGATCCGACGTTTCCTCCCGCCGTTGGTCCTGGAAGAGAAAAGATCCCGGCGATGGATGTCACCCATGTTGGCGGCGTAGTAGAGGGTCCGACCGTCTTTCGACAGCGAAACGTACTCCACCAACCCGTCCCCCGGGGTCAGCTCCATCGGATCACCTTCGTGGCCTTCCACCGGGACCGACCAGTAGTGCCGCCAGTTCCCGGGCTCCGCCTGGAACACCAGGTTGTCGTGGCCCCACATCAGGTTCGAGATGCTCTCGAACCCGTCGTCCTGGGCTTGATTGTGCCAAATCTCCCGGCCCTGACCCGTTGCCAGATCGGCGATCCACAAAGAGTTGGTGTAACCTCCGGCAAAACGAGCTTCCTCGAGGCCGGGTGGTATGGAGTCCCTCGGAACACCTTCAGGTCGACGGATCCGGGCACCAAAGGGAAGGCCTGGTTGCCTTCTGAACGCGATCTGGGTCCCGTCGGGGGACCAGACCGGTTGGGTGTCCCGATCTACTCCTGGGGCCATATACCGGACCGATGGCTGTTCGGTGTCGTATACGCCGATGAAGGAGTGGTCTTCACGTTGGCTCACGAAGGCGACAAACCGGCCGTCAGGGGACCATCTGGGACTCCCGTTCCGGCCCCAGGCGCGGAACAAGGGCGGTAGGTCGTCGGCCCGTTCGGTGAGGGCCGTTCCGGTGTTCACCGGTGCCCGGTAGATCTGCCCGTCCTTCACGAAGAGGACCCACCTACCGTCGGGGGAAAGGACCGGGTTGCTCCCCTCCACGACTCTCCATGCTTCCCCACCATTCGTGCCGATGGCCCATATGGCTCGTTCTGCACCTCTGGGATCGTTGTTGGGATTCGCCACCCATCCCTGGCTATTCGGGGTGTGGCCCCTTACAAAAACCACCACACGGCCGTCGTCCGAAATCCGGATGGACGTCAGGTCGTGGCCGTTGTCCAGGTTCCAGTTCGTCAGCTTGACCGGAGCGAAGTCCGGGGCCACCGCCGTGTAGACGTTCCGCCTCCCTCTTTCAACAGAAATCCAGGCGATCCTATCCACGTTCCGAGCCGAAACAAGCTCGGACGGGTACGCTGGACTCAGCATGTCCTCGAAGGTGAATTCCTGGGCCTCGGCCGGGGTCGCTGGAGAGAAAAGGAGGATGGCCAGGAGGGTACCGGGCCAGATCCGGGCAACGCGTCGCATAAAACCTCCGTGGTCCGCGATCGGAGTGTGCGCCTGGGGCGTAGGCCCGGATCTTAGCCCTTTTTCCCCCTTACCGCATGGGAATCACCACGGAGAGTTGGTGAGTGGTGACCCGGGCGTCCTGAAGCGTCAGGGGGCCCTGGGGGGCCAGGATGAAGTCGCTCGAAAAGGTGGAGTCCAACCCGGACTCAGCCATCCTGGCAGGAGACCAGCGGGTCCCGGGGCGCCCGGTTCCCGTCGTGATGCGGGCCGTGTAGTGAAGAGTGACTCCCTGGAGGGCCAGGCTCACTCCCAAGCTCGGCGTCCATTCCATCCAGCTTTCGTCCTGTTTCCTCTTATGGGACATGGCGCTGAAGGGTTCGATGTGGTTGATCTGTTCCAGTTCGTAGGAGATCGATCGAACGTTCAGGCCGCCTTTGAGGGTGGCGATCTTGTAATCCCACGCGAACCCGGCCTTAACGAGGGCGTTCGTGAACACGAACTCGTTCTCGATGGTCTTTTCGCCGGCCTTGATCACGTTTCCGAACACATCCGTGGTGTCGGCCGCGGCGTCGGCCCATGTGTCGCTTCGAATGGGCTCCAGGTACATGTCCACGGCGAACCTGGCTGGGCCCTCGGTCTTCGCTACTCCGACTCCCAGGGCGTACGCTTTGGTTTCACCGGGATCCCTGGGGATGTTCTGGATCTCATAGTTTGGGATCTTGGGGTGGTCTTTTCCGTTTGCGGTGAGGGACCACCCTACCTGCCAGCCGTTTTCGCCAATGGGGCGCCGGAACGCCAGGTGAGCCCCCCAGGTGTCCGTGTAATCGAGGTTCTTGTCGACTCGGGTTCTCCACTGGGGGATTACCACGGTGTCCGGCGGGATCGGCTCCCAAACCATGTTCAGATAGGTGACGTCGTGCTCCATCCGGACCTTGTTCCTGGTCAGGACCAGCTCCATGGATTGCCCCGATTCCCACTCCTTCAACAGGCCTAGTCGGAGGTCGGACATGTGCCCAGATTGGTCGATTTCTTGACTCAACGCGTAGAGGAGGTCCACCCCGTCCACGGCGCCCAGGTCGGCATAGCTGCCACTGATCCCTACCGACAGCCCCTTTTCAGGAAAGCGGTATCCGAGCATTCCGAACGCGTAGAGGTTCCTACCGGAGTGTTCCGAAAGGTCCTGGGCCGGCTCCGGCATTGGCCTTGCGAATGAGTTCCACGGCTCCCGGACGGCGAAGAAAGGCCAGACCCTCTCTCGGTCCGCTCCCTCGAGCTCCTGAAGGGACACGGCCCCCGCACCGAACCAGTGCCCGGAAGTGAAGAGAGCCCCGAGAGGAAGTGATTTTCCGGACCCGTTCCTGTCGGTGATCCCGTAAAAAGTGGGGGACCCGAAGAAGACAGTCTCGGTGACTCGACTCCCGGTTGCCGGGTTGGAGAAGGGGTCGCCCAGGAGGTCGGCCATGCCGAGTCCAACACCTCCCATTGCCAGGTTTTCCGAAGGGAAAAGGAGGAATTGGTCTCCCGAGGCTACCGGCACGGTCTTGATGGAAATCAGCTGTCCCTGAACGGGGAAAGCCACGGCCAGCACGGAGATGGCGGTGATGCACGGCACGAGTATTCGGGCCACCCACCGCCCAACGGTCCCTCGCTGGGAAGGGATCATGGGTTTTTCCTTTCGATCTCTGATTGGTTGTGGCAGCGTTTCGGACCAGGTCCGAGGGCCTTTCTGCTCAGAGAACGATCGGGGGTGAGGAGGTGTGACGGGGTGGGAATCAGAAACGCCACTCCAGGCCCACCAGGGGCAGGAGTGGGAGATCGGCCAGGGGTACGGGCCCTCCAGTCCGCCATGGATCGAAGTGGTAGAACAGGGCGTCCCGGCGGTTCAGAGCGTTCAGGACACGGATGTAGGGCCTTATCTCCATCGTACGCCCGGATAGGGTGGGGGCCCACCGTCCGAATAGCTCGATCTCCAGGCGAAGGAACCCATCGTCCGGCCCCACAGTCAGGTTGGGGGCCGAGTTGAGGACCTGGTCCCCGGCCAAATTCAAAGTGTTCCTCTCGGCCTGAGAAGGTGCACTGATGCCATCAGCAAATACAGGTACGGACGTGAACGGGAGTCCATCTCCATAGCTGGCTCTGAGCCGGAGTCCGGTCCGGTTGGTGAGAGAGGTCAGCAGCCCAGCGCTGAGGAGGTGTCTGCCTGAGAACGGAGAGTCCCCACTGCTGAGGAACCCGTCCGAGGCCCAAAACCAGGTCAGGGTGTAACCCAGCCACCCTGAGGTTCGCTCACCGTCCCGGGCTACCCTCAGATCGATTCCCGATGCGTTGAGGGAGTTGTCTCCGGTACCGGCGACTCCGGTATAGTTCTTCACAAACCCTTCGAGGCCCAACCGAAGGTCCGGGGTCAAAGACTGGTCCAGGGCCACGACCAAATGGTCGGCCTTTCCCACGATGAGCTCCAGGGGTACCGACTGCCCGTATGTCGGCCAGGGAGAGTCTGAGCCGAGGTTCCTTTCAAGCTCCTCGGCGGCCAGGCTGGAATACTGGTGGTATCGGCCTCCGGCCAGTGTGAGAGCCGCTTGATCCGTCAACATCCACGTGACCGATAGCCGAGGCGCCACCCGCACCCCTTCATCCCCTTGAAACCGATCCAGTCGGCCTCCACCCCGGAGCGTCAACGACTTCGTCAGGGGTCGGGTTATCTCCAGGTAACCGCCGCCGAATGACCCGTCCAACGCCACTCGGTTCACCTGCCCGATCCGGGCAGAGTCCAGAGACATGGCCGAGTAGGTGGAATTCACGCGATCAAAGCTGGCCCCAAATCGGAGGGTTCCGTCTCCAAGGGGGTGGGAAAAGTCGGCGGTGAGCCGCGTCCGGTCCGAGCGGCTCTGGGCAAAGAGGGGCAGGCTGTCACCTACGGGCAGCTCGGCCTCGTATCGACTGATCGCCCCTCCCAGCTCCACGGAGGCACGTCCCAGCCGGAAACGGTAACCCCCGGCCGCGGCTTGGTTTCCCCACCTTGCGTCGTCACCCAGGGGAGGGTCCCCCAGGATGCCCTGGTTCCCGGAATCGATCTCTTCCGACAACGCCGCCTCGGCATCCTCCGAGAGGTCCAATAGGACCGACTCCTGGTTCCAGAACCCTGTCAAGTAGGCGGCCTGTCCGTCGTCCCCGGTCCACTCGAGGCGGGTGAGGAGATCACCGAACCCGTAGGGTGACGGCCCTTGGCCGAACAGAGGGGCGCCCAGGTTATGGAGGCCCCTTGCTCCAAGTATGAAGCCTGCAGACGGGCTAAGGGGTCCTTCAAGAAGGAGGCGCCCCGTGAGGAGATCGGCGGAGGCCGTGCCTCGAAGGCGGTCCATCCGTGGGGTACGGCCCTGGAGATCGAGAATGTAGGAGAGCCCTCCATCGAATCGGGCCGGTGCTCCACCCAGGAAAAGGGAAGCGCTGCCCAGGGCCTGCGGCTCGAAGCTCTCTACCAAACCTGCCATGTGAAACGGCGTGTAGACCGGAGCCCCGTCCAGGAGCACCAGCTTGAGATCGGAGGCGGACCCCCGCATCAGGAGGACGTCTTGGGGATCGGAAGGATCGTTTCCTGGAATGCTCCTTACAAGTTGGGCCAGGCCCCCCTCAGCCATCCCGGAGGTACTCTCCAGCGCCCTCAGGGCTATCTCTCCCATCTCGGCTGGGTTGGGAAACTGGGTCGGATCCAAGGGAAGAAGGCGATCGGTTTCGACAAGGAGTGAAGGCAGGACCACCGGCTCCCTGGCAAGGGTGAGGTCCAGGGTAACGGTCCCGTCCACCGGCACCTGGGCGCTGGCGGCTATGGTTCGGTACCCGACATGGAGAGCCCGGACACGCCAGGATCCGGATGTGAGGCCGGGGAGCGAGTACCGGCCCCCGGTGTCGGTGCTCAGGGTGAAGTGCCGGGCGCCAGAAGAGACGTGGAGAATGGCGTTCGGAAGCGGCCGGACCGCCGAACCGAGGCGCCCCGACACCGTTCCTCGGATGGTTCCTGCGGCCTGCCGGGGATCATCCGGAGTTCCGGCCTGGCCGGAACAGGGAGATGCGAGGGTCCAGAAGAGCAGGATGCTCAGGAGAACACCGGGAACTGAGCTTGGATGGACCATGGTTTGGATACACCCTAGGGCCCGCCGGCGTTCGTGGGCCCACGGCCCTCGAACCGAATCTCTGAAGGACTTCTTTCCTCAACCGGGGCCAGGATCTCCAGCTCACCGTTGGATTTCCTCAGGAGTATGGTGCCGTCTAGGCCCAGGGTGACATCGTCCAACCCTTCGGGGATTTCAACACGGACGTCTCCCGGCGGATCATTAGCTTCGAGCCGCCCATCGGTGCTGGTGAACCGGGTCCCTTCCCCTGCGTAGATCCAGGCTTCTTCGTTCCCGGTCCAGAGGACGCGAAGGCCCGCCTCGTCGGACAAGCCGTTGATCCAGATCTCCACCCCTCCGCCGTGGGCGGGGATTCCAGCGCCAGTCTCCGGCGAACCCTGGCCGGTGGAGGAAAAGGCCGGGTCGGTGGGCGTCTCCTCGGGGCCCAGTCCCTCCGTCGATGCATCGGTGGGATGGGTCAGGTCCTGCCAAGTCTGGACCAACCACCGGCGGACGGGCGAGCCGGGGAGGGCCGATGCTGTGATGCCCGTGAGGAGGATCGCGATTGATGCAGCTCTGGGCAGGGTCCAGAACCCGCCCGGCCTGCTCGGTCGTTTCGACTGCTGCTCAAGGGGCTGGCCTCCTGGGCCACGGATTTGGCCTTCACGGCCGTCGGCCCTCCGCAGGAAGCCGAGTCGAGCGGACTCGGTTCGATCATCCACATCCAGGAGGTCCAAGGCCCGAGCCGTGTCCAGGGCAGCAGCCTGAATTCCATCCAACTCAGCCCGGCAGTGCTGGCAGCCATCAATGTGGACCCTGACCTCCAGCGCGGTGGCGTCCGGCAGCTCGCCGTCGAGGAGAGCCAGGATTTGACCTTTATCGGGATGTCCCATTCCCTTTTTCCTTTTTGGTCAGTTCTGCGGCGAACCGCTGCAGGGCTCTGGCGAGGATCGTTCCCACCGATCGATGGGATACTCCTGCCACCTCCGCGATTTCCCGATAGCTGAATCCCTCTTGCCGAAGAAGGAGCATTTCCCGGTCCCTCTGGGAGAGGACCTCGAGGGCTTTCCGAACTCTTTCAACCTCTTCGGCCCTCTCCAGGTCCTGTTCCGGACCCGGGCCGCTATCTGGGGGGGGGACGGAAGAGAGGATCCTTCGCCGTGTTTCCCGAGTCCGGGACCGGTCTCTCACCAAATTTGTGGCCACCATAAAAAGCCACGATCGAAGGCCTGCGTCCGATCCCTCCGCACCACGGTCCAGGAGTCTGAAAAATGCCTCCTGGGCCAGATCCTCGGCCTGGTCCGGGTCCCCGGTCAGCCGGTTGCAGTACCGGAACAGGGAGGGGTATACCGAGTCAAAAAGAGCTTCGAAGTTCACCTGGCCATCGGGGGTCACTGTGAATCTGCCCCGGCCACCCCACCCCGCTCCGAGGCCTTTTGTAGACATAACGGTTGAAGAGGGACCGATGTGACATCTGAGACGGCGCCCCTACTTTCTGAGAAGGTGCCCCTACTTTCTGAGACAGCGCCCCTACTCTCCTTGGGAAGAAAGGACTTCCGGGAATTAGTCGGGCAGGGAAAAAAAAGATCGACCCCGGGGGCGGAAGCCTCCGGGGTCGTTCCCGGCGAAAAGCTGTATGAACGAGAGGGAAGTCCTCGTCCTTTCCGTCTAGTCCACGGTCTGGATGTCGAAGCAGATCCGCCACTTCGACATGTTCTCGGGGTCGGTAGATCCCTCATCAACGGGCTCGTAGTGTCCGATCCAGGTTCCCGGGTCTCCAGTGAATTCCCGGCGGTAATGGTCTAGAAGGTCATTGGCCGAGAACTGATCAAGCTCCTCACCCATGAGCTCCACCACCAGCTCCTCACCGGGTACGCCGTCGAACAGGACCTTGTTCAACTTCTCCAGGCGATTCCATCCCGGCTTGTCGGATATGGCGTAATATCCCTCCTCCGGGAATCGGGTTTCATCGACCTTCCCGCCGCTGGCGACCTTGGACCGGAAAACGAACTCACCCGTCTCCTTATAAAACGGCTCCATCTTGTCCAAGATCTGGATCCACCGGAGTACAACCTGGATCCGCTGACCTGCCTCTCCCGTCATGGCTTCCGACTCCTTTGAGTTTGTAGGGATTCTACTGCCGAAAGAGTAGGCGGATATAGCTCCTTTGTCCAGTTCTCTTATGCTTTTCCTGGTTGAGGATTCTGGAATCAAATCCCGCCGTCTTCCCCCGAATCCTGGCCCACCACCGCGATCCACCTGCCCTCGGGACTGAGGGCGATTCGGGAAATACCCAGAATACCCGCGGTTTCCAGGTCAACCACCTCGGACCACTCCTGGGGTCCACCCCGGTCCCAACGGAACAGCTTCGAGCCTTGCCCCATGATGATGGCTCCTCCGGGGGTCCAGGCGTAGAACTCGTTGCCGGTAAGAAGGGGGGCGATGGGCGTGCTTTCCCCGGTTGTCGGGTCGTACTCGGTGATCGTTCCGTTCCCGGTGGCATCAAGCTGAACGAAGGAGAAAGCAGGCCGGTTCGGGATTTTGTGGATGGACCTTCCGATGTTCTCCGCCACCACGTTGGCCTCGCCCTCCGAAACCGAAGCAATCTGGAGCGAAGCGGGGTTCCCCAGGACAAACAGCGCCAGCGTGTCCTCGTTCAGCCAGGCGTGGTAACCCACAGGTTGGATCGATTCCAGGACCAGCGCTGGATTTGTGCCGCCGGATTCGAAACTCCATAGCCGCTGGGTCGAGTCGGCTTCGACTCGGATTGCGGAGAACCGAGCCAGAGACGGCATGACCGTAGCAGAGTATTCGCTCTCGGGGGCCGACCGGGTGACATTCGAGCGGTCCCCCGTCCTGAGATCGTAGCTCCAGATATCGGCTTGCCCCAGGGAGTCGATCAGGGTGTAGAGAACCAACCTTTCCCCGGGGGGGAAATGAGGTTGATTATCGTAGCCGGGCCTCCCGGTGACCTGGACGGCGGATTCGAGGATGATGGCTTCACCGTCCCCCGAGGTCCTGAAGGCCCATATGTCTGTGCCCGGAGTAGCTTGGGATTCGCCTTTCATGGGGAGGAACAAGGCAAGCAACAGGGCAGGAAACCACGGCCGATAACCCATTTGATGTCTCCTTCCTTCCTTACCAATAACAGGCCTTAGTCTCGCAGCGTGGCTTTCAGCCGGAGAGGATCCAGGACCAGGTCCAGGGCGTGGTTGATATCGTGGACCACCACGTCCGCGGCCGAAAGAAGCTCCCCCGCTGCCCCTTCGGGGCCCATGATGGCGATGCCGACACGGGCGATCCTAACCATGAGTACGTCGTTTCTCCCATTCCCAACGGCAATGACAGTCTCCGGGTCCAAGGAGGAGAGAACCTCGCCTTTTTCCTCTCCGTCTCCGATGAGCTGGATGGAGAGTGGGAGGTCTCTCAGCTGTTCACGGGCCGTACCGAACGTGTCGGCCGTGAGAACCGTGACGGAGAGGCCGTCGGCCAGGGCCGTCAGGCGCTCAGCCACACCGGGTATCAGCTCCCCCCTGTGAGACAGCGTGCCAGTGAAATCCAGGACCAAACGCCGAAATGTCACCGGTCCTGACGGCAGCTCAATGGTGACTGGACTCATCCGGGTCTCCTCCTACTTCCACTCGGCCAACCCGGCAGCAACCAGGTCTTCCACAAACCGGCCCACGGCTTGAGTCGGAACGGGTGCGAACTCGGCGCTCAATGCGTCTCTGATTCCGGTTATGTCTCTTCGGCCGTCAATGAAGTTCACCAGCTCAAAAGCATAGGTCCCTCGGAGAGGGTTCTGGGAAGACGAGTACCAGGCGGCTCTCTCCGGAGTCAGGCGATTGGCTGGGAGGCCGCCGGCCAAGGGGCCTCTGGTGAGCCTCCGGGGCACCCGGTTGTCCTCCTGCCGAGAGAGGGGAGGCGCGGATCTTCCCTCCGCTCCCTCACCCCGGGCCGCCGTGGCAACACCTCTGGAGAGCGTGCGGGCTTGGCCTTCCAGGATCGCCAGCTGAGCCTGGACCGCCGCCTCGACGGGGGGCGAATCGTTGAAATGGAGGACGTCCCGGACCGCCGTCTCCCCCCACTCCAAATGATGCTGGATCCGGTTTTCCACCTCCGCCCAAGCGTGGTCCAGTGCTTCCGGAGGAGCAGTCAGCAGATGGCGCATGCCTTCTCGGGTTGCCTCCCCCAGCCGTTCCGCCGCCTTGGCCCCGGCAAGGTAGGCCAGCTCCACCCCTTGCTCGTCGTCAAGGTTCGCCAGGTACCAAAAGGCGGCGGTTGCCAGAACCTCCGTACGTTCCAACTCCACCGGATCCACCTTGTCCGGGGTGTCCTCGGAGGTGTGGTGGGTGTAGTCGGGTGAGTGCCCCAGCATCATCCCCGGGACCTTCCGGTCGATGAAAATGTTGTGATCGCTTCCGCCGGAATACGGGGTCAAGGCGATGTTGGGGAAGGAGAGACTCCCTCTGGGGGTCCTGATGTTCATCCGGGTCACCATCTCCGCCATGTTCTCTACCACGTCGTTCACTACCGACGGGATGGACGCGGGGGTGCGGGTGAGGATCATCCTGGTGTGGATCATTTCAAGGTTTTCCCCGACCATGTCGAGGTTGATGTTGCCCAACGTTTTCCCACCAAGGGCTGGTCCCACCATCTCCGGATGGGCGTCTACGTAAGCCATCATCCCATAGAACTCCGGGACCCAAAGGAACCGCAGGGGGCGGCGGGGCTGGGGCAGGCGCCCCCGGTCGATCAGCCGCTTCAAGGTGACCGCCATATCCATCATGGCGGCCGAGCCGGATCCGTTGTCGTTGGCAGACTCTTTCGGGTGATCCAAATGGGCGCAATACACCAGTTCCCCGGCGTCCGGATCGCTACCGGGGATCACAGCCACCGGGACGTCCATCCAGAACGGTTCCAGCCCGATCCCTTCCACGGTGGCGTCCAGAACGACCCTCTGACCGGCCTCCAACAGTCCTCTAAGCCGCTCTCCCATGCGCCGGGTGATATTGAAGCCAAAGCGGACCCGATCCAACTCCTCGGTGCGGGGCCACATCCCGGTGTACGCCAGCATGTCAGGGAATTCCATCGCCCGCTCGTCGTCCAGGTAGCAGACGATGGCCGATGCGCCGTACTCCAGGACCGCCAGGCGATGAACGTCTCCCCCGTAGCCCGTGCAGAGCACGATCTTCCCCTGGACGTCCTTGCCCTGGTAGTGCTCCGGGTCGGTGCCGGGGCCCACCCACACCAGCTCCCCCTTGGCGTGGCCCGCGTTGGAGTAGGTCATGACGCTCATGGCGATTTCGGGATAGCCGATGAGGCGCTCTTCGAAGGGTTCCACCATCCTCAGCTCCCCCCGCTCGATATCCCATCCGGAAGGGGATTGCCACGTCTGGTACACGACCTTCCCATCGGACGGAAAAGACTCCACGAAAGCGTCAGACGGTTCGAAGCCGGACTCCAGTAGGGTTCGAATCACGTACTCGCCCGCGGCCCGGTAACCCCGGGACCCTTGGATCCGATGGAATCGCGAGATGGCGATGGCGTATTCCTTGGCCATCTCTCCGCTCAATTCCTGATGGAGGAGATCCCGCGTCTGGGTATCCAGGAGAAGGGGAGTCGGCTGGGCCGCCAGGTTCCGGGTTGCGCCCTGAAGAGCCAGGCAAATGAGGCCGTAGACAAAGAAGAAGATGACAGTTAAACGCCCTCGGCGGACGGATCGTTCTGGAGAGTGGATACCCCGCACCGACATGGTGATCTCCTGAGGGTTTGAGGAGTGGACCGGAGCAAAGGAGCAGGATAGCTCGGAGGGCCGATCCAGGCGAGGGAGAAGGGGATTTCCTTGCCCATGAGTCCCCTTTTACCGACACTTCTGCCATGCCGAAAGCCATGAGTGAGCGGCTGTACACGGAACAGGAATTTGCCCTGATCCTCAGGCGGGCCATCGAGCTCGATACGTCCTCTCCGTCTTTGCCGCAGCGAGCGCCGCCGGCACCGGTGCTCCCTCCGGAGGGTCTGACTCTCTCGGAGATCTAGGAGATTGCGGCAGAAGTTGGGGTGAATCCTGCCCGGGTCCTCGAAGCGGCCGACTCCCCGGCGGCATCCGAGTGGACCCTTCCGGCGAAACTCTTCGGAGGCCCTGCGAAGATGAGCGCCCAACGTTCCCTCGGCAGATGCCCCAGACCGGAAGAGATGGGGGCGTTGCTCGATGTGGTCCGAGAAGAGCTGGACACCGAAGGAGAATCCCACGAGGTGCTTGGGGGTGTGGAGTGGAAGAATGGGTCGTGGGCGGTACCGGTCTCCGTACGGATATCACCGGAAGGGCAGGGCGCCCGCCTCAGCGTGGCTGTGGACCGGGGTGGAGCCGCTTTCCTCAGCCATTACGTTCCGATCCTTTGGGGGTTGGGCATTGCCGGGATTGTAATCGGTGTCACCGATCCCGCGGCGTGGCAGGCCACAGCTGGGATCCTTGCTGTAGGCGCGGCCTCCGGGTACAGTTTGGCCCGCACGATTTGGACAAGGACGACGAGGAAGTGGCAGCGTGTACTTCGCAAACTGACGACGGAAATCGGAAGGATGTCGGAGGGTACCCCCTCCGATGGCTCCCGAAGGGAGCCGGCCGAACCTTTCCCGTCATGATTTCGTATTGAAAGAAGCACTGACCAACGTACGAGGAGGAACCATGACCGAAGAGTTCGATCCTGCCGAGGAAGAGATCCAGGAAGCCGAAGTAATCGAGGAAGAAGAGCATGAAAGCGGCGGGAGGGAGCGGTACAAAGTCGCGGGCGAGAAGCTCCTTTCGAAGGTGAAAGAGCTCCTCCAGGAGGGGAACGTCCGTCGCATCACGATCAAAAATGACGAAGACAAGACCCTGATCGAGATCCCGCTCACCCTCGGGGTCGTGGGTGCGGCCATCTTCCCGGTTTGGGCTGCCGTCGGTGCCATCGCGGCCCTCGTCACGGACTGTTCCATCGAGGTGGAAAGGAACGAGTAGCTGCAACAGCACATTCTCCTGACGCCATCCCGGAACCGTTCGACGGCGGCAGCTGGGGCGTCGGGGATGCGGGGGGCCTAGGGCCCCCCGTTTTTTTGAGTGTCGAGGGTTATTTCGCTGTCCATGGCGGCCCCGATCGGCCCCTGGAATCCCCCTCGCTTCTCCGCTTCGCTACGACCGCCCTGTCCGCGCGACGCCGGGAGCGAGAGTCGCGGACGGGGATATCCAGGGACCGTTCCCGGCTCTGTGCTCGGATGGAGACTCGCTCGAATCCGAAGCCCCGACCCCGTCCCCCGGCGCTGAGCCCCTGGCCGTTTGATCTACCCCGGATCCAAAGCTTCCCATGCTTCCGCCTCGACCTCCCAGGGGATGTCCCGATCGAACTTGAAGCGAGGGACCCCGCCATGGGGTGAGATGGTGGGAGGCCGGGTGTTGCCAGACTGGGGTTCTCGCGGCGGTGCCCCCGCCACGACGTTACCCCGGGGTGTGAAAAACACGACCTGATGATCTCGATCGATGCACACCCTGACCCCGCCCTCATGCACTGCCCGGTGATGCCGTCGGCACAAGAGGACCAGGTTCCTGAGACTCGTCTCCCCTCCGTCG
>JANQDZ010000050.1 GCA_028278645.1 Longimicrobiales bacterium | reverse complement strand
TCCTTCCTGCCCCGATCTCCGACTCGATGGTGTATCGGTCGGCGACGGCGATTTCTGTGCCCCCGCATCGGAGCCGCAGAGGTCGCTTCCCAGCCTGTGGTCCCGTGTTCACTTCCGACAGATTGATCGACCGGCCGGTCTTCCCACGGTGCCCCTGCGGAGGTATCAAACGCGGCCCGGCCCCTGATGAAAGCAGTTGATTTGGAGTAAGCGGGGCCGCGTTGGCTAAGCGAGGCCCGAAGGAACTCAGTCCCCTGGAGGCGAGCGGCCGCCGAAGGGGTACCGAGGGGAGGCCGGGCAGAAACCAAGCCCGGTCGGTTTAGCGAGCGCCCCCCCGCCCGGGGACCACAGAGAGGGGCGCCGTTGGGAGCCGACCGGGCGACCCTCACTCCTTCTGCAAATACCACCTCCGGCTCAGGAGATCCCGATACACGGTGACCATGCGCCCATCTTCCAATACCAGTCTTGCGTAGCGCCGGGAGATAGGATTCCTCCACCACTCCTCGTCTACCTGCCAAACCTCCAGAATTTGCTGGACCTTTCTGACTCCCCCTTTCAGATGAAGGAAAAGGGGACGACCTCCGTTTCCGGTTCGGACTCGGAGAGGTCGGGGCACATTAAGAGGATGAAGGGCCTGGGGATCGAGCTTCTTCATGATCAGGGCTCCGGGGCGCTTGGACGCCCTCACGGTTCGAAGTTCAGAAGGGCGTGGCGCCTCTCGGGAATTCGGGACCAGGGGTCCACTTCCACCACGCGGTAGAGGGGGGAGTGACCCAGCTTCAGCTTCAACTCTTTGACCGCCTCCCGCAGAGGGGGTGGAACGGCTCCTTCTTCCAGCTCCATTCCTCCGGACTCCCTTCCGCCCTCTTCCTTCCGATCGAAAAATCCGGTTTGAGAAGAAGCGGGTCCGAATTGGAAAATTTCGACGGCGAGCTTCTCCACGGCTCGGGGTGGAGGCGAGAGGGCCATGCGGGCCTTGAGGGGAAAAGCGATGGACTCCTTGTCGCCCGTAGGTTCCCGAAGGATGACTTCCGTAGACCAGGAACCTCCCCCTTCCAGGCGAGCAAGAAGGCGTACTCCGTGAGCACTCCTGCCCCGACGGGCTGGTCGAGACAAAGCCTTCTCCAGAAGACGATTAAGGGCTCCGTGGATGGCTTCCGTTCGTCCCGCAGGGGAGGGGAAGTCGAGGGAAACTCGGATGGGATGGGGGCGACGAAGGGGGCGCACAGGGTCCAACCGACGGCCCGTGGCCCACTCCAAAGCCCTGCGCCCCTCTGGTCCGAATTGACCCACCAGAGCCGGCTCCGGGAGGGAGATGAGCTTCTCCAGGGTGGTGATTCCGAGACGCTCGAGTCGTTGGACCATGAGAGGATCCACCGGGAGCACAGAGACGGGACAGGAGGCGAGGAAGGCGGGAAGCTCGGAATCAGGCACCAGGATCGGCTTGCCCGGTTCAGCCCGGGCTGCTGCCACCCAGGCGCCGAACTTTCCGGAGGCCCGGCCCACACGGGTGGCGGCCACCAGGAGGCGAGGGAAAACCCCGAGGAGGGCCTCGAGGGTGATCATAACCTGGTGGAAGGGACTTCCGTGGAGGCGTTCCAGGCCGTCCATCCCCAGAAAAACGCGCCCCCTGCAGGACCCTCGGCCAGAGGGCTCCACTATGGGGCTCAATCCCATGAGGGCTTCCACCATTTCCTCCTGAGCCGCGTCGTAATGGGCTGGATCCGGCTCGAGAAGGGTGAGGGACGGACAGAGAGAGATGGCCTGGGAAACCAGCTGGCCCGGCCGAACACCTGCTTCAGCTCCTCGCTCCGAGACCTGCCACAGAGTTCGTCGCGTACCTTCCCCCGGAGAGAGGAGGGCTACGGAAGTGGCGTCCAGCTCAGGAGCACGGACCAGTTCCAACCGAAGCTCAAAAGTAGGCAGCCACACACAGAGAGCCTGTCGACTTCCCGGTAAGGAAGTGGAAAACGGGGAGAAATTCCCCCTTTTGCCCTCCGCGCCCAAAGGAAGGGCAGGCTCTTGGTACAACTGTGGCATGGCAATCGAGTAATTTTGGATACCGAACAAAAACCGAAAATCAAGATAGGAAAAAATTTGGCAAGGAGCAACAAAAACAGGTAAGAAATTGGCAGGATGGGGTTATCGGGGGCCGCGCGGAAGCCCGATGTGCCTTATATTTCTGTCCCTTGTTGCATCCGGAAGCCTCCCGGAAACCGGGGTGCGTCAGCGTTCAGGCTTCCTTGCTCTGCAGGCAATCCAGGTATAGGCAACTCATCCATGAACGTAGAACTCATCCTCCAGGATCCGTTGACCGCGCCTTCACCCCTTTTGGTCCTCCCGGTTCTCCAGGGGACCGAGAAGGTGGAGGGGGCCCTCGCTTCCGCAGACGCTCTGGTCAAGGGTGATGTGCAACGGGCACTGGATCGGAAAGACATCACCGGGAAAAAGGAGGAGACGTTTCTGTTCTTCCCTTCTGAGGGTTCGGGACCGGAGCGAATCCTGATGCTAGGGATGGGAAAGCCCGGGGAAGTAGACGCCGAGGTTTTGAGAAAGGGCTTTGGGAGAGCGGTGAGGGTGGCGGAGGGGTTGGGATTGACCGGGCTCTCCATCTGGATGGACCCGTCCCTTCAGGTGCCCCAGGCCCTCTATGCTCAAGCAGCCACCGAGGGAGTGGCGCTGGCGGCCTGGCGGTTCGAGGAGCTGAAAACTCAACAGGACCCCGACAAACCCGACTCGGAGGTCACCGATCTTACGCTCGTGTCCCAGGGGAATGAGGAAGAAGCTCGGCGGGGATACCTCATCGGTTTGGCTCAGGCAAAAGGAGAGAACCTGGCCAGAACCCTCCAATCTCGGCCCGGGAACGTGGCCACTCCCACACATCTGGGAGAGGAGGCCAAACGCCTTGGACGGGAGTTCGGCCTCAAGGTTACGATCCTGGGTCCGAAGGAGATGGAGGGAGAGGGCATGGGTGCTCTCCTGGCCGTGGCCCAGGGCTCCGAGCAAGAGCCCCGGTTTATCGTCCTCGAACACAGGGGTGGCGGTAAGGACGATGCCCCGCTGGTCCTGGTGGGTAAGGGTCTCACCTTCGATGCAGGCGGGATTTCCATCAAACCGGCGTCCGGCATGGAAGACATGAAGTTTGATATGTCGGGGGGAGCGGCCGTGTTGGGCGCCATGCAGGCCGTGGCCGATCTGGCCCTCCCGGTGAACGTCGTTGGAATCGTGCCCAGCTCCGAGAACCTTCTCTCCGGTGGTGCGGTAAAACCCGGGGACGTGATCCGCACTCGGGAAGGGAAGACGGTGGAGGTGATAAACACGGATGCTGAAGGACGCTTGATTCTGGCTGACGCACTTTCGTTCGCCCAAACCCTCAACCCGGCGGCCATGGTGGACTGCGCAACACTTACCGGTGCTTGTGTGATCGCCCTCGGCCACAAAGCTGCCGCCGTGTTGGGTACCGACGAATCCTTGGTAGAGGAGCTCCGAGAAGCTGGAGACCGATCCGGTGAGCGGTGTTGGCCCCTCCCGCTATGGAAGGAATACAGGGAACAATTGGACAGTACCGTGGCCGATATGAAAAACGTGGGAGGCAGACCTGCCGGCACCATCACGGCGGCGACATTTTTAAGAGAATTTGTGGGTTCCATACCCTGGGCCCATCTGGACATCGCAGGGACGGCCTACGGGGATGGGAAGGTCTCCTACCTCCGCAAAGGGGGGTATGGAGCCCCGACCCGTACCCTCCTGGAATGGATCAGGAGCCGCGTGGCGTGACCTCCTTTTCCACCTCCCATGGAGGGGGTTTCAGCCTGGGGGGATTTGGACTCTCCCTTCTTGCGGCGGTTCTTGTCGTTCTTCCGTCGGCCGCAGGGGCTCAGGTCCTCCCGGACTCCACCCTGATCCCTCCTGATTCCACCCAGCTCGAAACTCCCGATGACAGCCTGGGCCTCCAGGAAATCCAGGGGGATACCATAAACCCTCAGGACACCCTTCCTGCCGTTGATGTACCAGAGCTTACCCGGCCAATGACCGAAGGCTGGAACACCGGCACCTGGTACTACGACCGGGAGGAGATCCTCGGGAGCAAGGCTATCAACCTGGCCGATCTTCTGGACGAAATCCCGGGCCTGACACCGCTGCGAGGTGGGGATTATGGAGCCCCCACTGCCGTGTCGGGGTTTGGAGCCGGGGGTGGCCGTATCAAGGTGTTCAAAGACGGCGTCGAGATTCTTCCGCTGGAAGGCAGTGTCGCGGATTTGGCCCGGATCGGAATCGCCGGCCTTCGGTCGATCCTCATCCTCCGGGGTGTTGGTGAGATCCGAATTGAGCTGGAGAGCGTCCTGGCTGAGGGAGGCCGGCCCTACTCTCTCATCGAAGCTGGCACCGGCGACCTCAACTCCAACGTTCTTCGCGGGACGTTCAGTCACCCCCGTGCCCTCGGGGGTGTGGTCGCCTTAGGCATCGAACGTTTGGATACGCGGGGCCCCCGGGGCGAGGAGCCGGGAGTCACCCAAGGGGCCTGGATTCGCTACGCCAGGCCCCTGTTTGGGAGCGGAATCCTACTGGCGGACTATGCCTCCCGATCTTCCGATCGTGGGATCATCTACAGCCCTGAGGAGTCTTCGCGGGCCGATTGGTCTCTCCGGGCCCGGTGGCCCCTATTTTCAGGGTTGGTGGGGGACCTTTACTTCGGGTCGTCTTCGCTGAAGACCGACGAATTCGGCACGTTCACCTTCGACACCGAAACTCGGCGCCAACTGGGGGCGATTCTGGCCTACGACTCGGAGCGGATTCAGGCGTCTGGACACCTGCGGAGGCTGTCCGGCGAAGGTATACCGAACACCACCGCTGACCTTCAGGTCCAGAGCAATCTTGGCAGGTTTGGGGGCGTATCCGGAGAGCTCACTTGGGAGAGTTGGGAGGAGCGGTCGGTAAGCAGGAATCGAATTCGGGCCTGGAGTGCACCGGTTGGAGGTTTGTCCTTCTTCGCGGAGATAGGGTCAGGAGAATGGGGTTTCCCCTACCTTCCTGCCCTCACCCCACCAGCTCCCGACACGGCGACGGGGGACCAGGGCGACACAACCCAGGGAGATTCAATCCAGAATGTCCTGCCCGGCCCCAGGTTTGCCGACCAGGGTGGGAGCCGTTTTGGTGCTCAGTTCCGATGGAAGGGCATTTCCCTGGCAGGGGCCGTCCTAAAAGCTGAGGCAGATTCCCTGTTTGTTATGGGTCTACCCACGGACGTGGCGGGCGCGACCCAAGCCGGCGGTTCGAGGAACGGCTTCGAGGTCTCTGCACGTATCCCCCTCTATCCCAAGGGTTTCGCTCTCCAGGGGTGGTGGCAGAAATGGGACCAGGCCGAGGAGGCTTGGACTACCCCGGCCGACACGACGGAACCACCAGAGTTGGTCCCGGAAAAGGACACACCCTGGCGTTACCTTCCACGCCAGAGCTACCAGGCCAGCCTCAGTTTCCATAACACATTCAAGGAGTCCGGGAACCTGGAAGTCTGGTTCGACTTGGGCGTGAGGGGTCGGGATCCCATGGCTGTGCCCATTCCCCAGGAGATCGAATGGGAGGAGGAAGAAGAACCGAGAATGGTTCCCTCCATGGTTCCCTTTTACCAGAACTGGTTCGTGCGGGTGCAGATCCGAATTGTCACGGTCCGGGCCTACTTCCTGTGGGAGAACTTCACGGTAAGGCAGCAGAACCAGGATTACCTAGGGAGGATCCTCCCGGCCACCCGATCCCAGTACGGCGTGCGCTGGACGCTCTGGAATTAGACGGACCTTTTCGATCGGACCTTCTTGATGATGACGGTAAGGAGCAGGATATGATCCGGAGCATGACCGGATTTGGTGAGGCCAGCCGAGAGACCCCTCAGGGGGAGCTCCGGGTCACGGTGAAGACGGTGAATCACCGGTTCTTTAATGCCCACCTTCGGACTCCCGCGGGTTTCGACCGATACGAAGCGGACATCCAGGCCTGGCTCAAAAAGTTCTTCTTCCGGGGTCACGTGAACCTCACCCTGGTTCTCGACCGGCAGAGCCCTTCAGCTTCCGATGCCCTTCCCGAGTTGGACCTGGATCGAGCCAGGCATTTCGGAGACCTCCTAGGCACTTTGAAGGATGAGTTGGGCCTGTCCGGCGAGGTGGGGATGGAGGCTCTACTTGGTTTCGGTGATTTGCTGCGGGCTCCTG
>JANQDZ010000092.1 GCA_028278645.1 Longimicrobiales bacterium | reverse complement strand
GGACTCCACGATCCATTCCATGGTTCCACTAGTCTCTCCCACCTCTTCCAAGAAGGGCCCGGTCCCCCGGAGATGGGGCAACTCCACCCGGGTCGGCCCCTCAACCAATTCGGCGCCGTCAACCGCCAGGAGGAGGACCGGAGGTCGAACCACGGGATTCCGGACTCTCCCTGATGCGGTCTCTTGGCCCACCGCACCTCGCCCAGTGAGACTGGTAGGAAGGAACCCGTCGTTGGTGACCGTGACCCGGACACTGAAGCGGCCCTCACCCAGGGAAGTGACGACGGGGCCATCCATGGCCAGTCGGGGAGCCTGCTGAATCAAATAGAAGATCCAGGGAAGTTGGGCGGCACATTCTTCCTCCAGGAACTCCGCCGGGGGGTTCTGCCCCCAGAACTTCCTATGCCACCCCCCGATTTCCTCGGCCCCCAAGGCTGGATGCTGGAAGGGCGCCCATGGTGAGAAATAGCGTCCTCCGAGCTCCTCGTCATTGAACCGCATCTGCTCCAACTCATCGAAAGACCCATCTCCGTTATAGTCGGTCACCCAGGCACGGGGGCCGGGCGAGTACTCGGGAACCCATCCGATCACACCCTGATCCCAATAGGCCCAGCTCATGAGTGTGCCGTACCTGTGTTGCGTGGGATGTGTGGCACTGGGTCGCACGGGCCGACCGGTGGTCTCGGTGTACCGGACCCCCAGGTGTTCGATGAGCGCTAAGTCGTTACGGGGGAAGAGGGAGGGAGCCGAGGCCGAAGGAAGGCGGTATACAAATCCACCGGACGTATGTCCGTGAACGATGCTGGTGATGTTTGGGTGAGCCATCAGGAACTGGACCGTGGCGTAGGTCTCCGGTTCGGAGAGAGGGAAAGGCCCGGCACCGTTCTGGAGATGCACCCTCTCCCAGTTTCGGGGGAAGTTCCGGTTCATGTCGATTCCACCGAACCCGTCCTCGTTTGTTCTCCCGTCCCCGTCATTGTCGATGCCCTCGGGCACGATCCGGTACCGAACAACGCCGTCCGGGGCCTCCCTAACCTCCGACGTTGGATCCCTGCCGCCGCCCAGCCTCACCATGATCCGGTCGTCCCGTGGGTCCGCGTACCAACCTCCCTCGGGATCCGGAATCCTCATGGTGGTGATCCATCCGTCCCCGTCCAAATCTTCCGGCGGGTCCTCATCAGCCTCACCGTCTTCGTCCTCGTCCCACGGTCGCGGCGTGCTGCGAAGGCTCTGATCGTGGATCAGGGCGAGATCCGAGCCGTCCGGATTAAACTTGGGCCGGACATAAAACGCATACTGGTCCAGGAGACTGGTCACCTCCGGGTCGTCCCCATATCCCGTGAGAAGACGACCAAGTGCATAGAGGGCAACCTGGGACGCGGTCAACTCCCCGGAATGGATACCACCATCCAGGTAGAGAGCCGGCTTCTCCGAAGCGGGCCCTGTGGCCTCGGAGGTCACCTCCATGACCCAGAGCTTCTGACCCTCGAGGCTCTCTCCGATGCTGTAGAGCTCGGTGAGCTCAGGGAAGAGACTGTGGAGGTCAGCGAGGATCTCCTTCGTCTCACCGGCCGTGTAGTACCGGTTCCAGTCCACGGTCCCATCGTCGGCCACGAGGGAGGTTGCGGGAGCTTCCGGGGCGGAAGAACACGCGGCAACGACCGAGGCGAAGACAAAAGCGAATAACAGTCCAAAGCAGCGCGGGAAAACCGGAACACGGGTCATTCTTGGCTCCTTTTGTGGAATAAGGAGAGAACATAGCAGGCCGGCCGGGAATCCGCTCCAAAGATGTCCCTTAAGACGTCAGGCTTTCCGACTAGCAGCTTTCGAGCAATAATTTCCATCGGAACTTTTTCCACCAAACGAGTACTACCACTTCCCTCCCTCCCCCCTCAAGAATGGAGCGAAGCAGTATGAAAATTCGGGATCTCCTCAACGAAAAGGGCTACGAAGTTGTGACCGTGCCCCCCTCCTTCCCGCTCCAGGACGCCATGCGGTTGTTGGTCGAACACAACATCGGTTCGGTAGTGGTTGCTCAGGAAAAAGTGGTGGAGGGAATCCTCACCGAACGTGACATCCTTCGCCTGGCGGCTGAGGACCCGGGTACGATGTCGGCCATGAAGGTCGAACAGGTCATGACCAAGGATGTCGTGGTGGCGCTGTTGGATGACACTGTGGATTACGTCATGGAGATCATGACGAAGAACCGGATCCGGCACCTCCCCATCGTTGACCAGGGATGGATGCAGGGGATCTTGTCGATCGGTGACGTGGTAAACGCCAAACGGCAGAAGGTGGAAGCCGAAAACACCTATATGCGAGACTACATCCGGGGCGTCTTCTCCTGACCGGTCCCTCCGTCCCCCCTCCGAAACCGGATATTCGTTAAGCTTCGTCCGCGTCGGCCGCGGGCCGCTCCAGGAGGAGTGGCCAACGGGCTGCCCGTAGGACCTTGTCGGTCACGCTTCCCAGAAGTGCCCTCTTCACGCCGGTGTACCCGTGGGTGGCGATTGAAATGAGGTCCACGTCCTCAGCCTCAGCGGTATTGAGGATCGCCCGGGCGGGAGCGAAATGTGACTCGATCAGCGGCTCGACATCGACACCGTCTGCCCGCAGCCTTTCCGCCACACCTCCCAAATATTCCTCGGCCTTTTCCAGTCTTTCCTGAAGGTGCCCGGCAGGGAGGGGCGATACGCGGGCGCCCACGGTGACGTAAGGGGCCACTACATGAAGGAGGGTAAACTTGGCGCCCATTGGTTTCCCCAACGCCAGCGTCGGCTCAAGGATCTTTTCTCCGATGGGGGACCCGTCCAATGGAACCAGAAAATGCTCGAACCGAGGTTCCGGAAAAGACTCTCCATCATCCAACGGCCGTATCACAAAAAGCGGGAAACTGCTGTGGCGCACGAGAGAATCGGCGACGCTCCCCAACCAGGCCCGGCTCACCCCGGTCCGCCCGTGGGTGGTCATGATCACCATCTTCGCGTCGATGGCGGTGGCCTGGCGCTCCAGGGCTTCCGTCACGTACCCCTCCAAGAGTGACGAGTCCACACTCGAGCCCGGGAGGTTCTGCTTTAATGCTTCAACCCTCTCCTTCAGGTACTGCCGTCGCTCTTCTGCGTGTTGTTCCTCATAAGCCTCCATGCTCACGCCCTCGTATTGGAACGGCGTGTTTTGCAGAAGGTCGGTGGGAGGATCGCAGCAACTCACATGAGCAAGGTTCACCGAGGCCCCGGTCTTCTTGGCGATGGCTTGGGCGAAGGGCAACGCGTGGTCACCAAAATTGGATCCATCCAGGGTGACGAGAAGTTGATCCAACATGGGGCCCTCCCGATCTGGGTCGAGTACTCGGAGCCGCCGTCCGAGGTGGATCGGCGGCCGGAGGCCGTTGTTTGGCCTAAGCGGGCGAGTTTCGACTGGTCTTTGTGGGCCATTATTGCGGCCTCTGCGGGCAATTTATAGCGCGGATTTCCACGCGGACAACTACTTTACGGGGTAATCCCTCCACAAGATCTGGCGAAATGCCGCATACGTTCCTCACACGAGGTCGGGAACCATGTCCGGCTCAAAACTCCGAAGCGACGCCCTCACGATCTTTCAGGCTGGGCTCGAAGCAGCAAACCCGGTGGAAGCGGTAGAGCGGCACCTTTATCTGGACGGGGACACGCTCCTGGTGGACGGGGCTTCGTACCTCCTCGGTGACTTCAGCCGGATCATGCTTGTGGGAATGGGGAAGGCTTCGGCTGTCATGGCCAAGCCCCTCACGACTCTCCTCGGAAGCCGAATCACGGACGGGATCATCAATGTGAAACATGGCCACCGGTTTCCGCTGAGCGGAATCCGAGTGATAGAGGCAGGTCACCCGGTCCCTGACGAGGGGGGCCTCAGGGGCACCCGGGAGATGATCGAGTTCTTGGCCGACACGACGGAAGATGATCTGGTATTCTGCCTGATCTCCGGGGGCGGATCCGCCCTGTCCCCTGCACCGGCCGACGGCGTGTCTCTGGGTGACAAGCAAGGGGTAACCCGCCGGCTCCTGGACTGCGGTGCGACGATCCACGAGATCAACTCTGTGCGGAAGCATCTATCCAGGATCAAAGGAGGCCGCCTGGCCGGCCTCGCTCAACCATCCACCTTGGTATCCCTGATCCTGTCGGACGTCATCGGCGACGATCTCGACACCATCGCATCCGGACCAACTGTCCCCGACAACAGCACGTACTACGACAGCCTTCGCATCCTGACCCGCTACAAACTGGCGGAGGCCATTCCCCAAGCCGCCCTCAGACACCTGGAGGCGGGAGCCAGGGGAGAGATCCCGGAAACACCGAAGGCTCAAGACCCCGCATTTGATAAGACACAAAACGTCGTGGTGGGGAGTAACGCGCTGGCAGTCCAAGCCGCGCAGAGGAGAGCCAGCGAGCTTGGGTACAATCCGCTGGTCCTCTCCTCATTCGTGGAAGGGGAAACGCGTGAGGTGGCCAGGGTCCACGCGGCCATTGCAAAAGAGGTCTTGAAGTCCGGGAATCCGGTGCCGCCACCGGCATGCATCATCTCCGGTGGAGAAACCACGGTAACGGTGCAGGGCGGAGGAAAAGGGGGCCGGAACCAGGAGTTCGCTCTCGCTTCAGCCCTGGAAATCGAGGGTTTGGACCGGGTCCTCATTATGAGCGCCGGGACCGACGGGACCGATGGGCTGACAGACGCAGCTGGAGCCTTCGCTCATGGGGATACCGTGGACCGTGGCCGAGTGAGAGGCCTGGATGCGGAGGTCCATCTCATGGGGAACGACTCATACAATTTTTTTGAGCCGTTGGACGACCTCATCATCACAGGACCCACCCTGACCAACGTCATGGACCTCCGGCTGGTGCTGGTGGAGTAGCGGTACGAAGCCCGGCCGACGAGGGCCGACTACTCCCCCGACCGGAGGGCTCCCACCGGGCTGACTCGGGCCGCTCTCCTGGCCGGCAGGAGGTTTGCGAGGACACCCACACTCAGGAGAATCGCCACGACAGTCCCGTAAAGGGCCAAACTCCCGGTCCCGACTCCGAAGAAGATGCTGGAGATCGCCCGGGCCATGCCGTAAGCCCCCAACAATCCAATCCCCGCACCAATTGCCACCAGCGTCATTCCTCTGGCCAATACCTGACCAAGGACCTGCCCGTCTCTGGCACCCAAGGCCATGCGGATCCCGATCTCGAGCCTCCTCTGACTCACCGTATATGAAAGGACACCGTAGATTCCGCCCACCGCCAAGATGAGGGCCATGACGGCAAATCCTCCAAAGAGCCAGGCCACGATCTTTCGTCCCCAGAGGGATTCATCCAGGATCTCCCTCATGGTTCGGGGCGTCAGGACGGCCACATCGGGATCGGCATCCCGGGTGAGGCGGCGGATCTGGGGAATCAAGCTGACGGGATCCAGTGAGGTCCGGATCACGACGGCCGCTCCCGAGAGGGCCTGCTGGGCCAGAGGCTGGAAGATCCCCTGCCTCGTCTCTTCGTCCAAACCGTAGTGCTTGGTGTCCTCGATGACTCCTACCACGGTCATCCAAGGTGCACCCTCCCAGTTCGCCCTGATTCGCTTCCCTACCGCGTCCTGGTCCGGAAAGTTGGACCCGGCCCAGGTCTGATTCAGGATTACCGCCAAGCTCCCTTCATCCCGTCCGTCTGCCTCGTTGAAAAACCGGCCACCGGCCAGGCGGAACCCCATGGCCTCCATGTATCCAGGCGTCACCACACGGTTCAGCGTGACGGGCACGACGTCGTCGGGCCCCAACTCCGGCGCCCCTTCCGCCCGGAAAAACTGACCCCAATGGCCCCCAAGGGGAGTCGCCGAGGTAATGCCCGCCACTTCCGCGCCGGGAACCGCCCGGACCTGGGTCAAGTGGTCCTCCCAGAACTGGAGGCGATCCTCCTCCCCTTCGTACTTCGCCGAGGGCAGGGCCAGGCCGTAGATGAGAATCCCCTCCGTCTCGAAACCTGGATCCACCGTCGTCACCGCCTGGAAATCCCTGATTCCCAGCCCAGCCATTGCCAGAAGAACCACAGAGAGGGCCACCTCTCCCACGACGAGGGCTTTCAAGCCGCGGCTCTTCGCCATGGACCCAGTGGCCCTTGTGGCGGCATCGAGACCGATCCCCTGACCCTCGGCTCGGGAAGCGCGCAGGGCGGGAACCAGACCGGAGAGGACGGCGGTAAGCCCCACGGCCAGCACCACAAAGCCCAAGAATCGGTAATCCGCCTGGAAGGAAACCCAGGTAGGAGGTTCTTCCGGAGACAGGGCGATGAGTGCTGAGGAGCCCCAGATTCCCAGCATCGCGCCCAAAAGCCCACCCAAACCCGCCAACGTAAAGCTCTCCGTTAGGAGCTGACGAATGATCCTTCCCCGACCCGCACCCAGGGCCACCCTTACACCAACTTCCTTTTCCCTGGCCAGAGCTCGGGCCAACATGAGCCCGGCGATGTTTGCGCAGGCGATGAGTAGAAGGAGCCCAACCGAAGCCATGAGGGCCATCAGGGGGCCGCGGACGTCCCCGATCATCCGATCCAGGATGGGCTCCACCACCGGAAATGTGGCGTCCGAAGCGGGACCGGATTCCTTGAGGGTCGCATGGATCCGCTCCAGGTCAGCCAGGCCGGTTTCGATGCTCACTCCCTCCTTCAGTCGTCCAATTCCGTAGAGGTAGTAATTCCCCGAAGTCTCGGGCAGCTCATGCCGGAGGGGGGTCCAGAGGCGAGCCTCCATCACGAAGGCCGCTTCTTCCGGAAGGACCCCGACGATGGTGAAAGGCCGGGCGTTCAATCGGATTGTCTGGTCGAGGACTCCTGGGTCACGCCCCCATCTCTCCTCCCAAAGTCCCTCGGTGATGACGGCGATGTCCGGAGCTCCGGGTTGGTCGTCTTCCGGAAGGAACTCCCGGCCGAGAAGAGGCTGAATCCCCAGAACCTCGGCCATGTCGTGGGTAACGGTGGCTCCCCGGATCCGCTCAGCCGAGCCTTCTCCCGAAATCGTGAAGGACTCCCCCCCGGCCACCGCCATGCCCTGGAAGGTCTCGTTTCCCTCGCGCCAGAAATGGAAGTCGGGATAGGCCATCCCCACGTATTCCAGGTTCCAGCGAGGTGCCCGCTCATCGAACCGGACAAGTTGGTCTGGTTCCGGGAGGGGGATGGGCCGGAGAAAGAACCCGTTAAAAATGCTGAAGATTGCTGCATTCGCCCCGATACCGATGGCCAACATGACCAGAACGGTGAGGCCAAAAACCGGCTGCCTCAGAAGGGTCCGGATGGAAAAACGGAAGTCCTGAAGAAGATCGTTCATATGGTCATCTCAGGTGAGAAGCGGAGAGCCAGTCTCCCGCCCCTACGGAATCATACTCCCTCGGTTTCCTTTCCGTACGGAGGGGCGGGGACGTCTGTTGGATTCCCCCGAAGCACTCAGGGTTTAAAACGGCGTGGCCATACCCTTTGTTGTCCCGCTCGATCCACCCTCCCCAACCCTTACGTGAAAAAATTCTCGAACCCCCTTGACGAGGGGGCCGAGCCCCCTTCAATTCCCCGATGCCCTAAACGTGATTGAAATCTCACATGCTCCCATTTGTTGGAGCATCCAGGGGCGACAGGAGGTCTTTTGGAGCCCTTACGGCCGGTTGTTCTCGAACGGTTAATGCGGTACTACCGATACTTGTCGGAGGTCACCGCACGGAAAAATATCGACACCATTACGAGCGCCCAGCTCGGAGCTGTTCTCCACATCGATCCCACTCAGGTGAGGAAGGATTTCGGCGCCATCGGCCTCATGGGCATCAGCCGGGTCGGTTACGAGGTCTGCGAGGTTTGTCGGGCCATCCGCCTGGTTTTTGGCTTCGACCGTCCCTACCCGGCCATCCTGGTCGGCGCCGGTCACCTCGGAAATGCCCTCCTGAGCTACCCGGGCTTCAACCGCTACGGTCTTCACTTCGTGGCGGCTTTCGACAATGACCCCGAAAAGGTCGGGGTGGAAGAGACCGGCCTGAAGATCCAGGGCATCCGGTCCATGAAGCCTTTCGTCAGAAAGCACAACATCAAGCTGGCCGTCCTCACGACCCCCGTATCGGTCTCCCAGACCATCACGGACCGCTTGGTGTCAGCCGGGATCAGGGCGATCTGGAATTTCTCCCCTACCAGGCTTTCGGTCCCTGAGGGTGTGTTGATCCGTAACGAACACATCTCTTTGGGACTCGCCCAGGTGGCCTACCACCTGAACGCTCTCCGATCCGAAGAAACCGGTCCGCTCCCGACTCTCGAGGGCCCCTGCGACGAACCCTGTAAGCCCTCGGGAGACTAGAGACCCAGGCTGGGCAATTTGTCCCAGCCGTCCGGTCAGAATGTGACACCCGGCTAAGGTTTGAGAACCATTCTCAACGAACCGAGTCGAGGTAGGATCGGAGATTCGTGAAAAAGATCACGGGATTCTGGACGAAAGATGACAAGACGGACCAGGCGAAGTTCGTGAAAAAGATCGCGGATCCTGAAAAAGACTGTAAAACGGCCCCTTTTTGCCAGGGAAGGAGAGTTTCTTAGGTGGCCGAGAGCCCTAGCCTGGGACGCCCCGGAACGGGCCTCCCGACCGGTCTCAGATTGGCGCGGATGTTGCTTCCGCAGTCCTTCGCCATGACTGCCGATTATCAGACGACATCGACATCGAGCCGAAGCATTACGGCCGCGCTGCGACAACCGGTGGCTAAACCTCGGGGTTTGTTCACGAACCCGAGTTTTTTTTGTTTTAGTTATTTGCGTGAAAGTTTTCACAATTCGGTGGGTACCCACAGTCGCCCGCTCCGGGGCGGAAAGGAAGGATAAGTATGCCGAGTTATGTGATCCCGGACAAATGTGATGGATGCAAGGCGCTCGACAAGACCGCCTGCCAGTACATTTGCCCGAACGACCTCATGGTCCTCGACAAGGACATCATGAAGGCGTACAACCAGGACCCCCAGATGTGCTGGGAGTGCTATAGCTGCGTGAAGATCTGCCCGAACCAGGCGATCGAGGTCCGCGGTTATCAGG
>JANQDZ010000018.1 GCA_028278645.1 Longimicrobiales bacterium | reverse complement strand
GCGTCCCCCTCGCTCCTCCGCTTCGCTACGACCGCCGTGTCCGTTCGGCCCCGGCGGCCGAGAGTCGCTGCGGGGGATCGCCGAGGCCCTCGTTCAGCTCCAGGAAGCAGGGTGGTCAGGTGTTGAACCCGCTTCCCTGGTTTGGTAGCCTAGGGGCTCCCATTTGGGGCCTGTAGCTCAGGTGGTTAGAGCGCACGCCTGATAAACGCCAATCCAACCACTCCTCTCTGAGCAACCTGCTCGAAAACCCCTGCAAAACCTAGAAGGCATGCGCAGCCTGCACACTGCCCTCTTCTTTTCAAAACATCCTGCCTGCCCTGAACGGACACCAAAACGGACACCAGTGAGAAGGCGGAAAAGCGCTCCTGGGCTTTGCCACCCTTGGTTTTGAGGCGGATCGTCTCGGCGTCTGATTTGCGGGGGCCCTATTTGAAGAAACCAGGGCGGGCACTTGCCCAAAGGGGTTTGAGGCCGCAGGTGAAAGGGGCGGGGGAGCGGCGAAGACCGAGAACGCATTGGTGCTAATAGGAGCCTGGTGATAAGCCTGGTTCCCGGCCGCGAGATCCCTTCCTTGGTGACGGCGCCGAGCCGACCCCGATCCGAAGGTATTCGAGAGGATCCGACCGGGACCTCCTTCCCCCATCTCGTGCGTCTCAGCTCCACTTTCTGGAAGGAGAGCCTCCGTTGGAAAAGCAAACAAAGGTGCCCAAGCGAAAATGATCGCTGAACCCTCCCACCCTGGTGATCACTCCCGCCGCGGCGGGAATCGATGTCGGAGGAGAGGGTCCGGAGTCCGCCACACAGACCTTTGAAGTTCTCGATAGGTCGGTGAGAGAGCTTTCCCAGGCTTTCATTCAGCGGGTTTTGGAGGAGGAGGCGGCGGAGTTGTTGGGCCGGGAGGATTCGGAGAGGATCGAGGGAGTGGATGCCCCCAAGGGTAACAGAAACGGCTACGGCAATCCACGGAGCCTGACGACAATCCTGGGGACGTTCAGGATCCAGCGGCCTCGAGCGAGAGACCTGGAGGAGCGTTCCGAGACCCAGGCTTTTCCGATGTTTGTGAGGCGAACCAAACAAGTGGGGGCGCTGATACCGAAGCTGTATCTGCATGGCCTGGCCGGAGCGTTGGAGGACGATTGGGACCGAAGGGTCACCTTCTACCGATTCCCCGAGAACCACTGGAAGCATCTGCGGACGACCAACGTGACAGAGAGTCCCTATGCGTCGATCCGGCTCAGGACCTCCACAGCGAAGCGTTTCAACCGAGTTGAGAACGTGACGGCCCTAAGTTGGGAGCTTCTCCTGGTGGCCGAGAAGTGGTTCAGAAGACTCGATCCATCTCACCAGCTGAAGAATGCGTTTGAGGTAAGGAAGTTCAGGGACGGAATGCCCGTCTCAAACCACCAGCGGAAGGGAGCCGCCGGATCCGTTCACCCACTTATTGACTCCAAGCTCAACAAGAACGGTCCGATGTACAGCTTGCCACCGGGGCACGGCGGTCACCGGATCTGTCATACTCCAATAACCAGGGTTCCCGGTTTCGTTGTTTCTCGGGTTCCTGTCTGGCTTTGGATGAATCCTCACAGGGGTACCTCGGCCACACGCTTCCGCGTGGTCGAAGACACCGCCCCCTGCTGCACATATTATCTCCCATCCGAACACGTCACTTCCAAGGCCCACTCATCAGAAAACTTCTGAAGGGCCAACCCATGGGTCAGATCCGTTTGACGACGAGGGCCCCTGCCCGAGAAACCACCCGTGACCCGATCGGGTACCATTATTCATGCTTGAACCTGCGACACCTTAAGCGCCTGAGATCTGAAGCCGAACACGTCCATTTCCCATGCCCTTGCCTCCATGCATCCCAGCCGCTCAAATCCAGATGCCGAACCCGCGTCAGACAGCGTCCTATGATTGAGCCCTCATCCCCAGTTCCACCCTTCCGGGAAGAACCAACCCGGTCTCTTTGGTGTCGGTGAGGGTTGATCGCCCGGAATCCTCCGGCGTTCGCTGAGGACCCGGAAGGCCGCCATTCGAATTTGGCAACGCCTTATCAACAACAACGCACGGTTGAGGATTCCCACCATTCTGGCGAAGGCCCGCCCGATCAATCAGTGACTCCGCGCTCCGCCTGCCCGTGCACGTTTCGGGGCATAGGAATGTCTATGAGAAATGAGTTGGATGTATGTGGGCAGAAAGGTAATTCGCAATCCGTACCAAAATGACAGTGCGTGCCGCTCAGGGCGAAGGTATTCTGTTCAAATCCGTCCCAAACCGACTGGCTCTAGCCGTTACTAGGTGTTGAAGGATTTGAACCCCAAAAAGTTGGACACCCGGCATTAGTGAAGACTGACGGTTTGGTCCGGGTCAGCTCGCCACCCTCTTCGAAAGGAGTCTCGATGTCCCGCCTCCATTCCTTCCTCGCCGTCGCAACCTTCGTGGTCATGTCAGCATCATTCGCCATTCTCGCACTTCCATCCCCCTTATTGGCGGACGGACCCGGTTGCGGGGAAAATATGTGCGACCCTTCCGGAGAATTCTTCGCGGATTACTGGAACGAGGTCCATGAGGGGTGCAACTATGAATGTTCGGTTTCCAGCTGTACCTACATTAATAAGTGGAACTGCTCCGCAAGCTACACCTGCGAATCGGAAACGTGTGAGTTGATCGACGGGGGGGGGACCTAGGCCGTGGGTGATACTCGCAAGCTGGGGCCGGGTCGATCCGGCCCCAGCGGCGGTGTCCATGGGACTCTTGCCATTGTCGCTCTGCTCATAAACGCGGTCGCACTGATGTTTATGGCGGTCCGCTTTCGTTCTCTCCAAGAAGCGGTTCACTGGGACCTCGTACCTAGAGCCGCTCTCCGGGCGAGCTCTGCCGCAGCCCAACCGTTTTCCGAAGCCTCGGCCCCAAAATTGCTTGTTGAGGTTTTCATAGATGTTTCGTGCGACCAGTGTCGCCATGCGGCCATGGTCGTCCTGGCCGCGCGCGATAGCCTCACCCGATCACAAGGGGAGGTGTTCCGGTGGCAATACCGTGCTGTGTCTCCGGCACCGACCTCGAATAACCTGGGTTTCCGGTCCGGCCTTGTTGCAGTGTGTTCTATTTGGCAAGGGAAGGAATGGGATCTCTGGAAAGCAGCGGCCCAACACCCCTCCTGGGACGAGGAGGGTTTACGCCATGCGACTGCCGCCGCTCGTCTGGATGGAGATTCATTGAACAGATGTATCCGCTCACCGAAAGCAGAGTCTGACCTCTGGGAGAGCCGGTTTTATGCGGCATCGAAAGGAGTCGCGGGGACTCCAACACTCCTGGTCAACGGAGGGCGTTTGGAAGGACTCCGCGATGAGGCGCAGGTTCTGGGGTTCCTTCGGGATATCCTGGCGAGAGCCGGTGAGGGAGGGACGGCGAGTGCTGACTCCGAGGAACCAACTTAGGCCTTTCCCTACGAAGACGGGAGACAGAATGGAAGGCATCCCTCCTGAGGGCCTATCCGCGCCTCTGCCGTGGCGATCAGCCGAGGGAGCGCTGACTGCGACCAAAAGGTACCGGTGCTTGTCAATCCCATTCCTTCTGAGTTTGGTCGCAGCCTCTGCAGGGTGTGGACCGTCAAGCGCGGACAAAGCGGTGATCTCCGTGCGCGATAGCGCAGGAATCACTGTGATAGACAACGCGGTAGGGGACTCTTTGGGGGCCGCCATACTGCGCCTCGAGGTCAGGAATCGGATCGGTGTTGTTGAAGGGGATGAGCCTTTCATCTTCTCATCGATCGTCGGCGCCGGACGACTGCGGGACGGAAGTGTTGTGGTTGGGGACGCTCGTACCAGAGAAATCCGCGTGTTCGATTCTTTAGGGCGTCACGTGCGGTCGTTCGGCGGATCTGGAGGGGGACCAGGGGAGTTTTCGCAGCTGTCCAGTATGTCTGTTTCAGCGGGTGACACGGTCATTGCTTGGGATGTCAGAACCCGGCGGCAAACTATGTTCCTCCAAGACGGAACGGTGGTCAAATCGATCCCGCTCCAGAAGGTGAGGGGGTTCATACTTGATATGGAGAGATTGGTTTCCGGCGACCAAATCGCGACCACTATGGTCCTTGGGAGGGGTCGACCTCCGCAGCTGAACCAAGAACCAGGGATCATTCTGGACAGCATTGCGATCATACATTTGGATTCTGTAGGGAATTTCAGGGACACTCTGGCCGTCCTGGCACATAATGAAAGGGCTCATGTTAGCTCGGTTGGTAGTGGAGCGGTCAGCCAGGCCTCGATCGCTCGGCCATTCGGATTCCGGACGCACTTGGTAGTGAAGGACTCGATGGTTGTGTTCGGCCCAAACACCAGATACGAGGTGTTCTTTCTTCAGCCCGGCGCCGGCTTGGGTAAGGTCGTCCGATCTTCGATACGGCCAGGGACAATCACTCAGGCGGAGCTTGGGCGAGTAACAGATCATCTGAGGAAAACCGTCGGTGAATCGCCGATTGCTTCCAATCTTGCGGAGGTTGTGTTTGATATCGCCCCACCGCCCGAGAAGAAACCTGCTTTCGGTGCTCTAAAAGTGACTAACAGTGGTGGTCTATGGGTTGGTCGATATCACTACTTCACCGATTCGATCTCCGTTTGGGACGTTTTCGACGAGGGCGGGCGGTATGTCGGATACGTCCGGTCCCCTACTGGACTGGAGATCCTGGAGATTGACGCAGACTATCTGGTGGGGGTTAGGAAGGACGATTTCGACGTACCTTTTGTGTACGTTTTCACGCTTATTCCGGGTGAGTTGAATTGATTCTCCTCCGGTACCGGACAGTCCGATATTCCGATACTGGCGCCCCAAACGCCCTAGAGGGGGTTTTTTCCAGATACGATGATGCCCAAAAGTCAACGGCCAATGCCTGCGGTCGCGATCGAGTCTCTGTAAGCAGACAAACGCCGAGCCACTTCCCTCTTTTCCCCGATGAACCAGGGGCTGAAGGTTTTGGATTCTTGGAAATTCCGACCAAATCGCTCCCGATGCCAGGAATAGGAAGTCCGTGGGAAAGGGATCGTCCTTTCCCCGGGGTGATCCGCAAAGGTCAGATGCCCTCCTGTCTCCTCGATCCGATCCGGGGTGGCGAGCCTCCAGACGATTTCGCTGAGGTGTCCGGACCCATCCAAAACCGCAGCCAACCTTAACTTCACTCCTCGGTTATCCTTATGGCAGATTACTATGCTGGCTGCCTCCTCGTCCCAAGCAATGAAGGAGACGGATGCCAGTGCGTGACTCAGCAGGAACGGCACCCCTGCGCCGTCAAGACGAGGATACTCCCATTGGATGCCCGGTCCCTCGCCAAGGCTGCCAGGAGCTATCTTTCGAGCCAACACTAGACCGTTTGGTTCCCCCCCTAGCCAGGGTTCCAGGGTGTTTCTTGGCCATCCACCGTTAACCGAGACATCATAGCGGACCTCTCTCAGAGGACTGAAGTCCTCCCCGAACCCCGTTGAACGCCTCCATTCGAGTACTAGGGCAGCCCAGTACCTCTCGTTCGAAACATCCTTCTTACGGGTCAGGGCCTTGACCCAGGCAGCACGTGCCTCGGGTTCATCTCGTACCGGACAGGCAGCCGCAGCTCCGTCTACCCAAATGCCATCCAGTTGGAATGGCTTCGGGGATAGTACGACCTGAAGGGGTTTGGAGATGTCGGTCAGGCCGACCGAGGTTTCCTCAAATGCGAAATGGCTGACCCGGACTAGGACCCCCGATGGTTCAGGAGGCAAATCGAACTCGCCTTGAGCATTGGATTGACCCGACGCGAGGACTGTCCCGGGACCAAGGAGTTGAACCAGAGCGGATGCGATTGGGTTGCCATCCTGGTCGAGGACCCGCCCGGTGATTTGTCCGACCGCCGAGGTCGGAAGCCAGAAAAGTACAACGACGCCCAGCATCAGCTTACACATCCGGTTCCTCCCTCACCGGTCTGTTGAAGGCGACCTGAGGTTGTGATCGGATCCGTGGCAACGAGAATATCGGACATAGGTGCCACGGGGACCCAGCATCCACCTTCGTCCCAACCAGTGTCCTCGATAATGGAACCCTCGGCCGCCCCGTTTCCGCCTCCCAAACAAAAACAAGATGAGGCAGAGGCAACCTGCTCTGCAAGAACCGGACATGGCGCGATGGGCCGAAGCACCATGACGCCAGACGCAGACCGGAAACCGACACCGGTCAACCGGGGACCCCTCCACAGCCCAGATCCTACAACGCTTTTCGTTCACCGCCGGGAAGTGGGCGTTCGCCGCTCCCAGCCCTCTACATGGCCTGAGTCGCCAGGGCTGGCTTCGGTAGCGTGTAAAACGGATTGGCTCGAGGATCAACGAAACGGCTCATCGGCGTACCCAGCGGAGGGCCTGGATCAGTCACGGAATGAGATCACAACTTCAGCCGGTCACCCTTGAATGGCGTACACCGATCCCTGAAAATGTTGATCCTCCCTCCCGCCTCGGCCTCCCATTGTTAGTGGCCTTCCAAAATTTCACACTTGTGGCCTTCGAAAATTGCACACTTGACGCTTCCGCCTGAGGGCCGGGAGCTGCGGCTGCAGACGTAAGGCTGCAGCGGTCTTCCGGCCGATTGATCA
>JANQDZ010000026.1 GCA_028278645.1 Longimicrobiales bacterium | reverse complement strand
CCGTCTACCTCTTCCAGGTCTTCTTCAGGACCCTGAGCCAGTTTCCGTGGGCGATCTTTTTCAGAGCCGCTCCGCTGATCCCCGTCTCTTTGAGGGCGTCAATGAGCTTTGGTAAGCCCGAGGCATCCTTCATGTCCTGGGGAACCTTAGTCCCGTCGAAATCTGACCCGAATCCCACATGGTCCACCCCGATCTTCTCGGCTATGTATACCACGTGCTTCACGATCTCTTTGACGGTAGTTCGTTTGTCCTCCAGACCATCACGCCGGAGAAATGCCCGAGCGAAGTTCACGCCCACGATTCCTCCAGAATCCCCGATGGCTCGGAGCTGGTCGTCGGTCAGGTTCCGGGTCGACCGACAGAGCTTCCAAACCCCCGAGTGGGAAGCCACGATGGGTGCCTGGGAAAGGGTGACGACCTCCCAAAATCCCTTCTCGTTGAGGTGGGAGAGGTCCACCATAATGCCCAACTCGTTGCATAGGCGGACCAGGTCCTTTCCAGCCGGAGTGAGGCCCGGCCCGGTGTCGGGGGAATCCGGGAAGTTGAACGGTACCCCATGCCCAAAAGCGTTGGGACGGCTCCAAACCGGTCCCAAGGACCGAAGGCCGGTTTCATAGAGCACGCCGAGGGCATCAAGGTCGCGCTTGATTGCCTCAACGCCTTCGATGTGCATCACCGCTGCCAGAACACCCCGCTCCATGGCCGAGGTGAGCTGTCTGTGGGTGGTCACAACCTTCATCTTTCCCTTGGAGAGCTTTTGCAACCGGAAAAGGGAGGCCATCATGGCCATCGTGGCATTGAGGGCTCCGGGTTGGGTGACCCTTCCGGCAACGGGCACGTCCCACCCCTTTTTTTTATCCGGTCCGTCGGGGCCCATCTCCCGCCAGCGAAACTCCTTGTTCCACTTCCTCGACGGGACGAACATTGCGAACAAACCACCGGCAAGGCCTCCCGCCTTTGCCTTCGGGAGGTCTATGTGACCATCTCGGCCAGTCAAGAACTCCTCCTCGGAACCGGGTCTTTTTATGGCGAGATGGAGGATGGTGTCATTGTGTCCATCAAAGACTGGAACAACGCTGGACTTCGGCATCTCGGCTCTCCGAGTGAGGTGAACTGATTCCCTGGTTCCGAATAAGCTCTCTGAGTTCTGGACGGTGGCCAATCTGGCTTGATAACGGCTCGGTGTCACCGGTGACTGTGCAGGAAGCCGCCCCCGTCCCTAGTTTGGCTGATCACCCTCCGGAATCCGATGGCACCTGTCGCACTGGGCGATGACTCGTTCCGGGGGTATGTCGCGGGAGGACGAATGGAGAAACCAAGAGACCGCCTTTTTCAGGAATGGATCGACAGTTGGGCGAAAGAGACCGGCCTTGGTGTGCCGTGTGGAGAAGCTCAGGCGGATGGGGTGCCTTGCTTCGAACTCGACAGAGATTGTGCCGAGTGTGATGAAGCCTATCAAGCTTGGCTGGAGTACCGGAGAAAAAGGGAATCCGGCGGAAAAACAGAATGAGCAGGGAGGAAAGAATGGTGTCTTCCGTGGTTGGTGTTGGCTTCCGTCTTCTGCTACCGGTGGTGGCTCTGGCCGCTCTTTGGGTCATGGCACCCGCTTGCGCCCCTGCCCCGGAGTATGATCTGGTGATCAGGGGTGGAACGCTCTACGACGGAAGTGGCGACCCTGGTGTAGTAGGGGACCTCGCCATCTCCGGGGATACCATCGTAGCCCTGGGTGATCTTTCAGGGGCCCAGGGCAGGGAAGAGGTGGACGCATCCGGGATGGCTGTAACTCCAGGCTTCGTAAACCTCATGAGTTGGGCCACAGAGACGATGATCGAGGATGGCCGGGCCATGAGCGACGTTTTACAAGGCGTGACCCTCCAGGTCATGGGCGAAGGGACTTCCATGGGGCCCATCCCGGACTCCCTCAAGAGTTGGGCGGAGAGCCAGCAGGGCGACATCAAATACGACATTGAGTGGTCCACCCTCGGCGAATACCTGGAATACCTCGTGGAAAGGGGGGTTTCTCCCAACGTCAGCTCTTTCATGGGTGCGGCCACGGCCCGTGTGAACGTCCTGGGGTTCGAAGACCGGAAACCCTCGCCCGAAGAGCTGGTCCAGATGCAGGAATTGGTGAGGGAAGCCATGCGGGAAGGGGCCCTCGGCGTAGCCTCTGCTCTCATCTATGCTCCAGGGGCCTATGCCGACACCGAAGAGCTCATTGCGCTGGCCCAAGCGGCCGGAGAGTTCGGTGGCATTTATATCTCTCACCTTCGGAGTGAGGGGAACCAGCTGCTCGAAGCCTTCGAAGAATTCCTGACGATCGCCGGCGAAGCCGACGTCCCGGCCGAGATCTATCACCTGAAAGCTGCGGGTGAAGAGAACTGGCCCAAGATGGACGAAGTGATTCGGAGGGTAGAGGAGGCCCGAGCGCAGGGGATGCGGATCACCGCCGACATGTATACGTATACCGCCGGTGCCACCGGACTCGATGCGGCCATGCCCCCGTGGGCCCAGGAAGGCGGCCCGGAGCATTGGTATGCCCGCCTCAGGGACCCAGAGCTAAGGGCCCGTATCGCTCAAGAGATCGTCACCCCTACCGACGAATGGGAGAACCTCCTCCTGGCGGCGGGAGGACCGGAGAACGTTTTGTTGGTCGGATTCAAACAGGACTCCCTGAAGCACCTTACAGGGAAAACCCTGGCCGAGGTGTCGGAGCTGCGAGGGACTCCGCCCGAAGTCACGGCCATGGACCTGGTCTCCCTGGACGAGAGCCGGGTCGGAACGGTCTACTTCATCATGTCGGAAGAGAACGTGAAGAAAAAAATCGCCCTCCCCTGGGTGAGCTTCTGTTCCGATGCTGGTGCGCCGGCGGCTGAGGGGCTTTTCCTGGACTCCAACCCCCACCCTCGGGCTTATGGGTCATTCGCCCGCCTCTTGGGCAAGTACGTCAGAGAAGAACAGGTGATCCCCCTGGAGGAGGCCGTTAGGAGGCTGGCAACCTTTCCGGCGGAGAATCTCGGGATCCGTCGGAGGGGCCGATTGGAGGAAGGATATTTCGCGGACGTGGTCGTCTTTGATCCCGCTACGGTCACCGACAACGCCACCTTCGCCGACCCTCACCAATACGCCACGGGAGTGTCCCACGTCTTCGTGAACGGGACTCAGGTGGTGGCCGAAGGGGAACACACGGACGCAAAACCCGGAAGGGTGGTGCGAGGGCCGGGGTGGACTGGCTGGAACTAGAGTCCTCTTGCAGAACAACCCTCCACCTGCGAGGGTAACCAAACCCAGTTCCAGTAGTTCTTAGCTGGCAAGAATGTAGGTCAACATATCGAGTTTGGAGGATACTGATGGATCCTGTCGCCAACCCACAGGCCCCCGCGGCCACCAGCCTTCCCCGCATTGGAGATCCGGCCCCCCAGTTCACCGCTGACACCACGTTCGGGACGCTGAAGTTGGAAGATTTCCGGGGCTCCTGGCTGATCCTTTTCTCGCACCCGGCCGATTTCACTCCGGTTTGCACCACAGAGTTCATCGCCTTCGCCGAAATCCACCCGCAGTTGCGGGAGCTGAACTGTGAGCTCATGGGTTTGAGCGTGGACAGCGTATATTCCCACATCGCATGGGTGAGGAACATCCAGGAGAAGATGGGCGTGGAGATCACGTTTCCGGTGATCGCCGACCTCAACAAAGAGGTCGCCACCCTCTATGGCATGATCAACCCCGGTGAGAGCAAGACGGAGACCTCCAGGGCTGTGTTCATCATCGACGGGGAACAGGTGGTGAGGGCCATCATCTATTATCCCCTGACCACTGGCCGAAACATGGATGAGATCCTCCGGGTGGTGAAGGCCATGCAGACGTCAGACGAGCACACCGTCGCGACACCGGCCAACTGGGAGCCCGGAAAGAAGGTGATCATGCCCCCACCGAAATCGGCCGAAGCCGCCGAGTTGCGAGTTTCGGAAGAGGACGTGGAATGCACGGACTGGTATTTTTGTAAGAAAGACCTTTAGGAGGTCGAGATGGCCTGCATTGATAGGGACGGAACGCTGCTGCCTTCCGGAGTTGTTCTCCTAAAAGGTCTCGTGGAGCAACCCATGCCACCGGAGGACATCGCCAAACACGTCGGCGAGCCGATTTTTAAGGTTCGGGGAAGCCTGCGGGAGTTGGCGGCCGAAGGTCTGGTGGAGGAAGACGGCGGTCTTTACAAGATCACAGAACTGGGTCGGGGCATGATCTAGAATCCAAAGGTTTTTTCACTGGCATGAATAAGGGGGGGCGGTGATCCGCCCCCCCTTGTTTGTCCCATCTGGGTGGCTGAGCCTCGTTCAACTCGGCCCCTGGGTCAGCTTCACGCGCATGATGTACTGCACGTCGAATTCGTCCCGCCATACGCCGTAGATCTGATCGCCCTTCATCCTCCGGGGACTGAAGCGCTCGGGGAAGGTCACGACCCCCAGGTACCGGCCTTCGGCGTCGAAGACCTCCCACTCTGGGGACCCGAGGTCCTGAGGATCAAACTCCACCCCTTCTTCCGCTTCGTCTGCCATGTCAGATGCCGTTTGGATCCTCTGCACCCACAGTGTGTTCTCCGGTCCCGTAAAAACTGCCCCGAAGACCGGAAAGGTTTCGGAAAAGGTGATGGTTTGAAGCCCCTGTTCCACCTGGGCCGCCGGAATTCCAAGCTGGGCGTATTGCCTTCGCATCAGGTCAAAAATCGCCTCTTTGTCCGCTTCTGAGACGGGTTTTGCCGCGACATCCCTGGTGATGATCCGGGTCAACTCTCCGTCGGGTCCGTTCACGAAGATTTTGTACTGGTCGTTCATGGCGTAGAAGATCGATCCGGCCGCGTCCAACTCCCATACCGGTTCGGGGGCGAAAAGGCGAGCCCGAACCTGTTCTCCCACGATTTCCGCTGTTTGCCCCTTAGGCAGCAGCGCCAAGGTATCGACCACCACGCCAGTCGTGTCGTACACCACCAACGGATCACCGTCCTCGAGAGCCGCTACTCCGGGTACGGCCAGCCCTCTCAGTTGAGCGATCAGGCGGCCGGAGCTGTCCAGGTCGAACAGAGCCGGGATCCCGGCCTCGATCTGGATCGGGAAGCTGCCAATGGGTTCTCCCGACGGGGCGTAGCGGTTGACTCGGGTGTTGCCCAGGTCTGGTACAACCACCTCCCCGTCGGGGCCGACAAACACGAAGGCAGCCCCCAGGGCCAACTCCCCGGGACCGGAGCCGGGCCCACCCAAGGTGCGAAGGTAATTCCCGTCCTGGTCGTATGCTCGGACTTCCTGAGCCTGGACGTCTGGAGCGAAGATTGTGCCGTCTGCTGCGACATCAAAAAGCCCGAGGAGCCCGAACTGGTACTCGCGCTCTCCTGCCACCGAACCAATCTTCAAATCCTCTGTAACCGTCCACTCATCACCGGAGCCCCACATGGGGGTGCCTGTGTTATGGACTACCGCCACCCCCGCGCTGTCTGTGATCGTTCCCTCCCATGCACCGGCATCCCCACAGGCTTGGAGGAGGGGGATGGCCAGAGCGAGGAGGAGGAGGATCAAGAACTTCGACCGTTTGTTCATAGCCTGTGCTCTCTAGAGAGGGTTGGTATTCAACCGCAACCTCAATCCCGGTCTGCCTCTTGGAGGCAACGTCGCATAACCTACGAACCAGAGCGTTCGACTCTTCAACCACACCGAAGTGTGAGGGCCTACCTCGCCCCGGGCGACCCAAACGTGCCCATCCGCAGCGTCCATTCCCGGCCGCCTAGCCGTGGGTTTCGTTGCCAAAAAGCCTCCTCTCTTAGATCTTCGGAAACCATGCGGATCGCTTATCTCGACGGCCCTCGGCTCCGCCGCTCCCTCCTGGCGGGATGCGAGTACATTCAGCGGCAGCGCCGGGAGTTGAACCGTATTAATGTGTTCCCCGTGCCCGATGGGGATACCGGCACTAACCTCTCCCTGACCGTCCAGGCCATCGCCGACCACCTGAGGAAGAACCGGGACCGGGAATTCCACGCCGTCGCCCACGAGGTGGCTCAGGCCGCCGTCCTGGGAGCCCGTGGGAACGCAGGGATGATGCTCTCCCACTTCCTTTTGGGCTTTGCCGCCCACACGCGGGGGAAGGCTCGGATCTGCCCCCGAGAATTCGGAACGGCCCTCCACGCCGGCGCGGATCGTCTCCACAACGCCCTCGAGCGCCCGGTAGAAGGGACCATTCTCACGGTTATCAGGGACACGGCGGTGGCTGCCCTGGAAGCAAAGGCGCACGACTTCCAACAGTTGATGAGCCACCTGGCCGACCGGGCAAGGGCCTCCCTGGACCGCACGCCGGACCTCCTGCCGGTGCTCAAGAAGGCCGGGGTCGTGGACGCGGGAGGGAAGGGGTTTGTCCACCTTCTGGAAGGTGTGGTCGGGTATATTCAGGGTGAGTCAGCCGTGTCCTCGGATCCTCCTGCCCCCTTTACCGAGACAGCTCCGGCCGTAGGTCAGGTCGAATACCCGCCGGAAGCTGAGCGATTCAGGTATTGTACAGAAGCGTTGGTACGGGGTGATGATCTTCCGGAACAGAGAGCGGTACGGGATGAGCTCCGGGGAATGGGTGACTCCCTGATCGTCATTCGGTCGGAAGGAGTCTTAAAAGTACATGTCCACACGGACGACCCCGACGGGGTTTTTGCCTACCTCAAAACCCTCGGGAAGCTGGTTACCCACAAAGCCGAAGACATGCAGGCCCAGCACGACCGGGCTGAACGTGCCGCTCACGGCCACATGACCATGGTCCGGAGGCCGGTGGGAATCGTCACCGACAGTGCATGTGATCTCCCGGAAGAGATCGTCCGAGCCCACGGCATCAAGGTGGTTCCTCTCATCCTGGTCCGGGGGGAGGAAACCCTCCGGGACGGCGTCGATATCACAGCTGAAGAATTCCACGAGGCTTTGCGGGAACCGGGGGAGCTCCCGACCACGTCCCAACCGGCTCCCGGGGCTTTCATCGAGGCTTACCGGCGGGCGGCTGAAGAGGCGGAGGAAGTGGTGGGAGTCATGGCCGGGTCCAACCTTTCGGGGACGTTCGCGTCGGCCGAGGCAGCCGCATTCCACTTCGACGGTGCCCCGGTTCACCTGGTCGACAGCCTGGGGGCCTCCCTACTGGAGGGCCTCTTGGTGGTCAAAGCCGCCGAGTTGGCCGAGTTGGCCCACTCCCCCATGAAGATCGTTCAGGAACTGGATCGGATCAGGAGCCAGTCCGGCATCGTGCTGACGGTGGATCGCTTCGACCGGCTCATGGCCTCGGGGCGTGTGGGCCGGGGGAAAGCTTGGATGGCTAGCCTCCTGGGGCTGAAACCGGTCCTCTGGGTCCCGAACGACGGTGGCGCCACCGAACCGGCTGGGCGAGCCTTCGGTAGGAAGAGAATGATGCCTGCGGTGCTGAACGCCCTCAGAAAGCGGATTCCTGACGGGGCAAAGCGACTCCGGTTCGGAATCGTTCACGTAGGATGCCCGGGAATTGTAGAAGAAGTCACCCCAGCCCTCCGGGCCGAATACGGTGAAGTGGAGATCCTGTCTGCCGCGGCCACTCCGGTGATCTCCACCCACGTAGGGATAGGGGCTTGGGCCATCACGTTCCTCCTCGAAGACTGACACCCCTTCCGCCGGGAGAGCTTCTCCAATGCAAGAAGGTGCCATAACGGCACAGATCGCGGTGGACGGGTCTGCGGTAGGATCCTTCTTGGCCTACCTCTTCGTGCTTCTGGGCATCGGTGTTTATTCCTCCCGCTTCTCCTCTGAGGGAATAAGCGAGTTTTTTGTCGGCGGCCGACGCATGAACCGGTTTGTCGTGGCCCTTTCTGCGGTCGTGTCAGGGCGAAGCGCTTGGTTGCTCCTGGGGGTCACCGGCATGGCCTATGCCATGGGAGCCTCGGCCCTGTGGGCGGTGTCGGGGTACACGGCCGCCGAGCTCATTCTTTTCCTCACGTATGCCAAGCGACTGAGGATCTTCAGCGAGCGACACGACTGCATTACCCTCCCGGATTTTTTCGCAGCTCGCTTCGGTGACGATGACGGGAAACTCCGCCTCACCCTCGCCCTGGTGATCCTCACGTTCATGGTGGTCTACGTTGCGTCCCAGTTCGTGGGGGGTGGGAAGGCCATGGCGGCCAGCTTCGGCCTGACCCAGTGGACCGGAGTGCTCCTGACCGCCGCCATCGTGTTGGGATATACCATGATGGGAGGCTTTCTCGCGGTAAGCCTCACCGACACACTCCAGGCTCTTTTCATGATGGTGGGCCTCGTGATCCTCCCCATCGTTGCGATCTCGGTGGGCGGGGGTTGGGGACCGGTCATGTCCGACCTCCGAGCCTATGATCCGGCGTTTGTGGATCCCATTTCCCTGGGTTTCGGGGCTTGGGTTGGATTCGTTGGAATCGGGCTCGGGTCTCCTGGGAACCCACACATCCTGGTCCGTTACATGTCCATCAAGGACCCTGCCCAACTGAGGTGGGCGGCTTGGGTCGGAACGAGTTGGAACGTGGTGATGGGAGCGGGGGCAGTCCTGGTCGGAATGGCCGGCCGGATCTACTTCCCGGCAGTGGACCAACTCCTTGCGGCTGATACGGAGAACCTCTATCCCATGTTGGCCCAGTTGCACCTTCACCCGGTGCTTTTCGGGATTGTGGTGGCGTCCATCTTTGCCGCCATCATGTCCACCGCCGATTCCCAACTACTGGTGGCCGCATCAGCACTGGTAAGGGATTTCTATCAGAGAGTGGTCCGGAGAGATACCGAGATTCCCCGGCGCCAGCTGGTTCTCTACTCCCGGATCACCGTGGCCCTCCTGGTGGTGGTGGCTTTGATTCTCGGGTGGCTGGCGGAGACCCTGGTTTTCTGGTTGGTGTTGTTTGCCTGGGCCGGCCTGGGGGCGGCGTTGGGGCCCACCTCCATCCTCGCCCTCTACTGGAAGGGCCTGACCCGGGCCGGGGTTTTCGCGGGCCTCATAACCGGAACGGTGGTCACGTTCGTCTGGACTCTGACTCCGCGGCTCGACGCCCTACTCTATGAGCTGATCCCTGCCTTTTTCCTCGGGTTGATCGCCACGGTCACGGTGAGTCTAGTGACCAGGCCTCCCCAGGAGGCGGACGACCTTATGAGGGCCATGACCGAAGACCGGGGTGCCGCCGCAGACTAGCTTGACTCGGGGAGGCGGTGTTTTCCGGCTACAAGGAGCTCGTACGTGGCCCTCTGGGCCTGGGATGGCGCGGGGGGAAGGGACACCAGGATGACCCGGCCGCTTTTGGTGTCTGGGAGATGGAGGACCAGCAGGTCCATGGGAGCGTCTTCCTCGTACGGTCGGGAGCGCCCCGTCTCGTCGATTGAAACGGTTCGTCCGTTGACCGTGACCTCGGCGATCAGCCTACCATATTCCCGCCAAGCACGAAGGGGCTCCGCCTCGCCGTTGGCGATGGATGGGACCAACACCTCCTGGTAGTGGGCCACCGCCTTTTTGTATCCGTCCGGATTGACCTGACGTAAGCCTCGCAGGGATTTTCGGTAGAAATCCCTCGGATCCCGGGCCCCGGTCTTCTCCAAGGCCTCGGAAAAAACCCGATCTGCCTCGGCCTTAATCGCATCGTCCATTTAATCCCCTCCTCTCGAGAGGATGGAGAATCCAGGCTGTAAGCGTCAAGGTGAGGTTGGAGTTTTTGGGCTTATCCAGGTAGTATTCGGTTCCCCCGTGGAGGGAGGACTTCATGACCAGCACATTTCATTCGTGGGATCCGGCCGGACCCCAACCGACCGAGTTTCTCGATCTCTCTTGGGAGATGTTCGGGGAGCTCTGCCGCGCTTTGGCGCTTCGAGTGGCCAGGGGCTTCGACCCCGACCTGGTTGTCGGGATCGCTCGGGCCGGAGTATTCCCGGGGGCCGTAGTGGCCTCTGTGCTGAGGAAGGACTTCTATGCCCTCACCATATCCAGGCGTGAAGGAGGCGAGGTCGTCAGGGATCGGCCCGCTGTTCTTTCCGCTGCTCCCCTCCAATGCCGGGGGAAGAAGATCCTGCTGGTAGACGAGATAACCTCGTCGGGTGAAACCCTCCGGATGGGATTGGCTTCCATAAGGGACAGGGGCCCCTCAGAGGTTCGGACGGCCACGAGCTTCTCCCGCTATGGCGGGTTCCAACCGGACTATGTGGCACTCCAGACCGACGCCACCATCATCTTCCCCTGGGACCGAAAGATCTTTGAGGGCGAAGATCTCGTCGTGAATCCCCGCTACGACGGGGTGGTGGAGGAATAGGAGGGAGCCGGGTTCCCAGCTAACCTCCCCCCCTACCGCGGCCCTCGGACATTACCCAGGGGGTGGGACCCTTTCCGTTTCCGGGCCCCGCAATCAGGTCCCCCCAGTTCAGGTCCGTCCGCATCTGGCGTCTTCCCTCCGCGACCTCGGCCATAAAGAGGCAGGTATAGGCCCGAAGCTGGTCGGGGGGACCCACGTACCCAGGGATCCGAGGCGGAGTGTACTGCTCGATTCTACAGACGAGGGAGTTAGGCATGAAGATCAGGTTGGCCAGCCAGGTTCGGCGGTCATCGACATAGACCTCATAGAGCTCGTTTTCCAGGATGCCGAACCGCCATGGGATCCTCAGCTCCCGGTACAGCAACTTCCACGGATCCTTAGCCTGGATCGAGTCGTACAGGCGTACCTGCTCAGGACCCACCACCCTGTTGTTCCCGGGCAGGCGGGCGAGGCGCAGGTCCATCTGGTTCAACATGTACGAGACCTGCCGGGTGGCGGGCCAAGTTCGGACCTCGAAGCCCGGGAGCTCAATTGGGCTCGGGGCCATGAGGATTTCAAGGGATTCCCGCCGGGGCACGCGTACCGCCACCTCCGATGGTTCATATCCCATGACCTCGAATGAAAGAACCCTGTCACCCTTGGGAATACGGCGAAGAATAAACCACCCCGCCTCGTCCGTGAGCGTAACCGCTCCCAGGGAATCCACTCGCACCAGGACATTCACCAGCGGCGCGCCGGTGGTCCGGTCCCGAACGGAGCCTCGAATCTCCTGGGCCGTAGAGGGAGATGGTCCGGAGAAGAAGTGGCAGACCAGGCAGGCGGCGGCGATCAGGGGAGCGCGGAGCTTTCGAACGCAAAGAGACGCCGGACACATCATGTGTCTCGACCGACTGCGGGGATGGGTGGTGCGCCGATCATCGGTGATCCCCGTGCCCGGGATTGACGGCCTGATCCGACGTTTCATACCGCCCCGGGGAACAAAGGATCCCCCGATCCCGTCTGATCACCCCAACGATGTCAGATGTGGCTGGGCCCCTTTCGGGGCCCCATGAGAAACCGTTTCGGAAGAGAAAAGGCCGGTGGGATGGGACGGTTGTTCACGTCCCCCGGACGAGCCTCCAGGAGCGAAGCGGATGGCCAGCGAGGGAGGGGGAGCGTGAACCCCGTCCCTTACGCCCCCTCCGCCATGGAGTCCAGGAACTCCTGGTTCGTCTTCACCCTCTTCATCCGCTCCATCAAAAATTCGATGGCCTCTGCTGACGGCATGTCTGAGAGGAAATTCCTGAGGAGGTAGACCCTGTTCAGTTCCTGCTCGGACAGGAGGAGTTCTTCCTTTCGCGTGCTGGAGCGGTTGAGGTCGATGGCGGGGAATATCCGCTTATCGGCGATATGCCGGTCCAGAACGAGCTCCATGTTCCCGGTGCCTTTGAACTCCTCGAAGATCACCTCGTCCATCCGGCTACCGGTTTCGATGAGAGCGGTGGCAATAATGGACAAAGATCCACCCGAGTCGATGTTCCGCGCGGCCCCGAAGAACCTCTTGGGCTTGTGCAAAGCGTTCGCGTCCACACCACCGGAGAGGATCTTCCCAGAATGGGGGACCGTGACGTTGTAAGCACGGGCCAACCTGGTAATGGAGTCGAGCAGGATGACCACGTCCTTCCCGTGCTCAACAAGGCGTTTCGCCTTCTCCAGGACCATTTCTGCGACCTGAGTGTGGCGGTCCGCCGGCTCGTCGAAGGTGGAGGAAATCACCTCCGCATCCACATGCTCTTCCATGTCGGTAACCTCCTCAGGCCGTTCGTCGATGAGGAGGACGATCATGTGGACTTCGGGATGATTCTCCGTGATGGAGTTGGCGATTTTCTGGAGGAGGATGGTTTTACCGGCTTTGGGGGGTGAAGTGATAAGGCCACGCTGGCCCATCCCCACCGGTGTGACCAGGTCCATCACCCGCATGGAAATGTCGCCGACCCTGTTCTCCAAGCGGAGCCGGGTCTCGGGGAACCTCGGCCGGAGGTTGTCGAAGGCGATGCGATGTTTCGCCTTTTCCGGCTCGTCTCCGTTTACGCTCTCCACCTTGAGAAGGGCCAGATACCGCTCTCCCTCCTTCGGTGGCCGGACCTGGCCCAGGATGGTGTCCCCGGTCCTCAGGTCGAACCGTTTTATCTGGGACGGACTGACATAGATGTCGTCGGGCCCATAGAGATAGTTCCAGTCCTGAGACCGCAGGAATCCGTACCCTTCAGGGAGGATTTCAAGGACCCCTTCTCCTCGGAGGACGACGTCGCTGTCCAGGAGGTTCTGCTCGATCCGGAAAATCAGATCCTGCTTCCGCAGGCCTGAGTAGTTCGAAATGTTCAGTTCCTCCGCTAAATCATGGAGGTCTGATACGCTTTTGCTTTTTAACTCTGCGATGTCCACGAGGGGCTCCGATGGTTGGCGAGCAGTCCAGGGTTCCCTGGATCAGGTAGGATTGAACTCGGCAGCTCGCCGGATGGTTTCTTTTATCTGAAATACTGAAAATAGAGAGAGGCGATATGGGGAAAGCCCGGGCTCGGGCCGATTCATCAACCGTAGCAATGCTATGCTAATGAAGGGGGAAGGATCGGGCAAGGGCCCAAAATCGAGATCCCGATTCCTCCCAAAATCCGGGTTGAAGCGTTCCCGGAAAAACGCATCCATAGAAAGGATTTTCCGACGAAAAACGATAGAGAGCTTGACATAGTTTTTTTGAATAAAAACATTCGTTTACCATTAGGCGCGGGAATCATCTCTCCGGAGGTTGGAATGGCGAGGCACAACCGGGACGGGTACGGCGTGGATCAGCGGGGATACCAGTACGTAATAGGGTTTCAACCTGATTGGCTTCGCTACGTCAAGGTCACCCGTGACCTGGAGACCGGACGTCAGTCCACCAAGGCTCTTTATCGAAACCCAGCCGATGTGAGGGAAGCAGAACCCGGCGACCGGGTCCGCACTCGCCTCACCTCCAAGGAGCAAAAGCTCGATTTCGAGGTCACCATCGATGATCCCAACCGGGCTGTCCGGCGGATCCGGGTGGTCTATGAGTTGCCTGGGCGGGACGGGCGACGAGAAGAAGAGGTCGAGTTCAGTTTGGAGGGCCTCCTCCCGGAGCGATGATCCCTCCAGGCCACTTGGCCTGACCCCTTACCAGCTCCTCCTGGCCAGGGTGGCGATGCCCTTCCCCCCTCGGCTATACTCTCACAAATGAGATTAAACATTTTGCTGGACCCGTTCCGTTGGCTTGGCCGAACGGCTGTGGATACCGCCGCTCAAATCGGGCAGTGGGGTGGCTTGGGCCTCCAAACCCTCCGGGGTATCCAGCGGGTGGATATCTGGGGCCGTCTCCTCCTCGGACAGCTCGCGAAGATCGGAGTGGATTCCGTTCCGATTGCGCTTTTCATCGCGAGCTTCACCGGCGTCGTCATGGCGCTCCAGGCATCATACACCTTCACCGGAGCGGTCCCTCTCTATTTTGTCGGCACACTCGTTGGGAAAACCATGATTCTCGAGCTGGGGCCGGTTCTCACCGGCCTGGCTTTGTCGGGGCGCGTGGGGGCCAACATCGCCGCTGAACTCGGAACCATGAGGGTCACCGAGCAGATCGATGCCCTTGAAACCCTGGCGTATGATCCCGTCGCCTACCTGGTGGTTCCCAGGGTCCTTGCAGGGCTCATCATGGTTCCCGTGGTGGTGATTCTGGCGACGGCCATCGGCATCACCGCCGGGTGGGGAACCTCCCTTTATCTCTTGGACATGTCTACCCCGGAGTTCATGAAAGGGCTGCGACTCTTCTTCGACGACTGGGACGTCAAATTTGCGGTGATCAAGTCGTTGAGTTTTGGACTCACGATCACCTCCATCGGGTGCTTCTTCGGGTTCACCACTCGGGGCGGAGCCGAGGGTGTGGGCCTGTCCACCACCAGGGCAGTAGTGGTCAGCAGCATGGTGATCCTCGTGTTGGACGCCTTCTGGGCGGCGACCCTGCTGTGAGTATTCTCCTGAAAGACGTCCACAAGGCGTTCGGATCGAATCGGGTCCTCAAGGGGTTCTCCCTCGAAGTCCAGCCGGGTGAGACTCTAGCCATCGTCGGTCAATCCGGGACCGGGAAGTCGGTCGCTCTGAAACATGTGGTGGGTTTGTTGAGGCCAGATAGCGGCGAGGTTTGGGTGGATGGGAAGAATGTCGGAGACATGGACCTCGAAGGTCTCTATGAGGTTCGGAGGAACGTAGGGTATGTGTTCCAGTTCGCCGCCCTTTTCGATTCCCTGACCATCGGGGAGAACGTGGGCTTGGGACTCCGGCGAATGCCCGAACTTACAGATGAGGCCATCTCGCGGCGGGTGCGAGAATGTTTGGCACTGGTGGAGTTGGAGGGGTATGAGAGCAGGTATCCGTCTCAACTGTCCGGCGGACAGAAGAAGCGGGCCGGTTTGGCCAGGGCCATCGCTACGCGGCCCGAGTACCTGCTTTACGATGAGCCCACGACCGGGTTGGATCCGGTAACCACCACGGTTATCGACCGCCTCATCATTCGGACCCGGGAGGAGCTGGAGGTCACGTCAGTGGTGATCACGCATGACATGGAGAGCGCTTACCGTGTCGCTGACCGAGTCGGGATGCTTCACGATGGTGTGATCCGTTTTTTGGGTACCCCCGATGAGATCCAGGCCTGTCCGGATCCCATCGTGAAGGGGTTCATCGAAGGGAAACCGGAGCTCCTGGAGGGAGCAGGATGACACGCCGAAGAGAAATCATGGTGGGAGTGGTCATCGTAGCCGGGGTGGTGGCCGCGGTTTTGGGCACACTTTGGCTCCAAGATGCGAGCTTTGGTCGGGGTACCCGCGAGATCGAAGCCCTCTTCACCCAGGTCGGCCAGCTGATGGACGGGAATGCGGTGAAGTTCCGTGGCGTGAACATTGGCCGGGTAGAAGAGATCAGCGTGGAAGAAGATGGAGCGGCGGTCCGGGTCAGGATGAGGATCAGGGACCAGGTCGAACTCCCTTCGAACAGCGCGGTTCTCCTGGCTCCCGAGAACATGTTCGGCGACTGGCAAGCGGAGATCGTGGACCCCAGCGTTGAACCCAACACTCAGTTCCGCTTTTTCAGCCCCAACGACCCAGATAATCCTGACCTGCTTGGGGGGTATGCCCTTCCCGAGTTCTCCCGACTCACCGCCGCCGCAGATCGGATCTCCGAGGATATGGCCGCCCTGACGGAACGGGTCGAGGAGGCGTTTACGGAGGAAACAGCCAGAAACCTCAGCCGGGCCATCGACAACGTACAGGAAGTGAGTGAACGGCTGCGACAGCTGATGGAGGCGCAGGCCGGAGCCGTGTCGGAGCTGGCGTCCGAGTTTGAGGAGTCGGCAAGGGAATTGGGAACAGCTGCCCACACGGCCCATCTGGTCTTCGAGCGGGCTGAGGCCCTCCTGGGGGCCCCGGGAACGGATTCCACCCTGAATGATGCACGGGCGACGATCTCGAACCTCAAGGACTTGTCCGGAGAGCTTGCCACAGCGACTCAGGGCGCTCAAGGCATGATCATTCGGATCGATTCGACCTTCGCCCGGCTGGACCGGATGACGGCCCAGATCGAATCGGGGGAAGGGGCCCTAGGCCAACTCATGAGCGACACTGTTCTGGTCGCGCAGGCCCAGGGCGTTCTGGGAGAGCTGACTGCACTACTCAGAGACCTCCAGGAGCGACCCCAGCGGTATGTCCGACTCTCGATCTTCTGAGGCTCATGCCCCCCCCTCGGCCCATTCTCCTGCGAACCCTGAAAAGGCCCCGCCGCAGTTAAAGAGCGCCCGTTCCGGAGTTCAGGAGGATCGGGGTGCTCGGCCCGAAAGGAGCGCCGGTGGGGTCGTAATCCGCCGGATCGGTGGACGCATCCATGCCCTCCTCATAAAGGATCCCTACGGGAATTGGGGACTTCCCAAGGGTCATCTGGAGGGTACCGAAGGCCCCGCTGAAGCTGGACTACGGGAAGTGTCCGAAGAAACGGGTCTGAAAGACCTGGTCTTGGGACAAAAGCTCAGAACCATCGATTGGTACTTTCGCTTGAGGGGTAGGCTCATCCACAAGTACTGCACCTTCTTTCTCATGGTCTCGAGGGACGGGGAGCCGGTTCCCCAGGAAGCGGAAGGAATCACCGACTGTCGCTGGGTTCCGCTCCTCCAAGCGGTTGACGCTCTGGATTATGAAAACGCCCGTGAGGTGGTCCGGGACGCCGCAAGGATCGCGCTGAGCCCTGAAGAACCGCCGGCCATTGACGTCTAATCCGCGCGACGTGAGAGTGGAAGCGGACCAAATCAAATAACACTTCCGGGGGAACGAGCCTTTGCGGTTGTGGAGGCCTTCCAATCCCCGGTGGAGATACATGAATGAAGCAGGATACCGCCGATATCACCGTGATTGGTGGCGGCCCGACGGGGCTGTATGCGGCCTTTTATGCCGGGATGAGGGAGAAGTCTGTACGCCTCGTCGATTCCCTCCCGGAACTGGGGGGCCAACTCATGGCCCTGTACCCGGAGAAGTACATCTACGACGTCGGGGGCTTCCCGAAGGTCCTGGCCCGGGATCTGGGTAAGTATCTCATCGAGCAGGCACTCCAATTCGACCCCGAGGTGGTTCTGAACGAGGAAGTGCTGGAGCTCGGCCGGGATGGCGACCTCATCCTCCTCCAGGGGAAAAACGGAGAATACCGGACCCGAATGCTCATCTTGGCTGGCGGAAAAGGGGCTTTTGAACCCATGAAGCTGAGGTGTCCAGGGTACGAGGAGCTCCGTGGGAAGGGAGTCGAGTTCTCGGTTCCCGATCCGGACGTTTACCGCGGGAAACGTCTCCTCATCGTCGGGGGAGGGGACTCGGCGTTGGACTGGGCTCTCACGCTCAAAGACGTAGCCTCGGAACTCCTGCTGATTCACCGAAGAGGGGCCTTCCGGGCGTTGGAACGCTCGGTAGCGGAGCTCCGAGTGGCAGCCAGAGCGGGGGAGCTCTCATTTCGTGATCATCACGAAGTAAGGGAAATCCGGGGAGGGGACCGTGTGGACTCGGTGGTCATCTTCGATAATCGCACGGGGGACGAGACAGTCATTGAGGTCGACGGGATCCTGACCTTTTTGGGGTTTAAACCGGACCTGGGGCCCATGAAGGAGTGGGGGCTCGAGCTGGAGGGGAACCGGGTGGCCGTGGATCGGCTTATGAGGACGAACCTGGAGGGGGTGTTTGCGGTGGGGGACCTGGTTGCGTACGACGGAAAACTTGATCTCATCGCGACCGGCTTTTCAGAGGCGGCCACCGCCGTCAACCAAGCGGTTCGGAAGCTGGACCCGAACGCCAGGGTTAACCCGGGGCACTCCACAAACCTGAAGATCTTCAGAGAGACCTAGTCGCTCACTGATTGAGTGGCTCCAAAGGAATGCTTAGAGATAATGAGTGATCATCCGCGAACAGAGAACGTAATAATAATTGGCTCGGGCCCCGCTGGCTGGACCGCTGCCATCTATGCCGCTAGAGCCAATCTGTCCCCCCTGGTGATCGAAGGAATGGGCGGGACCGAGATGATTCCCGGTGGCCAGCTCATGTTCACAACCGAGGTGGAGAACTTCCCCGGATTCCCTGAAGGGGTCGACGGTCAGGACCTGATGACGAGGATGAGGGCCCAGGCAGAACGGTACGGAACCCGGATCGTCCAGGATGATGTGGTAAGTGTGGATTTTTCCGCCCAACCGAAGAAGCTCCGGACCAGCTACAGCGGGGAATTTCAGGCCAAGGCGGTCATCATTGCCACGGGAGCGAGGGCCAATTGGCTCGGGCTGGAAAACGAAACCCGCCTGGCTCGGTCAGGCGGTGGCGTCTCGGCTTGCGCGGTCTGCGATGGGGCCCTGCCGGCTTTCCGAGACCAGCCTCTGGTCGTGGTCGGCGGAGGCGATTCGGCCATGACCGAAGCAGAGCACCTGGCGAAATACGGAAGTGAGGTCGTCATCATCCACCGGAGAGACGAGCTCAGAGCCTCCAAGATGCTGGCCGACCGGGTCCTGGCGAACCCGAAGGTTCGGGTGGAATGGAATTCCACCGTATCCGACATCCTGGGGGACCAGTTCGTGACCGGTGTTCGCCTTTCCGACACCGTCAGCGGGGAGGAGCGAACCCTGGAGTGCAAGGGAGTATTCATGGCCATCGGCCATACCCCCAACACCGCCTTCCTGGGGGATGCCGTCCACTTGAAGCCCACGGGATACATGGTGGTGGAGGCAGGGGCTACGAGGACGAGTGTACCCGGTGTCTTTGGTGCCGGTGACGTAATGGATGACACCTACCGGCAGGCGGTGACGGCGGCAGGAACAGGGTGCATGGCTGCGTTGGAGGCCGAGCAATGGCTGGTGGAAAACGAATGACAAGGGAGTTCGAGGGAAAAACCGCCCTGGTCACCGGAGGGACGAAGGGGATCGGAGAAGCCATCGTCAGGGACTTGCTCTCTGTTGGTTTCAACGTGGCCTTTACCGCAAGGACCCGGAGCGACATCCAGGCGGCTTCGGAGGACTTCTCGCGGGACGGTGGCCGCCGTGTGCTGGGCTTGCCGGCTGACGTGCGTGACCCGGATTCCTGCGGATCCGTCGTTCAAGAGGTCGTCGAGCGGTTTGGCGGCTTGGACCTGTTGGTGAACAACGCAGGCGTCGGGAGGTTCGCGCCGATTCAGGAGATGTCCCTCGAGGACTGGCACGTCCAGATCGACACCAACCTGAGCGGTGTTTTTTATCTCTCGCGGGCTGCGATCCCTACCCTCAAAAAGTCAGGAGACGCCTGGATCCTGAACATCGGGTCCCTGGCCGGCAGGAACACCTTCGCTGGAGGGGTGGCATACAACGCAAGCAAGTTCGGGCTCCTCGGGATGACCGAGGCCATGATGCTGGACCTCAGATACGAAGGGATCAGGGTCAGTCACATCATGCCCGGTAGTGTCGATACCGGCTTCGGAGACCGGCCTGCCGGGCAGAAAGAAGGATGGGCTCTGACCCCTGAAGACGTGGCCAGGGCCGTTTTGGACTTGCTCCGATACCCGGGGAATGCTCTTCCGAGCCGGGTCGAGCTCCGCCCGAGTCAGCCACCCCGAAAAACCTGAGGGGGGAAGATCATGTCTGAGGATGTCCGGATCGAGCGGGACTCCCTCGGCGAGGTGCGGGTCCCGTCGGATGCTCTCTATGGAGCCCAAACGCAGCGGGCCTTGGAGAATTTCTCCATCAGCGGTCAACGCTTTCCACGGGCGTTCATCAGGGCCCTCGGGTTGGTGAAGAGGGCGGCGGCCCTCACCAACGGAGAGCTCGGGCTCCTCGATGAGGAAATGGCAGATGCCATTGCCAACGCGGCATTGGAGGTCGAGGAGGGAACCTGGGACGATCAGTTCCCTCTTGATGTCTATCAGACCGGGTCTGGCACGTCCACCAACATGAACGCGAACGAGGTTATCGCAAAAAGGGCGGAACAGTTGGTGGTGGGAGGAGCGCTCGATGTCCATCCCAACGACCACGTGAACTTCGGCCAGTCCTCCAACGACGTGATCCCAACGGCCCTTCACGTGTCCGCGAGGACCTCTCTCCTGGAGGATCTGGTGCCTGCACTGGAGGGGCTCGAAACCGCCCTCCGGGAGAAGGGCCGGGCTTTCGACGGCATTCTCAAATCCGGGCGCACGCACTTGATGGACGCTACCCCCATCAGGCTCGGGCAGGAGTTCGGCGGCTGGGCTCGGCAGGTGGAATTGGGAATCAGCCGGATTGAGGCCGCTGCGGAAGAGTTGTCCGAGCTGGCCTTGGGGGGAACCGCCACGGGTACCGGCATCAACACACACGAGGAGTTTTCACCCCGGACCATCGAGAAGATCAGCGCCGCCACTGGATGCTCCTTTCGGGAGGCCGCTGACCATTTCGAAGCCCAGGGGGCGAAGGACGCAGCAGTCGCTGCATCCGGGGCCCTGAACACCGTCGCTACCAGCCTGATGAAAGTGGCGGACGACATCCGGTTGCTATCCAGCGGTCCAACCTCGGGGATCGGCGAGATCCTTCTCCCGGCCATTCAACCGGGTAGCTCCATCATGCCCGGAAAAGTCAACCCGGTTCTCTCAGAAGCTCTGATGATGGTGGCGGCCCGGGTGATGGGGAATCATGCCACCGTCACCATCGCGGGAAGCAGGGGGAATCTGGAACTCAACACGATGATGCCGGTCATGGCCATGGCCCTGCTGGAATCAATCGAGCTCCTGACTCGCGGCTGCCGTGTTTTCACTGACCGGTGTGTCGTTGGGATCGAGGCTGATTCGGATCGGTGTCGCGAGCTGCTCGAAATGAACCCGGCGGTTGCCACAGCCCTCAATCTTCGGCTCGGGTACGAGAAGGCAGCTGAGATCGCCAAGGAAGCTGTCCGCGAAAGAGCGAGCGTTCGGGAGGTCGTGCTGCGCCGTGGGCTGATTCCCGAGGATGAGCTGGACGAGCTCTTGAACGTACGAGGGATGACGGAAGGGGGGTTGGATTCCAGGTCAGGCTAAGCGGCGAATCTGGCCATCCAGGAAAGAAAGAGGCCCCGGGCTCAACTGAGCACCGGGGCCTTCTTTTGAAGGCGAGGAGGCACCTTGTTGTTAACTCGCCTTTTGACCGCTCAAGTCCAGGAGTGGGGCGCCGAGCTTTTTCCTGAGCTCAGAGAGTGGCACCCCGCCCGTGGGCATGACCCGGGTCTCGACCCCGGCCAGGTATATCGGATAGGACCATCCCCCCTCGACGCTGACGATCTGAACCAGCTCGGGTTCTTCCGGGTCCAGAGGAGATTGGACAGGGGCAGTAATATCCCGCCAAACTCGGTCCACCAAACACATCCGCTCATTCACTGAGTCGGCCCAGGAGGCCTTCTTCAGTTTGATCCGCTCACGGGGAGTGAGGGGCCGGGCGATTCGACGGTGTCCAGGGAAGCTATGGGAGAGGAGGAACGCCATTGCCTCGGCTTCGGGCATGGGTTCGATTTTGACATCGTGGAATCCAGGGGTACGGACCTTTACCGTTGTCCGAATGTCGATGAACCCGTCGGTGCTGATCCTCATTCTAGTCTGGCCTCCGCCGTCGTGAGTCTGGGTCCGTGGGTGGACCTGCGTTCTGGCGGTCCTGACTCTCAAGAGGCATGCCCGGGGTCCCGGAGACGTCTTTTTTTCGGACGGAATCCCGTAAGAGGATGCAAAGTATAGCCTTAAAGGATTTTCACGAGCTTCCTGACTGGGGTGGCCTGGAGCTCGATTGCGGATCTTTTTCCGGCGGGACGGAAGAAAGTTCCGGATCATGGACGGCGGGAAGGACAATCGTTCCTTTGCTTCGGAAACCCCTGGGACCCGAAAGGACTTCACATGGGAAAAACCTTGAAAAAGCCACCTTTTGATGAATTCGGCGCCCACGTTTCCACCGCGGGAGGGGTTCAAACGGCCCCAGGAAGGGCCCGGGAGATCAATTCGACCTGCCTCCAGCTGTTCACCAAGCAGCCCAACCGCTGGGCCGAGCCGGAGGTGACCTTGGAAACAAAGGCTGTTTTCCAGGCCGAGATGGAAGCCCACGAGATCGGGGTGGCCGGATCCCATGACTCCTACCTCATCAACCTGGCCTCACCGAAAAGCGAACTCTGGGATAGGTCCCTTTCCTCTTTTAAAGAAGAGTTGGAACGGTGTTCGATCCTGGGCCTTCAATTCCTTGTTACCCATCCAGGGAATGCCACAGACGGTGACCACGAGAGCGGGATCTCCAGGAATGCCGAGGGGGTGACCAGAGCTCTGGAGGGCGTCGATGGGCCAACCCGGGTTCTCCTGGAGCTCACAGCCGGGGGAGGGACCACGGTAGGAGGATCCTTCCAGGATCTGGCGGCGATTCTCTCCCGAATCCCTCGGGATCTCCATCACCGATTGGGTATCTGCTTCGACACCTGCCACGCCTACTCCGCCGGATACGATCTGGTGAAGGACTATGACGGAGTTTGGACAGCGTTCTCCGACATCCTGGGCCTGGACCGGTTGGGCCTATTCCACATGAACGACTCGAAAAACCCGTTCGGATCTCGAAAGGACAGGCACGAACACCTGGGCGAGGGGAGCCTCGGGGCCGATCCGTTCCGCCGCATCGTCCAGGATCCCCGCTTCTTCGAGATCCCCAAAGTCCTTGAAACGCCGAAGGAACCGGACCCGATCGGGAATGATCTGAAGAACTTGGAGTTCCTCCGAGGGTTCCGGGAAAATCCATAGATTTGTTTTCCCGGTGAAAGAATCCTAGACGCCAGGCCCCGGACCACCCTATATTGCGGGTGGAGCGTGTCGGAAGGCTTCGTTACTGAGCCAACACAGATGAAGCCGGGACTGACTCCAACGGCGGACGTCCTGCCCTTTCGGGGGACTGCGAATGCCTAGGGAAGTCACCAGATGTTATGACCCGGGCTTCAATAACTGCCTTCCGGTACGTATCTAAGGCCGGCATCCATGTGATGCCGGCCTTTATTTGTACCCTGATCCTCCTCGTCCCCACCCGGACCCGGGTGGTGATTCCGGTGTAACGGAGGCATCTTTTAATGCCTCAGGATGTACCGGGGCCCAACACCTGTTCCGAATCTCGAGTGAACCCATGTCAGGCGACGGAAAAAGCCACGAAGCCGACCTTTCCAGCGTACCGTTCGAGTCGCTGGTCCGAGAGATGATCGCCCGGTTGGATCCTGATCCAAACCGTGAAGGGATGGACCGGACCCCGGAGCGTGTCGCAAAAGCGATGAAGTTCCTGACGCAGGGCTACGGGATGACGCCTGAGGACGTGATTGGGGACGGCATTTTCGAGGAACGGCACCACAACATGGTTCTCGTAAAGGACATCGAGCTCTATTCCATGTGTGAGCACCACCTGCTCCCGTTCTTCGGGAAGGCCCACGTCGCCTACATACCGGATGGCCAGATCATGGGGTTGTCCAAAGCGGCCCGGTTGGTCGAGGTCTTCTCTCGCCGGTTTCAGGTTCAGGAACGCCTGACCGAGCAAGTGGCCCAAGCCGTGTGGGATACGATCCAGCCCATGGGCGTGGGGGTGGTGGTGGAGGCGTACCATCTCTGCATGATGATGAGGGGTGTCGAGAAGCAGAATTCCAAAACCCTCACCTCTGCCATGAGGGGAGTTTTCCTGAGCGATAAGAAGACCCGGGACGAGTTCCTTCGGTTGTCGATGGCGGGACACGTCCTTCTTTCTTAACCGTCCCCGAGGCCGAGAACCGACACCCAGACCCAGAGCGAAGCTCATGTACACGATCTCCGTCCAGGCCCATTACGATGCCGCCCACCTCCTGAGGAATTACGAAGGGAAGTGTGCCCACCTGCACGGCCATCGTTACCACGTGGAGGTTGCGGTTCGTGCGCCGGACGTGGGCGAACAGGGGATGGTGTACGACTTCACCGATCTCAAGAAGCACCTGAAGGAGCTGGCCGAGCGGTTCGACCACGTGAATCTGAACGACGTCTCGCCCTTCACGGAGATCGAGAGCACGGCCGAGAACCAGGCTCGGTTCTTCTACGACGAGATGAAGAAGCGGCTACCTCCGGAGCTATCGGAGGGCCTGTTGTACGCCCGGGTGTCAGAAAGCCCAGGGCAGTGGGCCCAATATGGCCCCTGAGGGTTTGTCAGCCTTCCAGCGTATCGGGCCATGCACCTAGCACTCACCGACAGACTCGTATGCACCCGGTGTGGCCTGGGCTTCGGGCTGGTCCTCCTGGCCAGGGACGTTAGGGACCGGCGGGTTCACGAGGGTATCCTCGGGTGCCCGAAATGCAGTGAGCGATACCCGGTTGTAGAGGGTTTTGCCGACCTCAGGCTCCCGCCGCGAGAACCTCTCCCGAGCTCGTCCGAGATCCCTGATCCCGCCCCCGTCGGACCGGAGGACACCATCCGGCTCGGGGCTCTCCTCGGTGTAACCGAGGGACCAGGTACGGTGCTCCTTTGGGGACCCGCAGCGGAACATGCCCAGGGCCTAGCAGACCTGATCGAGGGGATCGAGGTGGTCGGGTCGAGTGAAAATCTCGGCGGGTCCGGGGAGCGCCACGGCGTAAGCCGGATCGTGACCGGATCCGAGATGCCTTTTTACTCGGACACTTTTCTTGGCGTGGTCATCAGCGGAAAGATGGAAGAAGCCGAGGTAGGGGAAGCAGCCCGTGTCTTGAGGCCCGGCGGGCGACTCGTGCTTTTGGACGGGATCTCGGATGCCATCCAGGGGGTTTCAGGACTGGAGATGGAGGTCCTCCTTGAGGATGGAGACACCCTGGTGATAAAAAAGGGAGGACCAGGTTCCCTGCCACTTGTGACGTTGCGAGGCATTTGAAGCCCGCCTACGTTAAAAGGGTGTTGCGAAAAGGGGGTGCGGCCCCGCATAGGGAGCTTGCGGTTGCTAGACAAGGAAGGACGACGAATGCGATGCTGAAGCATCGGGGAGGAGTTCTGACGCGGTATAGTGCCGCAACCTCCCTATGCCCTTCGGGTTACGACGGCACGGGACCATCTGCTTCGTTGGAACTTCTCGACGTAGCGCATGGCTATGCCATCGAAGCCCCGCCTTGCAAATGGCCCCGTGGCGTTCGTAACGGGGCTCGTCCCCTTTTCGCAACACCCTTTTAGCAAGATCCGGCATTTTGGCGTCTCGAACAGCGGTTCCTTCTCGATGTCAGTTTGGAAGAAGTTTTTTGGTGGCGACGATGAGGAGGGGCGGGTCGATTACTACGATGAGGGCATGGAACTCCTCACAGAGGGGAAGTTCCACGAAGCTCTTACTTCCCTTCGACTCGCCCTGAAGGAGCAGCCCGGGGATCCGGTGGTGCTCCAGCAAATCGCCATCGCCTATACTCGCATTGGCATGACCGATGAGGCCGCCAAGACGTACAGGCACGTCCTCCAAAAAGACCCCAAAGCTTCCGGCGCCCACTACGGATTGGCTTTTCTCCTGATCCGATCGGGGCAGATGCAGGATGCGGTTCCACACTTAAAGGCATTCCTGGCCGACCCTCCCACGGGTACCGCCGCAAACCAACACATCGCCCACGCCGAAGCCACCCTGGCCCAGCTCACCGGCCTTACCCATGACAACCCAACCGAATCCGATACCGACTAAGAAAGTTTGGCTTCGCTGGAACGGAGAGGGGATGGAGTATGAAGGAGGGGCCGAGGACGGCCCTTCGGCCATCTTTGACGGAAAATCCCTGAAGGGACCTGGGCCGATGGATGCCCTCCTCTTGGCCGTGGCGGGCTGCATGGCCGTCGATGTACAGGTGATCCTCGAACGATCTCGGGTTCCGCTGACGGGATTACGGGTGGAAGTAGAGGGAGATCGAGCTCCGACTCATCCGAAGCGCTATACACACCTGCGGTTGGTTTACCACTTGGAGGGCCCCGAGGCGGGTCACCAGGGGAAGGTGGAACGGGCCGTGGAGCTTTCCCGGGACAAGTTTTGTAGCGTTTTGCACTCCCTCCGGACGGACATCGATATCGATATCGATATCCAAACCCACTGAGGATCGAAGCAGGCTTTTCTGCCGTTCGCGTGCCGCGGTAGGACTCTGAACCAGGGGTGTCCCGCACCCACGAGACGAGGAAGGAGAGTGGCAGTGGGGACTCGCGACTACCTGGCCAACCGGATACCGGTCCCTGAAGGAACGGTCACGCAACTCTTCTTCGATTCTGTTGACCGGTTCGAGGAGAGAATTGCATTCCGGACCATCACCGATTCCGGGTTCGAGGAACTGACCTTCGGGGAGGTCCTGCCCCGGATCAGGGATATCGCCGGCGGCCTCGCCTTTCTGGGGCTTAAAAGGGGGGACAGATGCGCAATCCTTTCCGAGAATCGCTTCGAGTGGTCCCAAACCGACTACGGCGCCCTCTGTGCCGGCGTCCCCCTTGTTCCGATTCACACCACTCTCACCTCGGCGCAGATCGCTTATATCCTCGGCGATTCAGGGGCAAAGGCGGTTTTTGTCTCCACCGAGGAACAGCTTCAGAAAGCCAATGAGGCAATCCAGGCCCTCGAATCGGCTCCGGTGGTGGTGGTCCTCGATCCCATCGAGGGGTTGCCCCAGGGCGTCCTGACCTGGCAGGGGTTCTTGGAAAAGGGGCACCAGGAGGCCGAAAAAAGATCAGCCGAGGAGTTTCGCGGCGAGGCCCTCTCAGCCGAACCGGAGGACACGGCCACGATCCTCTATACCTCGGGGACCACGGGAGATCCGAAGGGGGTGGTCCTTGCCCACAACAACCTGTTCTCCAATGCGACGGCCCTCACGAAGGTGATCCCCGTCGACGAAACCGACGTGACGCTGAGCTTCCTGCCCCTCTCCCATATCCTCCAGCGGATGGTGGACCTGGTCTTCTTCGCAAAGGGGGCCACCATCACTTACGGACGGGGAGTGAAGACCATCGCGGAAGACTTGAAGATCACAAAACCCACCAAGGTGGTGGGAGCTCCGAGGGTTTTCGAGAAGTTCTACCAGGCGGTGATGGATCAGTCAGGCGCGAAGAAGTTCGTGGTGCGGTGGGCGCGGGAGGTGGGAGAAGCTTGGGCAGAAGAGACACTTTCGGGACGTCGGCCGACCCTGGTTCTGCGAGGCGTTTATCGCCTCGCTCACGCTCTCCTCTTCAGGAAAATCCATGAGGCCCTGGGCGGCCGCATGGTGTTCTTCGTGAGCGGCGGAGCACCTTTGGCCCCGCACATCAACAAGTTCTTCTTTTCCGCCGGCATCCTGATTCTCGAGGCCTATGGGCTAACGGAGACCTCCCCGGGCGTGACCCACAACTCACCGGACAACTTCCAGATCGGGACGGTAGGACCGCCCATCCCGGGGACAGAAATCCGTATCGCGGAAGATGGAGAGGTCCTGGTTCGGGGGCCGCAGGTGATGAAGGAGTATTTCAATCGGCCGGAGGATACCGCCGCAGCATTCGACGACGACCAGTGGTTCCGCACAGGGGACATTGGCGAAATCAATGAGAACGGACACCTCTGTATCACTGATCGGAAAAAGAACCTCTTGGTCACTGCAGGGGGGAAGAACATCGCGCCAGGCCCCATCGAGAACCTCGTGAAGGGGAATCGCTTCGTTGACCAGGTAGTGATGATTGGAGATCAAAGGCATTTCCCCGCGCTGCTCGTGGTGCCCGATTTTCCTTGTCTGGAGGGTTGGGCAAAGTCAGCTGGCCTCGCGACCGAGAACCGCCGCGAGCTGCTGACGCAGAGGAAGGTACAGGAGCACTTGAGTGCCGAGATCTTCGGGCTGCTCGGTGACCTCGCGCGTTACGAGCGGCCGAAAAAGATCGGAATTATCGAAGAGGAGTTTACAATCGAAGGGGGGATCCTCACCCCGAACCAGAAGGTGAAGAGGAGGGTGGTCCGAGAACGGTATGGGGCACTCATCGAGCGGTTCTATGACCCCGCCAACCTGGAGGTCGATGTCTTTGTGGAGGTTGAGTGATGGTTGCTGGAACCTACTCAGGCGGGACGGAGGTGTGTGTCGTCCTGGTTACCGTTCCGGATCTGGACACAGGCATGACCCTCTCACGACGGGTTGTCCAGGAACACCTGGCGGCGTGCGGAAACGTGATCCCTGGGCTGATATCGGTGTATCGTTGGGATGGGGAGATTCAGGAGGACAGCGAGGCCCTCGTGATCTTCAAGACCACCAGGGATGTGGTGGCGGCCCTGAGAAAGAGGGTGACTGAGCTGCATCCGTACGAGGTTCCGGAATTCCTAGCAGTTCCAGTTACAGATGGCCACGAGCCTTACCTCCGCTGGGTGGAGGGAGAAGTGGGCGGGCCCGGGATGCCCAAATGACGGAAGAAAAAGACAACGAGAGAGGCGCGGGCCGTCGGCGGACTCCACCGGTTAGTAGGGAGGAACAGGGCGACCTACTGGCCGACGCGGTGACCGGACTGTTCTCCTTCGGTGAGGAGCCGACCACCGGACCCGCAGGAGTCGGATCGGCCGGCGAGGAGGATGAGCCCAAGACCGGGACTGACGGCGGAACCGCCGACTCCGGGGAAGACGCGAAGCAGGAGGCTACTTCCAGCGGGGAGGGGGAGGAGCCGGGAACCGATCCGGCCGACGGTGCGGGTTCGGAGGGGGACGAGATCCCCGATTCGCCCTGGGAACAAAAGATGGCATGGGCGAAAGCCAGAGCCAGGGACGGGCGGCTGGAGGAGGCGGAGGAGCTCTACCGGGAACTGGTTGCCGAGGACCCTCTCAACGTTCGGGCACTGAATAACCTCGGGGTCCTCCTGGATGAGATGGGCGATGCAGAGGGTGCTGTGGAACAGCTTCGAACGGCCCGACGCATCGATCCGTTGAACCGGGAAGTCGTAGGGAATCTCGGCGCCGCCCTCGGTGCATTGGGGAGGTATGTCGAAGCCGAGGAGGTGTTGAGAAACGCATATCGCACCGACCCGACAGACCTCCAGATCCGGGCGAATCTGGGGATACTCCTATTCCGCCGCGGGCTTTATGAGGAGGCCGTCATGGAACTCGATCCGGTCTGCGCCGCGAGGCCCGAAGAAGGCCTCCCCTTCTTTTATAAAGGCGAAGCGCTGAACCGCCTCGGGCGGGTCGATGAGGCGATTGAAGCTCTCGAGCGCGTGACGGAGCTGATTCCCCAGAACCCCAAAGCCTACTACACCCTCGGTGTCCTTTTCGACAAGAAGAACATCCCCGATAAAGCAGCTGTCATGTACCGGAAAGCCAGGGAGCTGACCGGATCATGATTCGCGTGGTTCGAGCCGGACCTCGAGAGGTGGAATCGGAGGCCATCCTCAGGTCGGTCTCGGCCAACCTGGAAGCCGATACTCCTTTCAGCCGGGCGCTGGAAATCATGGCGGGAACGGCCGTTTCTGAACGCCTCCTGGACATGGGTGACCTTCCGGTGGGTGCCGCAGTGATTACGCCGGGTGGGGAGCTTTCCGGCCGTTTCCTGATCCATGTGGTTCTCCAGTCCGCCGATGAGCCGGTTACATCCGATGGCCTTCGGTTGGCCTTGAAGAACGGCCTGCGTCGGGCGGAGGAGTGGGGTCTGGAATCCATCGCTCTCCCTCCCCTCGGCATTGGAGCCGGGAATCTGGAAGCCGAGGAAGCCGCCACGGTCATGATTCCCCTCGTCCGGGACCACTTGGCCTTGTCGGGGAGCTTGAGGGAAGTCCTGATTCTTGCCGGGACGGCGTATGAGGAAGAGGTCTTCTCGCGGTCCCTCCAGTGGCTCGAGGGGAAGGGGGCGGAAGCCCGTGGCTAGAGCGCTGTTGATATGAACGGATCCCTCCACCGATGAAGCTTACCCGTCGCCGCCTCCTCGGAGGTGGCATTCTTTTGGTTTGGTTCGGGATGGTGGGTTGGCAGGTCAAGCGGGAGTATTTCCAGCCCGAGCTGGCTCGTCTTGCGGAAGCAGCCCTCACCCTCGCCCCTGGCGTCAACTTCTACTCCCTTCGGATGGGCGACAGGGTAGTCGGGTTGGCGACCTCCCGCCTCGACACAGTGCCCGATGGCTTTCTACTGGATGATTTCCTCTCTCTCGAGCTCCCGGCTTTGGGTCAAACCGGCACCGCCGTGGTAAGGACTCGGGTGAACCTCTCCCCGTCCCTGACGATGAGGGACTTCTCCTTCGCACTCGACTCGGAGGTGGGTAGATACCAGGCGACGGGCTCTGTGGAGGGGGATACTCTCCTCCACGTCCAGGTAGACGCCGGTGGATCGGAGCAGACGGTCACGCACCGGCTTTCTCAGCCTCCCATCTTCGCTGCGGTTCTCCCCATCCGGGTGGCTGTCGGGGAAGGATTGGAGGTGGGGGACCGCCTTCGTCTTCCGGTTTTTGATCCCTCCTCCCTCTCCACCCGAGCGGTGGAGGTCCAGGTGATGCAGCACGACACCTTGTTGGTTGCCGATAGTGCGGAGCTCGACTATGAAACGGGCCGTTGGACGCCGGCCCACTTCGACTCGGTGCCGTCGTGGAGGGTGGTGGAGGCGTACGGAGGGATTCAGGTAGAGAGTTGGATTGACGGCGATGGAAGGATTGTCCAGGCTTCCAGCCCCCTGGGATTCTCCATGGAGAAAACAGAATACGAACTCGCTCGCCAGGCCCAGGAAGATGCTCGGGGTCAGGCCGATTCCCCCATCGACGAGGACGTGATTCTATCCACGGCTATCCAGAGTAACGTGGATCTCGGGGCGGTAGAGAACTACCAGGAGCTGCGGTTCGTCCTCTCGGGCGTCGATCTGGAGGGATTTCAACTGGAGGGAGGCCGGCAGCGCCTCCAGGGTGACACACTGATCGTCCGGCAGGAGGCCTGGGCGGAGATCCGGCCGGATTATGACGAGCTCCCCTACCCCAGGATGGACTTCAACCAGTATCTCCAACCCGAGCCCCTGATCCAGAGCGACGACGAAAGAATTGTGGCCGCCGCCGAGGCCGTGGCCCGCTGGAGAAACTTCGGGAACAACGATCCGAAACAGATCACCCGCCGCCTCACAGCGGGCGTCCACGATTTCCTTGAAAAGGAGATCACCTTCTCGATTCCAAACGCCGTCCAGGTTCTGGAGGCCGGGAGAGGCGATTGCAACGAGCACACGGTCCTCTTCGTCGCCATGGCCCGGGCACTCGGCCTTCCCGCCAGGACTGCCGTAGGGCTGGTCTACATGAACGAGGCGTTTTTCTACCATGCCTGGCCGGAGGTGTGGTTGGGTGAATGGGTCGCCGTTGATCCCACCTTCGGGCAATACCCGGCGGACGCGGCACATCTGAGGTTCGTCATCGGCGGTTTGGCCCAACAGGTAGAGATCGTTCGCCTGATCGGGAACCTGGATATCGAGGTCGTTCGACCTGACCCTGCAGAACGGGAGGGTAGCTAGGTGGGGACGGATGAGCTTTCCGGGCGACAGCGCCTCAATCGGACTTCGCACCTCTCCGCGGATCTGACGCCCCGCCGCCAAGGGGGCCACGGGCCGATGTTGGATCTCAGGGCAGTGACGAAGCGATACGGTAGGTTCACGGCGGTGACGGAGTTGGACCTCCAGGTACCTCGCGGCGCAATCTTTGGGTTCCTTGGACCGAACGGGGCTGGGAAGACCACCACGATCCGGATGATCTCTGGTGTTCTCCTTCCGTCATCCGGCCGGATCAAGGTGGGTGGAGACGATCTCGCCCAGTTCCCAGAGAGGGCGAAATCGCGCATCGGATACATTCCCGACCGGCCTTACCTCTACGAGAAGCTCACCGGCGGGGAGTTCCTTCGATTTGTTGCCGGCCTATGGGGGAAGGACGGGGACGAGTCCGAGGCGAGGGCCCATCGGCTGATGGAGCTCTTCAGTCTGGACCAATGGAGCAACGAACTGGTCGAGAGCTACTCCCACGGCATGCGCCAAAAGCTCCTCATCAGCTCGGCTCTCATCCATCAGCCCGAGCTCATAGTCGTCGATGAGCCCATGGTGGGACTGGATCCGAAGGCGGCGCGGATCCTGAAAGACCTTTTCAGAACCTATGTCGAAAACGGGGGGACGGTTTTCCTGTCGTCCCATACGCTGGAGGTGGTGGAAGTCCTCTGCGACGTCCTGGCCATCATCCACGAAGGGAGCGTCATCGCCAGGGGTACCATGGAGGAGCTTCGGGAACAGGCCGAGGCGGGCCAGGTCGGCCTGGAGGAGATCTTCCTGAAGGTCACAGGTGGCGACGAGCTGGCCGAAGTAGTCGCGACCCTTCAGGAAGAAGAGGTGTGATGGACGGGGCCCAACCGCGCACAGCCGGCATTTCCTGGCTTCTCCGCCCGAAGCTTTCCGCGAAACTTGCCAAGGCCAAGAAGGACCAAGGGCGGTTCTTCAAAGCCATCGTTTTGGGCCTTGTGGGGCTGTTCTTCTGGGGGGTGATCTTCGGAGTGATTTGGAGGATGCTCCTCTATTTCCGGAACACACAGGGAGTGGGGGACCTCCTGGCCGGAAAGCTCCTGGGGCTCGCCCTCCTCGTGTTCATGGGGATTCTCCTGCTTTCCAATGTCATCACCTCCCTGTCCACGTTCTTTCTGGCGCAGGACCTGGAGCTCCTGATGGCCTCCCCCACCGACATCCTGAAGGTGTATGGGGCTCGATTGGTGGAGACCATCGTGAACTCTTCTTGGATGGTCGCTCTGTTGGCGGTTCCCCTATTCGTCGCATACGGATTTGCGTACGACGCCGGAGCGGCCTTCTATGCCCTGGCTCTCCTGGTGATGGCGCCGTTTCTGGTCCTTCCGGCCGTGGTGGGAATTGCTGTCACCCTCATTCTGGTGAACGTGTTTCCGGCAAGAAGGACCCGGGACCTTCTCGCTCTTATTGGGCTCCTGGCTGCCGCCGGGATCGTGGCCGTATTTCGGTTCCTGAGACCCGAGCGGCTGGTTCGGCCGGAAGAGTTCAGAGACCTGGTGGATTTCCTGGCAATTCTTCGGACCCCCTCGTCGGTATGGCTGCCCAACGAGTGGGCGTCCGGCGCCTTGATGTCGTTTTTGAACGGTTTCTTCGATCCGTTCCCCCTCCTCCTCCTCCTCTCCACCGCTGCGGCTTTCCTCGTGATGGGATCCTGGCTCCACCTTCGGTTCTATTCGACGGGTTTCAGCCGGGCCCAGGAGGGAGCGACAAGGAGGGAACACCGTTCTCGGTCGCGATGGGTCGAGGTTGTCTTCAGCCGATTCCCGGCTCGGACACGAGTCTTGGTGGCCAAGGAGATCCGGGTGTTCTTCAGGGACTCGACCCAGTGGTCTCAACTCTTCCTTTTGGGTGTCCTGGTGGTCGTCTACGTCTACAACGTGAAGGTCCTTCCCCTCTACACAGGGGAACAGGTGTCCTTCCTGCTGATCAATGTGGTTTCCTTTCTGAATCTGGGGTTGGCGGGATTTGTCGTGGCTGCCATCGCGGCCCGATTCGTTTATCCGGCCATGTCACTCGAGGGCAGAATGATGTGGCTCTTGAGGTCGTCCCCGCTGGATGTGAGGGCGCTCTTTTGGTCGAAATACTGGGTTGGGACTCTCCCTCTGCTGATGATCGCCGTTCCCCTCATCGTTGTCACGAATTGGATCCTCGAGGTATCACCCCTCATCTTCGCCCTTTCCACTGGCACCATGGTCGTGGCCACGTTCACCCTTACCGCCCTGGCCTTGGCCTTCGGCGCCCTGTATCCGAACTATGAGACTGACAACGTGGCCGAGATCCCTACCTCTTTCGGGGGCCTTCTCTTCATGATGTCGGCCGTTGGATACCTGGCGTGTGTGATCCTGCTGGAAGCTTGGCCCGTGTATTCCTTTCTCTCCGCCAACCTTCGGGGAGAGCCGGTCCGTAACTTCCTGACCCTCCCTCTCGTATTGGGGATCGCCGGGGCCACGGCACTTTCGGTCGTGGCCATCGTCGTGCCATTAAGGGCCGGGATCCGGAAGGTGGGGACCCTGGACTTCCAATGACACAGGTGAGAAGATGGTGCGGGGCCTGGGGGCTCCAAGGCGAAAGGGTGGGAAAGACTCAAATGGACAAAAACTCCTGGATCGGCATGGCGCTGGAGGAGCGCCGATCATGATGGAATCAATTCGACAATTCTTTCTGTCCAACATGGCCGAACCGGACTCAACCGAGGACGAAGCCGCACCGGCGGACCTCCGCCTGGCAGCGTGCGCTCTCCTCCTGGAGCTGGCGTACGCCGACGACGAGTTCACAAACGAAGAGCAAGACCATCTGGAGGCGGCGGTTCGACGTCAGTTCGGCCTTGATGAGGGCCAAGCCACCGAGCTCATCAAGTTGGCAGAGGAGCAGCGAGCCGAGGCCGTCGATCTCTGGACCTTCACCAACCTCGTGGCTGAACACTATTCCCTCGGCCAGAAAATGGTTCTAGCAGAGGCCATGTGGGGCTTGGTCTACTCCGATGGGGAGTTGGCAAGCCGTGAAGACTACCTGATGCGGAAAATCTCAGGGCTCCTTCGATTGGAGCCGGGGTATTTAGCGGAAGCGAGGAAACGGGTGGAGGAGCACCGACCTCCCCAAAAAAACCGTCCGCCGGAGTCAGACTGATCCTGCAGAAACGAATGGCTTACAAGAGGAGTTCATGAGCAACCTGGTCCCCGGTGGTTACGTATTCACTCACCTGGTCTTCTGGACGGTCGTTGGCATGGTGGCCGTCGGGACCAACGCGGTAGCAATCATCCTGATGATCGGCCTTGGTACGATGGTCCTGGAGACCATCCAGCGGGCCTGAGGGGTCACCGTGGTGTTATTCCTCAAGATTCTCGGCGGGGTGGCGGCCCTCGGAATCGGCCTTTATCTGGGCTCGGCTGGCCGCTATCGACCAGACCCCGAAGAGATCGACAAAGCCCTGGACGAGGGTGGGTACAGCAGGAAAACCAGGACACACTTCACTCCCCTGGGATGGCTCCGGAACACCCAACAGCGCTCATCCCACCTTAGGCGCCGGTCCCGAGGCGCCTCCACTGGACTTTTTAACCTCTCTTCCCCGGATTCGAAGAAGGATTAATCAAATCCGGCGACCCGTTGGCAAGCCGATCAGTCTTGTATAGCCAGTACCCTCCTGATGGGGTACTCGGAGCCTACGTCCAGTAGCTCGACAAAGTCCGGGAGGGGTGCCAAGCCCCACTGCGACTGGGGCTCCAGGAGGGAGACGATGAGGTTGGTAGCCAATTGGTCGCACCATACCACGATGTCGCCCGCCTCGATGGTTCCTTCCTCGCGGGATGCCGTCACCCGAACGTCCAGGAATTCCTTGTCCTCCTTCGAGGTGGGAGTCACCGACACGATCCGGTAGGACTCCAGGGTGGCCGCGGCGGGCTGATCCATCGGCTGGAACTCGATCTGGTGCCGCTCCAACACGCCGATTACCTGACGCATCTCCGATGGAATCACGTAACCCACGGGACGGTCTATAAAAACCGTGGCCTCTACCTTGGGCGCAAAAGCATCGATCGTGAGGTCCCTCTCTTCACCGGTTTCGATCTCGATTACTCCCACCGAGAGTCCAGGCCCGTCGGGGTCCGGCACGTAATCCATGACCAAGGCCACCTCTTTGGGTGGGGCCTCACCCAGGAGGACCGCACGTTCCCGGTCCACCAGGGTTGCGACCTCCCCTGCGTTTTCACCAAAAAAACGCATGAAGGATTTGATGGTCTCCAGCTGTTGGCGGGTGCGTTCTCGAATGTCCGACTCGACCGTGAGGCCGTTCCTCCCTTCGATCAGGAACGAAAGGGAATGGTAGATGCCCATGCTGTTTCGCCCATCGTTCAACGCCGTCGTGCTGTAGCGGAAGCGGGCATCGGGTCCGTCGGTCACGAGATACCTTCGAAGGAAGACGTCCTTCTCGGCCAAAGCCTCCTTCATCTGGGGGATCACTCTATCCCACGCATACGTTCTCAAGGCCATCGACATGTTCGCGTTCGAGAGGGCTCCGATCTGTTGGCCGAAGTTTTTGTGGAGCCCGGCCTCCACCCATGTCGATCCGGCAAAGCCGTATTCGTGTACGTCCAGGGTCACGTGGGGTAAAAGCTCATTGTAAAGAGTGTGGAGGGCAGCTACCTCGGGGGTAGACAGGGGAAGGTGGTCCCGGTTGAGATCCATGTCCCCGGCATTCCTCCTCTGTTCCTTTTCAGAGCCGTCGGGGTTCACTTGAGGCACCAGATAGAAGTCGATGCCCTCCAACAGGTCTGGGTCGGCTCCCGTGGCCAGGTCCCGGGCCAGCGCGATGGCGGCCTCCTTCCCGGATGGCTCATTCCCGTGCTGCTGGGCGTAGATGAGTACCTTGAGCCTTCCCGAGCTCGGGTCTTCACCTTCCCCGACTTCTCCAAAATGCAGGGCGACGAGCGGCCGGCCTTCCAGAGACTCTCCGATGGTGTCCATGGTGAACCCGTTCGTCTCCGACTGGAGATCGGCCAGGAATCCCATCATGTCGCCGTGAGAGGTGAGGACGTCTCCCTCCGCGAGCTCCAAGGGGGTGGAGATCGGGGGTTGGGAGCACCCGAAAAGGCCCACAACCAGGGCCAGGTTCAGGAAGGACAGGAACTGCGTTCGGGAAGGGCGGAAGGGTAGAGGGCGCATGGTCGGGGCCTCGAGGGTTCGGGTAGCCTCCAGCATGGAGTGCTTTCGGGGGGCAATATGGACCTTGAGTCGCTCCCGGGCGATCCAGGGGGGATGGTAACGGGATCGAGGGAGTCGGGAGATCCGGCTAGCTCCAAACCCAGCGCATGACCAGGAGGATGCTCCCCACGAAGGCTCCGAGGACATAACCCAGGCGCACGATCAGCTTCATCTCTCGATCGGTCACCCGTTTGACGATCTCTTCCATCTTCTCCATGGGGAAGTTCAGAACCTTCTCCTCCACCCGGCCCGCGACATTGATACGATGGACTACATCTGGCACCTGGGTTTGGAGCCATCCCCAGAGCGGGTCGCCGATGGCCGCTTCGATGCGCTGTGGGGCCTCGGGCGGGAGCCAGTCGGCGGGCTTCCCGATGGGACGGTCCAGGAGGGTCCAGGCGATCCGATCAGCCCACCCCCTGAACATGGATTGGGCCGCTTCGCTCCGGGCCGCCGACACCAGCCAGCGGGATAGGGTGTCGGGGGGCACCTTCTCCAGGAGTTCACCCCAGGTTCGAGTTCCCAGCTTGTCCAGGGTCTTCTCGACTTTTTCCACCAGGAACCCCCTGGTGGCCGGATCCCTCGCCACGCCTACGGCCCATCCCGTGAGCGTCTCCTGAGCCTCTTTGACGTTGGGATCGTCCGGGTCGCCAAGCACGGAGTTCACCGGGCGCCGGAGGAAGTCGACAATGGCGTCATTCACGCCCCTCGCCATGGCGTCCTGTATGGCCTGCTCTCTGAGCATCCCCGAGAGCCGCTCCGCCCCTTCTTGTTCGATCGTGTCCAAGACCCGATTCAGGGTGTCCTCAGTGACGATGAGCCTTGCGACCACACGCTGGAAAAAGTCCAGGTCCCGCAGGAAACGGCTGAAGAGATCGTGGAGGGTTTTCTCGAACCGGGTACGGGCTTCGGGATCCTCCAAGACCCGCCCGAGTCGTTTCAGAGCCAACGGGAGGTAGGAGGAGATGGCCTTCTCCACAGATCCCACGAGCCCAAGGGGCAACACCTGTTCGAAGGTCTTTTCCGGCTCCAGGAGACTTTGCGTTGCACGCTCCACGTAGTCCTGGACCGTTCCTTCGAAGCCATCGCTCTCGACGGCGCCTTCCAGCCATCCCTCCACGGTTTCCGTGAGGGCGGCCTCCCGGGCCGGAGTAAGAAGCCCCGCCACCGGCTCGTCGGCGACAGCTTCCAGGAGGGTCCTGGCCTTCTCTTCCATGAATTCTTCGAAGGACTCGGAGGCGAGGTATTCCTGAAACCGCTCCATCCCCATGCCCACCGCATCATCCAGGATGGTCTCCAACTCACCCATCACATGTTCGGGCAGCATGTCCCGGACCGACCCTCGCTCCTGCTGGAGGACCGCTTCCAGGAAATGCGAGAGGCGATCATCAAACGCCCCTCGGAACTCCCTGTCGGCAAAGGTTTGGGTCAGATCATCCTCGGTGAGAAGGCGGTTGCCCACCGTTCGTCCCACGGCGGAGGCCAATCTGGCTTGGTTTTTTGGGATGGCTCCCTGGAAGAGTGTCAGCCGTTTCCCGAAGAGTCTCGGGGGCTCGTAAGGATGGAAGAGCATCCACACCGCCACCGTGTTCGTGAGGCCTCCGGCAAGGGCTCCAAACACCACAGTCAGAACAGCTTGTAGGACTTGTTCGGACACGGTTAGCGCTGTGAGTGACGGATGAGGCCTCGGACAGGGAACTCTTCCCCACCCAAGGTAAGGTTACCGGTGACTTCGATCAGTGCGTCAACCGGAAGCATGGGCCCTTCACCTTCGGTCGCCTCGAAGAATGGGGCGACTGCCTCCAACGTGCCTTCGAGATCTCCTTCCGGCGACCGAATCTCCCAGCTCATGGGAACGTCGCGCCTGGCCGGCTCATACGCACGGACTGCGGACCAGCGGAGGCTGACGCCCTGCCACTGTCGGGTCAGGAACTCGATCCGAGCCCGGAGGGTGTAGTCACCACCGTCCTGGCTGGATTCCTGGTCCAGGTTCTCCAGAACGACCTGAAGCGTATCCCCGGAGAGGAGCACACCCCAATCCCCTGGAGGACTGTCGCCGTCGGCCCAGGCGCGGCTCATGTCCAGGATATGGCCTTCCACCGTTTGGTCCGAGAGAACGACCGTCCCCTCGTGGACCCGGAAGGTCTGGGCCCTCTGTCCGGACCATTCGACCAGCAGCTCTCCCAGGTTCACCTCCAGATTACGACCGCCGTCCTGAAAGAGGATGGTCTCCAGAGCGTCTTCCAGTCCTACCACCAGCCGCACCGGACCGTGTGGCAGGATTCGCCAGGGGGCTGAGCTCGGAGGGGCTCCCCACCGATCGGTGAGAAACGGATCCCAGGTCTCACTCCGGGCCAGCCATCCTCGAACCTCTCGGTCGACTCCATCAGGTTCCGTCCTGGCTGAAAAAGACCAAGGCACGAGCAAGGTGCTGTCGCCCTGGAAGGTAAGGAACACGATATGCCTTTCGTAGCTCCGGCCCTGGAAGTTTCGGGGGGCTTCCGGCGAGTCGGGCTGGGGATCGGTCCCTCCGGCAGCGGATTCCTCCGAGGGGCCG